>JBGUUQ010000150.1:0-29216 GCA_045133615.1 Muribaculaceae bacterium | reverse complement strand
CCCCGGCGGGGGCCCCCCCCGGGGCGGGGGGGGTGGGGGCGCGCCGGGGCGCCCCCCCCGCCTCTCATATTTATCTTTTGAGCGTTAATCGTTGAGGATTTGATTCCAAAATGATTTCACATCGTTCCAATGATAGAACGGGAAACAATCCGTTTCAACAGGGATAGACGTTTCTCGCTCATTGTGGAGGAATTTCACAAGAATATCGCCTGCCTTATTGCGGAAAAACACAATCTGAACATTTCCCGCCATCGGAGCAATCTTGAAATCCGAGAACACTTTATAGAAATTATACGGATTTTCCTCTTGATTATAACAATCTTTCAAGCGAAGAATACCGGTGAGCGGAATCAGGTTTCCATCATGTCCGAAACGCAATGTCGCACCATTCTTTCCGCCTGCAATCACCTCTTCAGCACTTTCAAGTATATTGCGCAAAAGAGGCTTCGCATTATCGAGAAGCATACCGTTGCTCAACGGATAATTTGAATCGCACACATAAAAACGATAATTGAACGCCTGCCAAAGGTCAAACAACTCCTGCTTTTCAAACAAGTCCATAAAGCTGATGTCGGTCTCCATATTCTGCATATCGACCGCAATCCAATAGAATCCCCACATCACATTATAGGGGTTCACCTTACGCAATATATAACCGGCATCGGAAAACAATGATGCCACAAGTCGGTCGGGACGAGTGTGAGCTTCCTCAAACTTGCGATACTCCTCGCGCCATGGTCCGTCTTGAGCCGTAAACCGGTTTGATTCGGGACTGTGGTAGTTCATGTAGCACATATAGCGATTGCTGGCTTCGCGGGTGATATTCATTGATGGCTTTTGCTCTTTAAGACTTTCGCAAAAAGCATCCATACTGAGAGCACAACGCATCACGATGGTAGAGCGAGCCGACATCACCGGGTCGCCGGCAAATACTTGCGGGAATGATTCATACATACGCTTGGCGATGGCTTTATGCTGCCTTACGCCGAGCGGCGAGAGATCGCCACCACGCCCTTCTGCCTCAATCCATACTTGTTGCAGACGAGCAAGCACATCCTCTCCGAGAGATGTCAGCGCCCCTGCATTGTGGGCATCGGTCATCATATCAAGCACCCATTTGTAGTCGTTGTCTCCGATAAGATAGCGCGACCCGTGGCGTCCGTAGTGGCTTATATAGAATGGTTCATAACCTTTGGGAGGGGCTGTATTCAAGCTCTCGGTCACCGGATAGGCATAATACACACCACCCGCTTTTTCGATTGTGGCAAACACCTCTTCGGGAGTGGTCTGCGACACAGCCGAAAGCGACGCGAAGAACAAAGACAATAGAATAAGAGATTTCTTCATGATTCAATAATTAAAAATGGTTGCGGAATGTACCGCAAAGATACATCTCCGCAACCTGATTTACCAAATTCAAATCTTAATATCCTTCATTCTGTGTAAGCGTAGGATTATTCATCTTTTCGCTTTCAGGAATCGGGAACAATTTCAAGTAATCTTCAACATCGGCGCCAAGACGTTCTCCGTTTTTCCAATCCCAATTATTGCCTTTGGTGAACTTGTTGAAACGGATGAGGTCGGTACGGCGTACCAATTCTGAAGCAAGCTCGCGTTGACGTTCGTCGAGGATAAAGTCGAGAGTCAATTCCGAATCAGAAATCTTACCCGATACATCCGACTTAACGCCTGCAACGGCATATCTATCCGACATATAGGCGCGCATACGAATTTCATTCACATAGTCGAGAGCCTCGCTGCGAGTGCCGGCAGCACCGCGAAGGATTGCTTCAGCAGCCATGAGGTAGGCATCACCCGTACGGAACATCGGGAAATCAATCGACACATAAGTATCGCCTGATGCATGAATCTGGTCATCTTTAGTGACATTACGCCATTTGATGTAGCCATATCCGCAAGTAAACGTACTTGTCATCGCGCCATTGGCATCCCAAGTGTTTTTGGTCTGATTGTCGAGAGCAGTCATGAATTGAGCACGCTTGTCATTCTTATTATTGCCCCAAGTATCATTCTTATCGAAATAGATGTCGCTTTCATCGAAGATGTCGACAAGAGTGGTTTTCGCACGAACGTTACCCCAACCCTTTGAGCCGACTCCGGTCCTATAGAGTTCGTCCATCGGACCGTTTACAAATGCCTTCACATAGAAGTTTGTTCCGGCTGAACTTTGAGCCTTCAAACCATCTTGAACGAGCGGCCAAATGATTTCAGAGCAATTGTCGTTGTCGGCAAGGAAGATATGGCGGTAATCGGAAGCCAACGGATAAGCATTGCTTGAGATAACCTTTTTCGCATATTCATAAGCCTTTTGATATCCGTTTTCGCCAATCCAAGTTTCGGCATTGAGATACATGCGCGACAAGAGGAACCAACCGGCCACTTTATCTACACGACCATATTGATTTTGCTTCGGCTCTACAAGTTGCTCTTCCGACTCAGCTTCGCCGATTACAGCTTTCAATTCCGCTACGGCATAGTCGAAGATTGCTTTTCTTGTCCATTGTACGGGAAGTTCCTTTACACCGGTGTTTTCATCGACATAAGGCACCGAACCGAACAAGTCGCAAAGCATTGAGTAGCAATACGCACGGATGAAGCGAGCTTCGGCGCGATATGCCAAATAGTCATCCTTCATGGGATCCCAAAGACCGCGTGATTGCAATTTCCCTTCAGTACATTCGCGGAGGAACTCATTGCTGTATGCGATTGCCATATAGAGACGTTGATAAGTCCATGTGATAACCGATGCATTAGAGGCATCCCAAGTAAGATTGAGGCACTTGCGAAGACCGTTTGACGACGAAGGCATGAGGAAATTGTCGGTATTGAGTTCTTGCAAATAGAACAACAGACGCACATATCCCGAATAACCCTCATTTGCACCTTGAAGGTCGCCGTCACCGCCGTCGCCACCTTTCTGGCCGGTGAGAATCAACGATGAGTAGCACTTGGCCAACACTCCTATATAGCCATCTTCGGTGCTATACACTTGTTCACTTACAAGCTGATTGTCGTCGAGCGGCATAGTGTCGAGATCGTCGGTACATGATGCAACAGCCATCGAACAAGCGATAACGGCAAGCAGCGTATAGATATATTTTTTAATTGTCTTCATATCAAATGTTTTGCTTACGAATTAGAAATTAAGATTGAATCCGAGAGAGAATGTGCGCGGACGCGGATACATCTCTCTGTCGATACCTGAGTAGAGTTCGGGGTCGATACCGTCATATCCGGTGATTGTGCACACGTTAGATACGCCGAATGTCACACGGAGATTGCTTGTGCTGTTCCACAATTTCTCGAATGTATAGCCGAGCGTAATGTTGTCGATACGGAAGAATGAGCCGTCTTCCAAGAAATAATCGGAATAAAGCTGTTGGTTGTCGAAGCCTGTGGCAACCGTAGATTTCAACAAGTTGGAGAATGAACCTTGGTCGCTATAAGCTTGCTGCAAGTATTGGTCGGCTTCAACATAATTATATACATAGTTACCGAATGTGCCGTGACCGCTGATGGCGAGATCCCAATTCTTATACGATACTCTGGTATTGAATCCGAGAAGCGATGTGGGGAGTGCGCTCTTTCCGGTGTTATAGCGAGTTTCTGTCGATGATACAGAGCCGTCGGGTTGCACATATTGTCCTTCAATCGGTTTTCCGGCTTCATCATAAGCCTGCTTGGCGAGATAGAATGTGTAGGGAGTTTCGCCCACCATGAATACCTGAACATATTTACCCGTGCCCGAAATACTTCCGGTCTGCACGAAGTTTTGGTCAGAGTCGATTACATTAAGTTTGGTGATTTCAGATTGTTGCCAAGTGTAATTCAACCCTACGGTCCATTCCCAATCCTTCGTACGTACAGGCACTGCGTTGACAGAAATTTCTATACCTTGGTTTTCCATCGAACCGATATTGGTGGTAAGCACCGGAGCGTAGTTGACACCTGCGGGTACGCTGATGGTGTTAAGAAGGTCTTTAGTAAAGCGTTTGTAGTAGTCGATTGATCCATAGATGCGGTTTTGAAGGAATCCGTAATCAACACCGACATTCCATGTTCTGGTAGTTTCCCATTTGATATCGTTGTCGTAGCCATTGGGGCGATAAGTCTGATACCATTGGTCGCCAAAGAGATAGCTTGACTCAGGATAAGATACGCTGAATGTAGTCATCCAAGGATAGTCGTTAAGAATATCCTGCTGACCTGTCACACCATAACCGGCACGCAGTTTCAAATCAGAAACGATGTCTTGTTCTTTCATGAAGTCTTCTTGCATTATGCGCCATGCGAGAGCCACAGAGGGGAAGAGACCCCAGCGGTTATCCTTGTGGAAGCGAGAAGAAGCATCCGAACGCAATGTAGCGGTAAGAAGATAGCGGCTGTCGAATGAATAGTTTACGCGACCGAAGAACGACAACAAATAGTATTCGGTTTCGTAGTGAGTCGGTGAAGAAAGTTCATTTCCGTAAGTGTCGTGAGTTGTTGCGTCATACTTTCTCCAGAAATGTTGCCAACCGTAACCGGCCATTGCGCTGACATCATGCTTATCGGCAAATACATGATGATAGTCGGCATAGAAATCGAGCAAATAGTTGCGCTTGTCTTGTACCGAATGGTAGTCGAGACCTGTACCGTCTTTTTGGTTGCCGGTGTACATCATACCTGCAAGTTCGGGTACGTCGCGGTCATATTTCGAACGAAGCACATCGTAACCGAGGTTGAGGTTCAATCTCAAATCTTCGAGACCATGAATCTTATAATCAAATTGTGCGTTACCGATAGAACGGGTCACTTTGTTCACGCGATCTTGCAATTCAAGTTGAGCCACGGGGTTGTCGGTCTGAATAGCCATGGGAGAATCTCCGTTTTTCCAGATAAAGTAGCCGAGACCGGGATCGGTCGAAGCGGTAGCGCTTCCGGTCATAACGGGACGAGTGGGGTCGTAAGAGATGGCATTGCCGACTACGCTGTTTTCCACCAATTGATTCTTTTCGTAAGATGCCTTAAGATTGATGTTGATATTCAAGTGATCGTCGAGCAACTTAGGAGAGATACCGCCACCGAACGTAAGACGTTGATAGTTGTTGGTTTTAACGATACCGTTTTGGTTGGTATAACCCAACGACACGCGATAGGGACTTTCGATTGCTTTCACCTTACCAGACAATGAAACGTTGTGTTCTTGTCCGAAAGCAGTGCGATAAATTTCATCTTGCCAATCGGTAGAAGTGGTTCCATATACGGCATCGGCAGGAACTCCGGTGATTGACGGAACAAATTCGCGGAATTCATCAGCAGAAAGCACATCAAGTTTCTTTGCCACTGTTCCTACTGAGAATGTACCGGAATAATTCACTTTAAGGCGATCGGTACCTTTTTTGGTGGTAATAACGATCACACCGTTAGATGCACGCGAACCGTAGATAGCAGTTGCCGAAGCATCTTTCAATACGGTGAAAGTTTCAATATCTTCGGGGTTGATACCACCGATAAGGTTGCTTGCGCCTTCAATGTCAGAGTTATCGATGGGCACACCGTCAATAACAAACAACGGGTCGTTTGAAGCCGACAATGATGCACCGCTACGGATACGAACGGTAGAACCGGAACCGGGAGCACCGGAACCCGACACTACGTTCACGCCGGGGATTTTTCCGACCATAGCATCTTGTACGGATACGCGATTTCCTTTGTTGAAATCATCCGGCTTTACGGCAACTACTGAACCGGTGGCATCCGACTTCTTTACGCTACCGTAACCGATGACCATCACTTCATCGAGTACCTGAGAATTTTCTTTCAATACAATTCCTTTAGCCAAAAGCGGAGAATTTGCCGGAATTTCGGCAGTTTCGCATCCGACATAAGAAATAACAAGGATTGACTCTGCCGACGGAACTGTAAGCGAGAATCGTCCGTCGAAGTCGGTTGCAGTACCCGTTTTTGTTTCTTTCACGAATACCGAAGCCCCGATGATGGGCTCATTTTGCTGATCCAACACAAGCCCGGTGACATGCACTTGAGCATAGGATGAAATAGCAACAAGGAGGAACGCTGCAAGGAGCATCCTTCTGAATGAATAAATCTTTAGCTGTTTCATTAAACAAACATTTTACAGTAAAACATAAAACAGAAAGACTGCAACAAGGAATAGATTTTTGTGTTTCATGGTGCAGTTTCTTTCATGGCATTTATAACCTAACCATTATTGCAAATTTATCTTTATTACACGACACGCGCAAGAGTGTGTAAAGCTAAAAAGTAAGCCATTTAGATAGGCGAATAATCGTAATCACACCTGAATATCAGCAATTTGCACCGCCCCACCCACTATCAAAAAAGTAAACCAAAGACCCCTATATAGTAGGTCGAAAATTTACAATTTCGCCACTCGCGAAGCAAATTCTTTTTTCGGAACGACGGCTTTATTGCGGATTTTGAGACGATAGTTATAGACTGTTTGAGGAGAGTAATGGAGCAAACTTGCAATCTTGGTGGAGTCATTAATGCCCAACCTGACGAGCGCGTATATTCTCAATTCGGGAGTCAGCAGCTCTCCGTTATGAGGATAAATTCGCGCCTCCGGCTGCAACAATTCATTGAACGACTCTATAAAGCCCGGAAACAGGTCAAGAAATATTGTATCGAACTTTTCAAAGAAAACTTTGAGATATTCCGACGATTTCGAGCGCGTAAGATCTTTTGCCACATCCTGTACCTGACCCGCCTTCAATTTACGCCCCAACGCCACCCGTTGCTTATCCATATCGTCGATATATTCCGAACAAAGATTAAAAAGGTAAGCTATATACTCCTCTTTCACATGGTTTGACTCTTTAAGACGCATATTAAGCTCCGAAAGTTGCCGATTGAGTGTGTCTTGCTTTTGCTGCAATTCGAGCAATTCGGCATTTTTTCTGTTGAGAGATTCGCGCTCGGCACTCAATTTCGTCGCTTTCATGCGAACCATCACAAGCATTACCACCAAAAATATCGACAGAAGTGAGATTACAATGATAATCAGCATCTTATTTCGCGCTCCAATTGCCGATTTTTCCATGAAAGCATCATTTATCACCGGCATAAATTCCGTGATTTTGAAAATTCGGCTGCGAGCATTGCAGAAGCGAATATCGTTCATCGAGCAAGATATGTATGCATAAGCTCTCTCACTGTCGCCCTCTTCATTTATCAAAAATGCCAATGCCTGTAGCGACATATATTTCTTGATGCAGTTACGAATATCCAATATCGCCGATTGCGCCAAATACCTGATGGCATTATCCGTATCCCCAATCAATCGGTAAGTCTCTCCTATCGCATAATAATATACGGCAGAATCTATCGGTTCGGTTGACACTCTCTGTTCATAAGTTTTATAGATCTTCATTGCCCCTTCGTAGTTACCGGTCATTTTGAGCAATTCGGCTTTGTTGAGCATATTGCCCCACGAACCTTCGGGGTAACTTCGTGACAATGTATCGCGATAAGCTTTCAGCTTCGTGAAATACACCTCGGCATCCTCCCGCGGATAAGTGTTTTCGTAAAGCGACATATACAACGAGCAATATCGATTATAGTAATAATTTTTAGTTATACGGGCTGCCGCATGCGGGATGGAATCCATTATGGCAATAGCCGCACTATAATTGCCAATACCCTTTTGCGCCTCAGCCTCCATCATGGCGGCAAGCCACTTCACACTGTCGACGTCGAGCCGCGAAGCTATCACCCTACATTCACGAGCGACAAGTATGGAGGTATCCATCGAAAATGTGTGGTACTCGTCAAATAGTTTTCGACAGAAATCAAATCGAGCCTTGTCGGAAACGGCGTTGTTGAGTTGCCGATGCAGCAAGTCGATACGACTCCTTTTGGCTGCCTCATATTTCGATTTTTGGCGTATTTCCTCATCCAAAACCGAAAGCAACGAATCGCAATCGGCATCTGTCAATGCTATAATATTCGGTGATGAACAGCAAAATACCATTGCAACAAACAGGTATTTCAGCATTTTGGGTATTGATTTCACGTTTGATTAGTTTTTATGGCTTATCGATTTTCAATTAGTCCCAAAATTACAACATAATTCTCTCCCGACAAAATCAAAATGAATAAGGCGCCGACCTTCACAGGTAGGCGCCTTTCTGCGAGATTATTAATTGTAAACCTTATCTGTTCTTGCGTTGAAAAGGTATTAGACAGGAATCCTTATTATTTCATCCATACGCGATAGCCATAGCCATCGAGTTCTACCGATACCGGAAGAGTTTCGGATGATCCGGCAATAAGGTCGGTCACTGTTGAGCTGGCCATCGAAATCGGAGTCTTGGCTGTCGCAGCATTCTTCGAAGTGTTGACCATCACGATAAGAGCATGTTCGCCCGATACTCGTGCGAAAGTTGCAACTTTACCGTTTTCGTAAGTGTAAAGCGCTCCACCGCGAACATCCTTACTATAGGCATATGCAGCCATCACAGCAGCGTATGCATCAGCATTACCGGAAGTCCAATCCAAAACGTTATAGTTGAAGAATGAGAGAGTTCCGGTATATGCAGTCTCTTGAGAAGAATATATCATGGGGACACCATCGAGCATAGCTGTAAGCACATAAGCGGCAAGTTCGCCTTCTGTGCTGCCATACAACGACGACACTGAATTTTCAGCAGCCACGTCATGATTGATAGCATAGCGCATCACCTTTTTACCTTCGGGCAGTTTAGCCAATTCCTTGTTGCTTTCCTCAAAGAATTTTGCCGGAGTGATTTTGCCGGCGAATAAATCTGTGAGTTTGGATGCATAAGTCCAACCGTAGTTCATATCGAATCCGGCTTCAAAATACTTCGCATCGCTCGACTCGGCAAGCATCAACAAGTCGGGGTTTATAGCTCGAAGTTGCGCAATAGCATCGGTCCAGAAATCCACGGGGACACCGTCAGTATGGTCGCAACGGAAACCGTCAATACCTGTCTCGCGCACCCAATATGCCATTGCGTCAATCATTGCTGCACGCATATCGGCATTGTCGAAGTTGAGGTCGGCAACATCAGACCATCCCGATGGAGAAACGATATTACCATTGGCATCCTGAGTGTACCAATCTTTGTGCTCGTCAATCCAAGCACAATCCCATGCCGTGTGGTTGGCAATCCAATCAAGCATCACCGTCATTCCTTTGGAGTGAGCGGCATCAACGAGCTCTATGAAATCGGCTACCGTTCCATATTTGGCATTGATACCTTTGAAATCTTTCACACAATAAGGAGAGCCGATGGCATCTTTCACTCCGGGGTCGTTGACAGGCATCACCCAAAGCACGTTGGCTCCCAGAGCCTTAATATCGTCAAGACGAGCGGTCATCGCATCAAGGCAGTTTTCGGTGGCAAAGAAGCGCGGATTTGCTTCATAAATCACCATTTCATTGCCCGGCTCAGTCGCCACGGGGATAGTGGGATTGGAGGGCATCGTAGCCTCATCGTCGCACCCTACAAAGAGGGTGCCGACGAGACCTAAAGCTATTATTGACTTTAAGTTGAGTTTCATTCTTTCGGTTTATTTTACGATTAACTTACTTTACCACAACACAATTATCGGTAGTGACTTGGAAATAGTAGTCGCGATCGGCAATGATGTATTGGCCGGTTTTGCCTTCCACCTGAATGCCTGCTCCATTATTGTTAAAGATGAGGTTGTAACCACCTCCATTGACAGGAAGCTCAAAATATTTGTAGCTTACGCCATCAACGGTTTCCGTACCCGATACTGCTGCACCGGGCCAACCACCGAACACCTCGGATTCACCCCAAGCATAGAGGGTAATTGCATCCCATCCGGTCTGATCGTCGACATAGATGCGACAAGTTGAAGGAGCAGAAATCTCGCTCACACCGGCTGATGTGACTTGCAAGTAATAATTGCGGTCAACGGTGATATTATAGTCAGAGAGTTGAGTACCGGCTCCGTTATTGTTGAAAATGAGATTTATAGACTCGCCATTACCACTCATTGCGAATGTCTTGTAAGGCTTGCCTCCAATAGTAATCTCAGTCGGAGCGGCACCGGGCCATCCACCAAACATCTCTACATCACCCCATGCGTATAACGCAATGGCGTCCCAACCGGTTTGGTCGTCAATGTAGATTGTATAGTCAACGGGGTCTCCGCTCGGTTCGTCGGGTTCAACGGGTTCGTCGGGTGTGACAGGCTCTGAGCCGACTTCAGATACTCCACTATCAGTGACTACCAAGTAATAGTCCTTATCAAGAGTCACGTTGTAGTCTTTTAATTGAGTTCCGGAGCCATTGTTGAAGATAAGATTTTCGTTCAAACCGGTGTTAGCCTCACCCATATCGAAGTAAGTGTACTCTATGCCGTCAATCTTTTCTGTTCCGGTGGGAACCATACCCGGCCAAGCGCCATTGAGGTCATTTACATCACCCCACATGTAAAGATATAGAGCATCCCATGTAGTCTGATTTTGAACGTAGATGACATATCCGTCATGAACTACGGTCGACGGTTGTCCGATTTCTTCAACGCCTGACTCGGTAAGACATAGATAAACATCGCGCTCAACTGTGAAGTTAAAGTCGGGAAGTTGAGTACCTGCACCATTGTTATTGAATATAAGGTTGAGGTTCAAACCTTCATTGGCTTCACCGAGGTCGAAATATTTATACTTCACGCCACCGAGAGTGACAGTGCCGGTGATTTGCATACCGGGCCATCCGCCAAACGCTTCAGCATCACCCCATGCATACATTGCGAGTTCATCCCAACCGGTCTGATCGTCAACATAAACCACATATCCGTCATGAACGATTTCGTCGGGATTAACGGGAGTATCGAAATATGCTTTCCAACGGCTGACAGTGAGGTTCGTACGAGTTCCCACTGCGGGATTGTCATAGTGAATTGATTCCTCATTTTTTACTGTGCGCTCGACACCTTGCTCGTTAGACACGAAATAGAATCCGTCGGCAAGCGAAGTGCCTTCGATGAAAGTGGCGGGATCGAGATAAATACCCCACTTCACATCATTACCTTGCGCTTTTTCAAGTTGCCAGCGCACATCGCCCACTGCAACCTCTTCACCGCCGTTGAATGCTCCGACGATATACAATTTATCATCGGTTGCAGTACCCTGCGGCATTATCACTTCGAGAAGAATCCGATCGGCACGAAGTTCAAATTGAGGAAGCTCGTGATCGAAGATTATTTCCTTGTCATCGTCACAACTGCTCAGCATTGCCATAAATGGCAATACAAAAAGCAGCAGACTAAATATCTTTTTATTCATCGTATTCAGAATTTAAAGGATTAATAATTGGGATTTTGAACGAGACCCGGATTCACGAGAAGAGCAGATTCGGGAAGCGGGAACCACTCATACTTGCGGTCACGTTTGGCGGGATACTCGCGACCATCGTCGGTAGCACGACCGAAGAACCACCATTGTCCTTGGGTGAACTTGTCGAAACGACGGAGGTCGGTACGACGGCGACGACCCTCACTGAGGAATTCGAGACCCCACTGGCTAAGCATCCAATCCATGTCGAATTGAGTAAAACCGGGACCGGGAACGTCGAGCGCACTCTTATCGGTGAAATAGCGACCGCGCACTTGGTCAACCAAACTCTTTGCTCCGGAAGGATCACCGGCACGCATCTTACACTCGGCAAGCATATAGACCACTTCTGCGAGACGGAACTCGACTTCGTCGATGTTTTGGAAATCGATACCCACTGTTTCGGGATAAATCGGATACTTCACAAGGCGAACACCGGAATTGGTTTCACCCCAACGCGGCGACATCACAGTTTCAAGAGTCTTACCAAGGTTGAGGAATGTTCCAACTTGATCCACGTAGACAAGATTTTGTCCTTCACGGTCAGCATCGGCGGGGAGAGGATCTCCGGTACCATAGTTGGCTCGTATTTCACCCTTCAGGAAGATACCGCGCCAGTTGCCTTCAGCCTCATCATATACATAATTTTGCTTGCGAATATCGCGGTCGTCAAAACGTTCGTAAACGGCTCCAAGTTTATCGTTATAAGGAGCATCAAGGAAGCTGACAGGATTTTCAGTACCGCCGGTAGAGAGAATCTTGCCTGAATTGTCGTAAGAGGGAGCAAGACAGGTACAGTTCCATGCACTTTGATTGTAAGTGCCACCGAAATAATCCCAACAGTTGTAGGAAACGAACGGCATCACACGCATCCAACCGGTATTGAGCTGGCCTACTTCTTCAGCAAATGCCATCACCACTTCCGGGCAAGAGGTATTATTGATTGAATAGATGTCGCGGTAATCGTTGGCAATCGAGTATGAGCCATAAACACCATCAAGAATATCCTGACAGAGACGGGCACATTCACTATAATGGTCCTCTTTTACGAAAACTTCTCCGTTGAGCAAAAGGCGAGCCTTAATCATACGGTTGGCGGCCTGATTCATACGGTTGCGAGCCGCACCTGAACCATCTTCTTTCATAAGATGTTCCCAAGACTCATCAAGTTCGGTGCAGATAAAATCGTATATTACCTTACATCCTTTATCGAAATCCTGATCGGCAGAGCCGGGAATTTCAGAGCCTGACGATATGTTGAGCGGCAGTGCACCTCCCCATATTTCAAACACATTATAGTATGCCCATGCGCGAAGCGTACGAACTTCAGCGATGTAAGATTGGAGTTTTTCGTCGGTAATGCCCACGCTACCGGCACCAATCGTCTGAAGGTCGTTGACAAGAGTGTTGCAAAGACCGATAGTGGTCCATGCGGTTTCCCACGCTTGACGAACGATTGTAGACTCTGAGTTCCATGTATGGGTAGAAAGCACTAATTTCAAGCCTTCGTCATAACCCCATGCTCCGCCATTCCATGTGCGCCATGCAACTTGGTCGGCAGAAAACTCTTGTAAATACCAGAAATATTCGAGGTAGCTCATCGCTGCGGTATAATAGATCGAAGAAACCGCACCCTTTACGCTTGTCTCATCCTGATAGTACACGCTGGCATCAATACGGTCGTAGACCTGCTCGTCAAGATCGGTGCATGACTGCATAGAAGTACACAAAGCTACGAGCAGCAACCAGCTATATTTTATAAATTTCATAATCGTATGCTATTTAGATAGTTGATTAATGGAAAGTGATAGTAAGACCAAGACTCAACTGAGTGGCTGTAGGATAAGCACTTGTCACGTCTACGCCGGGAGTGATACCGGTTGAAGTAACAGTCGAGGGATCGTTGCCGGAGTACTTGGTGAGAGTAAAGAGATTCTTAGCCGACATATAGACACGGAGACTTTCGAGCAACTTGCGATTCTTCGGAATAAATGTATAGCCGAGAGTCACGTTTTCAAGTTTGAAATAATCGCCCTTTTCGAGGAAGTATGAAGAAATCACACCGCCACCGGTCTTCACATTGGCATCATCGAGATATGCATCGCGAAGCACATTGTCGCTTCCACATCCTTGAAGACCCATACCGTATTTACGCATATTGAAAATATCGAATCCGAATGCACCACGGAAGAAGATATTCAAATCCCAATTGCGCCAGGTCAAAGTATTGCTCCAAGAAAGGAAATGCGACGGCGTACCATTACCGATATAGCGTTTGTCGACGGGGTCGGCCTGAGTTACAGGTATTACTTCTCCATCGGCGTTGTATATCTGCATATTGCCGTCGGCATCCACTCCTGCATATTCATATCCGTAGAATTGACCTACCTTTCCACCCTCTTCGACACGGAAGAAGTATTCGCTTGTACCTACACCCGGTTTCTGATAGAGATCGAGATAAGATGCCTTGTAGACGTCATTGGACAGTTTGGTAAATTTGGTTGTTCCGTAAGAGTAGTTGATACCTGAAGTCCACTTCACGGGAGTGTTAACCAAAATATCACCGGTGAGTGAGAGTTCGATACCGGTATTCTTGGTAGTACCTACGTTCACAAGAATTGTAGGATACACGAACGGAGGCTGCGGAGCTTTGTAGTTGTAGAGGAGGTCGGGAGAGCGACGGTCGAAGTACTCAACCGAACCGCGAAGGCGATTCCAGAACGAAAAATCGACACCTACGTTGAACGCAGTAGCCTTTTCCCAACCGAGAAGATTATTGGCATTGACCGAAGGTGCATAACCGGTGACCCAAGAGCCATCGATAAAGTAACTACCCTTGGAGCTATAAGTAGCAATAGATTGGTAAGAATCGAAGTCGCTACGTCCGGTAACACCATAAGAGATACGAGGCTTAAGGCTGTTGACAACAGAGGTGTATTCTTCCATAAATGGAGTATTAGTCATTTCCCATGCAATAGAAGCGGCAGGGAATGTACCCCACTTTCTGTCCGCACCAAACTTGGTAGAACCTTCGTGGCGGATAGAGGCCTGCAAATACAACATATCTTTCCAGCTGTAGTTTACACGTCCGAAAAATCCAATCAACGTAGCTTCCGACTTACCGGAATACATTGATGCTTTACCTTCGGAAAGGAAGCTACCGCTACCTATATCATGCCACAGAGTGTTGTCGAATGCAAAGTCGCTGTTTGAGCTATAAGTCTGTTCCCAATAAGAATTTTCCCATGAGTAACCGCCTACGGCTTTGATATTATGGTCGCCAAGGTCAAGCATATAGTTTCCGAGCCATTCCACACGGCTTGTCCACCATTTCTGATACTTGATTTCGGCACGACCTTTATATCCGCCCCAATAAGATTCGGCAGAGTATGAAGGAGTGTAATAGTGCGACTTGAGGTCATTGTAATGAAGTGCGTAGCTGATAGTTGAGCTGAGTTGTTGATTTGAAGTACGGAAAATATTCCATTTCAAATCGGCATTTCCGAGCACATACATACGGCGTCCGTTGCTTTCGTTTTCCAATAATTCCGACACCGGATTCACGGCGTTGGTGGGAGAGGTAGGTTGATAGTACGAACCGTCTTCATTGTAGACAGGCATCGTGGGGTTCATCGTGAGAGCGGTATCAAACAATCCGTCGTTGCCCCACTCTTCATCAACTTTGCGCACGCTCAATGATGCATTGGCTTGCAAGCGGTTTTCAAGCATACGCTGTTCCACTACGAAACGACCGCCATACTCTTCACGACCGGATACGAGGTCAAGACCATTGGCCTTCTTATAATTAAGTGATACACTGTAATAACCGTTTTTGGTAGTTCCGTCCAATGACACATATTGATTGACATCGTATGAAACATTGCGGGTAATCAAATCGTACCAATCTGTATTGTATCCGTAATCAGTGCCTCGACGCGAACGACGGAATTCATCGGCGGAGAGCACTTCCGGTTCCGGTTTGGCAACATTGATTGCAACCCAACTGTCATAAGTAACACGGGTTTGACCTTCCGAACCGGAGCCTTTCTTAGTGGTGACAAGAATCACACCGTTAGCACCACGAGTACCGTAGATAGCGGCCGAACCGGCATCTTTAAGTACAGTAATCGATTCGATATCCTGAGCCGCCACATTGCGGATGTCGGCACCGGCAATACCGTCGATTACATAAAGCGGTCCGTTTGATGCAGTAACCGAAGCAGCACCACGTACCTGAATAGATGCACTGGCATTGGGGTTGGCAGCAGCGGTTGCGTTTACGTTAAGACCTGCAACCTTACCGGCTACCATTTCCATCGGGTCCTTCACTGCTCCTTGTTGGAATTGCGATTTGTCGACTTGAACGATTGAGCTTGACAACTCTTTCTTTTGAAGAGTACCGTAACCCACTACAACCACTTCATCGAGAAGTTGACGATCCTCTTCAAGTGTCACATTAATAGTACTGCGACCGTCAACTTTCACCTCTTGGGATCTATACCCGACATAAGAGAATATCATCGTCGCATCGGCTGAAGCACTGAGAGTATAGTTACCGTCGATATCGGTCGACACACCCTGTGAAGTGCCCTTCACAATTACATTTGCTCCAATGAGCGGCTCGCCGGTGGCATCCGTCACTGTTCCTTTCACTTGATGCGACTGCGCTTGCGCTGTTGCAGAGACAAGGAAAAGACCCAGCATCAATAGAAGATGCCGCAAAAGGCTTGGGTTAATTTTCATTAGACTCATAATAGTTAGGATTAATGTTACATTGTTTTTATGGTTTAACTTAGATCATTCTGATATTAGTAGGAAATCAATCCAAATACAAATATCTTGATTATTTTTTACTTATTTTTATATGCTAAATTGTAATCTAAACTTTTTCAAAACATACAATCCTATAAATCAATGCTTTAAGCACACAACAATCCCCGTAAAAACTAAACTTTTTCAAGGTCTTTTATGACCCAAATGAACTTATTTTCATGATTTGAGCCTCAAAATCATCACGATGAAGCGACCGATTTTTCAGCTTGGAACGATAGGTATAGATTGTGGTTATCGAACAACGCAAGAAACTTGCAATCTTCGAACTGTCTGTAATTCCCAACCGTATAAGAGCAAATATGCGAAGTTCCGTATTGAGCCGTTCACCCTGCTTCGGCTCCACACGCTCCTCTTCAGGCAACAATTCATTGAATTTTTCAACAAAA
Organism: Muribaculaceae bacterium; assembly: GCA_045133615.1. GTDB lineage: Bacteria > Bacteroidota > Bacteroidia > Bacteroidales > Muribaculaceae > M3. The sequence continues at coordinate 12,626 of JBGUUQ010000150.1, read as the reverse complement.
TGAGGGAATATATTGAGAAACGATGCGTCAAAATTCTGATAAAACTCACGCAACGAATCATTGATAAATGATGTTGACTTCAATGCCTTATACACGTCATCGACACGTCCGGTAGCAGCTTTTCGATTAAGCATTTTACGATACGACTCCATCTCGGATATATACGTAGAGCACAACTGCAAAAATCGTCCGATATATTCCTCTTTTATCACATTGGCTTCACGCAACGATGCATTAGTGTCGCTTTGTCGATGATTGACGGTCGTCAACTCATCGTTAAGTCGTTGCAATTCAGCATTCACGTTGATGAGACTGTCGCGAGTGTGACGCAATCTTTTCATCAACCGGAAGATATAGATTACCGACACCAATAAAAACACCGACACAAGGCTTATCAACACAAGCGACCATCGCAAGCGGTCGCTTTGCGCATCCTGCACCGCCTGATACGATGCATCTATCATCGGCAGCATCTTTGACGACTGCATATTACGCAAGCGGGCATTAAACACATTGGCATCGGCAAGGCTCTTTTTCAGATAACGATTGGCTCGCTCCACATCGCCCCGTGCATACAACATCTCGGCAAGCTGTCGAAGCGACATATTCTCTTTCACCACACCCTGCATATCGGCAATAGCACTCTCCACCAGAAAAATCATGCGGTCATTAGGTTGCCCTCCGATTTCATATACATGAGCAAGCATACCGAGCAATACAGCTCTCTCGCGAGTACCCTCTTCATGGTATTGCAACCGCGAAGAAAGCAGTCTCTCCGCCTCATCAGTTTTGCGAAGTCCTATCAATTTCTGAGCCGACGAAACCGTATGCCAAAAAGTCCCCTCTTGCCCTACATTCAACATTGAGTCGCGATATATTTCCACTTTTTGCTGATATAGACGTGCATACTCCGACCCTTGGGCATATTCAGCGTGATAGATAAAATTGTCCTCAATTGTTTTATAATACACCATCAGTTGCTCCTGTGAGAGCCAACTCTTATCCACACTCTTTATCACATCGAAACTTTCGGCAAACAACCCCGATGTAGACAGTATCCGAGCTTTATGTATCTTTGATATTCCAAGCCAATCCTGACGATTGAGAGACAACGCAATCTCTATATTGCAGTCGATATAATGGCGGGCGGAGTCGCAAATATAGTATTCATACTCATCGTACAGTCGGCAATTTATCTTATACCGCTCCTCAAGCGATAGATTCACGCCTGACAATTCCTGTTTTATCATATCGATACGTTTCACCTTCGCCTCCTCATAAGAGTCGCTGTTTGAAATCGCCTTATCAAGTTCGAGCAACACCGAATCTACTCTAACATCGGCCGACGCACCTACATATCCACACATCATCACCAACACGGCAACAATGGATTTTACAATCATATTCAAGTCTATGGTATCAAATTTACTCATGGCAGAGCAAATATAGAAAAAATCTACGACATCCATATAGAAGATATCCCGGAATTTCGCTAATTTTGCATAGAATTAACCCAGCGATAACGGTTTCAGGCATGATAAATAAGGTAATCAGTTATGTGACATTCGTACTTATTGCTTTTTCGGCAACTGCACAGCAATACAATTGGCGGCAAATATCCGCTGCCACAGAGCCGGAGCAACCTCAAAAGCAAGTCTATATCGGAGTTGACGGAGATACGCTCCTATTCGACTCTATCGTAGTTGTGAATCCGGAGCCTCTACCGGCGGCATTTTTCGCTCCGGCGATTTTCGACACATATCATTATGTCGACACCACTGCATCAACCCTTAATGCCATCAATGCGACCAACAATACTTGGGCAGAACGAGAATACCAACGTTCACAATTGCTGATACGCACAAAACAGCAATATATGATAAACAATCCGGAATACGTAAAATATAATCTGTCGCTCCTTCCGGAACCGCCTAAAAAATATATTGCCACCGTCGACCCAGCCCAATCGATAATAACCATCAAAGAAGCCCCCATCGATAAGGCACAAATATCGGCTGAAGCACCTGTCGAGGAAATCAAACTTCGCAATTGGTTACATTCGTTTGACGGCTCATTGCAATTCTCGCAAGCCTACATTTCGCCAAACTGGTATCAAGGCGGAAACAACACCGTCAACATGATTACATCGCTCAACTACGGAGTGAAACTCAATCAGGCATTTCATCCGAATCTGCTGTTTGAAACGACCGTACAATACAAGCTAGCCTTGTCGAGCGCACCGTCGGATTCGCTGCGCAACTACTCCATAAGCGAAGACTTGTTCCTCCTCACGAGCAAATTCGGTTTTAAAGCAGCCAACCGATGGTACTACACATTCAACATGTCGCTCAAAACCCAGTTCTTGAAAAACTATAAACCGAACACCAACGATCTGACCGCAGCATTCATGGCTCCGGGAGAATTTAACTTTGGTGTCGGTATGACATACGACTATACGAATCCTAAGAAGACCGTCGTATTCGGAGCTTCCATCTCACCGCTCTCCTACAATCTAAAAACGTGTCTGCGCTCCGACATCGATGAAACCGGATTCGGCATAACCGAAGGTCGACACACAGAGAGCCAGATAGGTTCGAGTGCAGAGCTCAAGTTGAAATGGCAACTCGCCTACAATATTTACTATCAGTCACGACTATTCCTGTTCTCCAACTATAAATACGTACAAGGAGATTGGGAAAACACCCTTAGTTTCTCCATCAATCGGTTCCTTTCGACACAACTCTACCTACACCTTCGTTACGATTCAAGTACATCGCCTGTCGAAGGATGGGAAGAATGGCAGTTGAAAGAAATTCTCAGTTTCGGATTTGCGTATAAATTCAGCATGACCTAAGTACGTCTATGACTCGCGCTCTCCTTCTCCTCGCCTTATTATTGTCGACAACGGGCTTAAGTGCAATCAACCCTATTACCGACAATTTTCTTGACCGGCTGCCCAAACGCTCGGAAAGAATCGATGGTTATTCCCACGAGACAGCGGAACACTATCTCTCCACATCCCCCGTTCATCGTATCGAAGGAATTTGGCAATTCACTGCATCCGGAATATCGGTGGTAATCGAACGATACATTTCCGATAAAATTCCCTCCGATGCTACATGCTATCGAATGGTACTGCTTCGCGCCCCCGACCGCAGTATTATCCCGGGTTCCATAATGGGCTATCTGTCCCCTACGGCAAAACGCGACGTCTACGACTCCCGCATCTATACCAATTTCGACGGGTCGATTTTTATGTCGGCCAAACGCTTCACCATCACCATGACCGATGACGAACGACTCACATTCAAGCCTGAAAAAAAGGGTATAAAATTTAATTTCTACCGATTGCTCCCGCGCACATTCCGCATCGGAATCTCCGGTCAAGACACACGTGATGCCACTCTCGACGGATGCATACGCATATTTCCCGAACCGGTCAACGGTCCATTAGAACCTCGTTATCTTTAATGCTTATGAAACTCCTTTTATTATTTATCATCGCAACACTGCTGTCAGCCTCATCGGTTGAAGCACGTACAGTCACAACTCGCAAAGCCCTGAAATTACGAAAAGAGGTGAAGGAATCCGTCCAAGCACGCCTACAAGACACCATTTTCTCGGTCACGGACTCGGTAGTCGTTGCCGGTTACGATAAAATGTTGCGCTCCACAAACGAGACATTTTTTGTAATCAACAACTCATGCCGCCATATCTCCTCAATATCGTTGACATTCACTTATTACGATTTGCAAAATCGGATGCTTCACTCTCGTACCTCCACCATCGAATGTGATATTCCGGCATCTGAAACCCGACAACTGTCAATTACGTCGTGGGACTCTCAGCAACTGTTTTATTACTACAACAGCCCTGCACCACGGCGTGCCGCCACCCCCTATACCATAACCTACCGCATCGAATACATCACCGTCGACAAGCAATAACGGCACGGTATTTGTTGTATCACAACATATGACAACAGAAAATCAGCAATCAACAACAACTCCGGTGCCCCAACCGAAACGCAGTTTTTTGGCAAAAGCAGCGTTCCGTCTCATTCTCCCCTTCTACGTAATAGCCGACTCTTCGGTGGCATTGAAAGAAAAGCTCAAAATATTCGGAGCCATTGCATACCTGCTACTTCCTGTCGACTTTATCCCCGACCTTATTCCGATTCTTGGCATCACCGACGACGTCACCGCACTCGTATTGCTATGGCGCGTGCTGCGCAAAAACATTTCCGGTAACGAGCGAGTGCGCACCCGTGCATGGGCACGTGTCGACAGTTGGTTTCCTCCAAAGCAATAACGACAAACAAAAACGCTCCGACGCAAAAGCCGGAGCGTTTTCTGTATAAATATCTATCGACGGGGAGGAGGTCCACCGGGACCGCGACGCATAAATCCGTTGTTGCGGTCTTGCGGTTGCTCTCCGGCACCAAACGTATTGAACTTATATGTAAGAGTGACCATGAAATAACGAGTCAACGAATTATACTCCGTATCGTCGATATAGTTTGCAGTCACACTACGGCTCACATTCGACTTTTGTTGCAACAAATCGTAGACTTTGAGTGCAAGTGTTGCCGCACGGTTTTTCAAGAATTCATACGACATTGTGGCATTCCACATCCATTGATTCTGATCATATCCGGCTGCATATCCTCGCGTTCCGGTGTATGAAACATCCGTATTGAGCGATACGCCCCATTTTGTATAAATAGAGCCGTTGATTACACCTCCATAGGTATGAACGGTGGTATTTCCGGTTGTCGGGACAGAATTATGGGTATATTGCACACCATAATACGGACGAAGCTCTATTTCGTAATTTTCGGGACGGAAAGCAAGTGAGAACGACTCATTCACGCGATAATTGTTGCTGCGATTGCGCTGTTCGTTGTTGAAACCGACACTCGAGCTCAAGTCGAGGAACAGATGATTTGAGAACTGCCAATTGCGGTTGCGGAACGGGAACGAAATCATATTCATGGCTCGTGCGCTCCATATACCGTTGACGTTGGTATAAGTCGTGGTGCGACCACCGGTCGTGTTGTCAAATACGGTCTGACTGATGATGCTGTTTTGAGCATAAGTCAAGTGAGCAAACATCATTATCGAGCGTTGAGCCTCAAGATTGAAATCATTGAAATGGAATCGTACATTATGTGTAAACGTAGGATTCAAATCGGGATTACCTACTACAACATTCATCGGGTCGGAATAGTCGGCCACCGGTTGCAATTGAGTCATCGACGGTTGCGATGTGCGTCCGCGATAATCGATACGAATCGACCGATTGCGTCCCATGCGATAACGATAACGCAGATACGGAGCAATGTTCCAAACCCAACGGTCGTCGATATTTCGGGCGGAATTTACCAAATCTTTACTGCGCGACATCGACGGTTCGAGAGACGCTCCGACATCAATCGTGTAGGTCTTGCGCACCTGCTTGAATCCTAATTGCAATTGTTGGTTGAAAAATTCGTTTCGGAACTGATTGCTTAAATCTTCGTCAAACAATTCCTGAGAATAATCAATCATAGGCGCTCCAAGCAGACCATCGGGATATAACACCGGATGGTCATACACCATCTTATCGGCATTGTTCCATTTATACGACACGCGGTAAGCCGCTGTCAAGAATCGACCGTTTTTAGAATCTCCGATTGGTTCGGTCCAAGTAAAACGCCCCGACACATTATTGCTCCATGTATGATTGTCGGAATATTGGTCGTAGAGGTCGACCGAGTCATTAAGCAAAAAGAATTTGGTATATGAATATGAATCCTCGTCCTCTTTTACGTTGCTGAAATTATAATTCAACTGCACTGAATAAGAACGTCCGGGATGATGACGGAAATTATGATTATAAATCAATCGACCGCCAAATTCAAATGAATTACCCTCGTTGTCTCCAATATTGAGCGAACGGTTCACCATCGAACGTGCCACATCTCCGGCACGAGTATATGCCGAATCCACAGATTCCGAATGATTTATATTGACAGAGAAGTTGGGACGGAAATCGAGAGTTCGGAATGAGTCGATTTTCCACTCCATGCGGAAATCGCCTCGGATATTATGCCCGCGGTCGCGGCTGAGCGTATTGGAATGATAATACGAAGACGAATCGGTAAACAGATATTCTCGGTCGCGGCGTTCACGGCTGTCGCGGTCGCTGTGAGAGTACATCACATCACCGCCGACGCGGAATATATCGCCATTTCCTACATTGAAATTCACGCCAAACGTCTGCGACGTGTTAATACCGTTATCCCCTCCGAATCGGCGAAAACGACCGCTGTTGCCATCGGTAAATCCGAGTTCGTTGATATTATTGGCACTGCCGATAAATGTAATCTGATTGTCGTTCCAGAATCGATTGATATTAAATCCCGTACGATAACGATCATCGGTACCATATCCGGCCGAAATCGTGCCAAACCATCCATTCTTCATGCCCGGCTTCACGGTAAGGTTGATTACCGTCTCGTCTTCTCCATCGTCAACACCGGTCAATCGCGCCAAATCACTCTTGCGGTCTACAACTTGGAGTTTGTCAATCATATTGGCAGGAAGATTTTTTGATGCCACTTTCGGGTCATCGGAGAAAAACTCTTTTCCATCGACAAGAATTTTCGTCACGGTCTTTCCATTGGCCGTAATTGCACCGTCAGAACCGACCTCCACTCCGGGAAGTTTTTTCAACAAATCTTCAACCACGGCATTCGGCTGTGTACGATAAGAGCCGGCATTATATTCCACCGTATCCTCTTTCACTTTTATCTCAGTCATAACGCCGGTTACGGTAGCCTCCTGAAGCACAAACGACGATTCTTTCATCGCAATAGGTTCGAGACGCTGTGCCGATTCACCCATTCTTACGTTGACATAGGCATTATGATAGCCGATATATGAAGTTTGCAGGATATATCGGCCCTTCGATACATCCATAGAAAACTTTCCGTCTACGTTGGTGGTTACTCCTTTGATAAATGAACTGTCGCGTGCACTCAGCAATCGCACCGTCGCCTCTATAAGTGGCTCTCCCGCCGCGTCAGTCACACGACCGGACAATGTAGCGGCATAAACTGCCGACACTGTAATTATGGCTGCCAGAACGAGAATGGCTCGCCTAAAAATATTATGCATAATTATGTTTTGGTTAACGTATGACAAAAAGACTGATTGAATCCCAAAAGGTTTAATCTAATTTGAAAAAATTCGACATTTTTTTCCTTTTACAGGATAAGACCACTGCTTTTATCGCCGATTTATTACGATATTTGGAAATAAAAAAAGTGTTGGCTATCTTTGTTTCCACATAAATAATAATACAATGAGAGAGATTAATCTGACAATCCCGTTGAAAGCTTTTGCTTATGAAGAACTGAATCTACAGCAGCAACAATTGGTTGACCTCGCCCGCGAAGCAACACATCGTGCCTATGCTCCGTACAGCCGATTTAATGTAGGAGCAGCCATATTGCTGTCCAACGGCGAAATCGTCACCGGAGCCAATCAGGAAAACGTGGCATACCCGTCGGGGCTTTGCGCTGAGCGCACAGCATGTTTTTATGCCCATGCCCGTTACCCGGAAGCACAATTTGAAATGATAGCCATTGCCGCACGTGGCACCGACGGCAACGAGCTTTCCGAACCGATTTCTCCATGCGGAGCTTGTCGCCAATCGCTACTCGAATACGAGACTCTCGCCGGAAAGAATGTGCCGGTACTGCTTGCAAGCGCAACCGACATCTATCTCCTCCCATCCGTCCGCGCCCTTCTTCCGCTCGCGTTCTCCGAATTTTAACTTATTATTTCTTGCGTTTGCGGGGACGTTTACCGGCGTTTCCTGATAAAATTTCGCGGACGGTAGCCGTAGATGCCTCTTCGTGCAAGAGACCGCCATGCTCGTCAAGCAACGCCAAATCAATCTGTTTGCGCTCAAGATTTGCACGAGCAACTTTCACCTTCACTTTGTCGCCAAGACGATACCTGTTATTGTGTTGACGACCGACAAGGCAGTAGTTGGCTTCATCAAGTTCATAGAAATCATCGGCCAAGTCACGGACAGGAACAAGTCCCTCGCATTTGTTTTCTTCAAGTTCCACAAACAGGCCCCATTCGGTCACTCCGGAGATTACCCCGTCGAACGACTCGCCAAGGTGATCTTTAAGGAACTCGACTTGCTTATACTTAATCGAAGCTCGCTCTGCACTGGCAGCCAATTGCTCCATGCTGCTCGAATGTTTGCATTGCTCTTCGAGTTTTGCAACATTCACGCTACGTCCGCCGGCAAGGTAACGTTCCAAAAGTCGGTGAACCATCATGTCGGGGAATCGGCGAATCGGCGACGTGAAATGAGTGTAATATTCAAATCCGAGACCATAGTGCCCGATATTGGTTGTCGTATATACGGCTTTGGCCATCGCTCTCACCGCAAGCGTTGACAGAAGATTTTCTTCGCCTCGACCTTTCACCTCTTTCAGCATACGATTAATCGAGCGATTCACCTCACGAGCCGTACCCTCCGACTTCACTTTATAGCCGAAATTTCGAGACAATGCGGCAAAACTTGCAAGTTTGTCGGAGTCCGGCTCATCGTGCACGCGATACACGAATGCTTTAGGATTCTTTCTGCCTTGTTTTTTGCCGATAGCCATTGCCACGGTTTTGTTGGCAAGAAGCATAAACTCTTCCACAAGTTTATTGGCATCTTTTGATTCTTTAAAGGACACTCCGATAGGGTGTCCGGTTTCATCTATGTCGAAGCGCACCTCTACGCGGTCAAATTCCACAGAGCCGTTTTCATAACGCTCAGTGCGCAATTTCTTCGCAAGTCCGTCCATCACGAGAATTTCTTCGCAATAGTCCCCTTTTCCGGTCTCTATCACCTCTTGCGCCTCCTCATAAGTGAAACGACGGTCGCTGAGAATTACCGTACGGCAGATACGCGAATCAACAACCTGCGCATCCTCATTCATTTCGAATATGCACGAAAATGCAAGTTTCTCCTCATTCGGACGAAGAGAGCATATTCCATTACACAAATGTTCGGGAAGCATCGGCACTACACGGTCGACGAGATATACCGATGTGGCACGATTTTCAGCCTCTCGGTCTATAATGGAGCCGGGACGTACATAGTGAGTCACATCGGCGATATGAACACCTATCTCATAATTGCCATTCTCAAGACGACGTATTGAAAGAGCGTCGTCAAAGTCCTTTGCATCTCGCGGGTCGATTGTAAATGTAGTGACACCGCGCATATCCTCACGCTTGGCAATCTCCTCCGGAGTAATACCGGCTTCAATCTTATCGGCAGCTTTTTCCACTGCCTCCGGATAGCGATAAGGCAATCCGAACTCGGCAAGGATAGCATGTATCTCTGCATTATTCTCGCCGGCTGCTCCGAGTATATCGATTACTTCTCCTCGCGGGTTTTTCGCGTCATCAGGCCAATCTGTGATTCTCACCACCGCTTTATCCCCATTCTTTCCACCTTTCAATTTGGAACGCGGGATAAAAATGTCGGTAGCAAGGAATTTCGAGTCGGTAAGTAAATATCCGAATTGTTTTTCCACCTGAAGTGCCCCGACAAACACCTGCTCGTTTTTCTCCACAATTTCAAGCACTTCAGCTTCCGGCTCCGCTCCTCGGCGACGTGCGGCAATATGCACTTTCACCTTATCGCCATTGAGCGCGTGCATCGAATTTCGCTCTGCTACAAAAATGGCTTCTTCGTCTTGGTCGGTTATCACGGAATTTTTTCCGTTTGAACGACGCACGAATGTTCCGATTGTAACATTCGTTTTGCGCTGTGGCACTTTATACTTGCCGGGAGTCGTCTCCAACAAAGTCCCGTCGGCGGCAAAATCAGTAAGAATATCGGCAATACGGCGCTGCTGCGTGCCGGTTACGGCTCGAATAGCTCGTGCGACCTGCTTATAATTAAACGTGTTGGATGTCTGCTGTGAGATAAATTCTTCCACCTTTTGCTTCAACGCTTCAGTAGCGGAGCGACGTTTGGGTTTAGACGTGTTGGCCATAATTGAAGGAGAATTAAATTGTTTTTAGTTTTAGTATGGCAGATATATTAAAGAAAGGTGCGCTTGCTTGCGGCGAGCGCACCCGTATGTAATGGCTGATTAAGTGTCGATATTGGCGTAATTGGCATTTGCTTCTATAAACTCTCGTCGCGGAGCCACCTCTTCACCCATCAGCATCGAGAATATTCGGTCGGCTTCCGCCGCATCGCTGATGTTGACTTGCTTTAGCAATCGCTTGCCCGGCGACATTGTGGTTTCGCGGAGTTCCTCGGCGCTCATCTCACCAAGACCTTTGAATCGCATCACCTTGGTCTTATCTCCATTCTCGGCGATGAATTGTTGCACCTGGGCATCGGTCCAACAATATTCTTCAGTCTTGCCTCGCGTACATTTATACAACGGCGGAGTTGCAAGATAGAGATAACCCATCTCGATGATTGGACGCATTCGGCGGAAGAAGAATGTCATCAGAAGAGTGTCGATGTGGCTTCCATCGACATCGGCATCGGTCATGATGATAATCTTATGATAAGCCAAGCGGGAAAGGTTCACCTCCTTAGGATCGTTTTCCGTACCGATAGTGACACGCATTGCACGGAAAAGGTTGGCGATTTCCTCGCTCTCAAATATCTTGTGCTCCATCGCTTTCTCCACGTTAAGAATCTTACCGCGGATGGGGAGGATTGCTTGGAACTGGCGGTCGCGACCCTGTTTTGCCGTTCCGCCAGCCGAGTCACCCTCAACGATGAAAAGTTCGCAATCTTCAGCCGTGCGCGATGAGCAGTCGGCAAGTTTACCGGGCAGACCACCACCCGAAAGCGGAGTCTTGCGCTGTATTTTCGCGCGAGCATTATAGGCCGCTTGACGAGCCTGTGCTGCAAGAATCACTTTTTCCACAATAGCCTTAGCCTGCTTGGGGTGCTCTTCGAGATACTGGCTCAACGCCTCCGACACAGCAGCCTGTACGGCTCCGATCACCTCATTGTTGCCGAGTTTCGTTTTGGTCTGACCCTCAAACTGCGGCTCCATTACCTTCACAGACACCACAGCCGTAAGCCCTTCGCGGAAGTCGGCAGGGTCAACCTCCACTTTCTTTGCCTTTTCAAGGAGCTTCGACTCTTCGGCATATTTCTTAAGAGTCATGGTAAGACCGCGGCGGAAACCGGTGAGGTGAGTACCACCCTCGATGGTATTGATATTGTTTACAAACGAGTAGACATTTTCATTGAACGATGTGTTGTAAGTCAATGCCACTTCCACCGGAATACCTTGTCGCTCGGTATTGAGGTGAATCACATCGTTGATAAGCGACTCCTTGCGAGCATCGATATATTGCACAAATTCGTGCAATCCGCTTTCCGAATAGAAAACCTCGCTACGCGGATTTCCGGCATCGTCGAGCTGGCGCATATCGGTAAGAGTCAATTTAATTCCGGCATTGAGAAATGCAAGGTCGCGCAAACGATTGGCCAAAATATCGTAACTGTACACAGTCACTACGAATATCGAACCATCGGGCTTAAACGTAACGCTCGTACCCGTAGTGTCGCTTTCTCCAATCACCTTCAACTCCGATGTCGGCTTACCGCAAGAATATTCTTGCATATACACTTTGCCGTTACGACGCACCTCGGCACGCAGATAGGTAGACAACGCATTCACACACGACACACCCACTCCGTGGAGACCGCCCGACACTTTGTATGAGCCTTTGTCGAACTTACCGCCGGCATGGAGCACCGTCAATACGACTTCAAGCGCACTCTTGTGCTCCTTTTCGTGCATATCGACAGGAATACCGCGACCATTGTCGACTACGGTAATCGAGTTATCGGCATTGATAGTTACTTCAATATGACTTGCATATCCGGCAAGAGCCTCGTCAATCGAGTTGTCGACCACCTCATATACCAAATGGTGCAACCCCTTTTCGCTTATATCGCCAATATACATCGCAGGGCGCTTACGCACTGCTTCCAAGCCCTCAAGGACCTGAATATTACTGGCACTATACTGCTCTTTTTCTTCTGACATAATATATTGTTTTCGTTTTTTCTTTTGCACACATCCGCCCATGACGCGCGGATAGTATTGAGCAAACAAAATTACAAAAAAAACGCATGATAGCCAAATTTTTAAGCATTTTAGCCATGCCCCCGATTTCCGACTGATTGACAAGCCGTTAAAGTCATCGCAATTCAGACAAAATGCAAAAAGTTTCAAAAAAATTTCGCAAACTATTGCATGATTCAAAAATACTCTCTACCTTTGCATCGCTTTTACGGAAGCACCGGGGTGTAGCTCAGCCAGGTTAGAGTACGCGTCTGGGGGGCGTGTGGTCGGAAGTTCGAATCTTCTCACCCCGACAAAATCCTCAGAAAGTCAGCCAAGCGATTGCTTGGCTGACTTCTTTTTATGCAATATTTTCCCTTAAACATCTGTAACCATACATTAGCATCATCACAGACGGCGGATTTGGTTCAGTCGAAAAATAGAGGGGATAATTTTTCAGATTGAGAGATAATTGTTTACTTCGCAATATGGAAAAAGACTATTTGAATAT
>JBGUUQ010000149.1:0-42677 GCA_045133615.1 Muribaculaceae bacterium | reverse complement strand
CTATTCTCAATCCACATCGTGACATCAATCCACCGCTTCTGCGATTCCAATGTCGCTACCCTCGTGTCAAGTGCGTTGACATCGGCGGCTTTGGCGTAGTTACTCATCAGCGTTGAGGAGTTAAGCGTCAGTCTTCCGGTTGATGCGCTAACAGAGTAGATGTAGAATCCAGCCGATGATACTGCACCGATATAGATAGTGGAAGCGTTGCGGAATAATACCATACCGTAGCGAATCCCCGTACCAGTTGTGCCAAACATCACTCTATCTCCCCCTTTGGCCTCGGAGGTAAATCCGCTTGGTGCGCTCGTACTTGCCATTGACGAGGAGAAGACCCACGGCGAGCCGACCTCGCGGAGCTTACCTTCATGATTGGTATATACCCTACCCTGATTATCGATATAGATTTTGCCATCAGCAGGCGCGTTATTACCGTCGGCATTCTTATAGGATGCAGCGCCCGTCCAATTGGCGTAGTAGGTGGGAGTAGTGGAAGCGAAGCCGTCATTGGCAACGAAGATGAAGCTATTGGTTGCGGTATTATAATAGACGATAGCCTTCTCCGCCGATAGAGTCGCATTGGTTATGGAGGATGCGGAGACGCTATCTGCGAATGGCAATACGTCTATACCCTTGCCAAGGTAAGGTTTTAAATCTCTTAATAGAATACAGAGTCCGTCTAAATCTAATAACTTCACTGCCATGATTCTTACGATATTCCTGCCTGCGAGAATGCAGTCGTTATATCACTTTCGGTGATTGTACTATAGCCATAGTCGGTGATACTCATATAGGTTGACTTGGCATCGCTTTGCTTGAGATATGTAGCGGATGCAACGCTCGTTGTGAGATAATTCCTCAATGCATTATTCATCTCAGTTTTGGATACATATAAAGAGAGGTCTATTCCGGCGTTGAATTCGCCTAATTTCTCCCATTTATATCCGTTACCATCAGGCACTGTGATATATTCAGCGTATGCGTTTTCAGTACCTGTTTTTGAACCAGTCTTGAGATAGATTTTATTCTCCGTATCGGCGGATGCAGTCGGCAATGCCGATACAACACGAAATAGTGTTGTATCCAACGTCAGCGAAACCATCGCCGACCCATTCCAATGGTAGAACATTCGGTTGGTCTTATCGATATATAGCTTGCTCGAATCCGGCATTTTACCGCTCATCGATGATTCGCCAAAATCATCTCCACCGACCCAGTTATTGAAGCAATCGGGCTTAATAACGCCGCTTCTATAGACGGCGGCAATAAAGGTAGATGTCGTTGTATTGAAGACAATCTTGCAATTTCCAGAGGCTGACCCTGCGGTGATACTACTACTGCTTATCGTTTCGAAGCCATCGAAGAAGCAGACGTTATTCTGACCGAGAATCTCAATGTCATATCCGGAGTTAACGAGGCTATGCCCGTTAATGGTAGCCAGCGAGGAGATGAGAGGGAATTTCTTCTTCAACTCCTGCAAGACCTTGACCAAACCATCGCTATCTAATAGTTTATTTTCTGCCATTATATCATTGTTTTAAATATTCGTTAATAAGTCCTTCCACTTCCGGGACGGTAAGCACCTGTTGGCGACCTTGGATAATCGTCAAATCGGTATTGATTTGCTGAATCTGTTGCTCCATACCGACTTGCATATTTTTTATGGTCGGCTTGATGTCGGAACTGATTCTATTCAGTTTGAGATTAATTTGCGAGGTAGCTATGCCCGATGTGCCAAGATTATTAATTTGAGACTCAACCGCCTTAAGACCGCTCTCAAAGCGCGATAATACGCGACTATCGCCAATGGTATATATAGGATTATCGAATGGGAAATCGAGCTTGTATTCAATGCCTATGACACGCCCTTTGCGGTAGTTTACTCCGCCGCTATTCAATACCACCGACTCACCTTCCGCCAATGACATCTTTTGTGCAGCATGAGGGGTCAGTGTCACCTCGTATTGACGCTCGTCGGCGGCGGCGTTCTTCGCTTCCTTTACGCCCCACTCGTATAATTCCTTTTCAGCGTCCTTAAGGATGTCGAGACCACCTGCTACGGCGGTGCAATCGAAATTAAGTAATGCGCAATGGTCTCCTTTTTTCGGGCATAAAGTCTCATTCGGCAGTAATATTCCGTAATCCTCATTGCGTTTAATCTCAAAGTAATTACCCGAATACTCCGACTCTGGATTCTGGTATAGCGAGTTATATATCACCTCAAAGGTCATCCCTGTCAGAAGATGAGTGTTTGGTTCAATCGTCTCGCCTTTCTTCTCCGGCATCTGGAATGTCATCTCAAGAGGTTCGGCATTCGGTAGGATATACTTCTTTGAGAATACCAACGGCGTAAGCTTCGTTTCGCCGGGCTTGTAATAGCTTAAATGTATATGGTATATCGGTCGTGTAGTAACGGTCTTATTGCCACGCTCGTCGAATTCCTCATCGTCAATGGTGGTCTGTATAACCCAATCAACGATATATTCCCGGCGAGGATAGATATCTTCGTTAATCGCCACTGCCTCAACGACCTCTTCAGGAGGCATTTCCGTTGAATTCGGCGAGTCATATCCCGCTTCTCCGATATACACCTTCTTGCCATTAAGATAGCGATATACGTCTATATAGTTAGGCTCGATGCGCTGAACCGAGCCAGTAGAATTGAGAATCTCGCGGCGAACCATCAGTCGTTTCTGCACAACCGACTGACGCACTTCATCCGACTCGGCAAAGATATCGTCATCCACAGGATAATATGTCGGGATATTGCGCTCCGAGCCGAAGACGTATAGACGATTAAAGTATGTACCATCCCTCGCTCCCTCCTTAATTGAGATTGCGTTGGGGTCGGTATTTGTGCTATATGGTACATCGTAGAGCGTCTTTACGGCAGTTGGCACTTTGAGTTTACCGAAATGCAGTACATATCTACAATTGCGCGTTTCCTTATCAGATGCGCTTGTATGTATCGTCCACCACCATTCGCATTCCCAAGCATCAGCGATTATATCGAGTGCTTCGCGAATAGTATTTTGTGAGAATTTGAGAGGCTTTGAGATAGTATTAAGCGTCTTATCATCAACTTGTAAGTCGATGCGCATAATTTGTTCGCCGGGGTCGTAAGTACCATCCGAATCTTGAATTAGGAATGGATAGAACTCATATTCGAGTCCTTCCGCAACAAGATTGCGAGCGATTATATCGCATACCATATTCAACGGCGCAGTGATACTCCAGTCGGTTTCGGCAAAACCAGAAGCGAATGCCGCAGGGCGATACTTGAAGATAAAATTACTCCATCGTTCAAAGAATGCTCTGATTTGAATATCATATTTGAATACCCCGGTGGCAGTATCGCGCTCCGGCATGAACGGCTCTGTAAGCGTATATTTCATACCGTTATAGATGAGCATACAACCTCGCTCAAGTTTCTTCGGCTCTTCCGATACGAATGATAGATTGAGCAGATGCTCACCCATCATCTTCCATACAAATGTACACGACGAAGTAACAGGGATGCTTACCAACGGCTGAATATCGCCGCCGTTGGTATTCATCGTACCAATCGGATATATGTCGAGTTTTTGTATCGGATTATACATAACCTTTGGTGGGATTTGGTTCAATCAATTTGAGCGAAAGCGTTGCCGCTACGCCGTTGAAACGAGTAAATTGTGAGCATGAACGATATATGAGCTTGAAACGCTTATTCGGGACATAAGGAGTCCATAGTTCAAACTCGCCGCAAGTACTCAAGTAGTCCAAAAAGTCCTTGAAATGCAAATGGAATTCCTCCGCCGTATCGGCGAGCATTCTTAATTCAAGCGTTACGTCGCGACTATCTATCTTCGGATTGTATATCAGCACTCGCGAGCCATGCTCAAAGCGACATGAGTATTCATAATATGCCTTCATTGCGGGCGGCGACATCAATTGGCCTACGGTGTTCTCGGTCATAATGATACCCCAGCGTTCGCGAGCAGAATTATCGTTAATTGTTAACTCTATCCTCCTTGTAGGTTTCATAAGCTTCTGATTATGCGAGTCATTACATCCAATTTATCGGATACGGAACGGATAACCTTTGTATTATCGGCGATATCCACAAGTTTATCGGTCGTTATGAACATCATATCACGCATCTCATTTAAAGCATGATTAGCATCATTTGCCGATGTCGAAATCGTTGCCAGATGTGCCAATTGTGCCGATAGCAGCGTCGTGAATCGTTGTGATGACATATTATCTTCGGCGGAGCGCCTGATACATTCCGCCAATAGCTGACTCTCAAGTTCAACCATTGTCGTAAATCGCCCGTTGAGTTCATCGGCTGTATCTTGGCTCATCCCTGCGAATCCCCGTGACGAGCCTTCCTGTTGCTCCTGCGACTCGGCATAGCCTGTAATCTCGGCGGCTTCGTCACGTATCTCCATCCCTTTCTGCACCAAAGAATCCCACATGGCTTGAAGTTGAGCAATCTCGGCTTCGGTGAGTCCATCGGCATCTCCTGCCAAACCTGCCCATTTCTCGTAAAATGAGTTCAAATCATCATCGAGGAGGTCGCTCATCTTGGCGTTGAGTACTGACTTCATGAGATACTCGCTGAACTTATCAGAGAACTTGCGAGCGTCCATATCCATATCCATCAGCGTTGATAGGAAATCGTCTCGCAGAGAGTCGAAGCTAACTTGTGTTAATGCCTCTTTCAGCGAGGTCTGAATTTCCTCTAATTGTCCGGCGAGGTCGGCGTATTGTTCCCAATATTGAGCAGTATCCTCATACTTGCCTGTTTCGGTCATTCTACGCCATAATTCGGGGTCATGCGAGCGGATATAGGCTAGCTGCTCCGGCGTGAGTTTCATCACGTCATCGAGGCTATAGACGCTATTCACGGTAGATTTGGCATCGGGATTCTCCTTGGCATATTGCGCCAGATACTTATTGAATATCTTGTAGTCGAACGAATCGAATTCTCTACGCCAATAATATGAATTGGAATGGTGAGTGCCATTCTTATGCATCTGAGCCTCAAGTATATCGCGCTGATTCTCGTTCTTCTTGAGTTGCATCTCCAACGCCTCCTGCGCCTTGGCAAGTAGTTTTACGCCACCTCTCGCTTCGTTGATTTCATCCTTAAGACTATCAATCGATACTGTGAGACGTTCGTTGGCTTCGGTGAGTTCTTCGGTCTTTTCGGCTACCTCGGCTTCGTTGCCCGTTGTGAAGAGCGATATAATTGACTTGACGGAGCTTATCGCCTTGACCAATGCACCGACATAGTTTCCGTTCTGGAAGTCGGTAAAAGCACCCATGGCGTTATTGGCGGCATCCGCGACTCCGGCGATAATCTGACCTGCTTTCGACTCCTCGTCAACGCCCAATTCGGAGAACAATCCCGGTAATTCTGCGATGTTCTGCGTAACCATCTGCATGATACCAGTGACGTTCTCAAGTTTCTTTTGCATATCGTTGTTAAACGAATTGAGCTTGGAGTTGGAGTTGGCAAGTGCATTGCCCGACTCCGTGATACGCCTATTGGCTTTATCAACTCCCGTTGCCGACTTGGCGAGATTGCGAAGTTCGTTCTCAAAGTCTCTATACTCCTTGGAGTCGAAGCCAAACTTATTCCCGACGATGTCAAGATACTCCTGTGTCTTATCAACTGATACATTCTTAAAGTCCTCTTGAACTCCTGCTCGTGAGAGCGTTGTTGATATATTCGTCTGCGCTGAACGCATACCTGAACTCGCAGTATCCTTCTCTTGGAGGGCGGCGTTATAGTTGCGTTGTGCTTGTTCCGCCTCCATCGTGAGTTTTTTACGCTCTTGATAGTATGGCAGTGATATACCGAAGATAGATTGCAACTGCGACTCCTCTTCGATTAGCTTATTATTGATAGCATTTATCTGTGAGGCGGCGGTCTTGTAGTCTTCGATACTCAATGAGCCATCCTTCATGTATTGCTGAAGTGTATCGCGAGCCTCCTTTAACTGTTGTGCAGTGAGGTTCTGTAGGTCGCCGAATATCATCGACCAGTCGCTTGTAAGTTTGCGCTCGGCTTCATCCACCTCGCGAAGTTCCTCTTCCATCTCTTGCTGAAGAGTGAACGCGGCGAACTCGTCACCTCCGGCGACCGCTTCGGATATTTCTCTCTGATACTGCTGGCGTATGGCGGCGCGACGTTGATTGAAATCACCGTATTTCTTAAGATAATCCTCCTGCGCCTTCTGCATCTCAATGGTAGCCTTTCGGATAGCCTCAGACTCGTTATAGTCTATCTTCTGCATCTGCGTATCAGCACCGACATTCGCCTTTGCCATCGCAGTATATTCTTCCTTTGATTTGCGCTTCTTGGTATCGCTGGCGTACTTCGGGTCATCGGAGTACCACATATACTCCTTGACATCCTTCCCGGCAATTTTCTTACCCTTCTGCTCCTTTAGCCATGCCTTCATCTCTGCCTCTTCGATACGCTCGGCTTCGTTGATGACATCCTGTTCAACTTTAAATCGCTTCTTCTCGGCATCCAAACGCGCCTTCTCGCGGTCTTTCCGGTAGCCGTCAGGCATTTTCTCAATGGTAAACTCGCGAGACATGAATTCAACCTCTTTCTGCGCTTGAGCGAATCGCCGTACCTCGGCATCCTTCATTGCCTTGAGTTCGTATTCCTCCTCGTCGGGGTCGGAGGTATTCTTCTTTTCCTTATTCTTGGATGTTTTCTTATTTTTCTTTCCGGACTTTCCCGATTTGTTCGTCTTCTCTTTATCTTTTCCCTTTTTCTCGATGAGTTGTGCCGATAGCTCCTTATATTCCTTCGAACCTGTGGGATATTCTTCCCTTAACGTTTTTATAGCTTCGTCATGAGCTTCTATATCAGGCTGTGAGAGCTTACCGCTTCGTCCTAATTTCGCCTTCTTCTTAAGTTCATTAATACCTTTATCCCATGAGGCTTGGCTCGACTTCATCTGCTGGCGTTGAACCTCTCGTTGCTTATTCTTCACTAAAGAATCATACATCCTTCTATCTTCAGAAGTCATCAGCGATGGGTCTATCTGCCCCCGTGTGTTGAAATTCTTTTTATTACCAATAATATACTGAAATGCGGCAATATCACGAGGATTGGTGAACTCAAGTCTCTGGTTGCCGACTTTCAAGTGAGTATTACGCTTGCCTTGCGCCTCAAGTCGCTGAAACTCCTTCTCTTCGTCAGCACTGAGTTTCCCGTTCTTCTTTTTCGCAGTCGCCAATGCTTGATAACGCGCAGATTGAGTCTTATCTGTAAACGCTATCACCTCGCCGCCGATGCTCTTAAAGAGAGTAATGGCGGAGAGTATTCTATCGATGAAATTATCAATATAGGCGGTGCTGACATATGGCGTAGCAGTAGCCGCACCGAGGGCGCGTACCGCATCCTTGGCCATATATGCTGCGCTTTCAGTATCCCATATCTGCACATTTTCCGTTGTCGGTTCAGCATTGGCTGAATCGAGGTTGATATCAACGGCATCAGTCGCGGTATCTGCGGAATCAGTTGTATCGTCAATCTGTGTTTTATTAACGGTCGGTGCGACCTCGGTATCGCCAAGTTCGGTAAGTCTCTGCTTGGCTTCTTCGCCTGACTGACTGACGGCTTTGAGTTGCTCGACAATCTGCTCGGAGTCGGCGGCTTCCCAATCGAAATCAATCTTGGTCTTCAATCCGTCAGCGGCATCTTGCGATGTACTGAGGGCGGTATTGAGTACATTCATTTTTTCGGTGGTCTGGTCGTATTTGGCGAGAATACCATCCATCAATGAATCTACATTACCGATATTGAATTGTAAGTCTTCACCCAACTTTTTAGAAGCACTCCGCGCTCCTTCAAGCACTATATCATCCATCTTACGCTTAAGCGCATATGCCTGCGATGTGAGTTTATCAGCCTCCTCAAAATCGCCTTTACTGCGCTTCATGAGTGCGTCGGTGAATAGTTTATTTATCTGGTTTTTAAGTTCCGTGAGACGCTCATGTTCTGACTCTATTTTAGATAGAATTAACTCGGAGTACATCTCCTTATTCTCGCTCTCACCGACAATATAATTATCAGTTTCCGTCATGCGAGTCTTGGCATCGCCTCTGTAAGTCTCATATTCCTGCCAGATGCGCTCGTTTTCGGCTTGTATGCGCTTCTGATTCGTCTCCTCAATGATGAGTTGAATCAAGCGTTCCTTATTGGCTATGAGCGCCGCATACTTATCGTTCTCGCTATCAAGATTGATGCCCTTCTCCTTCATTACCTCAAGGAGTTCTGCCATCGCATCCTTATACATCTTGGTATTCTTGGCGGAGTTCTGGAGAATGGCGTAATTACGTTCTACGGATACCCTGTTCTTATTCGCTTCATCGTCGATTTCCTTGAGTCTATCTTTAAACGCATTTTCCATCTCTTCGGAGGAATCCGAAAGCAAGTCATTGAATACCGGGAGCATACCTATGATTGTTGTAACGGCGGTTATAAGCATACCTAATGGATTGCTCATTACTGCCGCTTTAAGACCAAGTAAAGCCGTTTTCCCGGCATTTATCGCCCCGGTGTAAAGATTCTGCGCAGTGGTCGCAATCTTGGTCTTAACAGTCGAAAATACCTGTGCGATACCATTGGATTTGGTCGCGGCGGTATTGGCATTGGTCGCGGCACTATTGGCTTGGCCGGAAATGGTATCGGCGTTGGTGGCGGCGCTTTTTGCCTTGGAGGATGCCGCATTCTGCATCTTAGCCATGGTCTGCGCCCTTGTCGCGGCGGTATTGGCATCGGTCTGCGCCTTTGCTACATTCTCCGAGGCGGCAAGCACTCCATTGGCGGCGGCGGTCTTCTCCTTCTGTGCGGCGGCAAGTTCGGCGGCAAGAGCGGCTTCCTCTTGCTCATCTTGCATATCCTCAATCCATCCGTAACCATCCTCGTCGTCATGGTCGCGATATTCAAGTTCTGTCCTTGCCTTAAGCAAATTTATCTCTTCCTGAACGGACTTTATGCGAGCATCAGCGGCGATTTCTCGCTCTTTAGCAAGTTGTAAATCCTCTTTGGCTTGTGCAAGGGATTTCGCCTTTAATTCAGCCTCCTTTTGTGCCTCTTCAACCCTGCTCGAGAATGATTCACGTTTACCTTGCATGGATATCGCGTCATCCTTCGATAGATTCCCGGCATCGTATTGCTTAAAAATATCATTATCGAGAGTATCGCGCATAGCGGCTTTCTCCGCCGCCCGGTCTTCCGCCTCGATAATCTCGTTTAGTTTGTCTATTTCCTGTTGTAGCGGTGCTATTGCCGCCATACGCGCCACCTCCTTGGCTTTCGCGGCGTTCACGGCATCTTGTTCATTCTTCTTTTCAATGGACGCAATAGCCAATTGTTCGGCTTTATAGAGTCCGAATGCACCGAGGACTCCCAAGACGGCAACCGAGACGCTCTTCCAATTCTCAACGATAGCGCTAACAACGGAGAGAGTGCCGGAAATCAACCCCTCTGTCTCCTTGCCTATATCGTTGAATATCGTCTCAACGGCATCTTCGATATTGGAAATCTGCCCTGTGATAGACTTGGACTGATTCTCCATCAGACCTCCGAATTGACTCCCTTCGTTCGATAAATCCCAAATGGCTGCTTTGAATTCAGCCGCGCCAACTTTTCCGGCGGTCACCAATTCTCCGACCTTGGATACGGATACACCGAATTGTCGTGCAAGCGCATCAGCGAGAGGTACACCGCGACCCATAAATTGACGCAAGTCTTGGGTAAACATACGCCCTTGGGTCATAGTTGTACCATAAAGCATCACCAAATCCGAAAGAGGTATTGAAAGCCCGGCGGCGATATCACCAAGACGAGTCAGCGTCTCATTGACTTCCTTGGCTTCCGTGCCGTAAGCAAGCAATTGTTTAGCGCCCATTGTCACATCCTTCATATTAAAAGGTGTGATGGCGGCAGTTTTTACCAATTGCTTCATCAATTCGTCAGCCTTATCCTTCGAACCAAGCATGGTCTCGAATGCGATTTCAAGTTGCTGAAATTCACCTCGGACGGTAGCGACCTTGCGAACTAACTCCTGCGCCCCGAATGCGATTCCCATCGCGGCGGCGGCTTGCGATATCCTTTGGAATATCGCCTCGATTCCTGCACCCTCGTTTTCAATGGATGTTGTGGCGTTCGCCATTCCGCGAGTACATTCGTCGAGCGCCCGCAGGAATGGTTTATTATTACCTGTAATGTCGAAACTAAGTCCTGCCATCGGGAATCGTTTTAGGATTGTTCATCATTGAAGAATTCATTCAGAATATTGGCGACATCCACGTTGGGGTCATCGCCGTTAAGCACTTGTCCGCGAGGGATTCGTGCGAGCTTCATCTCATCATCGTTGAGATGTATGGTATTAATGGCATCGCTCATCATCAATTGCATATTGGCAAGCGAGATACCCCATAACACATAGTCGAGCGTCCATCCATATCGTTGACATACGGCGTCTATGAGCGTTCCCCATATTGTACATCCACCCACGGTAATGCTATTATCGGAGTTCTTGGCTTTGATTTGTGAAATCTTGCGGCGGCGCTCTGCGTCCTCCTTCATCCCTGACATCTCAACGATTCTTGATATACCTCCGAACGTCAATACCAGAATCAGCAGTTTCGTTATTTCAGCATCGCTCATTGCCTTACAGAAGTATCTTGCTCGCTCGGCTATGAGTTTGCCATCAAATAGCTGATTACGTTCATTGAGCGTATGGTATGCCAATAATCGACATACATTGAATCTACTCTCATGGCAAAGTCGCATGGCTTCGATATAGGGATTTATCGCCAATATCTCCTCGTTGATATTAAGTTCCTGCAAGAGAGGTGAGATAAGAAACGATTTGCCGAGCGTAATCGGATAAATCGCAAACTCATCATCGTTGATTGTAAACGCTTGAGGGCGTTCGAGCAGGATGCTTGCTATCTCGTCGGAGAGCGATGTCTTATTCTTATCCATGGGAGTATTTATTGGACATCCGGGGGTCATTGGTATGCGTCCCCGGATGCCTTATCGTTAAATGTTTCTTTATGCAGCGCCAGCGGCGGCATCAACCACCTCTTTACTTCCGACCACGACCTGTGCGCCAGTATCGGGCTTAAGCGAAGAAAACTCAAAGGTCTTGGTAAGACCTTCCTCGGCGGTATATTTCAGCTGAACGTTCACCGATGCTCTCTGAATGAACATATGGTGAGCCTTGGCGATTTCGGGAGTTACACGAACCTGCCATTCCTCCTCGACAACGCCGTCAACGTCCTCAATGGGGTCGGTGCGTTCCGGGACTTGGCGCACATCAAAGGTAAATGTATATTTGTTAGCCTTGTATTTAACGGCTTCGGCAGTGCCGCCTTCGATGAGAGCCTCAAGTTTATCTCCCTGCTCGCATTCAAGAGTTGATGTACCTTCTACGGGGGTGGCAAATTTGAGCCATTCGGTTTCGCCGACTTTGCGTACCTCGATGGTAGGCACGCCCCATGATACGGTTACTGTTTTTGTTGCCATAACTATATCTTTTCGTTAATGATTTCTATTAATATTTTATTGTTTATGAAATGCTCCGAACGACCATCCTCGAATGTAACCCCGGCATCAAAGCACTGCTGTGAACACTGGGAGGCGATAACGTGATACCAATCATCATGCAGGCAGTACAGGAACTCACATAATGCGGATAATTCTCCGACCCTTGCATCGTCTATCTCATAGCTTTTATTCTTGGAGTTGTAAAGGTCTTTGATATATACGTTGACATTGGCGTAAACGCGCTGTATCTGACCGCATCCTTGATTGGTGAGTATTGATATTACCACATCCTCTTTATCGCTCCCACGAGGTCTTTCTCGCTTACATATCTCGCCATTAATTGCGTCGGCGAGAGGCGATTGCCTGATAGCCTTATAGAGTGCAGTCTTGATTTCGTTATCTGTTCTCATATACGTGAGATTTTAGATTCGATTCTCTTCCTTGTCTCCGCCAAGTACTTATCAACGACGCTTAACGCCCATAAATGGGTATTGGCTAATACATCCTTATTTGACTTGGCTTCGACGAAGTCGGCATATTCCATTCCGGCTACCACCACAAGAGCCGTTGTAGCGGCGTATCTTGCGGCAAGTGCATCAATGTATCTCTTGCCCGTTGCCGCGCCCGTAGCGCCTTGCAGAATCGCATTAAACGCCGATTGGATAACCTTCTGTCCGTGTGCGAATACGGCATAGCCGATTGACGAGCGCAAATTACCCGTCTGGTCATACCATGACTCATCTCCGCTTCTATCACGAATTTTCACAATACACTGCTCGCCGAGATAGCTTAATATTCGAATCATCTCCTTGGCGGTGATATCGGCGATTAGCTTCATATGGTTGCTTATCGCATCCTTCGGCGTAGTGCATTTTACACCCATAGTTTTGATTGTAACTGATAGCGGTGAAATCCCTTGACGGTAAACTCACGGACGATGTCTCCGATATGCAGTCTGACTCGTTCTCCTATCTTGAACTCCCGGCAATCCGGGGATAATCTTCCGACGGTATATGTATAGTGCGCCGTTGTGCCGTCATCATAGGTTAGTTCATTTGCGTTCCCGGCGGCTACGGCATGGCATTCGATACCGCATTCACACCACTGCGTCTGACCTTCATGCCAGTCGCCGTTATCGTCTTCATACCCATCGGAGGTGTGAAGAAACGATAACGTGTGAGGTTTTAGCTCAATGACTGACATTCAACAAATAACAAACTAAATAATAACTTATGCAAAACCAATACGCACCTTCGGCTGACCGAGACTTTTCGGCTCTTCGCCGATGGAAGCATATATATCGTTAGCCATCTTCAAGATAAAGTTGCGGTCTGGAAGAGATATCGAAATGTCTGATTCGGAAAAATTCGGAGCAGTAATCAAAGCGTAAAGGCAATCTGCGATAGCCCCTTGATACTGCGGTGACTGAAAGTCATCGGGCATCATGTTCTCCTCGGGATATAGCCCTCTTGCGAGCAGTTTGTTTTCGATGAATCCGTCATCAAACGGATACGACAATTCATCCTTGAGCGCTTGCAGGATTGTCTTCATGAGCATTGATTATTTAGGATACCTTGAAATCTTCGATAGCCTTGAGGAGGAGGTCTTTATCCTCGCCGCTCAACTCGTTGATTTTCTTGATAACGGTGGAATCCTTGGCGTTGGATTTCACGTCAGAACCGAGATTTTTGAGAGCGTTGATTACTGCCTCTTTCTCATACTTTACGCCACCGATGGTGATATTGGCATCTACCTCTCCGGCTTCGGTAGAGTCGGTTTCAGCGACCTCTTCGCCCTTCTCGATGTCAAGTACAAAGATAGACTCAACATCTTCGATAACCGGGAGAACGATTGCCTGACCCTTGGTAAGCTCCATCAGAGACGGCTCGGTGAGACGAGTGCGGCTGATAAGTTTATACTCCTCAACGGTCGAATAGGTCACGGCTTCGGAGGGATTCGTAGCCTCGGCAAGTGTGCCCCATACGAGAGAGCCGTCGTTACTTGCGTTCGGGAGGAATACAATGCGATTCTGGTTGAACGGTTTGACGGGATAGTCCTTGCCATTCTTCTCTGTGAGGACGGAACGGTCGACGATGATAAATCCGAAATTATACTCATTCTCAAAGGCATCGAGGAATGTCTTCTGAGTCGGTACGGGCAGTTTTGTGGTATCGTTGTAGACCTGCTCCTTGTAATCGGCGGCGAGTTCACGCGCCCATCGAGATTTGCGGATTTTGGTGAGCAGAGTCTTGGAAATCATGGCGGTCTGGATGGTCACGCCCTTGGAGTCTGCCTTGGAGATTACGTTCTCAATATCGTCCCCGGTGATATCCCCTTTGGTTGCAGTTCCGAAGAGGTTTGATGCCGGATAGCCGTAATTGACACGCATACCGATACCAGTATTACCGTTATCGTCGGCTACTTCTACCAGTACGATACCATTGGAGATACCATAGAGGTAGTTGTATTCGTTGCGCTCGTCAATACCCACGGAGCAAGCGTTAGCGTCGTCAGCGACCTTCTTGAGAATCTGCTGATACTGCTGTTTGCGGTTTGCCGAGCCTTCCGGCATGGCGTTCATCTGCGCCTGCATGATATTGAGGTTATTGATGTCAGTTTCCGACATCTGCTTCTTCATGCCAATCTTGGGAAGATTACCGTTGGCGCTTGCGATGGTACTGCGCTTCTTGATGGGAAGAGCGGAGTCCATGGCTACCATATCGGCGGCAACGTAGCGAGTATTGGCGGAAGATGTCTCCCATTTCTGGTCAGGGGAGTAAACCTTGGTAAGACGCTGCTTATGGAGATAGGTAAGCTCACGTTTAGAGCCATTGGTCTTCTCCTGTATATAGAGATTCAGCTGAGGCCAAATCTTATCGATAAATTCCTGAAAAATTGACTGTTGTGCCATTATTCGTTAAGTTTAATCGTGAGTGAATACCAACTGAGGCAGTGCAGTCTTGAGTGCGCTGCGCATTGCCTCGGTGAGTTCATAAGGCATTGCCTTATCGTTAACCTCCCCGGCATACATGATGCCTACAAACGGATGTTTGGCGAGTTTAGAGGCGATTACAACGCCGCAATACTCGTATCCGGTGGGCAGTGTGGAATACTTACCGTCAGCCACGGGGAAAGGTTTATACGTATCGGTACTCTTGTTATAGATGGCGATATGACCCGCTTTCACTACATCGTCGGGAAATCCCGTCATGTCGAGTGTGCGACCGCCAATTACGGAAGAGATGAGGCGGCGGATAACGATGGAGTCGTTACCGTCAAGTCGAATCTGCTCTTCGTTAGTTATGTCTGCGATTGCTCCCATAATTAATTAATAGTGTTGTGAATCAGAGTGCGGCAATAGCCTTAATCTCGTCATCGGATAATACTTCTTTTTCATCGCTCTTCTTGGTGCTACCCCCGGTAGCAGGCGCACCGAGTTTGCCGAGTCCGGCGTTGGCGCGTTCTTGGTTGAGCGACTTAAGGTCTTCCTCTATCTCCGCGTAGAACTCGTCAAAATCATCGTCACTTTCGAATTTCATCTTGGTGAAACTTTTAAGTGTACGAGTGCCGAAAGTACCTGTATCCTTGAGCAGATGCTCGAGTTTACTCTTTCTGGAGTCCATGAGTTTTTCGCCCTTGATGGCGGCGAGTTCGGACTTGAGCGACTCATTGCTCTGGAGGATAGCTTTCGCCCATTCCGGCATGGCATCGTCCTTACGCTTGGATTTGGAAGATTTGGTTGACTTTGAGTTGACATCATCGTCATCCTCTTCGTCATCGTCATTCTTGGTTTCGTTCTTCTTGGAGTCGTTGATTACCCGGTTGGCATACGACTGACCGAACTCAAGAATTGGGAGAACCGCTTCAATGGCTTTTTCTATTTCAGCGTTTACATCCTCGTCGGAGGCATCTTCTTCGGAGGTCAGGTTGTCGGCAATCTTGGCGGCGACACCCTGCAATTCCTTCTTATTGAACCCGAACGCCTTTACTTTCGGTTTCAGCAGCGACATTACTATCTGTGTTCTCTTATTCATATGTCTTGATTAATTGCAATTAACCGAGAGGCGCGGAATCATTAAATTTTCACCTCTCTGGTTGCAAAGATAATAATAGAGCATGAGAAAATCTATTACGCACTAAAACTTTGCGAAAACTTTATCTATTTGGTTTTCAATAGATTCGGTGAATTTTAATATTTTTTAAGAAATTTTCTTGGTCTAAAATTTGGATATTTGGAAAATATATTGTAATTTTGCGTCGTATTTTAAAAATCTAATAGACACCGCAAGATGATATACAAAGAATCAATCGCAAGACTTGAAGCCGTAAAGGCAGAGCAGAGAGTATCATTCGAAGAAGCCCGTAACGCATGGCGCTCGGCAACCGAAGCAGAGAAGGCTGAAATCGTAAAGAAAGACCTCGAATGGCAGAAGGAACACAAGGCGAGAATCGCCGAGGCAACCAAGGCCATCGTCCCTGAAGTGGGAATCGGAGTGACAATCAGATACTGGTCTGATAGAAGAGCAGCTACCGTGACTCGCGTAATCACTCCCAGAAAGATAGCCGTAAAGCACAACAAGACCATCTGCAAGGACTACTTCGGAGGTGAATACGAAATCCTCCCCGAACTCGACGAGGTCTTCGAAGAGCAAATCTTCACCAAACGAAGCAATGGTCTCTGGGTTGCCGAGGGACAGAAATCGAAAGACGGAGTAAAACTCTCGCTCCTCTATCAAAGCCACTACATCGACCCAAGTTTCTAAAATCAACAATCAATCAAAAACACCCCCGACCTCCGGGTCGGGGGTTAACCCCTAAAAAGTTCGAAGCCATGTTATATAGTGAATTTGTAGAAAGAACAGGCGTGAGAGTATCCGCCGAAGAGTACCGCAAAATCGAAGACGAATACTATGAGTTTCCCGGCGATAAGGACGCATTCTATCGGGCATGGAAACGCGCTAATCCTGCATCCGTGAAACGAACCAAGGAACATAAGGCGAAGGAGCAGCGCGAGAGCAAGTTATTCAGCGCCCTCATCCGTATTGACCAGTTGATTAACGACCATAAGTTTAGCCGGAGCGCAAGAGCAAGCCTTTCGGAGAGAGATATTCAGACCATCGAATCATTCGGCATCAATATCGGATATTACGAATTCAATGAAAACTACTGCGTCGGCGATATCCATTATGCAATCAATCAGTACTTTAAAGCAAGCGCCTTATGAGAATATTCAAAGAATCAGTCCCGTCATCCAGAATAGAGGCACTCATGAAGGTAGCTTCGAAGGTGAAGCGCAACGTGCCGGAATTCAACATCTCCGTTGGTGAATCATACGATAAATGCTTTATTCACCTCGATAAGATAGAGGGGCGCTTACACCGCCGTGCTGAATGGCATAACGTCTGCGATGTAGAGGTAACAATGCCGGATGATTCAGGGTGGCGTCTTCTTGCCACCTTTGAGGACGGCAATATGTTTATCACCGACCCATATCATAAGATTGAGTTCAAGAATCCGGCACACGGCGCAGAATATACCAAATGCGACCTATGCGGTCATCGTTGCTACAATTCCTATCTAATCAGCAATACCGAGACAGGAGAGGAGATGCAGGTCGGATGCGAGTATGTCAAGCGTTTCGGATTGACGCAGACCTCATGGATGCATAAGTTCTACGCAGAACTCTACAGAGGATACAACTTCCGCATCACAACTATCGAGGATGAAGAATGCGACCTTTGGTCATGGGGCACAGACAAGGATGCATTCCGCGCAATCACGGTGGCTGAACTCATCAAGGCTTGCCGGGAATACTACTCCATGAATCCGAAATAGAAGCGCGGCTACTATGATGGAAGATTCTACGTCAAATCTAAATCCAACGAGGATATTCAAGTAATGCTATACTCACAGGAGCAACCCAACGCCGCCGATATAGAATACGCCCATAATGTATGCGAGTATATTGCTTCGTTGCCATTCGACGAGTATTCCGAGTTTGCCAGCGATATGAACGAAATATCGCATCAGTATTATGCCAAGCCCGCCAATGCCGCCCACGGATACTTCATGGTCAAGGCATATGAGGAATACCTCAAGGAGCAGGCAGGAGGATTTGTCGCTATAGCTGACGGAACACTCCTCAAGGTCGAAGGAAACATCATCGGCGAGGACGTTTAATACGGATACTATGGCAAATACACCGTTTACACCGTCCAGACGCGCCGAGGATACATCGTAACACGCAAAGGAAGTATTCCTATCATCGATAACGGAGGATGCCGGACAACGTCGTTCTACGCATTCTCCGAGCATTATAAATGCGGCAACGTCAAAGTCGGTCGCGCCTACAAGAATCCCAAGAAGGGATATGAAGTAATCGAATTATAACCACCTAAAACCAACGCAAGATGAATACAACCACTCCCACCCCGGCGCAAGACTATATGCGCCGGATAATAAACGCACTCACCGAAATGATTGACAACCCAGGCGATGCCAATGCCGCCGGAGGCGTTCTCGTTTCCATCCTCGAACGACCAAAGACGCTCCGTTCTGCACTTTCCGCCGCCCTCTATAAATCTCAGTCGGAGCGCCTGACACGCCAGCTGAGCCACATGAGATGGTAATCGAAGCAAATATGGCATTTGGTAGCAAACGAAGCAATTGCTTAATTTGCCAAGCAAACGTAGCAATTGCTACCAAATGCCAGCATAGCTAAGCAAACGTAGCAAATGAAAGCAAATGAAAGCAAACGTAGCAAAACCAAGCATGAATATGATTATGTATATATCACTTTAATAAATTAAAGTGTGATATATAAGGGCGCAACACCTCACAAAAAATGTTAAAATCGCAGAAACGCGTTCTACGCGGCTGAATTTCGTCCGCAATATAAATTATCATCCCAAGGCATGAAACGCCGCTACAATGCGTTTACGACGCAAAAACGAACATATATGGAAGCCACAACGAAACACAATACAGAGACAATATCCTTACGCAAGAACAATGAATGGTGCATGAAGCAGGCTATCGACGGCGCAGTGCATGATGAAGTATGGAGGATATATCTTGCAAACGAGCGCAAGATTTGTACTGCACTCGGCATCGAGGAGAAAATCGGTATCCTGCCATGGGGCGAGAAATACACCTACTGGAATCAGGAGCAGTTCTACGCCAATTGGGATACCGAGGTCGAAATATGACGCATCCCCGGCGATTCGATTCACCGGAGTCGGCAAAAATTTTCTTTATATAACTATTTGGTTCTCACGGCGTTAAACGCTGACCGAAAATTTTTCTCCAAAATTTATTTTGTAGATTGAAGAGTATTTTATAATTTTGAGGCGCTAACACAAATCTGAGGCAACGAAGGTTGCCATCGTTCGGTGGCATTTTTTTATGCCCCGACCAGACATATTGAATTCATACCCCCGTATGGAATGTTAATGCATCCATAGCCCTTGACAGGTTTGACAACGGGAAAGGTGAATTCAGATTCAACGGCATTGTACCCCCGTGTGGAATGTTAATGCATCCACAGCCTCAGATAGGTGTTAGCAACGGGAAAGGCAATGTCGTTTTCTATTGCCTATAAAATCTTTCAAAATTGCTAACATATGGAAGAAAGCAATCTTCAAATCTTCCAGTACAATGGAAGTGCGGTAACGTTCCGCAGAGGAGACCATATCATGGTTTCCGCAACCGAGATGGCAAAACCATTCGGTAAAGTAGCCGCCTTTTGGCTCAACACTCAATCCTCAAAGGACTTTATTGCGGAATATTCAAAGTTGAAAAAAATCAACTTTGATGATTTAGTGGTAGTTAAGAAAGGCTCTCCCGAAAATGGAGGCGGCACTTGGATGCATGAAGACGTAGCGATGGAGTTTGCAAGGTGGCTCTCCCCCGCATTCGCCATATGGTGTAACGACCGAATCAAAGAATTGATGCAATTCGGCATAACCGCCACGCCGCATACCATCGATAACATCCTCGCCGACCCGGATAACGCCATCAAGATGCTCAACGCCCTCAAGGAGGAGCGAGCAATGCGAGCCGAAGCAGAATCAAAGCGCATCGAAGCCGAGTCACTCGCCAAGCAACGTCAGCTGACCATCGAGGCGCAAGAGCAAACCATCGTCATGCAAGCGCCAAAGGTCGAATATGTAGACAAGGTGCTATCATCCCGGTCAACGTTCACCACCACCGAAATCGCCGCCATGTACGGGATGTCCGCCAAGCGACTCAATAAGGCGCTTGAGAAGTTCGATATTCAGTATAAGCAAGGTAAGATGTGGCATCTATATGCCAAGTTCAAGGATAAAGGTTATGCCAAACCGAGCGTCTTCATCTACCACGGCATGAACGGCGAGACCATGACAAGAGAGCAGTTGGAATGGACGGAGCAAGGTCGAATGTTCATCCATGATAAACTAATCGAAAATGATTTCATCAAGAAGGAGGATGACGCATAGAAAGCAAAATAAATGAGATAATCGCTCGCTACGATGAGTTCAGCGACATCCGTGACCTCGCAAACTCGCTAAAGATGACAGGTCTCAATCTCGCCAATGCCATTCTCATTGAGAGCGATGAGATTCGCGCTGAAATAATCCTCAAGTCCATGTCCCAAATCCATGAAGTGGTTGAATTCCTCGACCTAATCATCAACGAGAAGAATAATACCCACTGACACTAATAGACGCGTTTCGGCGGCATATCCCGCGCCGGATATCCACCCCTCACCCCGGACGGGAATGCCGCCAGAATCGCGATAATGCCTGTATATCAGCGTATTGCATCCACTATCCCGGTGAAAAATTTTCAGCGTGTAATCCTTTGATTTTCATTAGATTAGTGCCTAATAGATAATTTTTTAAAATTTTTTGCCGAAAAAAATTTGGGGATATGGAAAATATTATATAATTTTGCGTCGTAAATCAAACATAATAAACACCGCAAGATGACTATGACTTCAAAATCACTTATCAAGAAATTGCTCGCCAATGGCTTCGTGAAGAGCGGCGAGAATGAGTACGCAAAGCAGTTGGACGGATGCGTAGGCACAGTCGCAATCTCCGAATATGATTCGGCTACCGAGGGCAATTGGTTTATGCCATTCCTCATCGAAAGAACCCAATTTGGCGAAGGTCGTGAATGCTCTTGGAGTGCCGCAGGACTTAACCAGATAATAAGTCGACGAGGATACTTCAAATAATCTACCATTACCGAGGGAGGTCTTCGGGCTTCCCTCCCACTTCAAAATCAATCCATAAATCATTTCGCAAGATGAAACAGACTAAATCAATCAAATCAGACAAGATGCTGAATATATGTCAGCAGGTGACCGACAAACTCATCGCCCTCATGGAGCAGGGCATCAATCCTTGGCGTATGCCTTGGGTAATCTCAGGTATCGAAGGAGCAATCAGCCATACCAACGGCAAGCCCTACTCGCTCATCAACCAGATACTCCTTGGTGGTCGCGCAGGTGAGTACCTCACTTTCAACCAAGTGAAGAAGGAGGGCGGTCGCGTCAAGAAGGGTGCTAAATCGGAAATCATCGTATTCTGGCAGTGCGGCGGATACAAGGTCGTCAAGCCCCTCGATGACGAGAATGATATCGACAATGAAGAGACCAAACAGACCGATAACGCTGATGAGAATGTCGGCATATGGGTATCTTGGAAGAATCCCATCCTTAAGTACTACAGGGTATTCCATATCGACGACTGCGAGGGAATAAAACCACGCTACGCCGCTAAAAGCAACGAGGTGATGAACTATACCCCTCGCATCGAAGAGGACGCAGAGAACGTCGCTAAAGCGTATTGTCAACGATATCACATCTCGCTATGCATCCAGAAGAGCGACCAAGCATTCTACCGCCCATCAACGGATATGGTCGTAGTACCTCTCCGCGAGCAGTTCAGCGATACAACGGAATTCTACTCGACACTCTATCACGAGTTGATTCATTCAACCGGACATGAGACTCGCCTCAGTCGATTCAAAGGTGGCGTCCATAACGCCGGAGCGGAGCATAGCCGCGAGGAGTTGATAGCCGAAATTGGTTCAGCGGCGTGTCTCGCCAAACTCGGCATCAACTCAAAGGCCACGGACGAAAACAGCGCCGCCTACCTCAAGGCATGGGCGAATTTCCTGAAGGATGACCCGAAGGCGTTCGTAGTAGCCGCCGGAAAGGCTGATAAGGCAGTTAAAATGATATTCGACATCAAACATTAATCACATGGCAGTATATATCAAAGCAACCGGGGAGACGATGATGGTGTCTCCCCGAGACGGAAGAGGTTTCGACCTTGAAGAGATGCAACACCTTGTCGGCGGATACATCGAAGTCATCCCCCTGCCCGGCGAGCAGGCGATGGTGGTCAACGAACATGGTAAACTGCATGGTCAGCCCCTCAATGAGGAAGCGACATCCATTGCGCAGCTGACCGCCTCGATACACTGGTCAGACTATATCGTAGGCGATGTCGTAGTATGTCAAATGAATGAGATTTAAACGCCTCTGACGGCGTAAATACCCAAAGTAATATAAATATATACCCATATGAACAGAGCATTGTTAGACGGCGTAAAAGAACGCTTTGAGAGTATCGACGAAACTATGTCGGCGGAGATTTTCAACATCTTTGCCTCCGATACAGAAAACCTTGAATTCACGCTCCGCCGGGGCAGAGCATATATCTTTAACCTTATGGATAATAAGCAGGCATCGCTGGCGGTGCGTAAATTCGGATTCGAAGCGGTGGAGAAAGCCGCTCGCGAGGATTGGATTATATATGCCGAGCAGGATATGGAGGGCGTATGGCAGTTCTCAAGCAAGACGGCAAAGGATACCATCATACAATACGCTGAACAAATTACCATCGATATGGTGTGCCGCCCGAAAGAGTATCCTTCATGGGCTTGGGACTTGGTTCGCGAGCCTCTCGTAAACTTCTTGTAATAACCATAATCATATAATATATGGCAACAATCTATAGAGCCAATGATAACAACGTATTCGAAAGCGACTTGCTTATCGAACGATTCGGTCGCCGATATGTGATAGACGCAACCGATATTGCCAAAATCAAGGCATATCCCCTCAAGGAGGTGGCTATGCTCGGAGATGAGGTCGAATTCCTCTCTAACTTCTATCCGAATTACGAAATATCGGATGAGATATCATGTATTGACGACCTTGAATGTCTACTGCATAACGAATGCGACTCAGATAAGCTATCCAGACTAACCGTAGCTTGGGGTAGCGACCCTGATACATGGCAACTTGAACTCGATGTACTCCGTCGCGACGTACTAAATACCGCAATTGAAAACTATAAGAAACAACTATGAGTCAACGAAAAGTAGTACACGTCCATCTCAAAGGACTTCCTGATGACGTTCGCGCCGACTTTTATTTCGGTAGCGTCGCCGCAATATACCAAGTGTTCACCCCGGCAGAAATCGGTGTGAGATATACCTCGCTCTCGCAGTATCTATGGCAGCGCAACGGGGTCTTCGATAACGATAAATGCCGTGTCATCGTCGGAGAACTGATATCGAAACCACATCAGAATAATAAAAAAATTTAGGTCGTATCTATTTGACTCCCACAAAGTTATATCCTTGCGATAAATTTTTCTGAAATTTTTTCACCGAAAAATTTGGGGATATGGAAAATATTATATAATTTTGCGTCGTATTAAAAATCTAATAAGCACCGCAAGATGAAGACAATCAAAACCAAAATCGAGAAAATGAATCTCGCAGTAGAGGAGATGAACAAGGCCAACGAGGCGTTTACTATCGCCGATAAGTCACTGAATCTGGTATATGTAAAGCGCGTTTTCGGCGGCAAGGAGCATGAGGTTCTGGACGAAGAGTCCTGCGAGGCAGTTGCCAAATTGTCAGACCTCGACGATGCCTGCAACGAGGCTTCCGAAAAGGCAGTCAAGGCTGTGATGAGCGCCGCCAAAGCACTCGGTCTACACGTCATGACGAAGCTAAAGGACGGAAAGTTTTACCACGAGTCGCAAATCGAGCAGACCGCCATAGCAATCACCGCCGCTTACGAGAGAGCAATACGAGCAATTCAGGATAATTCAAGCGCATACATCGCATAATAACCCCGGAGGGTGGCGAAAGCCGCCCTCCACCTAAAATACCGCAAGATGGAAACAAAAACAACGAAGCAATCATTCTATCAAGTCCAGTTTTGGAATGCCGGAAAATGGCAGACGTTCGGTGAATACGCCACCATCGAAGAAGCAGAAAAGGCGTACGATTCGCTCACCTTCGCAAACCATAAAATCATAATGCAATTCACCTAATTATCAACCGGGGCGTCTATCATGTCACCCCACCTTAACACCGATACCGCAAGATGAATACACCAATTCATATTCACTACCGCCAATTGAAACTCAAATATCCGGACGCAATACTGCTATTTCGCGTCGGTGACTTTTACGAGGTATTCAGTAACGATGCCAAGGATGCAAGCGATATCCTCGGTATCACGCTCACCTTTAGGGATACCGGGGATGGAAGCCGTATCGAACTCGCCGGATTCCCGCACCATGCCCTCGACAGCTATCTCCCGAAGCTCGTACGAGCAGGTCGCCGTGTAGCCATATGCGAGGATATCGAAAAGCAATCCCATAAGCGCAAGGTCATACGCAGGCGCAAGACCATTGACTATAACGCCATAAACACCGTTCTGACGAGTTTCTCCGCCTTGGTTGATAAATTATATATCTTCGATGAGATACGCGCTAAAACGGCAGAAATACGCCATCTCGCCGGGGTGATGGGTATTTCTCCGCTTAAGGCGTTTGAGGAGTGTTCCAAATTATCCATTCGGCAAGCATCCCTATTCGATTAAGTCGCTCAATAGCACTGGGTTTATCACGATAGCCTACGAGATAGGGTGTAATGTCGGCAATCAGCGTTAATTATGTACATAGGGGATATAAGGGGGTATAAGGGGGTATAAGGGGGTATAAGGGGGTATGTCGGGGGTACATACCCCCAAAATTAAATTGTGCCGATGTAACTTTGCCGTTTGGTCGGAATTTGCGGATTCAAGAATTATCACTACCTTTGCCGCCGGATATGGAAAGAGCCAAATTGAGCAAGAACGAGAAGAAGATGATGCGCTGCATTGCTTCTGGAGGTCGTTGCGCTGGCTCTTTCCCGGCGGAGGTCTATTCGCGGTGCGCCCGCTCTCTGGAACGGAAAGGTCTTGTCAAGGGCGGCTACATCGAAGGAGGAGAAGCCGACTCGACAAGGCTCGCGCCTGATGGGCGCGACAATCTCGCCGGGAATTCGAATCTGACGAACCCAATTAATCGGGTAATGATTATAATAATAGCAATCGCCGCCGTAGCACTCGGATGTATTGCTTATTCTAAATTATGAAGATATGGAATTAAACGATTATGAAAAAAAGGTAGGCCATTCAGTAGAAGAAATGTCCTACGATGAATTGCTCGGATATCTTGAAATTAATCAAGATAAATCGACAGCCTTTAATCTCTCCTATAAAGATGCCTTTTGGCTTGAGAAGTTGTATAAGGATAATCTAATCACCTCTAGTGAATATGTTTATGGCTTATCAGTCCTTCGTGAAGCAGTGGCGACATCAAAGGAGTTTTGCAAATGCTTTGTAGAAGCCGAAGACCCTACCGGAAAGGAAAAAGACCGCTGGGTATTTTACCTTAGAGATTAAGGTTTGATTCCCAACTTCTTGGCTATAAGCTCCCGCATCTTTTTGTAAAATCCTGGGGCTATTTCTTTGAAAATAGGATTACCTATCCAAAGGTTCTCTGATGTATGTGCTATTATTTCATTAAGCTGAGCGTCGTATTCCTTAAAATATCCATTTACGCCTTCTTTATGTCCCATTGGTTTTAAGAAGGGATGCCTCTTAATAGCAGCTTGTGCGCTATCAGACATTTTACCTAATTGCTCATATATATCAAATCCATATCCATATCCAGATGTGGGAATTGACTTAAGTTTTGCCCCTATCTTATCCATTAACGCCTTACCTCCATCCATATTTACAGCACGAACCCATTTGTCGTAGATGTCTTTTATATCTGCGTCGTTTATCCAATCGTATTGATGGAACATCCCATGACCGTATTCGTGAGATAAGATACTCTTTTTAAAAAAGTCACTTTGTAGCCGTATGCGTGTTTCTGCATGATTCGGATTGATATGCACATAGCCAAATTTTCCATTCGGCATATAGTGACATCCTTTATTGAGATTTGTCTTTAATGGGATGAAATACTTAAGCGAGTCAAAGAATTCTTTCGAACGCCACGATTTCAAGCTATCGGAATAGCCGGGTATTGCCTTTTCAAAATCAGTAAAAAGTTGTATCGGGGTTTTTGAGGATAAATTGGAAAGCCCGAATTTTTGCGCAAGTTTATTACCGCCCAACTCAATCATATTGATACCGTATGCTACAAGATTTGCTTCCGGCGAAGTCGCGAATACCATATTTCTTATTGCGCTTGAACCTGAAGATAATCCCTTGATAACGTTCAAATATTCTCGCCTCCATTCAATTGGCAATGCAGATATATCGAATGTCTTTATTCGATACAATTCTTGAAGCTGAGAAATAAAAGGAAGTTTCGATACCCTATCTATCACACCTGCCTTGATTACGGATAGGAGATGTTTAACATCCGAACCTGAATAAGAGTCTTGATTCAAGCCGTCCTTTATTCTGTCAGATGTATGATACATCTTCCACTCTTGGTCTGGCACGAATATTTGAGACCCATCACTGAGCGTATCGAGGGCTTTGAGATATTTAAGCAATCTCTCTTTATTACTTCTCCCTTTTAATTCATTCCCATGAAATATGATATCAATATCCCCGTCATACGTAATACTGATTTTAGATTGCAATTCTATCAGTTGTGAATTTAAAGCTTTCTCTCGACTAATATTCCACCGGGATTGAATCTCGGCTATCTCATCCTGTGTTCGGTCTGCGTGACGCTCGGCGGCAAGTTCCTGTCGCGTTTTCTTAACAGGATATTTTTCGGGATGCAGCACCTTCTCCATCTCGGCGCGGTTGTCTCGCAGGAAGTACGGTAGTTTACCTCGCTCCTCGGCTCGCTCGATGCGGTCGCGGTTGTCGGATACCCAGTCCTTGAAGCCTTGCGGCACATCGGTCACCTCGTTGACGCTCAGGGCGTTGTCGTTGAGATTCCAAAACTCATCCTCGGTCTTGAGTAATGGGATGGCGTAACACATACAATTACTTCCCCAGAAACATTTGCCGTTTCTGCGGATGTACATTATGTGATTTCGTTCGAGGGTCAGGTCGTAGACCTTGCCGGAGTATGAAATGCATTCTTTCGAAAATTCGGTAGCGGTGGTTGAATATAGCTCACTGATTCTATAGCATTTTACATTACCCTTGATTATTGAGCCGTCTCTTTTAATGGTCTCTTTGGGTTCTTGAATGCTGAATGAAGGTCGATGTCCGACTTTTAGAATCAGCTCCGTTAAATCCCCTGCAAGTCGTTGTGATATAGTGAAGTATATTCGCTCATCCTTATCGCTATAAAAAGTATTACCCCGATTGCCGATGAATGATTTGCATTTTCTGGAATACCCGTCGCATTTGATAAATGCGTTAAGGAATATGTTAATCTGACGTTTGGAAGCGTACTTTATTTCAAGTGGTATAAACTTATTATAGCATACCCCAAACTTCTGTAGATAGCGATTTAATGCCGAATTATAAATACATATTCTATCCTCCGCCATATTAGGGCTATATCCCATGCGCTCGCATACAGATATAATCGCATCGTAGGCTGGTTCTCCCTTTTTCTGTGCGATTACAACTCCAGTTCCATGTTGTAATGACCCATCCGAAAGATAGTAGCCCATAAACTCGCAGAAATCGTCCATGTCAACTTCCTTACCCTCTAAGGCAAATTTGGCTTCATCCCAACCGAAATATTGTGCACCTCGGTAGAATCCCCCCATCCCTTTGGAGAAGTCTTTTGCTTGGCAATATCGTATCTCCTCATTTGATTTGTTCAGGTATACCATCCTATGCTCTGGCGTTACAACGCAGTCAAGTGAACGATTATGAAACCGCACCACATCTCCATTATAATCGTAGCACTGACGAGCGACAATTGATACCCACTCCAATTCCCTTGTATCGGGGTTCAGCGAAAGTATTAGGTCGTTGTTCGAAACATCCTTAAATCGTTTCCATCCGCTATCGGTCAAGACGTCGGTGTCTTCAACGTAGCACATCGGATGCCATCCCATGAACTTGAACGTCTTGGGATATTTACCGCTCAAGCTATCGCATATATCGGTCTCATGCTTACCGTTCTGCGTTGTCTTGACCTCATAACCCACCACGAAGTCAAACTGCTTCCAGCGCTCCTGTTCGGCGGTACGGTAAGCCATATTAATCTCCGTTCTTGCGAGGCGTTGGGCGTTGCGAGCGGAGGAGCGATAAACGCCCTGACCGGGATGGTATGCCTCGGCATTCTTCGATAACTGCAACTTCCCGTACTTATCTCTGACTCGCCGGAAACGCTTATCAGGCTCGTTGAGATACTTCTTTACATCGGCGGCGAGTCGCATTGCCGATGTCCCGGGAGCGATTGCCGCCGAAATGGAATCCTCCAATTCAGCCTTATACTGCTCGGTGAGATTCCATACTCGTGTAGATAGATTCATCCCCCGGTCACGGCGTTGCTGAAACGCTTTCAGTGATTCGGGATTCGTTTCAAAATAGCGAGTATACTGCTCGCCGCCCTTCGATGTCCCGGTATATGCCGTCAATACCTTCTTGGCGACAAGGTCTTGAACGAGATTCGACTCCTTCCATTCATCCGAAGTCCCTGTCATGATAATTGCGCTGACATCGCCAGTGAGTTGCGCCTGTAACTCCTTGATGGCTTTCTTCGTCAATGGGTAGTCGTCGAACGAGAATGGTTTGTCAGGGTCTATTCCTGCCAACGAAGCCCTCCGTGCAGCCTCATCGGCTACTCGGTCGTATGCTTTCTGGATAAGCGCCACATAGCGCTCCACTCGCTTCTTATGCTCGATGTTAGCCTTGCGCTGATTCGGAATCTTCGGTTTCGCCATTGCGATTATCGTTTAATGCTTCTTGTATTTATCGGAAAGTTTGCCGTTGATATCGGAGGTCTCAACGCCATTCTTGAATTCATGGAAATTCATGTGCTTCATCATATCATTGTGTGCAGCCTCGTTCTTGGAATAGTACGAATACGAGGATAGCCCACCATCGGCAGATATCCATTCGATATTCTTGATTTGCGCCTTCGTGAGAGGTTTATGTAAGTCGCGAGTGTCGATGACGGAATGACCTTTAATCTTGACCATATACATATTCGTATCCTCCATATCATAGCCACTCGCTACATTCTCCAATTGGTCTTGCACTCGCAATACCATATCCTCCTTCGTATCCTGCTTGTAGAACGAGAAGTCATTGACATCATCGCCCTGTATCATACCAGTATATTTGGCGCGTTTAAGCACTTCTATGCGCTCTTCATCGGAGAGGTTATCCCATATATCATACGCCTTTTTATCGTATGTCTCGCCAAATGTAAACTCCTCGGAAACGATTTTATCAACGAGATATGCGAGGTCGTCCTTCTCGCGGCGTTCATTACCGCCGCCGCCACTTCCGCCGCCGCCGAAACCTTCGTTATCGATGTCGTTCTTCCTCTTATCGCGCCATGAACTGCCTCGCGTACCCCCACTGCCCTTACTCATACGCTCCCATGATTGACTGCATCTGAGACATAGCCGCTTCGGCATTCTCTTGATTGATTTGCTCCAGAGTCTGCGCCGGGTCGGCGGAAAGTCCGGCATTCTGAATAGACTCCAATTGACTGACAATGGGTTTACCGCCATTGGCTTTCGTCCATTTATCTATCTCGGCGGCTTCGTCATTCTGAATGAACGGCGATATGATATGCTCCACATCGACGTTATCCACCTCATCAGCCCACGCCGTATTCATCTGCTTGAGGAATGCCTTGATGACGTTACATTCGCGCTCAAAGAACTCAATCCATGCGCCGGACTCATCGCCGACCTTAAGATGGGCATCCATGAAGAGCGTCTGCCGGGCATCGTAACCGATATTACCAAGCGATTTCATCTGTTCAAAGCTCACATCGGGCATCTGCCCCTGCGACCAGAACATATTGAGCAGAATCGATACATGATAGCGCAATGCCTCGATGGCCTGTGACCATGATACATAGCTTACGCTACCACCGACCTCAACGCGGTAAATGCGCTGTGACTCGCCTTTATTTTCAGTGCCCTGCAAGTCTCCGACGACCTGTAATATCGGCGCAGAATTATATGCTATCACGTCAGAATTGCGAGAGAGGGTATACTCAATCTCCTCGCGGATATGCGAAAGCCCATGCCATACCGGGAACGGGCGCGAGATATATGCACCGGGAATCTTGCCAATTACGACGATATCCTCGGATGTCACCTCCTCCCATCGTCCATTCTTGCGCTCCCACTTGATATGTCGGTCGGCGGTATATGTCTCAAAATACGTCAACGTCTCATTCTCTATCTGACGTTCATACTGCCACGACATGGCAACCATATCGTCATATTCATCGAATAGCGGATATAGCTTCACGCCATCCATCGGCGTGAATGTCTTGCATTTGAGTTTATATTCCGAATCGAAGCCATATAACGAGTTATTCGTCTTCACGGTATACCATATACTGAAAATCTCACAAGAGGCGAAATACGCCATGCCTCTGCGCTTATTCTCGGCATTTATTCGAGCGTTCTTGTAAATAGCTTCAATGGCGTTGGCGATGGCTTGCCGAGTCTCATTGCCGTCAATATTATTATATACGCGCTTGACCGGGATGGCAAACATAAACTCGTTGGTGCGAGATGTCAGCAGTTTCTCAAGACCAATATGGATGCGAGATGCCTTATCCACAGTGCCGTCCTTGCGAGTCTTATCGCGGCGTGTCGACATATCCTTGACGATGCGGTGCTTCGTCGGGTCGTAGTCCCTGTTGAGCATATCCCATGACGGGATATGAATTATCTTATTCGTCAGCCGGGATATAACCTGCTCCGGCGTTCCCTCTAATAAATTCTCGTACATGATATCTTTGATTAATAGAAATCGTTAATTAACTGTTGGTCGCTGACCGACTGTACTCCGCGCCCGAAATATTCGCACATCCCTGTCAGTACATCAGGGGCATCGTCATGTAGATTGCGCCCCTCCTTGCGAAATGACTTGACTGCCGAAGCAAACTCAGGCCATAACGCTTCCCAATTTTCCGGGAAGTAAATCAGATTCTGCACCTCATAGGAGCGCGAGAAGATGCGCATCTCCTTATTTCCGCTTTGATGGAACGACTTAAATGACATCCGCTTGGCAATTACACTCCCGTCTCCGCGAACGATGCGCTCGACGGCTCTGGCGAAGCCCCGTCCTCCGTTATTGCCTTCGATGAGCGCTTGCTCGATTTTGTTGCGCAGGAGCATATCGGCGGTGGCTGGCTCGGTATATTCCATCGCTCGCTTGGTGAATATTACATCGGTGACATACATCGCCGTTGGTGTCTCGACATAACATATGCTGCACAGATAATCAGCCCCTGTGTCGGCGGTATCGGTATAATTGCGGCGTAGCCATTTCTCGCGCAACGGAAGTGAGGCATACGTCCTGAATCCGGCATACATCAAACCCTCTATCGGCTTGGGGTCTTGCATATATTGAGTTTCAAAGACGTAGCTATTCGCCGCCTTGATGGCGTATAATTCATCCACGGTATGCTTAAACGGCCACAGAGCGTGTTCTTGGCCATTCTCGTCAACCGTAAGGCATGGGATGGATAAGACATCCCACTCGCCCGGTTCTATGCGCTGGAGATAGCCGCAAAGGTCGTTCTCATGAAGCCTCTGCATGATGATGATAATAGGCGTATTTCGTGAGTTGACACGGTTGCGGATGGTCGTTTCAAACCTACGGTTGACCTTCTCTCTTTCGACATCGGAAAGTGCATCTTCTGGCTTGATGGGGTCGTCTATGACTATTGCTCCTGAAAACTTTGACGAGCGTCCGGGAATATCAACAGCACCTGCACCGAAACCAGTAATCTGACCGAGCGTTGATGTGGCATACAGACCTCCGCCTGCATCCAGTTTCCACGCCTTCTTGGTATTGGCGTCGCGGCGTATTGATAGCCCGAAAAGACGTTGATATTCCTCGCAATTGACAATATCCTTGACTGAGTCGGAGTTGTCTTGTACAAGCGCGTCGGAGTATGAGAGATGAATGAAATTGCTTCGAGGATTAACCGCCAAACCCATTGATATGAAACTCTTCACGACGAGTTCCGTCTTGCTATATCGCGGCGCAATATTAATCATCAAACGCTTAATCTTACCCTTCAATACTCCGTTGAGCTTATCGCATATCATGCGGTGGTGAGAACCGAGTA
Organism: Muribaculaceae bacterium; assembly: GCA_045133615.1. Classification (GTDB taxonomy): domain Bacteria; phylum Bacteroidota; class Bacteroidia; order Bacteroidales; family Muribaculaceae; genus M3. The sequence continues at coordinate 10,553 of JBGUUQ010000149.1, read as the reverse complement.
TAAAGCGCCTTCCACCCCCGGTCTCCTTAAAGAAAAACCGGGTATAGTTAAGGCTATCCGAAAGTAGCCATTGCTTTAATAACTCTTTATCCTCAACCATCGTTATTCAATCATTTTAAGATTGTATTCTATCTGGCGCTGATATAATTCCTTCGCGGTCGGCAATTCCTTTATCGGTAGACTATCAACCAGAGAGCGCATATCGAATGATGCCGCGTTGCGTTTCATCGCCTCAATGGCCTTAATCTTATTCTTGATGGCTATAATCGGCGTGACGTAGTACGCCTTCGGATGATGCAAGCACCAATCCTTGACCTCCATACCGCCTCCATATACTACGAAGAATCGGAGATTTCCATCAGCGATGCGCTCGGCAAGCATATACTCGTATTCAAGTGCAGGGAGTCGGTCGGCATATCCGCGAGTACAGAACGCTACGTAGCCTTTCGGAACGCCGAACAGATTCATTGCATAGAATTTATTGGCTACGTTAAGGTCGACGAATACCGGAATGCCCCGGTCTTGCATTGCCCTGCCAATCCATCGTTTCTTATAGATGCCTTGAAGACCGAATGCTACAGGCGTTTCGTTGAATAGCGAATAGTTCGGTTCAACGATTGCGCCGGGATTATGCGTGAGAATCTTTTCGGGATGCTCATATATCGAAGACCATTGGTAGTCGTCGGTGTAGAAATGCAGCACCCCTGCGCCTCGCATATCTTTACTTCGCTTTTGCTCCCCGAAACAGAGGAATGGAATCTCAACGTGTGTCGGCTGAATGTCAAGACGCAGCGTCGGTATCTCCATCTGATTGTCAGACGGGAATAAGCAATCGGGGATATATTGAGTATTATCCATTAATCATCAAATAAGATATCTTTTCTTCTCAACTGATTCTTGACTGCAAGATAATCTTTATAGTTTCTTTTACTATAAGCTTTCCTTACTCTGGAAAACTCTTGATTATACTTTTTACCATATTCTTTAGCTTGACTGTGGAGCTTGTAATACTCTAACTCATACTTTTTTTGAAATGGAAGACTCTGTAGCGTAGAACTTATCCGTTATAGAATCGGTATCGACACTAACAAGTTTACCATTTTTCTTTCTGTTATCTATTAGATTATTCAATACTCCTCTTCAAGCTTCTTCAGGAACTCCTGCGCTTCATCCATCGATAATTCGCGGACTTGTGTATCCTTAATCGTTACGTCGGAGCGCTGACGATTGATGAAGCATTCCGGCGAGAGATTGGATATGAGGAATATCGCCGCCGCCGTATCGCCTTTGACGTAGCGTTTCTCGCGATGTGTTTTCTTCTTGGCAATCATCGGCTTATTGGGATTCTCCGGATTCGGCTTGAACTCCGTATCCTCGACCTCGTTCTCGCGGTAGCCGCCGAGTGCCGAATCAAGCAGAGCGTTGTATAGCTTCTTCGTATTCGATACTCGATAATGCTCAATGCTTTCCTCTACCATCTTCTTGTACTGCGGAAAGCGTTCGAGCCAATTATAATGACTCGTGACATGAATTCCCAGAGCGTTGCAATACTCTTTGAGAGTAGCTCCTCCGTAGTGTTGCAATCCATTCTCTTGAATCCACGCCTCGGCTATCTTATGTAGCCGCTCATTGTATTTAAATTTCCTTGCTGCCATAATTTACTGAATTTGGTTTACACTTATTCATCATCTTTTTTGAAAATATGGACGCGTTCGATAAGATAATCTGACTCTTCTTGTTCGATTTCTGAGGTATGATATATCTCGAAATCAAGTTTGCATTTATCACAAGAATAGAGACTCACAATACAATCTTCTTCGGGGGGTATCCGAAATCATATCGGATAGCATAGCATCGCTATTCCATCTCAATTCTACCCCGCAGTACATACAATGATAACTCATCCTTGCAAGGATATTAGATGATAGAATTCCTGTTTTACCTCAGGTAGCTTAAATGCTCCTGATAGATAAGCGACAGACATTTCGCCTTTATTCTTAACTCCTCGCATTGTCTTGCATAAGTGCGTACCTTTCATTACGAGTGCCATACCTTGATGCTCTCCACCTATCGCGTCGGAAAGCATTTCGACCGATTCTTTTGCGAGTCGTTCTTGGAGTTGCATTTTGGCGGCGCAGTAGCCGATGACTCTTGCCACCTTTGAGATTCCAAGAATCCTCCCGGAAGGGGAGGGAATATACGCAAAGTAGTATCTTCCAAAGAATGGTAAGACATGATGCTCACACATCGAGTAATAATCGCCCGAATCGAAGACCATATCTGTAATATTATCTTCATTATCAAATGTGGTGATTTTTGGTTTCTGATTTATATCGTAACCCCGGAATATCTCCTCCCACATTCGTAATATGCGGTCTGGAGTCTCGATAAGGCCTTCTCGATAAGGATTTTCTCCGAGATAATACATTAACTCCCGAAGATATTTTATCGCCTTATTACGGCTTATCTTACGCCGAGAATTTTCTGTGTCTGTAATGATAGCTTCCATTGTGGATTCTTTTTTATAAACTCTATTACCTCATTGATAATTCGTCTATTTTCGACCGGATTACCTACATCGCATGGTTGAATATATCGCTCAGTTGCCTCGATTCCGTCATAGATGCTCATATCTTGACCATCTCCTCTATAGACTACTTTTAACTCGTCAATCCAATCAAGTTTAATTGATGCATTCTCGCAGAATTCAAATTTCGGAGAACAAGTTATCCAATCAATTCCTTCTGGTAAAGCTCTCGTTCCGTTGGTCTCGATGGCTACATAATATCCATGCTCTTGAAGCATTCCAATAAAGTCATCTGTGATTTGAAGTGCTGGTTCTCCACCTGTAATCACAATATGAGTACAAGGTGTAAAATGCGCGATTTCATATAGTATTTCATCGTCGCTATACTCTTTACTTGCTTGATGATAAGTATCGCAAAATTCGCACTTTAAATTACATCCTGAAAGGCGTATGAAGATAGCCGGAGTTCCCGCCCATCTACCCTCGCCTTGCAAGGAATAGAATATCTCATTGACTCTCATAATAATTCCTATATTTCAGAAGAGATATATTCGGCATCTTCGTAGATAGCGACATTACCTTCGGATTCCTGTACTTTGACTCGGAAACATTCTGGTATCTGGTCGCAAATCCATTTGGCTATATTCTCGGCAGTAGGATTGAATGGTAGCAGTTCGTTGAAATTACCATGGTCAAGATAGCCATGAATCTTATCTTTGATATGTTTAAAATCGCATACCATGCCATCTTTATTGAGCATTTCAGCCATACATTCCACCGTCACCACCCAATTATGACCGTGGAGATTCCGGCATTTGCTTTCATAAGAGAGATTGAGCCGATGACTTCCTGCAATCTCCATGCGTTTTGATACGTAGTACATTATATTGATTCTATATATTTTGAAAATTTAACCCATTCTTGAAAGTTATGTAATGTTACCTGGTTTAAATCTTTAAGATTTCGATATTTTATCCCTTTATTCACACTTCGTTCTTTTTCTATTCTTTTATTGCGGAATATATGCAGTTCTCCGAATCGCCCCCCCCGAAGTCCAAGTAGTTGAATCTATTGAGTCAAATCTTAATTGCTTTAGATTTTCTGTTTTGGTATATCCCAAGCCATGTATCTTTGCCCCATATTTATGAGCTATACGTATAAACCATGGGAAAACGGCCTCGGCCCGGCGGCGATTTGATTTCTTGCTCGCGATACCACCGATTGCAACATAGGGATGAGTTTTACACATTTCGAACCAATATTCCTTATTTCGAGTTTCATGCCATACTGGTATTGATGGCCAACCGACAATCTTTTCGATATATCTACGTAATTCAGTTGTTTTGGAAAGTCCGATAATACTATCTATATCTAACTCAAAATAGCGTTCGATTTGATATTTTCGTATGAATGTTGCGTAACGTTCGGCATATTCAAACCAATCAATATTCGCCTCTTTCTTCGAATTTATAAAAGTAAAAGCTCCAGAATCGAGAATAAAATCTTTAAATACCGGAATAAGCTTAATTTGCCAATCTTTTATTGATACGAATGATTCAAGTACGTAAATATGCGAAGGATTAACCATATCGGATTTAATCCATTCTTTTATTCCATTAATACCAGCTAAATATAATCGCATATAATTTAAATTCTATGAAACATTCGTAATACTTGAATAATTTCCTTTTCTTCTTCAGCACGACCGTAACGACCTGTAACGATTTCGGGATATATCTCCCTAAGAATATAGTCGGTACATTTCTGTATGATATATTCCGAGAAAATATATCCATTTAAAGCGAATGATACGAATTTACGGAAGCATGGTTTACACGACCAACATTCATGATTATCTATTGGTGCGTAACATGAAAATGAATGATTAAATGCATCGACGATATTACCACCTTGTGAGATAAATATATGTAAGAGATTAGTTTTTGTATATTGTTTAAAATCGAGATTGATTTTAATTTTACGCTCTTCAGTCCAATGTTGCTTTTGATATAAGTAATTGAACATTTGTTCGGCAATATATTTAAATCCATAAGATTTATCTAATACTCTATCTCCGGCAGTCGCTCCCAGACAAATTTCATCGCCATAGTTTGTCGCTAATGCAATGAGATATAAATTGCGCAACGGAATGATTTTATCATCACGCTCCCATTTGCCAAGATTAAGCTGTTCGACGATTACATCGGATGGTAAACGCGCGATTTCTTCTTTCGAATATCGCGTATTCATATCGATATATAGTTTGATATCTGGCTTCCATATTTTATCGATTAGCCAACTATCCATTCCTCCCGAATATAGGAGTACTTTCTTACCAGTTACGTTTTGCATAAATTCCAAATTTTATCCATTCATTAAAGTTATGGACTGCGCCCTCTCTATTCTTTAGCCGAGATTTAAAATCAGCCTCAATCTTATCAATCAATCCGGTTTTTGGATTGAATTTATAGAGATAGCCGCCACGATTGCCGTAGAGCCATGCGGTTGAATCTACAGAATCAAATCTATATTTTGAAAGATTCTTTATTGAGGTATATCCAAGACCATGAATCTTACATCCATACTTATGTGCGGTTTTAATAAACCATGGAAATACTCTTTCAAATTTTCTTCGATTAACCATATCGCCCGCACCAGCCATACCTCCAAGGGCTACATAGGAATATTCTTTACACATCTTAATAAAATATTCCTTACCGCGATTATAATGCCATACGGGAATCGGCTTCTTGCCTGTCAGTTGCTCCAGTTTATCTCTCAGTCGCTCGACTTCTTTTAAGCCTACTATGGAATCTATGTCAAGTTCGAAAAATAGCTTTACGTCCCATCGATTTATGAATGTAGCGTATTCCTCGACGTACTTATCCCAATTGATAGGGCCTTTATGCATTCCATTCATGAAGGTAAATGCTCCGGAATCCAATAAGAATGAACCGAAGTTAGGAACAAGCGTCATAAACTCGGCATTCTTGCGGAGATAATAGAAGCTCTCAAGGATATTGACATCTTTTAAGCCGTCTTCTCGCTCAAATATATAACTTTTCCTCGCTTCCGTTCCGGCTAAATATAACTTCATAGCTTCTTCAATATCTTTACCTTTCGCAAACTGATTCCAGAATTCACGAATATTTCCTGATACTCCTCCTGCTAAGAAAATCTTCATTGCATTGATATTAATCTCTCTTGGTTTTAATCCAAATAATAGACATTTAAGGCAATCAGCGATTACCCCCCCCATTGTGCTTGAGATATTTACCAAGTAAATTTTCAAAACGCCCGTTTTTATATTGCTTTAGGAAAACTTCTATCAAGAATAATGGGTCACGATGATAGCCATCATTCCCGGCAAGATGGATTATCATTTGAAAGAAATTCCTGAATATTTACTTAATGCAGTTTTGATGGTCTCTTTAATCTCACCTTTCTGTTTCTTTAAATCTTCGGGCAAAACAATGGTAATAAGCTCCGGCTTTTCTTTCTGCTCCGATTCGTCGAGATTGTCGAAAAAGTCATCAATATCCACATCGGTTTCCATCATAGGCATCTCTACGCCCCAGTCTTGTAACTGGTCGGCATCCCAGTCCTCCGACTGAAGCATCTGCCAGTCCCACTGACCGAACGGAGAGTTATCAAGAACGACGTACGCCTTAAGGTCATCAATAGGAGTATCTTTATCGATGATAGTACAGGGCGCTTCCGTCATGCCGAGGTCAAGCATTGCCCTGTATCGCATATTACCTCCGATAATGATATACTTGCCATCGTCCATCGGAAGCACCTTCAGCGCGTTATAGGCGAGGAATTCAGGATGCTCTTGGATATTCTTCTTGAGCAGGTCGAACTTCTCATCGCGAATCGTGCGAGGATTAGACGGCAATCCCATATATTGTCCCTGATTCTCCTCCAAGAGACTTAAAGGCATTATCTTCGGCGCTTTTAAATCGCTATATTGACTCATTTTGATTAGATTACATTGATTTGTTAGAATATCGCAAAGTAAATAAAAATATCCGTGCTTAACAAGCGCGGATATAAAGTTTACGAAAAGTTTTGCCCGTAGCGTCAGTCTATTGACTTGAAATATCGCCGTATGCAGTCAACGAATCCATTGAAGTCTCGTACTATCTCATAGCGGTAGTTATACTCCTCCAGAAGGCGCTGATACTCCTTTTGCGGCTTTGATTGCACTCCATTGCTTGACTTCATTTCGATAAATAGCGCATGGTATTTGGCGTTCGGGATACATAGTTCCAAATCCGGGAATCCGGCTCTCGTACCCATCTGTTTGAAGAGCCGTCCTTCGAATGGCGTTCGTTTTCCTCCGTTCGGCGAGTGATGGAGCAGGCGATGTATCTTCGGGAATTGCTTATCAAACCACTTGACGCACATCTTCTGCAATTCATCTTCTTCACGTTTCATATCAGAACGGGGCAAAGTCATCGCCAGTGCCTAATAGTCCGATATTCTGTGCGACTCGCGACACCGCCTGTTGGTTATATGCGGATGCGGCGGCATAATCCATCTGATTTGCGGTCGCATTCGTACTCTGAACGCTTTTCTCCTTCGGGTCGAGCATTTGCATTACTCCGCCGACAACCTCCGTCATATAGCGTTTTACTCCATCCTTGCCATCATAGGAGCGCGTTTTCAGTTTGCCTTGTATGAATACGCTGCTCCCTTTGTGCAGAAACCTTTCCGCCACCTCGGCAAGTTTGCCGAAGAGTACGACATTATGCCATTCCGTTTGGTCTTCGACCTTTGTGCCATCTTGGCGAGTATAACCTCTTTCGGTGGTTGCTACCGAGAATGAGGCAATCTTCAATCCATTCGCGGATTGGACAATCTTCGGGTCTTGACCGATGTTGCCGATGAGAGTCATTTGATTCAGTGATGCCATTGATTATTGTTACTTTACTGCTTTATATTTTTTATTATTTATATATATTATACAATACCGTTGAACTTACTATGGGAAGTAATCATCCTATGATGAATTCGGCGTTTGCGTCGAGCCACTGCATTATCTTGAGTCCGACATCATGGTTGTTTCGGGCTGTAAATTCAACCAGTACATCCTTGCGACATTTGAATACGGCGCGACCGCTTGAGATTATCAACTTATAGCGTTGCCCATCCTTCCATGTGATATGCGACGGGAGTGCCGGGAGTATCTCCTTGACGAATCGTAATTTCTTCTCTGCTTTTCTCATGATGTTGAATGTTTCCTTGTTTTAGCGATGAGGTATCACTCCTTATGGCGGAATACATCGAAGTAGGGAGTCTCGTAGATGCCTCCTATCTCGTAGTCCGACATTGTATCTTTCATCCCTGCGATGAATCGTTGCTGCGCCTCGCCGGAATCATCGGCCTGTACAAGTATGTATGATGGCGAGCGTTTCTCCTTTCCCGATTTTTCGTCAACGGTCACGAAATAGACTTTCACCATCCACCATCTTTCGGCGGTATCGTCGGCAAACAATTCGGCAATCTTGGTTTTCTTAATCGCCGCCACCGTCAACTCGCCGGAATTATACGGTATCATTTCTTCTATGATTCGCGACTCAGCCTCGGTGAACGATATCGCATCAACGAGGTATGATTCGGTAACCTTCTTGACCTCTCCGCCATCGGTCATCTTTCCGTAGCGGATGCGGCATTCAAAAAACGTTGTCATACGCGTTTATTTTTAGTGGGTTGAGTATTTATATTCCTTGACTGAAATAAGCGTTTATAGGCATCTCTACGCTCACCATAGTCGACGCTATTGATATATCCGCAACAACGCTCCCGGCATATCCCGGTGGCGACGCATGGTCTCACCAGATATGGAGCGAGGTCAGCATCAACGTCTTTGATGGCGGCAATGATTGCTTCCATCACGAGACGCGTATCACGGCTTACTGCACCGAGACAGAGACGTTTCTCGGCCATCGTCATAAGACCTTCTGCGGAGATAAGGAATGAGAAGTCCGTTGGCGATATGCGCCCGAATCTATCAGGAAGCGTCTTGAGTTCTTCTACGCATTGATTGAATGCGGAATCATCGATGAGGTCGAAAGCCTCCGTCAAGTCTGATGTAAGATTTTCTACGACCTCCCGGAAATCCTCACCACCACGGTCGGGACGCTTACTGCGCATCCATGCCATCTCGAATGGAGGCATCGGAAATAACGTGAAATGAGTGCGCAGATGGTAGGCCACGGATTGTGGTATATCCCGGCATTCAACGAAATAGATTTGAGTACGGATTGTGGTATGTTTGTGAGCATATGCCGAGCCGAGCGTCTGGAAGCTATCCCTCCCTGTGGTCGCGGCGTTGGCTCTCTGTAGGAGCGATTCGTCTGTGATTTTAGTTATCTTTATATTCATAGCTAATCGGATGATTGAGTGCGTATATGACATCATCGGCGAATGCAAGACGGCGGTTTAAGCGCGTGATGGCGGTGCATAGGCGATGTCTGACGCGGTCTCGTTTGATAAGATATTGAAGTTGGCGACGTTGGTTTAACGACTCCACCCTCGCGAGGAGTGCGAGCCATCGCAGTTGCCTCCTCGTGAGAGTTATCGTCAGTAGGTCATTCGTTGAGTTATCCATGACGGATGTTTAGCGATTATCTCCAGAGCCTCCGAGCTTACCACGGAGTTGACGGGATTTTAGTTTATCGTGATTCATGCGACCAATCTCCTCAAGCGTATATCCAAGGTCGTTGGCGAGCGTAGCACAATACCATAGAACATCTCCGCATTCGGCGGCGAGCGATTTGCGTTGGTCGGACGACATTGTGCCGTTGGTATCACGGATGATTTTCTTCACCTTATCGGCTACCTCTCCGGCTTCTCCGTTCATTCCGAGCGCCGGATAGATGATTTCATACTGCGCCGGATAAATAGCCGTCTCCAGCGCCAATTTTTGATATTCGTTAAGCGTCATAATTATGATTTATTTATATTCTACAATCGGTTGTTGAGTGATTGATTCAAGTTCGCGACGTATCTTGGCTCTCACGCCTTGCATGAGTTTATCGTTCTCGTCAATGGTATATCCACCGACGTAACGCATGAGTTTGCCATTGGCAACGGAAATATACACCGGGATAATGCTCTGCCCACGAGGCATCTTTATGGCATCGCAGATGGCATCTTCAAGATTGGTACAATATCTCTGGGTGACTGCATACAACGCTCTTGCGAAGTATATGGCAGAGAGCATCAGTTGCATCGTATCGTCAATATCGTACATACTCGCAATCTTGTTGCGAATGGATTTCATGATGCGACCATGCTCGTTGGAATATAATTCGATATACGATAGCATTGGTGCAGTGAGATGCTTCTGAACTTTCTTCATGAACGCATCCTTGTATATATCATCGTCGAATTGGCGTTTCAGAGACCTCAACTCTCTTGATATAGCCTTGAATTCGGGACGTTTCGATATAATCGCCATATCGATTATAGAGTCGACCAAGTCCCAGAACGTTTCGCACATCACGAGCATCAGCGCGATGTCGTTTGCCGCCTTATCTGCGAGGTTTTTCTCTTTGGCGATACTTACTACCCGGTCACGGTATTCCTTTGGTTCACGCGGCGTAAAAACGCCAAATTGCGCCGATGTAAGTGTTGGTATTATATTCATCTTGCTGGTATCGTTTCGTGTCTATAGAAAATTCGCTTGTCGAAGGTGACGGCTACCTCGTGTTCGATGTGGCATCCTTTCGAATGTCCCCATCCGGGGAGCATGAGGATGGCATCGGCATCGAATAGGGCGCGAAGGTCGGCGCATAGATAGTCGGCGTAGTCAGTGCCTGTACCTGGATGCACTTTGAAAGGGTTGATTGGCGTATGTCCTTTTGCGAGGATGATATCCTCTACGGTAGCCGCCTCTTTTACGGCATCGGGCAGGTTTCTGCCGGAGATGGGTAAGGAGATGTAGATTTTCATTATGGTGGGTGATTTATTGGGGATTAACGAGTTTTACTTGCTTGATATATTCATCGCAGAGCCA
>JBGUUQ010000148.1:0-80332 GCA_045133615.1 Muribaculaceae bacterium | reverse complement strand
TACCCCCCGACAATGGACGAGCAGCCCTTAAATGCCGGTATACTTGACCTTGCAACCCATAAGACGTGCGGCATGCAATATTGCTATTGCACCCGGTGAGCTCTTACCTCGCCTTTTCACCCTTACCTCCGCAAGCGAAGGCGGTCGTTTTCTGTCACGCTACTCTACCGTCGCCGATAGCTTCCCGTTAGGAAATATGGTGCTCTGTGTTGCCCGGACTTTCCTCTTGCTCCTCTCAAGGTGAGCAAGCGACAAGCCACCCGGCTGCTTTATGATGCAAAGGTAGATATTATCACGCGATTTTACAAACGTATTTTTATCGCCTGAAATTGAATGAATATGCGCATGGATATGTTTTATAACATAATTGTTGGCGATATTTAACATTTCGCTCAATCGCTTTACCGATGCGGGGTTTACGCGCTTTTTATGTGACTCGAAATTGCTAATTCTGTGATAATGAGCGAGGTTTCTTGGCGGTTTGATAAAAAATGCGTATCTTTGCATCGATTTCTTTTGAAATCAACTGCCGATAGCGATTGGCAGTATGCCGAAAATCGGCAAGGATTGCAACCAAAACCTATGACTTTTTATGCAGCAATCCTTAGTGTAAACATTAATAGAATGAAATGAAGAAAACAATTTCAATTATTGTGTTCTTTGCCGTTCTTCTCATTTTCGTGTCAGCTCACACAGGTCGTGTAATCGATGCAAAGAAAGGATATAGCGCGCCTATCTTCTCGGTACAAAATGCCGACTCTGTAATGTCGGTCGACGGAGCTAAGGGAAAATATCTGTTGCTCACATTTTGGGCTTCGAGCGATGCCGATTCGCGTATTCGTTGTAATGAATATGATAATTTTGTATCTAAGCAGGGCGAGAATGAACGATTTTGTCTCTTGTCGGTTAATTTCGACCGTAGTGAGCGCCTTTTTCGTGAGATAGTGCGTAGAGACAATCTTAATTCAGAGACACAATTTTATGTTCAAGGCGATAAAGCTGCACAACTTCGTAGCGAATACCACCTTGAAGATGGGTATCAATCTTTTCTTATCGATCCGCAGGGTCGAGTTGTTGCTGAAAACCCGTCGCTCACTCTTTTGACACAACTTTTAAGTCACTGATTTATGAAGCTGCTGATGAAAATCAGCAGCTTTTTTGTTTTTTCAGCACATGTTGGTCTCTCTCGGATGAACGAAATGCCGGTACAAAACGTATATTAAAGTGAAATGAGCGCAATATGAGTGTAATATACTTGTTAATTTTCCGTATTGGCTTATTTTTTATACCTTTGCAGAAATTAATTAACTAAAAAGAGAAATTTATATGGTAAAAATGATTCGCCGTATGGTTGTTGCAGTCGCATTGATGGCTGCGTTTGCTGTACCAGCTTCAGCCCAATTCTCATTTGGTGTCAAGGCTGGTGTTGCAGTTAGTGACATGAAATTTAATAAGGATGTGCTCGATGCCGATAATCGTGCCGGCTTCACCGGTGGTGTCATGGCTGAAGTAATGATTCCGATGACCAATATCGGCGTAGATGCTTCATTGATGTATGTACGTCGTAACACTGAATTTATGGATAAACTCGGTGACTCGGAAAAATCTCACCGTGATTATATCGAAATCCCCATCAATTTGAAATGGAAAATAGGTTTGCCTATTGTTGGTTCTATCGTGTCTCCTTACATCTTTACCGGTCCGAGCTTTGCATTCCTTACTTCAAAGAAGAATATTGAGGATGCATATAAAAACAAGACTTTTGATGTGTCATGGAACGTGGGTCTTGGTGTTCAATTGATGAAGAAGATTCAAGTGGGCGCAAGCTATGGATTTGGTTTGACCAAAGCTGTTGAAATGGTTACTGATGATGTAAATGCAGCAGGAATCGAGGGTAAAAACCGTTATTGGACTATCACTGCGGCTTATTTATTCTAATCCGCAACGTATTGGATATAACAACGGCAACATTCCGATCGGAGTGTTGCCGTTGTTGTTTAATCAAGATTTATAAGAGATAGGGCATTGCTTCGGGCTACAAGGTCTCGAATCAATGGTAAAGATGCAGTCGGCTTAACCGGTGTGTTGCTTACGGAAATTGTTTCTGTCTCAATTTTGATAAGCGATGAAATATCGCGTATTGCTTCGTAAGCCGGCATCAGTAGCGGATTGTCGGGCGATTGATGTCCTACGGCATAATAGTAGTGATAGAGCATCGAACCGATGTAGCGGGTAATCGTTTCTACATGGTTTACCACCTCAGGTTCCTGTGCCGGAGTGGCTGAAGATAATATCCGGTGCAGATTTTGCCATACTGTCAGGTATAATTGCAACATCGAGTGGCTGAACTGGGGTGTGGACGATGCCGTTGACTCTATATTGACAATATTTGTGATGGCTCCGAGAGAGATGCCGTATGCATCACGAAAATTGCCTACCGATGCGAGAGCATCGCAGTAAGCCGATGCTGCCATGGCGAGTGTGAATGCTGCATCTGGTGTCGCAGAGGGGATTTTTTGTGATTTATTCCAAAGAGTGTAGGCTTCAATGAGCAGATGTTCACCCATAAGTACGGCGCTTTCATTTTCTCCGTTTTGAATGTCGGTATAAAGCTGTTGTACCGATTGGTTGATGCTACGAGCCGATTCAATGATATTTTCGTTCATCAGAGAAATTTTACTTTTGACGTGTCGCGCGATTTTGCCACAGGATTTTCATCAGGATAGCCGACGGCAATGATATAAAGCAATTGATAATCCGACGGGATTTCAAGATAGTCGAGATATGGCTTTGCTTCTTCGGTAGATTTCAAGAAGTGTACCGGCCCTCCGAGGCAACAAGTCCCAAGACCGAGAGCTTGAGCTGCCAATATCATGTTTTCGCCCAATAGACCGCAGTCCAATTGTCCTGACCCGTCGAGGGGTGATGCGATGCAGATTAATGCCGGTGCATTGCGGAACATATTTTTGAAATCAGGATCCGAGGCAACTCTTTCAGCATTCTCTTTTTTGTAAATTGCTGTAGCACCATTGATATAAGCCGAGTCGGTGACTACGCGTACAATCCATGGTTGTTGGTTCATGCCACTTGGTGCATTTATACCGCACTCAACGATTTTCTCTAACTTTTCACGTTCTACCGGTTGCTCTTTGTATTTGCGAATGGAACGGCGAGCCATAATGTTTTCAATCACAATGTCGGCCGAGTCGGCTTGAGAAAGCGCAGCCGGGCTGTCGCAATTGCCGCTGCAAGATGATGCGGCTGCTAAAATGAAGCCACCGACTATTAAATTGCTTAATTTCATAACAGATATTGATTATATGATTATTTACCTACAAATTTAGATAAAAAACAATATACTCGGATAGTATGGGATAAAATTTTGAGGGTGAAAAATTTTATGGCGGTTAGCTTGTTTTTGATTGATGCTTTCACTACCTTTGCATCGTAGATATGAAATGCTCACCGATACATATAAGCCGAGAGCCGATGGAGCGCATGCGACGTGTTCCGGTTTATTATGGTGTAGATGTGTAGAAGCCTTTCGAGACGCAGTGGTCGCGAGTGGCTTTTTTTGTATCAGAATATTTGAATAAGTCAACGTTATTTCAATCACAGTTTCAATGAATAGCAACAGTCTTGTTTCCATCTCCGATATTTCCAAAGAGGAAATATTGAAATTGCTTGAGGTGGCACGGTATTTTGAAGAAAAGCCCAATCACAAGATTCTTGACGGAAAGGTAGTGGCTACGCTCTTTTTTGAGCCGTCGACCCGTACACGATTGAGTTTTGAGACAGCGGTAAACCGCTTGGGAGGTAGAGTCATCGGTTTCTCTGATGCAAGTACTACCAGTTCGTCGAAAGGGGAGACCCTTAAAGACACAATCAAGATGGTGAGCAATTACGTTGATCTTATCATCATGCGACACTATCTTGAAGGTGCGGCGCGATATGCCACGGAAGTGACAGACGTGCCGGTGGTAAATGCCGGCGATGGAGCCAACCAGCATCCGTCGCAGACAATGCTCGACCTTTATTCCATCTACAAAACTCAAGGAAAATTGGACGACCTCACCATTACGATGGTGGGAGATTTGAAATACGGCCGTACGGTTCATTCATTGCTTATGGCGATGAAGTATTTCAATCCGACGTTTAATTTCGTTGCTTGCGAAGAGCTCCGCATGCCTCAGGAATACAAAGAGTTTTGCGATAAAAACGGTATCCGATACAAGGAGCATACCGATTTCTCTCCCGAAGTAATCAACTCGTCGGATATTATTTATATGACACGTGTACAGCGCGAACGATTTACCGACATTATGGAATACGAGCGAGTGAAAGATCTTTACACCCTTCACAACGCAATGCTCGATGATTCGCGCGATAATCTGCGAATATTGCATCCGCTGCCTCGTGTAAACGAAATCGACCAAGATGTCGATGAAAACCCCAAGGCATATTATTTCCAACAAGCGCAAAACGGACTATATGCCCGCCAGGCAATCATCTGCCGTGCGCTCGGTATTGATATTCTTAAAGAAGCTAAGTCATGACATCAAAAAAAGAACTTGCCGTAGCCGCTTTGCAAAACGGTACGGTTATCGACCATATCCCTTCGTCGGCACTCTTTAAAGCGGTGAAAATTCTTGGTATAGAATCGCTTGATACTCATGTGACCATAGGAAATAATCTGTCGAGCGGAAAACTTGGCACTAAAGGCATCATAAAAGTTGCCGATGTTGAATTTCCCGAATCCACGCTCAATCGTATCGCATTGATTGCCCCGTGTGCAAAAGTCAACATCATTCGCGATTTTGAAGTGGTGGAAAAGCGCTCGGTGGTGCTTCCCGACACAATCGTTGGAATCGTTCGCTGCGGGAATCCCAAATGTATAACCAACAACGAGCCGATGAAAACCCGATTTGAGGTTATTGATCGTGAGAATGTGACTATTCGCTGTCATTATTGCGGTCATGCTGTGACAAGCGATAAAGCCCAGATAGATTAAATATGAAACAGAGTTGGAAACCGGGCACAATGATCTATCCGCTTCCCGCCGTGTTGGTGAGTTGCGGAGCTTCGCCCGAAGAATATAATATGCTTACGGTGGCATGGACAGGCACTATTTGTTCCAATCCGCCGATGTGCTATATATCCGTGCGTCCTGAACGCCATAGTTACGACATAATCAAGCGCAACATGGAATTTACCATCAATCTCACCACAGCTGATATGGCGCGTGCAACGGATTGGGCGGGAGTTCGTTCGGGTGCGGATTTCGATAAATGGAAAGAAACCGGTCTTACTGCAAAAAAAGGAGAGAAAGTAGCCTCGCCTTATATTGAAGAGTCTCCACTGAGTATAGAATGTAGAGTCAAAGAGATAGTAAGACTCGGCAGTCATGATATGTTTATCGCCGATGTGGTCAATGTGCTTGCCGATGAAAAGTATTTTGATGCAGAAACAGGGGCGTTTGATCTTGCCGCATCAGGCCTGATTTCGTATATCCACGGTGGATACTTTGTCGGCGGAGAGAAAATAGGTCAATTCGGCTGGACAGTAAAGAAAAAGAAATAATCTATAAATCAATATATTAAAATTAAGAAATGGAAAGAGACAACAAGATTTTTGACATCATCGAGCGTGAACATCAGCGTCAGAAACATGGCATTGAGCTTATCGCCTCTGAAAACTTCGTCAGCGACCAAGTGATGCAGGCTATGGGTTCTTGCTTGACCAACAAGTATGCCGAAGGCTATCCCGGACATCGCTATTATGGTGGTTGTCAGGTGGTAGATGAAGCTGAGCAACTTGCAATAGACCGTTTGAAGCAAATCTTCGGTGCTGAATATGCCAATGTGCAACCCCACTCCGGAGCACAGGCCAACATGGCTGTATTCATGGCATGTTTGAAGCCCGGCGACAAGTTCCTCGGTTTGAATCTCGCTCATGGAGGTCACCTTTCTCATGGAAGTCCCGTTAATTTCTCCGGACTCATGTTCCAGGCTTTGGAATACAATGTGAAAGAAGAAACCGGACTCGTTGATTATGACCAAATGGAAGAAGTGGCACGTCGCGAACGTCCGAAACTCATTGTCGGAGGAGCAAGTGCTTATTCTCGCGAATGGGACTATGCCCGTATGCGTCGTCTTGCCGATGAAATCGGAGCAATGCTTATGATTGATATGGCTCACCCCGCAGGACTTATTGCTGCCGGTCTTCTTGAAAACCCGGTGAAATATGCTCATATCGTGACTTCTACCACTCATAAGACACTCCGTGGTCCGCGTGGCGGTATTATTCTCCTTGGTAAGGATTTTGAAAATCCTTGGGGAAAGAAAACTCCGAAGGGTGTGACTCGCATGATGTCGTCGTTGTTGGATTCAGCCGTGTTCCCCGGCGTACAAGGCGGACCGCTTGAACATGTGGTGGCTGCCAAAGCAGTGGCATTCGGCGAAGCTCTCCAACCTTCATATATCGACTATCAGAAGCAAGTCAAGAAGAATGCCGCAGTAATGGCTCAAGCACTTGTCGACAAAGGCTATAAGATTATTTCCGGTGGAACCGACAACCACTGTATGCTTGTCGACCTCCGCACCAAGTTCCCCGAACTTACCGGTAAGGTAGCAGAAAAGGTTCTTGTAGAAGCCGACATTACTGCCAATAAGAATATGGTACCTTTCGATTCTCGCAGCCCGTTCCTCACTTCAGGAATTCGTCTTGGTACAGCTGCTATCACAACTCGTGGCGCTAAAGAAGAGCTCATGGGTGAGATTGTAGAAATGATTGATACCGTACTTTCTAATCCCGAAGACAGCAAAATTATTGCATCAGTCCGTGAAAAAGTTAACAGCATCATGGACGGCTACCCCATGTTCGCATATTAATCGAATAAATCTAAAAAATCAAACACGGCGCAATCATTCCTGGTTGCGCCGCGTTTTGTTTATCTATACTATACACCGGTATCGGCTTATGGTGTAGAAACAAAAAAGGAAGCTAAAAAGCTTCCTTGGGTGGGTAGCGGGATCGAGAATTGAACTCGAGACCTCCGGGTTATGAATCCGACGCTCTAACCAACTGAGCTATCCCGCCGTTTTGCGAGTGCAAAGATAGGGACTATTATTGAGTTGTGCAAACTTTTTGGCGTAAATTTTTCAATTTTTATTTTTTCCAGAAGCCGGGGGTGAATAGGATGAGAACGGTGAACAGTTCGAGACGACCGGTCATCATCAATAGTGACATTATCCACTTGCCGATATTCGGGATGGTGGCGTATGTGCAATCAAATCCATATACGTGTGCATCCAGTCCGGTGTTGCTCACGCATGAAAATGAGTAGACAAAGGCTTCAGTCAAGGAGATGTGCATTGTCGTTAGGATAATGCAGCCTACGATGATTGTCATTACATAGATGCAGAGAAATGTGATGACTTTTGACGTGATTTCTGCCGGAATTACTTTGCCGTTGATGCGTACGGCTAAGATGGTGTTTGGGTGCATTGTGCGATGCAGCTCATTGCGTGTGTTTTTCAATAAATGCAACAGTCGGTCGATTTTCGCACCGCCTGCGGTGGAGCCTGCACACCCGCCGAAAAACATGAGTATAAACAACAGCGATATTGCAAATGGTCCCCAAGAGGTGAAGCCGGGACCGATATATGCCGTGGAAGATATCATGGATATGGTCTGAAAGAGGGGGGAGATTGTAATATCAGCGATTGAGGCTGCTTGACCATTGATGGCGATTGTTGCTGCCAAAATGATATATACGATAAATATTGTGCGGAGGAATGTGTGAAAAGTATCGTTCTCCCACAGGCTACGGAAGTTGCCGGTCGAAGCTCGATAGAGTAGGGTGAAGTTTACTCCGCCAAGGAACATGAATATTGCTATTACAATGTTTACGTAGGATGAATCCCATGCCGATATTGATGCATTGCGGGTACTGAATCCGCCGGTAGATATTGTTGTCATCATGTGGCAGATACTGTCGAAGAGATTCATCGGACCAAGCCAAAGCAGCAGGCAGAGGGCAAAGGACAGTGCGATATACACCAACCATAGGCGTTTGGCGGTTTGGCTTACTCGCGGGCGTATTTTATCGTGCGTGATGCCGGGTACCTCGGCTTTGAACATCTGCATACCGCCGGAATGATTTAGCATCGGTATTACGGCAAGGGTGAAAAGAATTATTCCCATTCCTCCTATCCATTGCATCAGACTTCGCCAAATGAGGATGCTGTGTGGAGTGGCTTCCACATCGGTTATGATTGTTGAACCTGTGGCGGTAAACCCCGACATCGACTCGAAGAACGCATCGGTTATCGATAGCGACATAGGCGATATGATGAACGGAAGCATGCCGAATATAGAGAATACTACCCAAACGGAGGCTGTCAGCAGGAATGCTTCGCGTTTCGCCATATTGTTGTGAGAGGGGCGGATGCATGTGGTTATTAAGCCACCGGCAGCGGCAGTAATGCCTATTGCGATGGCAAAGGCCGAGATTTCACACTCATTGTAGACTATCGCCGTGATTAGTGGGATAAGCATAAACGCAGCCTCAATCATCAGAAGCCATCCGATGACGCGAAGCACTATGGGGAAGTTGATATTGGAGCGGGTGATGAATGCCATCGTTAATAGCCGGCTTAGTTGAACAATTTTTCTATCTTGTGGATTGCTCCGGAGAGACAGAACACGACAACGTGGTCGCCCGCTTGAATCACCGTGTTGCCGTTCACAAGCATGCCCTTGCCATCGCGTATCAGTCCGGCAATAGTCATGTCGCGCGAGAGGGTTAGGTCTTTTACAGCGCCTTTGGTGATTTTCGATTTCGGCTTTACCTCGATTTCTGCAACTTCGGCATCGGCAAGTGCCATGCATTTTGACGAATTGACATCGGCATCGAGCAGTATTTGGAATATCTTGCTTGATGCGAGCAATTTTTTGTTGATGATAGTGCCGATATTGAGATTTTCGGCTTCGGAGATAAATTGGATGTCCTCCACCTCGGCTATCGTTTTCCCGACGCCGAATTCTTTTGCGGTGAGGCAGGAGAGTATGTTGGTCTCTGAACTGTCGCTAAGGGCAATAAAAGCATCTATATCCCCGATGCCTTCCTCTTGGAGGATTTCAATGTCGCGTCCGTCTCCGCACACTATTTCGCAGTTGGGGCATTTTTCGGGAAGGTGCAAGCTCTTCTCCCGGTCGTTGTCGATGATTTTAATATTGTAGGCATCGCCGGCAAGCGCTGCAAGACGTATAGCGATTCGGCTGGCGCCCATTATCAGAATTTTGCGGATACGTTGGTCGGTCTTTCCGCATATTTCGAGCAGGTCGTTCACATGGTCGCGGGTGACAGTGAAATACAAGATGTCGTTGACGAATATGCGGTCGTCGCCTCGAGGGATGATGGTCTCGTGATGGCGTTTTATGGCCGATACGTGGAATGCGTGTTGGGCCGATGCGAGATTTTTGAGCTGTTTGCCTACGATGGCTGCATTGTCGCGGATTTTTATACCCACGAGAATAAGTTCTCCGTGATGTAGTTCAAACCAATGGCGTACCCACGAACGCTCCAATGCCGTGACTATCTCTTTTGCGGCAAGATATTCCGGATATATGAGGAAGTCGACACCTATGTGGGTGAAAAAATCACTGTTTCTATCGCTCATGAACTCATAGTTGTCGATGCGTGCCACCGTTTTCTGTGCGCCGAGACTTTTGGCAATGGCACATGCCGTGACGTTTGCTGTCTCGTAGGGCGTTACGGCGATAAACAGGTCGCAATGTTCCACGCCGGCCTCTCGCAGTGTCTGAAACGACACCGGACTGCCTTGATGCGTCATGAGGTTGTAGTTGGCATCGATATTGGCAAGTTTCTCGGCGTTGAGGTCGATAAGTATGATATCCTGCTTCTCCTTTGATAGAAGTTTAGCCAAGTGTGTACCGACTTCTCCGCTGCCGGCTATAACTATCTTCATTCTTTTGCGGTTTTAGCGTTGACGATAGCCTCGCAGATGGCATCTTCATCCATTCCGCAGAGGTGGTATAGCTCGTTGACTGTTCCTTGAGCGATGAAGCTGTCGGGCGCTCCGATGCGCTTCACGATAGCATGATGACAGTGGTCGTTCATCCATTCCATCACTGCGCTGCCGAGACCGCCGTTGATTGTGCCGTCTTCAACCGTGATAATCGGAACATTCATGGATGCTACTTCCGATAAAATCGTTTCGTCTATCGGTTTTAGGAATATCATGTCGTAGTGCGCAGCCGTGACTCCTTGCGCCGACGCTTTCTCGATTGCTTTTTTCACTCGTGAGGCAATCGACCCGATTGACAGCACCGCTACATCCGTGCCTTTTGCCAAACAGCGTCCGCGACCTATCGGTAGCGCGTGCATAGGCACTTGCCAGTCGGCACATTCCCCTTTGCCGCGAGGGTATCTGATGGCAAATGGTCCGAAATCGCCCGACTGGGCGGTGTACATCAGATGGCGCAAAGTCGCTTCGTCGGCAGGTGATGCTATGGTCATGCCGGGAATGCTGCGAAGGTAGCTGAGGTCGAACATGCCGTGGTGGGTGGCTCCGTCTTCGCCTACGATTCCTGCACGGTCGATGCAGAATGTCACGGGCAGATGCTGTATCGCCACATCGTGGATTATATGGTCGTAGGCACGCTGAAGGAATGACGAATAGATGGCGCAGAACGGGCGCATGCCATCTTTGGCAAGTCCTCCGGCAAATGTGACTGCATGACCTTCCGAAATACCTACATCAAACACTCGCTTGGGCATCGCTTCTTGCATAATGCTCATCGAGGTGCCCGACGGCATGGCGGCGGTGATACCTACTATTTTATCGTTTGCTTTGGCAAGTTCCAAAAGCGTGTTGCCAAACACGTCTTGATATTTGACCGGTTTGCCTTCCGACTCTTCTTTGGGGCGTTCACCCGTTATCGGGTCGAATTTTCCGGGAGCATGCCATGTGGCGGGGTCTTTCTCCGCCGGGGCATATCCTTTCCCTTTCACTGTGCGCAGATGGAGTATGCGCGGACCTTCCATGTTCTTTATGTCGCGAAGCACACGGACTATGCGTGTGATGTCGTGGCCGTCAAACGGTCCGAAATATCTCACATTGAGCCCCTCGAAGATGTTTTGTTGGCGCATCAACAGCGATTTGATGCTGTTGTGAAACCGGAGTATGAATCCTCGGTGGCGGTCAGATATGAGGTGGAGCTTGCGCAAAAACTTGTAGGTCTTGTAGCGCACGGCATTGTAGGAGGGCGACGTGTTGAGATGGGCGAGATATGAGTTTAGCGACCCGACATTGTGGTCGATCGACATATCGTTGTCGTTTAGTACTATGAGCAGATTGCTGCGTGAATGAGCCGCATTGTTGATGCCCTCAAACGCCAGTCCTCCGCTGATGGAGGCATCGCCAATCACAGCCACCACATTGCGGTGAGGATCGTCACCTTGCATTTCCGATGCCACAGCCATGCCCAATGCCGCCGATATGGAGTTTGAGGCATGTCCGGCAGTGAAAGTGTCGTAAGGGCTTTCGGCAGGATTGGGAAAACCGCTCAGACCATTGAGCCGACGATTGGTGGCAAATGCATCGCGACGACCGGTGAGAATCTTATGTCCGTAGGCTTGGTGCCCCACATCCCAGACTATGCGGTCGTAAGGCGTGTCGAACACATAGTGGAGAGCCACCGTAAGTTCCACTGCTCCCATGCTTGATGCAAAGTGCCCCGGATTTGACGACAGAGAGTCGATGAGAAACCGCCGTATCTCGGCACACACATCATTGAGTCGCTCCACCGGCAGCTTGCGTAGGTCGGCAGGACTGTCGATAGTGCTCAACAGCGGGTATCTCTTGGTATCTGATAATATGTCGGGTTGATTATTGTCCACGATAGTAAAAATAAATAATGGTTGGCGTGTAAGGGAATCTATTTTTTGCTTTTCCTGTTACGAATATATTTTTTGTAAAGGGGAACGAAAACCACGATTCCCGAAGCTATAATGACGAATATTGTCCATAGATTGAATCCGCGCCCCTGAATCATCAGGTAGCACAGAATGAGCCATAAGGCTGCAAGGCAAATGAATCGAAATACAATTGAACCTTTCATAATTGCAATCATATAATTATCGGGCATAATCAGCCACAATAGTTCTGACTGCAAATATAACACAAAATTCGTGAATAGTGAATTGAAAATGGAAAATTGAAAGCCGAAAGCGCTTTGTCGAATTGAAAAATTCAGTGCCTAAAATTGTTTGTTTTCATGAATTTTGTCTAACTTTGTGGCAATCCGGTCTGAGGCAAGGAGTTGCCTTGCCGGAGGCCATTTTAATGTGAGAGCGTTTTTGCTTTATCCTTTAATGGAAATTCGCCAAAATTTTTAATTCAGAAGGATATAGTCAATAAAACGCGCCTGTTTGTCGTGTATTCCGCTCCCCGACAAGGGAGGTGTCGAAATATTCGATAAGGCGTGGGAGTGGACTGTTTATTTCTGAATTGGGCGTTTGGCGATAACCGAATATTACAATGATTACATGTTGATAATCAAGTTCATATCATCTATTAATTAGATGTAAAGTCACAGATTGGCAACAAAGTTTAGAGGTAATTTTACTTTTGTGATTTCTGACATATAGCATTTGACATTGATGCCTGTTTGACTGATCTCTATTTTATGCGCCATACGCTGTTACAAATAGTTCACAAATGATTGATTATAACTGAGTTATGAGATTTTATCGCAACTTTGCGTATGGCAACACTCTATAAAATACGGACTTTATGTGTTGGCTTTGCTGCCTCCAACAACCTATGAGCGCAAAGCTGTATGTGTGTTTAGATTCATGTCCATGGTAGATTCCACAGCGTACCATCCAATGTTTATAAATTTATATCACGATATTTTATAATTTCATAAAAAGTCTGTATCTTTGCACAAAACTCGATGATCATGTATGTAGATTATACGCAATGGGAAACCTATGAATATAAAGTTAGTTCGTTAGTCTTGGATTTGGACAATCCAAGATTGGGCTACTTATCAGAGGTTCGGACGCAATCACAGGCTCTGCAACTTCTCATAAAAAAAGAGCGGGTTTATGAACTTGCTAAAAAGATTAGTGAGGAGGGATATTTTGTCGGAGAAGAACCCATCATTTGTATCGAAAAAGATAAAAAAGTGGTTCTTGAAGGCAATCGTAGAATTGCAGCCTTAAAACTTTTGCAGAATCCAGTAAAATATCTCCCTCCAATTAAGGCTAAAATTCTTCAGAAAAACATAATTGACAATAATATTGTTGTTGATCGTAAAATTAAGTGTTTTATAGCTCCAAATCGAATTTTAGCAAATCCCATTATTTATGAACGACATAGAGGGGATGCCGTGCAGAAATGGAGGACTGGGAATCAATATGCTTTCGTGGCGAAAATGTATGAGGAGGGTCTTTCTATAGATGACATATGCTCGCTGCTTAATGAAACCCGTGCCAATATATTAAATCCCCTTAAGACATACCATCTCTTTATAGAGGGACAAAATATATTCATAAATAGAGGCGAGACAGTTGACTTTGACACATTTGACATTACAAATTTAGAAAGATTCAGTTCATTGCCAGAAGTTTCGGATTTTATAGGAATAAGAATGGATAATGACTCCGGTTGTCTGCATATCGGATTGCCTAAGGAAGAGTTTGAAGAAAGGGTATATCTCGTTTTCAAGGCTATTTTATCTTCTGAAAATTTTTCTCGTGAATACAATAAACGAGAAACCCTTATTCAATTATTGAATAAAATCAAAAATTCAGATTCAATAAATCCAGCTATATCTTATTCTGAGAGTAATTCAAATACAAATAGCCGTTCTGAAGATATAAAGAAAAATTTAGAAGAAGAAAAAGCAAAAGTAACATCTCGAAGAAAACGGAAATATAGAGCTTATCTTGAAAATAATATTATTCCAAGAGAAACAGAGATTTTCTTTGGGAATAATAAGCTTGATTCAATGTTCCATGAACTAAAAAGTTTGCCTTTAGACAAGGTGAATTCTTTTGCATTTCTCATGAGAGCATATCTTGAGCAAGGTTTGTATCACTATCTACATACAAATAATCTTTTGGAGGAATGCCATTCAGTATATGTTCAAGATGCCAAGAAAAATAATGAAAAGAAAGTTCAGACTTTATTGACTTATCTATATAAGGATAAAACTATTATAACTCCAGAAATAGTCAATACGTGTATGAACATATTGAAATTTAATCCGTCAAAAGACTATTATGACATCGGCCTCAAAGCTATGCTTGAATATGTAGTAAAGTACAAAGTCGTAAATGAATTTGACACCCAAACATATAAGAATTTAAAGGATTATGTTGAACGTATAAAGATGGGGTTAGATTTGGCAATCCATAATATCAATAATATTGTGGACTTAACCCATAATCGCAAGGCTTGGAGTCATTTAGAACCACTTCTGAAATTTTTAAGTGAGAACATACCAGATG
Organism: Muribaculaceae bacterium; assembly: GCA_045133615.1. GTDB lineage: Bacteria > Bacteroidota > Bacteroidia > Bacteroidales > Muribaculaceae > M3. The sequence continues at coordinate 65,787 of JBGUUQ010000148.1, read as the reverse complement.
AGTAAGTTTTATTCACCACTTAGGTATCCTGGTGGAAAAAATAAATTGGCTCCGTTCATTGCTAAAATTTGTATAGATAATGAACTTTGCGACAATTATATAGAACCCTACTCCGGGGGAGCTTCTGTTGCGCTAACTCTATTAATGGAGGGATTTGTCGAAAAAGTTATAATAAATGATAAAGATAGATCTATTTATGCATTTTGGCATTCAGTTCTACATAATACATCAGAACTTTGTGATAGAATTTACAATTGCCGCATAACAATTGAGGAATGGCGGAGGCAAAAAGAAATTCAGCTAAATAAGAAAAACATTGACCTAATTGACCTTGGATTCTCTACGTTCTTCCTTAATAGAACTAATCGTTCTGGCATAATTAATGGCGGTCCGATTGGAGGTTTTGCCCAATCTGGAGAATATTGTTTAGACTGTCGTTTTAATAAAGAAGAGCTAATAAATCGCATAATGCTTATAGCCTCTAAGAAAAATCGGATAAAATTATATACAAAAGATGCTATACGGCTGGTAGATATATTACTACGTAGGCAGCATTTAACAAAAAAAAGTTTACTATATTTTGATCCTCCCTATTATTTAAAAGGGCCAAGTCTATATATGAATCACTACACCCATGAAGACCATTTATATGTTCGGGATGCTATCGGTGATATTCAATTTGGTAGGTGGATAGTTTCTTATGATCCAACAGATGAAATTAAAGATTTATATTCGGGCTATCGGAGCCTTGAATACAATCTTACACATACTGCACATACTGCAAGGAATGGAAAGGAGATTTTGTTTTTTAGTAATAATATTCTAAAAGTAGATTTAAAAAACAATCCATCTCGTTATAAGATTCAAGATAGTCCTTCACTATTAAATAAAATAATATATGACGGAGATTAAACGCCTTAATAGGATAAAAGAGGTATTAGAAGAAAAAGGCATAAAACAACGTTGGTTAGCTCAGCAATTAGGGAAAAGCTTTTGTATAGTTAATTCTTATGTATGCAATAGGAGACAACCGTCTTTAGATACTCTTTTTGAAATTGCGGTATTATTAAAAGTAGAACCAAAAGAATTAATTTGTTAAATTCACATAAAACTGAAAAATGAGTAAAGAATACCATACTATATACTTTCATGCCTCTCAAAGCATGACAGAATTGGCGGATAACTCCGTTGACTTGGTCGTTACGTCTCCTCCATATCCGATGATTGAGATGTGGGATGAAGTTATGGGGCTACAGAATCCTGCCATCACTAAAGCCCTTAAAGCAAATAGCCCAAAGTTGGCGTATGAATTGATGCACGCTGAGTTGGATAAAGTTTGGTCTGAGTGCTGGAGAGTAATGAAGGAGGGTGCATTTTTATGTATTAATATCGGTGATGCGACTAGGACTGTCAATGGCGAATTTTCGCTATACAATAATAACACACGTAGTATATCTGCATGCGAGAAAATAGGATTCATTAATTTACCGAATATCCTGTGGCGAAAGGCTACCAATGCGCCCAATAAATTCATGGGCAGCGGAATGCTGCCTTGCGGTGCATATGTTACCTTAGAACATGAGTGGATATTGATTTTCAGGAAGGGTTCTAAACGCACTTTCAAAACTGCTGCTGAAAAGAAAGAACGGAGAGAAAGCTCTTTCTTTTGGGAAGAACGTAACGTATGGTTCTCAGATATTTGGGATTTAAAGGGCGTTAAGCAGAAAATTGACAAGTCGCCCACACGTGAAAGGAATGCATCGTTCCCATTGGAACTCCCATTCCGATTGATTAATATGTTTTCTCAAAGAGGAGATCTTGTACTTGATCCATTTGTTGGATTAGGGACAACTACATTAGCTGCAATTTTATGTGAACGAAATAGTGTAGGATATGAAATAGACTCCTTACTATATAACATAATCAATCAAAATATTCAAGACTTTGATATAGACATAGCTAATCAGTCAATAAGAGATAGGTTTCTACGTCATATCAGCTTCGTTGAACAACGAGAATTGTTAAAAAAAGAAGTTAAGCACTATAATAAAAGATTGGGCTGCAAAGTCATGACAGGACAGGAATCGGATTTAATATTCCACTTTATTAAGGATATTTCGGAGTTGTCTTCTGATGATAAACACCTTAGCTATGAAGCTGATTATTATTCTGACAGATTCCTAACGGAAATCCCATTTAGCGAGCCTTGCGCCTTATTTTCTGAAAAATGAATCGATTGAACCATGTCTTCATAACCGGAGATTGTCGGCAGATGAGATATACGGATAATGAATCCGTTGATCTTATTGTTACATCCCCTCCATATTGGCAGTTAAAAGATTATGGAGATTCAGACCAAATTGGCTTCGGACAAAGTTATGAGGAGTATATAGATAGTCTTAATTTGGTGTGGATGGAGTGCTTTCGCGTACTTCGAAAAGGATGTCGATTGTGTATAAACATTGGAGATCAATTTGCGAGAGCGACATATTATGGACGTTATAAAGTTGTGCCCATACATTCAGAGATAATACGTTTCTGTGAAACGATTGGATTTGATTATATGGGCTCTATTATATGGCAGAAGCAAACAACTATGCACACATCAGGAGGAGGTAAGGTTATGGGAAGCTATCCTTATCCCCGGGGTGGAATCGTGAAGATTAATTATGAGCATATTTTATTATTCAAGAAACCAGGAGAGTCTAAACCGATTTCACATGAGGTAAAAGAGCGGTCTAAGTTAAGTGATGAGGAATGGAATACATTCTTTTCTTCTCATTGGTATTTCCCCGGAGAAAGACAGAATAAACACATTGCAGTATTCCCCGAGGAATTGCCATCGCGTTTGATAAGAATGTTTTCTTTTTCTGAAGATACCGTATTAGATCCCTTTATGGGTAGTGGTACTACGGCTTTAGCAGCATTGCGAAATAATCGAAATGCTGTAGGATATGAGATAAACTCTGATTTCTTCAAATTTTACACAGATAAAGTCCTTGTTCAATTTCCACGAAATATTATAACCTTTCAGAATATAGTCCAAGAACCTGTGGAGAATACCTATAAACTATTAAGGCTTTTACCATACAGACATATTGATTCAAGTGGACTTAATCGTGATGATTTAGCCTTGAATAATTCTTATGGTTCTGTTTTGGCTGTTAGACCGGAAATTTATTTACATTTAAAATCAGAATGTATGGCTAATTTTTCGTCTAATAAAGATAGAGAAAAAGCGATTCCGACAGTTTTGGTGAATCATGTAGATAAACATGCTATTCTCCAAATGATTAAAACTGGAATTACTTATGTAAGAATTGGAGATGTTAGAGGGTCACTAACCGTTACTCCCGGTTTTTCTCGACTTAAATACGTTTTATTACATTACGGAGGTACAAATCCTTTGCTTTTTAAATTGTCTAAAACTGGCTCATTCCAAATTTGGACAAAGGAGACTCTTAAAGAATATGGATTTTCGCCAAAATCTTCACCATATTATGCGGTAATGAAATTCAAAAGTCTGAACCCCATAAAATTCAAAAAAGTCCCCTCCCTAATGAAAGGAAAGGGAACTTATGTCGCTAAGATTATATCCCTAAAAGAATTCGGGCTACTTGAGTAAATGATTAGCTAAACCATTTCTCATCATATTCAAATAAAATATTTTTATCTTTCTTTTGATAATAAACAACTGGACATGTTGTTGCCTCGTTATGTTTCTTGCCAGTTTGCTTATATGTTTCCGATTTAATTTGTACTGGATTCTCATTGATGAAACCATCAATACCTTTCTTCTCCTCTTCTGGATTTGCAAGTCTGTAGTTGACTTTTAATTCTTTAGCAATAGCTTTAATAATTGTACTTTGCACCATAAGACCATTATATGTCTTATCATAAACAAAGTCTTCCATCCAGAGCCTGATATCCTCTTTTGTGACAGACTGTAATGAAGCTAACATATTTTTATACTTTTCCCAAGCTTCATCAACTGCTCGATTTATACCATTTCCATTTTCATGTTTTGCGATATGCCAATTTTTCCAGTCTTCTAACGTATGTCCCGGATAGTTCTCATCTATACAAAATTCTTGAATTTCATCAGAAACTTGTCCTACGTTATCAGGTCTCGTAGCATGTGCATAACCACTGGCAAGATTGATGACAGACGAAGAATATTTAGGCAGAACTGGATTTACAGAGCCATTCTCCTTTGATACATCAGCAAACTTGATTTTTGCTTTTTTCATATTATATAATTCTCTTCAAACGTGATATTTATACCATTCTTTTTCTTATCATAGTAGATGATTGGCGTCTCGATATTTTCAGAAAGTCTTGCTTCCAACTTATATGTTGATGATTTGATCTGTACCGGAGTTTCACCAATAAATCCATCTATACCCTGCGCTTCTTCCTCAACATTTGCAAGACGCCAAGTTTTATTATATTTATCTGCGAGAAATGCAAGTATCGCACTCTGGAATTTAAGACCACAGAAAGTCTTGTTATAAACCAAATCCTTAACCCACGCCTCAATCATGGGGCGATCTATTTGCGCGAAAGCTTCACTCATGAGTTGATACATGGCGAAAATTTTATCAGTCGCTTTATTCACTGCATCCGGTTGCCTTTCCGAATACCACGTTATCCACTCCTCTAATGTTTTGCCGTCAAATTCCTGAATTAGTTCAGACATCTGACCTACTACTGCAGGTCTTGTTCCCTGCGCATTGCTGTTTAGCAGATTAATAATCTGAGTGGCATACTTGGGGAAAGGATACTTGCTGGCGTTTGAAAGTTGCTCAATCTCGCCATTGGATATTTTAAATTTCTTCATGCTCTTTGTTTTCTTCCTCTTTTAGATATTTATCAAATTCAGTTACGAATTCCGGGAAAGAAATTCCAAGAGCGAGACATATTTCACGAAGTTCAATTACATCCAATCTACGTTCATGAGTTTCAATTTTGCTTACAATGCCTTGACCTACACCTAAGCGAGATGCAAGCTGTTCTTGTGTTACGCCTTGGTTGATTCTTTTCAACCTAAGGAGTTGCAACAAGATTTGATATGCCTTATTGTGAATGGATTTCATTCCTAAAATTTGAAGTTAAAATTAATATCCCAACATAGAATATACCAAATTGGAATATTTCCTGCAAGTTGGGAGATGATAAAATATTACATTAGGATATTCGGACGGTTATCTACCGAATATCCTAATGTATCATGATTATTATCTGTCACATGTGGAAGCCTCCGTTGATGTTCTTGCCTCGTTTCTTGGCTCGGAAGGCGGCAAGGGCTTGTTTTATAGGCATATCAGGGTACCGGCGACGGAATTCTGTCCATGTTTCGCTGTCACCTCCCGATACCGTGCATGGACCTTCTTCGGTGGGGGATTGGGATGCTCCCCCATATAGCCCGAAATTGTTGTATCTTTGCGACTGTGCCTGAGCATCGGGATTTGACGAAAACAACTCCGGTTTGAGTTCGTGAGGATTGAACTTGACAAATACGGTGGAGCATTCGCCATTACATCCGTCAATGCGGATTGTTTTGCCGGAAGTGTAATCCCGGATTTGCGATGCGGATAACTTCACGCCTTTGTATGAATAAAACGGCACAATAGAGCCATCGGCATACATCCAACTTGATTGCGGATGCAGCGGTTTGTTCTTTGCAAGATGAACCTTGATATTACCGAAACTGAAACGGCGGTCAATCTTCGATGCCGGGAAACGCTTACCTCTGCGGATGAATGAAAGACCCTGAATCTCGTTTGTGCCTCGGCGGTATTTGTATTCAATACTCACTCCGGAGGCTTTCAATTTAGCCTCAAACTGCTCGAAAGTATGTATGCCTGAATCATGCCATGCGGCATTGACGGTGTTGAAAATCTCGTAGCGAATCTTCTCCGTGCCTTTCAGTCGTTGTGTATTGGTATGGCTCTTGTCATTGGCAATGTACAGTCCATATTCCTTTGTCAAATCCATGCAGACTTTCTGGTTTCGGGCAAAATCATTCTTGTCCGAAATCATTTCGGCATGGTCGTTTATCCGGCTGAACACGATATGGCAGTGTGGATGTTCCTTATCAAAATGCCTTACAATTATGTACGGCGTATCGATAATTCCCATTGCCGCCATATATTTATCAGCAATCTCAACCATCGTCTTGTCATCTATTTTGTTCTTGTCGTTGGCATGGAAATCGAGCGAGTAATGGCCTACGGGTTTCTTAATTTCGGGTCGCAAGGAGCGATTATCCTCAAAAGTTCTGATTATTTCATCCCGGTCGGCAGCGGCTAATATATCAGAACAAGCGATTAATTTCCATTCATCAGAGGGTGTGCCATCCGGATTATCCTTGCTTGCGCGGGTCACATAGTTGACGCAGTTGCGAAAACTGTTGCCCTTGACAATCTTCGCCATCATACGCTGTCAGCCTCGTTTCGATATTTCATAATGAGATTTTGAACGAACACTTTGTGCTCCAAAATCTCTTTCCAAGTACGCATGAACATATCCTCCGTTGCTCCGCCCTTTATAATGGCGTTGACAAATTTGGCGATTTGATTGAGGTTGGAGGCTATACCCTGAAGGTCACGGATTGTCTTCACATCGCGGGGCGAGAGGCGTTCAACCACCTTGCCTTTGACGGAGATCTGCCGTATGTATTTCGAACGGTTAAGCCCGGCGGTGATTGCCTTGTCCATCATCTGACGGTAGCTGTCTATGTCGAATTTCACAGACACGATGATTGACTTTCGTTCATCTGCCGGAAGTGCGGGGCGCCCTTTTGAAGGGCGAAAATTGGATTTCTTCATATCTGAGAAGGGGGTTGTTTAATGATGATTTTGTGACCGTCGGGAGCGGAATGGGGGCGAGTAGTTTGCGGATTACTTGTAATACGGAAACATAAACTCGCTCCCTCCCATTCCGAACCCTGCGGATAATTTCGAGGTGCGCGAAATTACAAGGCTTTAGCCGTTATAGTCGCTGCACCGTCATAGCTTACGCCATGCCTCAACATCGTCTTTATAAATGTCTATATGTTGGCGGCAGATTGATTCAACCATAGAACCGACATTTGCGCCTCGGTTGCCGAGGATTCGGGCTATTCGTTCAAGTTGCTCCCATGTGCCATCTTCTATGACCACAGTATGACGCTTGATAATCTTTATAGGTGTGAGGTATGTAGCCTTGTATTCTTCCAAACCGAGTTTGCGCTGTTTACCGCTTATGCGGTTCTGTTTCGGTTTGTTGAATGAATCAGGTTGACCTGATATTTCCGTTAAACTCGTTTCAACGGGTGTTTCAGAAGATGTTGTTAAATCCGCTGATTCAGTATCATCTTTATCTACACCGAACAGATTTGGCGAGAAAGCCGGATTAGGTTGAATTTCGACATTGCTGTCACTTACGGTATTATTGAGTGTGCCGTTGTTTTCGACAATCGGATTCACGGAGGAGTCGTTGTCATAGGTTATCGCAGTAAGCTCCTTTGACTGCGTAACCGGGCTTGGGGTTGTTTTCTTTGAACTCATTGAACTTTGGGAAATGGGGTTGATTTGTTGCCGGATTTTTCCGACAACGGATTGAAATTATAATTTGAATCTCAGATGGCGCATCGCATAGCCTGATTGCGGTGCTGATGAATCAAACCGGTATGGCGATTCAACAGGCGATACCGGGTTATCTCTTGTTCTCGATTTTTGCCTTATCCAGTTTCGCCAGATAGGTAGCCGCATCTTCTTCGATTTGCGCGAGGCTCTTAACCGGATTCTGACGCATCCAGCTGTTCAGTTCGCTTTTCTCGAAATAGATGATTTTGCCGTTAGGTTTGTAGTGAGGTATCTGTTTGTTTCGCCGAAGTCATCTTGTAGAGGGTGCTACGGGAAATGTCAAGGTAAATGCTTGCCTCCTCAAGGCTCAGCACCTCCTTTGCAAGAAACACGAGGCGTTCAAGTGTTTCGATGCGGGTGAGCAAATCTTTGTTTGTTATCTCCATTCGCATTTGGGGGATTAAAGGGTTACGAATAGGAGGCCGTCGCCTCCGGGGGTCGTGATTCGAATCGGAGGCAAAAGTATGGCAGAAAGGTTTGAACGAGGATTTACCCATGTTTGAGAGCCTTGCCGATTCTCAAACATTTTGTTTTTAGTTGATTTGTTTTCAGATTGTTGCCGATTGCATAAAATGGGTGCTCCGGAGAATGGCTCTCAATCTTTTCTCAAAGTTTTTTCAGTTGTTTTATATAGTTTCCGATAGTTTCATATTTTCCGTCATATCCGCAGTCCTTGATATAGCTCCATGCCGATGACAGGTCGGATTGATTGATGAAATTTTCCTTTTTCGACGGGAAAAACAGGCGGCAGTTGGCAATGGTTGACTGCCATTGCGCGGTTATTTTTCCATGCTCGGCAAGGCTGCCAAAGAAAAAGGCAAGGACACGGTTGTTCCTTACCCGTAAAGGTTCGGCTATAAGTTTGCCCCGGAATATTGCGGTCAATTCTTCTACTGATACCGGATTGTTGAACATCTTTACCTCGTTGGCGCAATCCACCAATAATGAAATCTGACGCTTGTTCAGCCGACATTCAAACGGGTCTTTTGTATCTGCACATTTGGGCTTAACCGTTGGAGTTTCTGCATTTTTCTTTTTCGGTGCCGTTTCTTCTTTTTGCGAAGTGGATTGTTGAGCCGGAACGGTCACGACCTGAATTTGTGGAAATGAGGCGGTTTTCTTCTCTGTGGCCTCAATCTTTGCCGGGTTGTTGCCGAGATAGCCAATATATCGTTCCAATGAGGTGGCGTTGACCATTTCACGGAAATATGGCAGTTCATCGGAGTATGCCGTGTAACTGCTGTGATAGTGTGCATGGTCGAAATCATTAAACCGAAATATCAGCCATTTGCGTTTCGCCTCTTTCGGTATTGACTCAAAGATACCGCTGTTCCATAGCCAATCGGTATGCTCATGCAAATCCGCAATCTCTGAAATCAGAGGAACGGAATAATACAGCGAATTGAGTTTACAACGCGCCTCATTCAGTTCATATTGATGCAGAGCGTGATAGCGTTCCTCGGTGAGATACTTGCGTTTGCTTTTAAGATTGTTTACCCGTGTATTGAAAGAGTGTTCGGCACAAGCGTCCAAACACCCCTGTATCAAGTCGAAACGTGCTTTCAGTTCATGGTCCATAATAAACTATGACAATAAAGCGTGATAGATTGTTCAATTATTCTATTTCTGATAAGTAAATTCGTTTGAATTCTCTTATCATTTGAATATCTGTAACTACAAATTTTGCACCTCTTTCAAAATTCACTTGGTTCTCTTCTCCATGATTATAGAAGCAGAAGAGCGAATGAGCCTTTGTTTTTGGTGAATGTAATGGGATTATCTCGTAAACATCTCTGTCTTTGCCCCAATCCTCATTTGTTGTAGTAAGGCTATGTGAAGGCATATAAATATCACCTATCTCGAAATCAACTTTATCATTATAGTTCAGAAATCTGTACAACTTTTCGCCGTTGAACCGAGGTGCCTTATTTATGACGGAATCCAATATAATTTGCATTTCTTTAACAACATTTGGCGTTCCGTTATAATAACAATCATCCCTAAAACTGTATGATATGTCAGCCATAAAGCAAAGCAGAATCATCCATTCAACATCTGATAAGCCACATTTGCCATTAAGCTCTTTAGCCTTAGAGGACAGTTGTAAAAATCTTCCTTTACGTAAAAAATGTAATGGTTCTTCAGCCGGTTGAAATCCATCTCCATCAATCCAGACCATATCTGGAATTGGAGATGCGCTATATTTCTGCTCGAATTCAACAAAATAATCTAACTCTTTCATATGCAATTTTTATAAGACCTCCCAAGTTCCTGATTTTTCAGAGCCGACACGCTTAATGCGGTTCGCTGTTTTAAGTGAATCTATTATTCTAAATAGCGTCCTGCGTGGGATATTTAACTGATCCGAAATTTCCCTTACGCTGATTCGTTTGTTTTTTCTCATCAATTCAACGATAGCATCCTCTCTTGTTATATTATCGGTGCCATTGGTGCTACTATCGGTGCCATTTTTCGTTCCATCGGTGCCATTTACTATGACACGGGGCGTTTTTTCTGTGCCATCGGTGCCACTTTCTATGACATCGGCATTTCCCACAACTACCTTGAACGTGGTATAGTCGCTTAATAGGAATTGTGCGGGAGGGTTTCCGTTTTCTTCCAATAAGGTTGAAACGGTATTCACTCCGCTGCCAAATCTGTTGACATAACCAAGATTGAGCATGATTTCCGCAATATTGGGATTTCGGTAATCCGTTTCATTGGGAAAATTTTCAAGATTCACTTTACCATACAGATTTCCGGGATTGTCTATCTCAATGCGGTCGCTGTATTCGTAAAACTTTATCGGGGAGTTATTGCCGTTATATGCCCGGTGCATCACGGCGTTCATTGCCAGTTCTCGAATTGCCTCCCACGGGTAGTTGATACGAGGTTCTTCACGCAAAACACTGACAAATTCAGGACGTTTGTATTCAATGGAATATTTGATGAAATATTCCAATTCCTTGAGCATCGAAATAAGATTACCTTTGAAACGGTTTTCTTTCAACACTTTAGTTGCGCGGGTCTTCCCTGCGAATTTCACATATTGGATATAGGCCCCGGGTATAAAATATTGCGGGTCAATGCCGAGAAGCAATAATCCTGCGTAGGTCGGGCAATTATAGCGGGTGTCAAACAGCCGCAATGATGCCATTTGTTGAACCGTAGTCCGTTTGTCTTTTGCAAGCGTCTGTGGTGCAACAGCTTTCGTCAAATATTCGTTTTTGAATAGGTCGGTATCTAAATTGTCAATAGTAGCCTCCCTGCATGGGTGTCCATCAAAAGATGAACTATGCGCTTGCCCTTTCTCGGTCAAAATCCGTTCTTCTTCGGTATTTGCTTCCGCCTTACGTGCGCCGATACGAATCCAGATCACGCCCTTGTAGCGCACAGGAGTATCCTCGCTTGGCTGAACCTCTATTATGGCAACCTCACCGTCATCAAATGATTCCTTATAGACCATCATTGCCGGAGGCGGCAGAATCGTACCACTGTTCCTTAATCCGGCATATGCCCGAAGCTGTTCATCCGAGAATTTTTGCCCGTCAAGATTGCCGTTATCATCAGCACCGATGATAAAATATCCCGGCATATTCGTATTCCGTATATCGTTGGCGAATGAACATATCGCCTCCGACATTTTCTTTGTATTGTCGGTGGAAAGTGTACGCTCAACACGTTCATTCTCTATGTCGCTCAACAGCGACCGTATTTCGTCTTTTGTAAGGGGCATATTGTCGGAGGTGTATTGCAAAGTTAATGAATTATTGGCACATAGGCGTTAGGATTGCGCCTTTTTAGGTCTGCCGCGTTTCTTTTTAGCAAATTGTAGAGTTTCATCGTTGCCTGTGTTAATTTCATTGGCAATAGCTGTCGGGGCTTCGGTTGCGGAGAAAGACGGTATCATATTCACAGCGTCATCTTTCTTTTTGTCAACGATTTTCGCGTAAATTTGAGTCGTTTTAATCTGCGTATGTCCTAATAATTTAGACACTGTATAGAGGTCAACGCCCAATGAAAGTAGAAGTGTCGCATTGGTGTGGCGGCTTGTATGGAAAGTTATCCGTTTCTTGATTCCGCTGGATTTCACCCAATCTTTCAGCAATTTGTTGAGATAACCGTCACAAGGCAACGAAAAAATAAAATCTGTTTCTTTCGCTGTCCCTCTTTCTGGCAACCACCTGATTGCCTCATCCGATAGTGGCAGCCACAGTTTGCGCTGCGTCTTTACCATAAGTATTGATGCTCGCCACTGGTTGCCGTCACGTTGAATGTCGCCCCACCGCAACGCCTTGACATCTGACAGGCGCAAGGCACACATACATCCGAACAGATAAGCCATCTTCACTTGTGGATGGCTGCATGGAGTATGCACGAGTTTAACGATTTCTTCCTGCGTAAGATATTCGCGATTACTTTCAGGCACTTTGATTCTATCTTCCGATGGAATTTTAGTGATTGGGTTCTCGGTGATGATTTCAGCTTTGACAGCGGCATTCAAGCCGCAGTTAAGGCAACGAAAATATCCGGCGGTCGTTACCTTCGCCATAGATGTGGCATTGAGATAGGAGATAAAACCGAGGCAATAATTCTTAGTCACATCTTTCATCGTGATACGGTCGCCCTTATATAGTTTAAGGTGGCGGATTGTCTTGATGATTTGAACGTAATAAGCATCGCTTTGGCCGTTCTCCTTTTTCTTGTTGGCGAACTGCTCCATCCAATCCATAAGCAACATCTTAAAATTTGCCGATGTGTTCACTATGCCGTGGTCTGAATACTGCAAGTCCATGATGCGTTTCGCCTTGATTGTTTCGGCGAGTTTCATCGTGTTCTCGTTGGATGTGCGGTCGAGCGGAGAACTTTCAGGGACAATGTAGAGTTTCAAGAACTCATATGTCCTTTCTCCGTTATGATATATGTCAAGATAGAGCGACTGATTGCCGTTGACCAGTTTCTTCGCCCGAAGTTTCACCGGTTCTTTTGCCTTGATGGTTTTCTTCTTTCGTGTCATTTGGGGAGAGTTTTAGTATTACCCTGCAAAGGTAACAATAATACCCAATATAGACAAGATAAAAATAACAAACAAGTCACAAAATCACCCCATTTATCCGATATGGGAGTAACAATCCGAAATCTCGGTAATAATCATAATACACTAATATACAATTATATTTACTCAAATATCCTTCCGATTTATTCTTTTGTTTTCCTTAATTATGGTTATTGGCGATGCCTCCATTAAAATAAACTGAACAATGTCCTACGCTTTCGCTTTTTAATCCTAAAATACCAACTCGCCAAATTCGGGGACACAGGCGGCGCCAAAAACATCACAATCATGAAAATGCGTTACTTAATTCCATTGCTGATAGCCTCCATGCTGTCGGCTTTCCACGTCTCCGCTCACGACTTTGAAGTCGACGGCATTTACTACAATATCCTCGATGCCGATGCAAAAACCGTTGCAGTAACCTACAAAGGTTCTTATTATAATTCATATTCTGGCGAATATTCCGGAGCAGTTACAATACCGGAAACAGTTACTTATTCTGCTACGGAGTATTCCGTCACTTCGATTGGGTATTCTGCGTTTTATAATTGTACGAGCTTGACAGAAGTGACGATACTGAGTTCCGTCACTACGATTGGGCAAACGGCGTTCTCTGGTTGTACCGGCTTGACTGAAGTGATTATCCCGAGTTCGGTCACTACGATAGGGAATTCTGCGTTTTATAAATGCACTGGTTTAACAGAAGTGACGATCCCGAGTTCTGTCACCTCGATAGAGGGTTCTGCGTTCTATGGTTGCACCGGCTTGGCGGAAGTAAATTATAATGCGACAAGATGTACGGAAATGGGCAGTCGTCGTTATCCTGTGTTTTGCAATTGTTCCAATCTGAAAACGCTTAACATTGGAGAATATGTCGAAACGATTCCTAATTATGCGTTTTATGAATGCACCGGCTTGGTGGAAGTAAATTATAGTGCAACCAACTGTAAGGAAATTGGTAGTAGCGTATTTGGTAGTTGCACGAATCTGAAAACACTTAACATCGGCGAGAACGTCGAAACAATTCCCGATAATGCGTTCTATAGTTGTACTGGTTTGACAGGTGTATATATAACAGACCTTGAAGCATGGTGTAATATTGAGTTTGCAAGTTTATATTCTAATCCGTTATGTTATGGAGGTAAATTATATCTAAAAGATGAAAGCGGTGAATATAATTTAGTTACTAAATTGCCGATTCCGAGTTCAGTCACCACGATAAGGGGGTATGCGTTCTCCGGTTGTGCCGGTTTGACGGCAGTGGAGATCCCGAGTTCGATCACTACGATCGGGAATTGTGCGTTTTGGGGTTGCACCGGCTTGACAGAAGTGACTATACCGAGTTCGGTCACCACGATAGGCGATTATGCGTTCAAGTATTGTTCTGATTTGTCCTTGGTTGCTGGAGCGAATTCTGTTACATCGGTTGGAACAAATGCATTTTATGGTTGCGATAAATTGATTTCGGCATCCCATTCATCAGTAAAACAAAGTACTGCTATCGTAAAATTAACATCGCCTACCGAATATAAGTTGGGTGTTTCCGGGTATGAGACAACCTTCAATAGTGGAGAAGAAATCACGATAACCGGCTTGAAGCCCGGGACTTCTTATACAAAAGATTTATATCTTGTAATCAATGGTAATTGGTGTGCAATAAAGTCGTATGAATTTACAACGGATAAATTTAATGTCTATCTGAACGGAACGGCAGGGGTTACGACAATCGATGCCATAGGGTCGCATAACGCCGATGATGTGGTGGTTACAGCGCAAGGGATAAATCTCGGTAGCACAATAGAGTATGACGATAATAATTCGTTATCGCTTACCGGTCTCGATCCGGAGACTTCATATACGGTATATTACGGAGTAAAGACTGATGGCACAGGGACTTATTCTGCCAACAAGACTTTCACGACCGGGGCATTGACATGGAGTTCGGGCGAGTATGTGGCTACATCGACCACGAGTGTGCGCCTGACGACCGAAACCAACTGTGATGCTTCCTCCGGAACGGGAATAGAATGGCGACGCTATGGTGCGCCTGAAAACTTGAAACCAAACACAGCCGAATGTGCGGTGGTGGATGGTATGCTTATCGGCACGCTCCGCGGATTGAATCCGGATGTCTACTATGAGTATCGCCCATACTATACCTCAGCTGCCGGCAATACTTATTATGGCGAATGGAGCGCGTTTTTCTCCGGCGATGCAAATGTGTATTTCGAGCCGGAAGTACGCACCTACGACGAAATCACCGTGGCTATGAACTCGGCAACATTCAAGGGCTATGCGCTTGAAGGCACGGATGCCATTACTGAACAGGGCTTTGAATATTGGAAATCATCCAATCAGGCAATCTCAACATCGTCGGTAGATGTAAAGAAAGTCAGTGCATCGGGTATCGTAATGAACGCAACGATTGCCGACCTCGATTACAGCACTACATATTGCTATCGCGCATTCGTAACAACGGCTTCCGGCACTTATTACGGTGACACGATGGAATTTACTACCGAAGCATCATCGGGCATTGAATCGGTGGTGGCTGATGCCGATGAATTCACGGTGGCTCTCCGCGAAAATCCCGCCACCGGAACAGCTTGGGTAAAAGTTGCCGGCACAATGGCTTTGGAATGTCAATACTACATGGTAAGTCTCAACGGCTCTACCGTAGCGCAAGGCACAATCGCAGCCGACGGCTTGTGGCAACCAATCGAATTGAACTGCCCGCAAGGTGTCTGCATATTGATGGTGACCGACGGAATCAATCGCAAGACGCTCCGTCTCATCGTAAGATAAGAATCACGATATAATTGCATTTAACAGAGCGATGTGCTATGGCGCGTCGCTCTGTTGTGTTATATTGATGAGGCATCAGATACTTCTCGGCAATGCTTTTGCTCTGTTTTGGGGAGAATAGTTTATCTTTGCGGAAGAGTAAAGACGTTTGACTATAAATAAGAAAGAATATGCGAAGGCGAATAGTGCTTGGCTTGAGATGAAAGCTAAGGAGGAGGGTGTTGTTGCACTCCCGAAAGGTGTATATTACAAGCCGTTGGCCGATGGTCGCAAAGATGGAAAGTATCCGTCGCCGCAGAGTGTGGTGATGGTACACTACACAGGGCGGACAATCGACGGACGGGAGTTTGACAGCAGCCGTAGCAGCGTGCCGTTGGCAATGCGTCTGTCGGAACTTATCGAAGGCTGGATTGTCGCGTTACAGAAGATGACTGTTGGTGATAGATGGGAAGTGTATATCCCTGCTGAAATGGGGTATGGGAAATTTTCGCAACCGGGCATACCGGGAGGCTCTACCTTGATTTTTGAGATAGAGCTACTCGGTATAGCTTAGTCGGGCTGCAGAATCAGCCGAAGTCCTCAGGACATGATGGTGAATGGTAATCCTTTTTAATGCATTTAGAAAGAAAACTCAGAAGACACCACGAAAAGAGATAGAATTGGCAAAACGATTAAAAAAAGAGTATTATGAAGACAAAGAACAAAATTTATAATGTGAGTGAAGAACTCAATCAAGTTTTCGGCTCTCATGGTACTGAAAGCCGAAAAGAAGCAGAACGCCAAGCATGGGAAGAATATAATGCTCAAATCTTACTTGATGCCCGTAAACAAGCCGGCATGACTCAATCTGAATTGGCAGAAAAAATAGGGGCTGATAAAAGCTACATATCACGGATTGAACGAGGACTTACCATACCCTCTATCTCTACCTTTTATCGGATGGTTTCCGCTATGGGGTTATCGGTGGAATTGAGATAATTAGTATAGCCGTTGATTGGATGACTATCAAAATAGAGATTAATAATGAATTTACACCCCGTAAAGTGTTATGCGTAACACTTTACGGGGTGTAATAAGTTGTTGGACTAAATAGAATCAGCCGAAATTGTCGTAGTGAATTGATGAGGGAGCTACGCCGAGGGAGTCGAGCATTGTCTCAACGGCTTTACTCATCGGACCGGGACCACACATGTAGTATTCGATATCTTCGGGGGATTCGTGATTTTTGAGATATGTGTCGTAGATGACTTGTCCCACATAGCCGGGGGTGTATTTTACTCCGGCGGCATCGGCTGCCGGGTCGGGACGGTCGAGGGCGAGATGGAAACGGAAGTTGGGGAAATCGCGTTCCAATTGCAAGAAATCTTCAAGGTAGAACACTTCGTTGAGTGCACGCGCTCCATAGAAATAGTTCATCACGCGATCGGTGGTGTGGAGTGTGCGAGTCATGTGCATGATTTGTGCGCGGAGAGGAGCCATACCTGCGCCGCCGCCTATCCACATCATTTCGGCTTTCGAGTCGAAAATGGGGTGGAAGTCGCCGTAAGGTCCGCTCATCAGCACCTTGTCGCCCGGTTTGAGCGTGAAAATGTAGGATGATGCGATGCCGGGCATCACGTCCATAAATCCCGTTTGAGGCTTCGGCTTCATCGGAGGAGTGGCGATGCGCACGGTGAGCATTATGCGATCGCCTTCGGCGGGATAGTTGGCCATGGAGTAGGCTCGCACGGTCGGTTCGGTGTTGCGGCATTTAAGGTCGAACAGTCCGAAATTTTCCCACGATTTGATATACTCATCGCCGATGAGGCTCTTGTCGATGTCACGGTCGTAGTCCATCTCATAGGTCGGAATCTTGATTTGGGCATAAGAGCCGGGGACGAAGTCCATGTGTTCGCCCGGAGGGAGTGCGACAATAAATTCCTTGATAAATGTGGCGACATTGCGGTTGGATATCACTTCACATTCCCACTCTTTGACATCGAGCACCGATGCCGGCACTTTGATATCGATGTTGTCTTTCACTTTCACCTGACAGCCGAGACGCCAGTTGTCTTTAATCTCTTTGCGGGAGAAATGCACTTTTTCGGTGGGGAGAATTTCGCCACCTCCCGAAGTGACTTGTACGCGACATTGAGCGCAGCTGCCTTTTCCGCCGCATGCCGACGACAGGTGGATGCCGTTTGACCCGAGAGTGCCGAGGAGTGTACCTCCCGAATCGGTCTCGATGGTCTTGTCGGAGTTGATGGTGACAGTCACCTTACCTGAGTGGACGAGATATTTTTTAGCTATCAGCAGGATGGCTACAAGCAGAAGCGTAATTGCAAGAAATATCGATACTCCTGCTATGATGGTGGATGATGCTATCGAAAGTATTGTCATGGTCGTTTACAGTTTGATGCCGAGAAAACTCATGAAAGCGATGCCCATGAGACCGGTAATGATAAATGTGATGCCGATGCCACGCAACGGTTTGGGAATATTGGAGTAGGAGGCGAGGCGCTCTCGTATGGCGGCTATTGCCACTATGGCGAGAAGCCATCCAAGTCCCCATCCGGCTCCGGCGCATGTGGCTGTCCAAACGCTGCCGAAATCGCGTTGCTGCATGAATAGCGAGCCGCCGAGGATGGCGCAGTTTACAGCGATAAGCGGCAAGAATATTCCAAGCGAGGCGTAGAGCGACGGACTGAATTTTTCCACTGCCATTTCGACGAGTTGTGTCATCGATGCGATTACGGCTATAAACATTATGAGTGAGAGGAAACTGAGGTCGATATCGGCATATTCCGGACCGAGCCAACTCAAAGCTCCGGCGCGAAGCACGTAGGTTTCGAGAAGATAATTGACCGGAAGGGAGATTACGAGCATGAATGTGACGGCGATGCCAAGTCCGAACGCGGTCTTTACATTCTTGGAAACGGCGAGAAATGAGCACATTCCCAAGAAGTAGGCAAATATCATGTTGTCGATGAATATCGAACGGATAAACAGATTCAAATCTTCCATAATTCAAGATTTTTTTAGAGAGTTATTTTTCGTCTTGCAACTCCGGGTTGAGAATGCGGTGAATCCAAATGATGCAAGCCACGGTGATGAGTGCCATCGGAGGCAGAATCATCAATCCGTTGTTGACATAGCCGGCTTCATACATGCAGTCGGGTATCACTTGATAGCCGAACAATGTGCCGCTGCCGAGCAATTCGCGGAAGAATCCCACTACGACGAGTATCATTGCATAGCCGGCTCCGTTGCCGATACCATCGAGAAATGACGGCCACGGCTTATTTCCGAGTGCAAATGCTTCGAGGCGTCCCATAAGGATGCAGTTGGTGATAATAAGTCCGATAAACACCGATAGCTGCTTGCTCACGTCGTAGGCATAGGCTTTGAGCAATTGGTCGACGATGACCACAAGACCGGCTACTACTACGAGTTGCACGATGATGCGGATATTGTTCGGTATCGTATTGCGGAGCAACGAGATAATCACGTTGGAAAATGCCAATACGGCAATCACCGACAATCCCATCACGATGGCAGGTTCCAATTTGGCGGTGACGGCAAGCACCGAGCAGATGCCGAGCACCTGCACAATCACGGGATTGTCTTTGGAAAAGGGGTTGAGCAGTACGCTCTTATTATTTGTCTTTGACATGACTTAAGAGGATTATTTGCTTAGACTTTGTAGGAATGAGGAATATCCCGAAAGGCAGTTTTCAAGCATCGATTGAACGCCTTTGGATGTGATGGTGCCGCCGGAAATGGCATCGACATAGTCTTCGCCGTTGAGCGGCTTTTGCCCGGTTTTCACCACGGCTATGGGCTTGAATGTGTTGTCTTTGAACAACAGTTTGCCATCGAACTGGTCGGAAAATTCCGGTTTCTCGATTTCAGCACCGAGTCCGGGCGTTTCGCCCTGAAGAGCGAAATATGCTCCGTAGACGGTTTTTCCATCGGAATTGATGGCCATGTAGCCCCAAATAGGACCCCATAGTCCGGCTCCGTAGACCGGCAGAATGTATTTCACATCGTTTTCGGCAATTTGACACACATATACCGGCAGTCGTCGCTCGTCGACCGGCAGTTTGGCTTCCTGTGCCACATTTACATCGAAAGCATTACCTTCGATACGTTGTCCGTCGGCGTTCACGATATATTGCTCGGTGATGTAGCGAGCAAAGTCGCTTTGTATGTCATTGGCATCGGGTGTGATGTGAGCCGATGTGAGTATTTGCTTCATTTTGTCGGCATCGGCATTGGCTTGCTGCTGAGGTTTTAGCATCAGCGATGTGCCGGCAAGTGCCGCGCCTACCACAACCACCAATATTATGGTGTAGATGATGGTGTATGTATTGCTTTGTTTGTTCATAATGGTAGGGAATTATGCTTTTACGCGACGCATGCGACGACGTATGTTGTGGTTAACTACACAATAATCAATCAATGGTGCGAATGCATTCATCAGCAACACAGCAAGCATTGCTCCTTCGGGATAACCGTTGTTGTAAGTACGTATGAGGATTGCCATCACTCCGATAAGGAATCCGTAGATATATTTTCCCGTAGTGGTACGCGCTCCGGTGACGGGGTCGGTAGCCATAAATACGGCTGCAAATGCAAATCCGCCATAGAGCAATTGGTCGACGGGTGACAAGAGTGAAGCGGGGTAGGTGGGCGTTGCAAAATAATGTGCTATGCCGCCCATCGCCAATCCTCCTACGAATACCGATAGCATCACGCGCCAACTTGCCACTCCGGTGAATAGCAGGATTGCCGCACCGATAAGGATGCAAAGGGTGGAAGTTTCGCCGAATGAGCCGGGAATGAGTCCGAGGAATGCGTCCCAAGTCGAAATCGGCTGTCCGACAATATTGGTGAGCGACAGTGTCTCGCCGACGTTGGTGGCTACCTGTCCGAGCGGTGTAGCACCTGAAAATCCGTCAACAATCGTTCCGTCTCCGATGCCTAAAATGGGGGAGGTGGCTACGAATACGTTGTCACCGCTCATTTGTGCCGGATAGGCGAAGAATAAAAATGCACGGGTGATGAGTGCCACATTGAAAATGTTGTAGCCTGTTCCGCCAAACACCTCTTTGGCAAATATTACCGAAAATGCCGTTGCAACGGCTATCATCCACACCGGAGTCTCGATAGGACAGATAAGTGGTATAAGAATACCTGATACGAGAAATCCTTCTTGAATCTCGTGCTTACGCCATTGCGCCACGATAAATTCAATGCCTAAGCCTACCAAGTAGGCTACAACGAGTTTTGGCAGTACGGCAAGAAAACCGTATAGCATCAGCTCCCAAAACGGGAATGTTGCAGCTCCGGTAGCGAGCCAATGCTGGTAGCCTGTATTGTACATTCCGAACAGCAGGCACGGTATCAGTGCCACGACTACAATAATCATCGTACGTTTGGAGTCCATGCTGTCGTGGATGTGGACGCCTGATGTCGCAGTAGTGCGGGGAGTGTATAGAAATGATTCAAATCCGTCGAACACCGAGTGTAGAGCTTGCAGCTTGCCTCCCGGCTCGAATGTGGGTTTGATACGGTCGAGAAATTTTCTTAACGGTTTCAATTTAGGTCTAATTTTAGGTATTGGTTAATTCAGTTCATGGTATAGGAAATCGAGACCTTCACGGACGATGCGTTGGATTTCGAGTTTCGATGTATCGACATATTCGCATAGTGCCATGTCCTCAGGTGCGATTTCATATATACCGAGAGCCTCCATCTTGTCGATGTCGCGTGATATGATGGCTTTCAGCAGATATTCCGCCATGATGTCCATTGGAAGTACACGCTCGTATTCCCCCGACATAATCATAGCTCTGCGTCCGCCGAGCAGGCGTGCATCGGGACTGAATAGCCGTTTACGCAAGAAATGTCCGGGAAATGAGCGACTTATACTCATTTTTTTTGGCGATAGTGATGCCCAGCCCATCATTTCGTCCACGTCGTCACCCTCCGGAATAACTGTAATGTGGCGATATGGTGCGTGAAGATGACCGTTGATGGATTCTTTGATTCCGCACAACACGTTGCCTGATATAATGCGTCGGTTGCGTCCGACAGATTTGATGTTGCCGTCTAAAACGGATGCAATGTCGGCTCCGATAATTGTGCTGACATATTTGGGCTGTTCGATTTCCGAACCGGTTACGGCTACAATGGTACTCATCGGAACAACGCCGTCAATCATCAGGCGGCCGATGCGCCAAAGTGTCACAATGTCAAGCGTCCAAATCGTCTCTCCTTTGTTGACTGGAGCGATGTTGGCTGCTTGAATACCCGGTAGTCCTGCGGGATGGGGTCCGTTGAACTCTACAATTTCGGCATTGGTAATGTCGGCGAAAGCGGATTTTACTCCTATATATACATTCCCGGAGGTCAACTTCTTGAGTGCATCCACTCCGGCTTGAATAGCCTTCGTGTCTCCTTCTACCGACAACGACAGGTCTGGAGCCAACGGGGCGGAATCGAACGCTGTGACGAATATGTCGCGCGGAGTGGCATCAGACGGGATGATGTCGTAAGGGCGTTGGCGCATCATAGCCCACAGACCGGAGCGTTGGAGCAAACGTCTTATTCCGTCGGTATCCGATGGAATATCGTGCTTTACCGATTCCGATTTATCGTAGTCGGGCGTGATTATGACTTGAAGCAACTTGCGACGGTCGCCTCTCTCAATTTTGTCGATAGTGCCACCTATAGGCGATACGACACATATATCGGGATTGGTTTTGTCATGGAACAGCGGGGTGCCGGCAAGAACATTATCGCCCTCTTTGACATCGAGCTTTGGCGTCAATCCGATGAAGTCATCGGGTATCATGGCAAAAGACTTTCCTCGAATTTCAGTCGGAGCGGCATTTTCATTCGGTTGCACTATTGCACCTGCGATGTTGATGTCCACTCCCTTTTTCAGAGTGATTCTTTTGGTCATTAGTAAACGTGAGTCTTATTTTTAATATATGTATGCAAAGTTATCAATAATTTGGATAGAAAAAACGATATGTGTTGTAAAATATGTTATTAAGAATTACAATCATGTGAAAAAGTATGTGAAAAGCGGTTAGGAAGCTAAAAAAATGGCAGTCCGATTTTGCAGGTTAAAAATTAAACCCTAAATTTGCAATGATGTTTGTGTGCATAGTCGTATAGTAAAATATGCAGTTATGTCGCGACACCGCTAAATCAATACCGAGAGAAGTGAGATTTTCTAACTCTGCAACATAAACCCGCATTGAGAATAAGATAAATCAATACCTGCTTTCCGTACTTAATCAGAGAATAATTTTTAATCCATAACTAAACATCATTAACAACTTAATTTAAATCTTTAAAAATTCATTATGGAAGCTCAAAAGCCTAATTCAGCTGCGCCTGCAAAAAAGGCACAGGAAACTCAAGGTAGCAAAGTACGCGGTATCAAGAATGCATTCTGGGTAATCGTAGCTTGTTTTATCGTAGCAGTATGTCTTTTCTCATTCTGGTTCGGTGCTGACTCACACTTCGACGAAGCCGGTCACCCGCAAGACATTTGGGGTACTATCTACATGGGTGGTGTAATCGTGCCTGTACTTCAAACCCTCTTCCTCACTGTAATCGTACTTTCTGTTGAACGTTGGATCGCTCTTTCAAGCGCTAAGGGTACCGGTTCAATCGCTAAGTTCGTTGCTGAAGTTAAGAAGTGCCTTGCTAAGAACGACATCGCAGCTGCTCAAGAACTTTGCAAGAAGCAAAAAGGTAGTGTTGCAGCCGTAGTAGCAGCTACTCTCAACCGCTACAAAGAAATGGACGCTAACACCGCTCTTTCTAAAGAACAAAAGCTCACTACTATCCAAAAGGAACTTGAAGAAGCTACTGCTCTCGAAATGCCCGCTCTTCAACAAAACCTTCCTATCGTTGCAACCATGACTACCCTCGGTACTCTCGTCGGTCTTCTCGGTACTGTAATCGGTATGATCAAGTCGTTCCAAGCTCTTGCTGCATCAGGTGCTCCTGACTCAACTGAACTTTCTACCGGTATTTCTGAAGCACTTATCAATACCGCTTTCGGTATCGCAACCGGTGCATTCGCTGTAATTTCTTATAACTTCTACACCAACAAGATCGACAACCTTACTTACGCTATCGACGAAGTAGGCTTCTCTATCGTGCAGACATTTGCAGCTAATCACTAATCCCGTTATCTTAACTTAGTATCTAAACATTTAAGAGAAAGATAATATGGGAAAAGTAAAAATTAAAAGAAAGAGTACCCTCATCGACATGACGGCGATGAGTGACGTGACTGTTCTTTTGCTTACTTTCTTCATGTTGACTTCTACTTTCCTTCAGAAGGAACCGGTGACGGTGTTGACTCCGTCGTCAGTGTCTGAAATCAAAGTGCCGATGACCAACTGCGCATCGATTTTGATTTCTCCCGAAGGAAAAGTATTCATCTCGGTATCAGGTGACGCCGACTCAACTTACTCAACCGAGAAAGTTCGTGCCGAGCTTATCCAGACAGCCGTTACGGAGTATAACAAGACTCATAAAAGTAATCCTATACAGCTCACGCAAGCTCAAATCACTAAGTTCTCTAAGATCAACATGTTTGGCGTAAAACTCTCCGAACTCCCCAAATTCTTGGATATGGAGCAGTTTGAACAAGACGAAATGATCGGCGATATGAGCAATCCTATCGTAGGTATTCCCGTCGACGACAACAAAGATCTTAGCAAGCCCAATGAGTTCCAAATTTGGATGCGTGCCATCTATAATTCGTCGAATCCCAACCTTGGCGATGCTATCAAAAAGGGTGAGGGTATCGCGATTAAGGCCGACAAGGACACCCCCTACGAAGTGGTACACGGTGTGCTCGACAACCTCCAAACTTTGAAAATGAACAAGTTTAGCTTGATGACCGCTCTAAAAACTGAAGAAGATTAATCATGGCACAGATAGAACAATCCGATAAAGGAAAAAAGAAAAAAGGCGCCCAGAAGAAAATGTCCATCCACGTGGACTTTACTCCGATGGTTGACATGAACATGCTTTTGATCACGTTCTTCATGCTCTGTACCACCATGATTAAGTCACAGACTCTTCAGATTTCTCTTCCCTCTAATGAGAAAGTGGAACAAGAGCAGCAGAACAAGACCAAGCAGTCTGAAGCCGTTACCCTTATTCTCGATACCGAGCGTAACGATGAAGGTAAGGTGAAAATCGGTGAAGACGGCAAGCCCCTCCACGTCGTTTACTATTATGAAGGTAAACCTGAAATTGCCGACGAAAATAAGGATGGTCTCCTCGACAATTCTAATTTGAAGGTAGAAAAGTTTATCGGTAATGTGAACGGTGAAACTCAGGGTATCCGTAAGATTCTCCACGACCGCAACAAGCAGGTACTCGCTAAGATTGCCGTGCTCAAGCAAGATTGGAAAGACAAGAAACTCTCTGATGAAGAATATCAGGCTAAGGCTAAAGAGATTCGTAACGACTCTACGCTTACTCGCCCGGTAGTAATCATCAAGGCTATGAACAGTGCTTCTTGGGAAAGTCTTATCGGTGCTCTCGACGAAATGCAGATTAATCAGATTTCTCGCTATCAGATCGACAATCTCAACCTTGCCGACTCATTGCTTATCTCTGATTACAATACGAAGCATAGGAAATAATTGATGATTGACTATATGTTTAACTATTAAAACTGAAAAGAAAATGGCAAAAGATGTAGATCTTTCATCAAAAGAGTGGCGCGACCTAATCTTTGACGGTAAAAACAAAGAATTCGGCGCATACGAACTCCGTAAAGCTTCCGACGCTCGCCACAATAAGGCTATGATTGTAGTGGTGATTTTCATTGCCATCGCATTCATCCTCCCGTTTGTAGTGAACACTGTCCTTCCTAAAGCTGAAGAAACAATTTCTGACGAAGCCGAACAAGCTCTTGTAGCTCTTGCTCAAGAAGCGGCTGAAGAGGAAGAACAACCGGAAGAAGAACAACAGCGTTTTGAAGAAGAAAAGCCTGAAGTACTTCCTGAAGAAGTCCTCAATACTGTAAAAGTAACTGAGCTCGCCATCGTTGATGACGACCAAGTGAAGAAGGAAGATGAGATCAAGACTCAGGATGAACTTAAAGACACTCAGACCGCTTTCGGTCAATCTGACTTCGACAAAGGTACCGACGACCTCAACGTTGTGCGCGAGCACAAGGACGAAATCGTCGTTGAAGAGAAGAAGCCGGAACCCGAAAAGGTATTTACCGCCGTTGAGCAGATGCCTCAATTCCCCGGTGGTGAAGGTGAGTTGATGAAGTATATCTCCAACAACATCAAGTATCCTGCTATGGCTATGGAAAATGGCGTTCAGGGTCGTGTTGTAGTACAATTCGTTGTTACCAAGGATGGTAGCGTAGGCGAAGTGAAAGTTATCCGCGGTAAGGACCCCGACCTTGATAAGGAAGCCGTTCGCGTGGTTAAGTCTCTTCCCAAGTTCATCCCCGGTAAGATGAATGGTCAGGCAGTGAACGTGTGGTACACGCTCACCATCAACTTCAAACTCCAAGGCGTATAATCCCAACGCGATTATATCAATCAAAAAAGCGCGGCTCATTGAGTCGCGCTTTTTGTTGTTTATACGTTACCTTTAGTTGATATGTCGGAACAGGTCTCGATATGCTTTGGCAGAGCCTATGCAGGTCCATTGGTCCCCTTCGGCAATACGCATGTCAGGCTCCGGGTTGTCTATTACCGCCATTGCAGTACGATTTACTCCGATGAGGTTGCGTGATGTTGTAGGGCGTGCGTAGGCCACGAGATGCAACCCGTGCAACATATCATCGTTGATGTCGGAATATTTCAATCCCCAAAAGTAGGATGGAACCATAAATTTGAGCACATAGTGTTCGTCGTCGAGGTATAAAGTCTCGACAGTGTTGCCAAGTTCCATTTCATTTACGAGATCCTTGGCTGCGCGTTGTTCGGGTGTGATGATACGGTCGATGTCGAAACCTTGCAATATCGATTCATGTAATCGGTCGATAGCGCGTGCATAGATATGTTTCACCCCCGACTTTTTCAGTAGGGCTACCGTTTTTACGCTTGCTCCGAAGTTTTCTCCGATAGCCACAATTACCACATCCACATTTTTAAGCGGCAATACATTAAGCGATGCCTCATCGGTAGAGTCAATGATATAGGCTGTAGATATATATTCTTTCATGGAGTCGACGAGTGATGCATTGATGTCGGCTCCGATTACTTCATGACCGAGCTCGGTGAGGTCGGTAGCCAGATTTGAACCGTAGATGCCGAGTCCGATTATCAGGTATCTCATAATAAGCGTATTTTAGTTTATAATGATATTGTCGATTGGATATTGGGGCTGTATTGCTTTCCTGTCGCGGGCAATTGCTACGAGGAGAGAAATGATGCCTACGCGCCCCACAAACATTGCCATACACGATACGATTTTAGCTCCGTCGCCGAGTTGCTCGGTAATGCCGAGTGATGTGCCTACGGTAAACAGGGCGGATGCGGATTCAAAAAGCACCGACCGTGTGGATAGTTGCGGCTCAAGCAACATCATAGTCACCGAAACGGCGAAATATGCTGCAATCGATGCCGCTACAACGGAATTGGCACGTCGTATCGAGCCGTATGAGATAGTGCGGTGGAACGCTGTGATACGCTCACGTCCTGTGATTACGGAGCGAACGTTGAGTATCATTGCCGCAAATGTGTTGACTTTAATACCGCCTCCGGTCGACTGCGATGCTCCTCCTATCCACATTAGCAGAAGAATGAATATCAGTGTCACGTCGAGGAAGTCGGCAGGGTTGACCGATGCAAATCCCGCGCTGCGCGGAGTCACAGCATTGAACAGCGATTGAGCGAGCTTTTTCCCGGTACTCATTCCCGCAAGGGTATTGTCATATTCCAAAATGAAAAATATGGCTACGCTGACCACGAGTATGATTGAAGTAGTGCATACCACTATTTTGGTATTCATATCGTACAGATGCACCGGCACTTCATAGCGTTGGCGTTTGCCTATGCGGTTGATTGCGCGTTTTGCGTATTGCAAGAATGCATCGCGAAAATTCACCAATATGGGAAAACCGATACTTCCGGCTATGATGAGCAGGCTTGCCGCGATGTAAATCCATTGGTTGCCGTTGAGTAGCATAGGATTGGATAAGCCTCCCGGTATATTGGAAAATCCGGCATTACAAAAAGCTGAAACGGAGTGAAATGCCGAAAAGATGATTTCATCGTTGAGTGTCATATCCAGAGTGCCGTGGATACTTGCAAATATCATTATGGCACCGGAGATTTCGATTATTATTGTGAATCCGAGGATATATAGCAGCGTGGGCAACAGTGCGTTGATAGTCTTTGAGTATATCATGTCTTTGACCATCAGTTGGGAATAGATTGATGTATTTCCGCTGAAAAACAGTGCAAAAAAGCTGGTGAATGTCATCACGCCGAGTCCTCCAATCTGCATCAACAAGGCTATGATAAGCAACCCGAACGGGGTGAATGTAGTCGCGATGTCGACCGGTGTCAGTCCGGTGATACATACGGCACTCGTAGCTACATACAGCGAATCGATGTAGTCGATTCCGCTTGTCGTGCTGCGCGGGAGCATCAGGAGCATTGACCCTATTCCGATAAAGAAAAGAAAGCTGGAAGCAAGCATCAGCGACGGGTTGGTGCGCTTGCCTATGACGCGGATTACTCCGTAACTGATATTTACAATGGAGTAAGCCGTAAGTACGGAGAATAAAAAGTAATTGCTGTAAAGGATATTACTGAGCCATGGAATCCACGGATTGGTCGTATGTGGGTATAGCCACGGGAGCAATAGAGTCAGCACCGCTATATCTACAATCCATTTTATCACGCGGGTGTTGCGGAGAGTGTCGCGGAAACAAAACGCGAGATTGAAAATAATATTGATGACGAAAATAGTACGAATCGCCTTCATAACATCGACTATATGAGTGAAGGCGATTGTTTTCAAATCGAATCCTACAGACACAACGCCGAACATGATACAAAGCAGTGCCGCGGCAAATGTCACGACCGCCAACGCTTGCGATGTAAAGCGTATCAGTCCGACAAAATGTTTCGTGAAGCGGTTGAAACTCATCCGCATCAAGTATAGTCGGTATTTTAATTGTCGTAACAAATTGGTCAATATCAGTTTTATCTATCTTAACAACAAAGATATAATATTGTTAAGACTTTTCCTTATCGATTGGGGTAAAATTTGTTATCGGCGCAGATGCAATAATTGTCGGATTGCCATAAACAGTGGACGAGCCACAACGAGCAGAGTCACTGCTGCCAATACAAGAAATATCCCGAAGATGCTGCGGGGTGTAAGGCTTTCGCCAAAAATCAATACTCCGATAATCAGTGCCGTCACCGGCTCTAATGCACCGAGAATGGCGGTTGGGGTAGAGCCGATGTCGCGTATGGCCACAGCCATTGCCATGAGCGAAATAATGGTCGGGAAAATTCCGATGGCTATGATACACCACCACGACAGAGGTGTTGTGACCGGTGACAGGTCGGTAACAAACACTACTCTTACAATGAATACCGAAGAACCGAACAGGAGAGAGTAGAATGTTAGTTTCATCGATGACATGTGGCGCAATCGGCTTTTATTGATAACCACCATGTAGACAGCATAAGCAATCGATGCAAGCACCACAAGTATTATGCCGTATGTGCTGACTGTCCCTTCT
The DNA here is from genome assembly GCA_045133615.1 of Muribaculaceae bacterium. Taxonomy (GTDB): domain Bacteria; phylum Bacteroidota; class Bacteroidia; order Bacteroidales; family Muribaculaceae; genus M3. The sequence goes on along the minus strand of JBGUUQ010000148.1, from coordinate 36,545 downwards.
CCTCCGCCATCGTAGAGCAACACTATCCCTACAAGAGCCAGAATGATGGATAGTGAGGTGAGCGGATTGAGTCGCTCGTGGTAGCAGACCGCCATGATGATTGCCACTATTACGGGGTAGACGAACAGAATGGTGGAGGCAATACCTACATCCATGTAATTATAACTCTCAAAAAGCAACCACGACGATAAGGCAAACAGAACTCCGGCAATGACGAGTGCCGGCAGTTGATGACGTGTAACTGCAAGGCTCTCCCTACGGGTGAGCATGAGCAGAGCCATCATTGCAGCAGCTATCAGATAGCGATAGAGGAGTACGGAGTCGACATTCATGCCGGCATCATAGAGTGGCAGAGCAAATAGCGGATTGGTGCCGTAGGTGGCGGCTGCCAACGCTCCGAGGATATAGCCTCGAGTGCGGTTATTTTGCGATAAGTTCATAGGTTTTGCGGTATGATTACTCTTTTTCCGACAGTTCAAGCCAACGCATCTCCTTTTCGTCGATGATATTTTTCAATTCATCGTATCGAGCACTCTTTTCCATTATGTCAGGTATCTCAGCCCCGCTGTTGAACAGAGCGTCAAGTTCGGCTTTTTCGGCATTGAGAGCATCGAGGTCGGCATTTAGTTGTTCAAGTTCCTTTCGCTCTTTGAATGATAATTTGGGAGCTGACTCTGTGCGACGTTTTTCCGTCGATGGTTTCTCTTTCGGGCGGTTGGCTTCCGCTTCGATGCGAGCTTGTTCGTCGGCCCAAGTGCGGTAGTCGGAGTAAGAACCGGGAAAGTCCTTGATTTTTCCGTCACCTTCAAACACAAAAAGATGGTCGACGATATTGTCGAGAAAATATCGGTCGTGAGAGATTACGATTACGCAGCCTTTGAATTTTGAGAGATAGTCCTCAAGGATGCCGAGAGTGATGATGTCGAGATCGTTGGTCGGCTCGTCGAGAATGAGGAAATTGGGCGATCTCATCAGCACGGCAGCCAGATGCAATCGGCAGCGTTCGCCTCCGCTTAGAGTGTGGATATATTTCTGCTGGTCGGCAGGAGAGAAGAGAAAATGTTGGAGAAACTGCATCGGGGAATAGCGCACGCCATCGTTGACTACGATGTCTTCCGCAATCTCGGTGATTGCATCGATTACCTTTTTGTTATTGTCGAATTCGATACCCTCTTGGCTGTAATATCCGAAGCGTACCGTTTCTCCCACGTTCCACTCTCCGGAGTCTTGTGGCACGAGACCTTGCAACATTTTGATGAAAGTCGATTTGCCGGCTCCGTTGTGTCCGATTATGCCGAGTTTTTCGTATCGGGCAAATGTGTAGGTGAAATCGTCAAGTATTATTTTTTCGCCAAAACGCTTCGATATGCCTGTGGCTTCAAATATTTTCGAACCAATGTAGGACGATTTTACATTGAGGTCCACATTGTCTTCCCGAAGGTTGACTTGCGAGCGCTTTTGCAAGTCGTAGAAAGCATCGATGCGGTATTTTGCTTTTCCGGCACGAGCCTGAGGTTGACGACGCATCCACTCTTGCTCTTTTCGCAAAGTGTTTTTCACTTTGGCAAGTTCTTCGGTCATGGCATCGATGCGCTCCTGACGGCGGCGAAGATAGTAGTCGTAGTTGCCGTCGTAAGAGTATATCTGTTGGCGGTCTATTTCGATGATTTTGTTGCACACACGGTCGAGGAAATATCGGTCGTGAGTGACCATAAGAAGAGTGACGCGAGAACGTTTGAGATAGTTTTCGAGCCATTCGATTATTTGAATGTCGAGATGGTTAGTCGGCTCATCGAGTATAATCAAGTCTGGCTCATCAAGCACCACACGAGCCAATGCCACGCGCTTACGCTGTCCGCCCGATAGAGTTGATATTTGAGCATTAAGGTCGGTGATGTGCAATTGCGTGAGAAGTTGCTTCAACCGGTCTTCATAGTCCCATGCTCCGGCGGCATCCATATTGTGTACTGCATTGGTGATGGCATCCGTATCGCCCGAAGCAAGGGCAAGTTCGTAAGCTGATATGACTTGCGGAATTTTTCCTTCGCCGGTCATGCACGCTTCGAGCACCGTCACTTCGTCGGCAAATTCCGGTATCTGTTCAAGAATCCCCACTTTTATACCGTCACGAAATGTGACACTACCGCTGTCGGGACTTTCTTTGCCTGAAATGATGCGGAGAAGGGTGGATTTTCCTGTACCGTTTTTTGCGATTATACCGATTTTATCGCCTTCGGCAACGCCGAAAGTAATACTGTCGAAGAGTATGCGGTCGCCATAACTCTTTGTGAGATTTTCTACTTGAAGATAACTTGCCATTTCGTCGATTCTCGAATTGCAGTGCAAAATTAGCAATAATGGTCGATGCTGGCAAACTTTTGGCATTACAAGCCGATTTGTAACGAAAAAATTAAGATTTTGAGATGTCGGGATGACGTTTTGGTAACGATTTTTCTCTCTGTTAAGCTTTAACAAAAATGACATACATTAGCAAATCTTAACCAATAACTTTGCGCATGAAATTCTGTACAATATCTATGTAATAATCCAAATTAAGTAATGTATGAAAATTAGTGTGAAAAAGAAAGTTTTAGTGTTGGTCGGCCTGTTTTTGTCCGCTGTCCCATTGCCGGCACGGGCGCAAACGATGGTGTCGGGTACGGTTTACGAACCGGATGGTATTACTCCTATGATTGGAGCCACGATTCTACTGAAAGGGACCTCTGTCGGAGTAAGTTCTGACATTGATGGAAATTATGCAATCAAAGTATCGGGGGAGAATCCGACACTGATGTTTCAAGCCGTTGGATGTATAAAACAGGAGATTGAAGTGGGTGGACGTTCAACTATCGATGTGTTTTTTAAATCAGGGACCAAAGAACTTGACGAAGTAGTCGTCACGGCTCTCGGTCTTACCCGTGAGCATAAATCGCTCGGATATGCAGTGTCGAAAGTAGGTAGCGAGTCTCTCAATCAGACGGTCTCAGGCAACTGGCTTAACTGTATGTCGGGAAAAGTGGCGGGTTTGACACTCGACCAAGCAAGTACCGGACCAATGTCATCAATGCGTGTTACTTTGCGTGGCGACCAATCGCTCAATTACAGTGCCAATGAGGCATTGTTTGTTGTTGATGGAATTCCTATCTCGTCCGGCACTACCGCAATAGGTAGTGGAAGCAATTATTCCAATCAGAACGGCCCCATCGATTTCGGTAATGATGCGAGCGATATCAATCCCGAAGATGTGGAGTCGGTGACTGTGTTGAAAGGTCCGTCGGCAACAGCATTGTATGGTTCTCGTGCCGCCAACGGAGCTATCATCATCACTACTAAGTCGGGGCGTAAAGACAAAGGGGTAGGGGTTACAATCAACTCTTCTGTCACATTTGAACGTGCCGGATATTTTCCTGATTTCCAGACTGAATATGGTTCAGGATCCGATATGGGTCGCAATCCCTATTGCTTCTGGACGCTAACTGCCGACGAAGCTCCCGACGGAGTGGCAACCACCCGAAATATCTCACGTTATGCGTTTGGTGAAAAATTCGATGCCAACGAGCTTCGTTACCAGTATAATTCAAAAAATTGGGAAACGGGAACTTATACGAAAACTCCATGGGTTTATCAGGATGATTGGTACACAGGCATATTCGAGACCGGTGTGACATATAACAATACTGTCACTATCGATGGTAGTAATGGGAAAGGCACCAACACGAGATTATCGGTCACCGACACCCGAAATGATTGGATTTTACCGAATACAGGTTATAAAAAGCAATCGGTGTCATTGTCGTTCAATACCGAAATGAACAGATGGCTTAAACTTAATGCCAAAGTCAACTATTTCCACAAAGAGAGCGACAATCTTCCTGCAAGTGGCTACGACGAGACCGGTGTAATGTATATTCTTGCATGGGGATATAACTCCAATAGTATCAATGACTGGAAAAACGAATATTTTAACGGTCGCTACAATGCCACAAATTATAATGGAAACGGCACAAACGGAGAATCGCTTGTATTTCCTTCCGGAAGTTCCTACAATCCATACCGTACGCTTTATGAAGAAACAAACACACTCGACAAGAATCGTGTGTTTGGCAACATTGCTTTGACTGCTACACTTATGAAAGGGTTGACTCTCGATGTAAGAGCCGGACTCGACCTAAATGATGAGTTCCGTACGCAGCAGAAGCCATACTACGTTGCCGGTTATTCAAAAGGGATGTATCGTGAGCAGACTTTGCGCAGATTGGAGACCAATTGCGATTTCTTACTGCGATATATCAACAACGAGCTTTTTGACCGTCGATTTAATTATACAGTGGCATTCGGAGGCAACAATATGCACTATAATAATTCCAATCAATACATTTATCTTGATGAGTTGAATGTGGAGGGCGTTTACAACGTAAACAATTCTCCATCGACAGCAATTCCCAAGCCCTACAATCGTCGTACAGAAAAGACTGTCAACAGTCTGTATGGATTTGTATCGGCTTCGTGGGATGATACTTATTTTCTCGACCTTACAGGACGAAATGATTGGTCGAGTACTCTTGCGCCGTCCAATTGGTCATATTTCTATCCGTCGGTCAGTGCGAGTGTATTGCTCGACAATGCTTTGCATTTGCACGACAAAGTTTCATGGATCGACATGTTGAAGATGCGTCTTTCATGGGCTAACGTGGGCAATGATACGAGTCCTTATTCGCTTAACGGAACTTATAGCAACACGTCGTATTCCGGTGGTTATACATTGCCCGGTACTCTTACCGACTACTATATCGAGCCGGAAAATGTGGAAAGCTGGGAAGCCGGATTGGAAACCCGCTTTTTCATGAACCGTTTGGGCTTTGATATTGCATTCTACAACTCTTCGACCACCAACCAGATTGTATCAGCCAAGACCGATCCCACTTGCGGAGCGACGGGATTGAAGATTAATGCCGGTGAAATCAGAAATCGCGGTATTGAAATCTCTGCACATTTCGTACCCGTGCAGACACGTGATTTTCAATGGACAGTGGACATAAATTGGGCTAAAAACTGGAATAAGCTTGTCAGCCTGCAAGACGGATGGGATTCGAGTGAGCCGTTGCAGACCTCTATGGGTACCACCATCGGAAGCCGTGTGTTTGTATATTCCTATGTGGGGAAGGAGATGAACGTTATATACGGTAAAGGTTATCAGCGAGCACCCGAAAGCTCTTATTATTTAGATGAAAACGGCAACAAAGTAGATTGTTCAGGAATGAAACTGATTGATGCGAGCACCGGCTATCCTGTGCTTGATACCCAGCCTGATAGAGAGATTGGAAAAGTAAATCCGGATTGGACCGGTGGTCTGACCACTACATTCCGATACAAAAACGTGACTCTTGGAGCTACGTTCTCTGCCCAATATGGAGGCAACTGTTACTCTGTTACAAACTTCTGTTTGGGATACCAAGGAAAGTTGACCAATTCGCTTGAAGGACGCTATGACGGCCTTGTAGTGACAGGCGTGAACGCCATTAAAAATGCAGATGGAACAATCTCTTATCAGAAAAATGAAACTGTCACAAGCAATATTCAGACTTATTATAACGCTTACGTATGGTCGAGAGACAATGTGGAAGAAAATACATTCGACACCTCGTTTCTCAAACTCAAGGAATTGCGAGTTGACTATGCCTTCCCGCAGAGTATTCTTGCAAAGACCAAGGTGCTGAAATATGCCAGCGTGGGAGCATACGCCACCAACGTGTTCTGTATTACCAATTTCCCGCAGTATGACCCTGAAACTGGCGTGCTCAACGGTACTGACATTCACAAGGGTATTGAAACGATGACTTTCCCGATGACTCGTACCTATGGATTCAATGTAAAACTTCAATTTTAAACGATGCAAAATATGAACTGTAATATAAACAATATTCTATGTGCTTTTGCCTCGGTAGTTGTGATGACTGCCTGTACTCACGATTTTGAAGAAATCAACACCGACCCGAATAATATGGAGGTAGGAACCGTCAATGCATATGGTATGTTTGAACCGTTGCTTTATAATGGTGCTAATGCTTGGCAACAATATACATGGTATTGGAACAATGAATTGGTGCAATTCACTGCATTTACCGGAGGTGTCACTCGCGAGGAACACCGATATAAGATTGCCGACGGGGATTGGAGCAACGTATGGAGCAAATATGCAAATTTCGCCAATAACGCTGTGCATATGCATGATTTGGCATCCGAATCGGGCGACATGGCGGCGCAGGCCGTAGCCACAACCATTAAGGTTTTGAACATGTATAATCTCACCGACATGTTTGGCGACATCCCTTATTCGGAAGCGTTTCAGGCTCGAAAAGTGGGGACTACAAAACCGCGGTTTGACTCTCAGAAGGAGGTCTATGAGCAGATGTTTGCCGAATTGGAAGAGGCCAATGACATATATGCCTTGTCTCCGGATTTTATGAAAGACGAAATGGATGGGATGTATGGCGGAAATATGGAAAAATGGCAAAAGTTCAACAATTCGCTCTATCTTCGTTTGCTTTGCCGTGTAAGTGGTCGTTTGGAGATGAATGTCGGAGCAAAAATGACCGAAATATTGAATAATCCGGATAAATATCCGATATTCACCTCAAATGCCGACAACGCAACTGTTGCATTTACCGGCATAGATCCATATCAAAATTATTTTGCCACCACACTTGAAAACTCTTTTACTTCGAGCGGTCGCAAACTGACACGCCAATTGATTGATATGACCGTTATCACTTCCGGCTCCGAGCAGGTGTATGAAGACCCGCGCCTACCCATTTACGGTAGAAAAAATCCGAATACGGTCAACAATCCCGAACAGATATGGATAGGTACGATCAGCGGATGTACGCGCGAAGAGCAAAATGAGGTGGACCGTGGTGCCTCCTATCTCAATCATGCAGTGTTCTGCCGCCCTGAAGCTCCAAACACGTTCATGGATTATGCCGAAGTGCAGTTTATTCTTGCCGAAGCGGCATATAAAGGCTTAATCGGCGGAGGAGTAAGCAAAGCGAAGGAGTACTATGAACAGGCCGTGACCGCATCGATTGAAAAATGGAGCGAATTGGGACAATATAGTATGACTCCGGTAACTGTTTCCTCTGATGATATATCCACATTTCTTGCCTCCGACCTTGCTTCGTGGGAAAAATCATCAAATAAACTCAGACTCATTGCAGAGCAAAAATTTCTCGCATTGTTCTGGATAGGGATGGAGGCTTATCATGAAATTCGCCGTACCGGTTATCCCGAACTGACTATTGGAGCGGGAACCGTTTATAATGACTTCACATTTCCTACTCGCTTTGCTTATTGTGCCAACACACTGGCTACCAACAGCGAGAATGTCCGTATTGCACTTGAGCGGATGGGGGGTGAAAATGATATGAAACTACCGGTATGGTGGAGCCGACAAGCAATTGCAAACAATGATTAATAAATCACGATAAATGAAATTAAAAATGAAAACAACTATTAAATCAATCTTTTCGGCGGCAATGGTATCTGCAATGGTATTTACCGCCGAAGCCGCCGGACGATATGTCGATGTGAAAGGTGTTGTTACCGACACTGAGCACAACCCGATTGCGGGAGTTGTAGTGACCAATGGCAAGCAGTTTACTCAAACTGACGAGCGAGGACGATACCGAATAAAGTCGCATAGCGATACCTGCAAATTTGTCTATATCTCCATTCCTTCCGGCTACCATGCTGCTGTGGAACGTTCGCTCCCCGTAGGCTATTATGCAGCCATCGACGACTCGAAAAAGTCGCAGAAATGCGATTTTACCGTCGAAAAGGATGATGAAACCAAAACCGGGGTGACATTTATCGAGATTTCCGACCCTCAGGTGAAAAAAAAGAAGCATGTCGACCGTCTTGTCTCGGAAACCATTCCCGATCTTCGCGCCACGGTAGATTCTCTGAATGCTGCCGGTCGTATGGTCTATGGAATAGCGCTGGGCGACATCGTGTGGGACGCAATGGATTTGTTCCCTGTGTGGTGCGATGCCATTGATGGTATGGCTCTGACGATGTATCACGTAATCGGCAACCATGATTTCGACAAGCAATATGCCGCACTTAGTCGTAGCAGTGATAAATCACACTACGGAGAGATGGTTTATTCGAAGTATTTTGGACCGACCGACTACTCGTTTAATGTCGGTAATACGCATGTTGTGGTGATGAAATCGATTGACTATGAGGGTAATAAACAGTACGATGAGCAATTTACCGTCGACCAGCTTAATTGGCTTCGTCAAGATTTAAGTTATGTGGCTCCAGGCTCGCTTGTCGTGGTAAACCTTCATGCTCCTACGGCTAACACATCAAACGGTGGTAGCGGTAATGCCACTAATGCTGACGAGTTTTTTGGTCTCCTTCGCGACTATCGCACGCATATCTTTTCAGGACACACTCATTTCTTTGAAAACCGTATTGTCACTCCTAATATCTATGACCACAATATTGGAGCTGCTTGCGGAGCATGGTGGGTAGGCGATGTGAATCGCGATGGTTCTCCCAATGGCTATATGATAGTCGACATCAACGGTGACGATTTGAAGTGGAAATATAAGGCCACCGGTCGTTCGACCGACTATCAGATGCGTATATATACTCCCGGAGAGTTTGAATCGCAAAAAGACTATCTTGTAGTTAACGTTTGGGACTATGACCCTGCATGGCGATTGTCCTATTACGAAGATGGAGTGGAACGCGTAGGCGTACTCGAGCAGTTTCAAGCAGAAGATCAGGACTTCATCACGATGAAAGGCAAAGCTGCCGGTTATGGCACTCTCCACCTGTTTCGTGTGCGTCCCTCTTACAATACCCGTAAGATTACCATTGTGGCGACTAATCGTTTCGGAGAACAATTCACTTCCGAAGCCGTTTTATAGTCGACCGGCGACATAACAATAGCGAGGGACACCCAGACATTGGGTGTCCCTCGTAGTGCGTTTGATATGATAATTAGATTATTTTACATGCAGTTTCATCGTTTGACCTCCGACCAAGATTACACTTCGGTAGAGGGGTGTGTAAATTCGAGTTAAATATTTTTAACACAATAATGGTGTTAGTCTCGTGATATTTCTGTAAGTTCGCAAGATATTTTGGAATTAATACACTTATTTAATTAATATTTTCAATAATGAAAAAAACGTTTCGACTGTTGTTCCTCGCGATAGCGGGAATAATGATTTCGATGCAGGCGGGTGCGCAGCAAATGCCACCGCTGCCGGTGGATAAGGACGTAAGAATCGGTAAACTCGACAATGGGTTGACCTACTACATCCGTCACAATGAGTATCCAAAGGGCCAAGCCGATTTCTACATCGCACAGAAGGTTGGCTCTATCCTTGAAGAGGACAATCAGCGCGGTCTCGCTCACTTCCTCGAACACATGTGTTTCAACGGTACCAAGAATTTCCCCGGCAACCAAGTGGTGTCGTGGCTCGAAACCGTTGGTGTGAAATTCGGACAGAATCTCAATGCCTATACTTCAATCGATGAGACTGTCTACAACATTTCCAATGTTCCCACGGCTCGCGAAAGCGTGCAAGACAGTTGCTTGCTCATCCTCCACGATTGGGCTTGCGACCTTTTGCTCGAACCGGAAGAAATCGATAAGGAACGTGGCGTAATTCATCAGGAGTGGCGTCGTTCGATGGTAGGAGAGATGCGTATTCTTGAAAATTTATTGCCCATCGTATTTCAAGGCGACCGCTATGGCTATCGTCTGCCTATCGGTACGATGGAAGTGGTCGACAATTTCCCCTATCAGGCTCTTCGCGACTATTATGAGACTTGGTATCGTCCCGACCAGCAAGGTATCATCGTGGTTGGTGACATCGATGTTGATCGTATCGAAGGCAAAATCAAGGAGATGTTTTCTCACATCGAAATGCCTGCCAACCCGAAAGAACGCATCTACTATCCTGTCAGCGACAATAAGGAACCTATCTATGCGGTAGGTCGCGACAAAGAGCAGAGCAATGCTGTCATCGAGGTGCTTTTCAAGCAGGATATATTCCCTGATTCGCTCAAAAACACGATGGGATATATGGCAATGGACTATATCACCGACATGATGTCGTCGATGCTCGATGACCGTTTCGACGAGATTTCATCTAAGCCTGATGCTCCATTTGCTGCTGCCGGCGCCTATTACGTTAAATATTTAGGTATCGCCAAGACTAAAGATGCTTTTACTCTCACTGGTGTAGCGAAAGGTAATGATATTCGTCCGGTGCTCGAATCTGTCTATCGTGAGACTCTCCGCGCACAGCGTCACGGTTTCACTGCTACTGAATATGAACGTGCTCGTAGTGAATATCTCTCGCAACTTGAATCTCAATATAAAAATCGTGCAACTCGCGAAAATGGTTCTTATACACGTGAATATGTGCGTCATTTTATTGATAATGAGCCGATTCCCGGTATTGAGTATGAATATCAGGTGATGTCTATGGTGGCAAAACAGATACCTGTGGAAGTTATCAATGAAATGATTAAGCAAGTTGCATCTCCCGACTCCAATATGGTGCTTCTTGCAATGCTCCCCGAAAAGGATGATTTCTATTTCCCCACTTCAGAAGACCTTCAGGCTGTCGTAGAAGCCGTGGGAGCTGAAGATATTGAGCCTTATGTCGACAATGTGAAGACCGAACCTCTTATCACCGCACTTCCCGCACCCGGCACTATTGTGAGCGAAACAACCGACCCCGTGTTCGGTACTACCGAATGGATTCTCTCCAATGGAGCTAAAGTAGTGGTGAAGAAGACTGCGTTTAAGGACGACGAAATTCGCTTCTCGGCTGTTGCCATGGGTGGAACTTCGGTTGTCGGAGACGAACATGCGGCATCACTCATTTTCATGCCCGTTGTCCTTCAACAATACGGACTTGGTGACTTCACCAATACCGATCTTACCAAATATCTTGCCGGTAAGCAGGTTAATTTGAGACTCGCTTTCGGCGACTATGAGCGTGCACTCAACGGACAATCTACCCCCAAGGATATTCAGACTCTCATGGAGCTTATCTACAAGGCGTTCGACAACGTAAATGTTACCGCCGATGAGTTTGAAGCTATGCAGAATATGTATATTGGTTATCTCCAAAATCAAGAAGTAGATCCTCAATATATCTTCCAAAAGAATCTCTTTGAGGCTCTATATACCAACCCTCGCAATCGAACTCTCGATGTAGAGACCATCAAGGCAGCCGATCGTGAAGTGATACTCTCCATTACTAAAGATATGCTAGCCAATCCTGCAGACTATACGTTTGCTTTCGTGGGCAACGTGGATGAAGCTCAACTCAAGGTTCTTGTAGAGCAGTATATCGCTTCTATCCCCGGAGATGCAGCCAATAAGACTGACGAAGTGAATTTCATTGGTCTTGGTATCAAGCCGGGTTCTTTGATGGATACGTTCACCGCTAAGATGGAAACACCTCAGACTTGGGTGGCGATTGTTGCTACCGGTAATATGCCTTTCACCTGTAAGAATGGAATGGTAGCATCTATGGCCGGACAGATACTTTCGGCTCGTCTGATTGCCACGGTTCGTGAAAAAGAGGGTGCCGTATATTCAATCGGGGCACAAGGCAGAATGTTACCCAACTCGGAAAATAACGTAGTGATGCAGTTATCATTCCCCATGAAACCGGAATTGAAAGAGAAGGTGCTCGGCATGATTAGAGGTGAGTTTGACGATATGACCAAAAATATCACGGCTGAAGAGTTCAATAAGGTGAAAGAATTTATGGTTAAGTACTATATTGAAAGCCTTGAAAAGAACGATGCTTGGGTACGTGCAATCAAGACATTCCAACTCAACGGTGTAGACACTCTTACCGAATCGGTTGCAGTTATCAACTCTATCACCGAGCAAGATATCAAAGACTTCATGGTCGAACTCATGAATCAAAACAACTACCATGTAGTGATTCTCGACCCAGAAGCAGCTGAATAAATTTGCTCTTGTCAGAATAAGAACGGCGCACAGTCATCACGACAGTGCGCCGTTTTTTAATGCTACATTATTGCGATTGCCAACGCTTTTCGCTATTTTTGCGTTATAACTAAAAATACAGACTAATTATGCGAAAATATGGCAGCTCCATAGAGGGGCTTATGGAATTTATGAACGCGAGTGTATGCAACTTCTTTGCCGTGAAAACTCTGCGTGAAATGCTTGATGCCGAGGGCTTCAGCGAACTTGATGCCCGCGATTCATGGACTCTTACTCCCGGCGGACGATATTATACGGTCAAAAACAATACGGCTCTGTTTGCATTCATCGTAGGAGAAGGTGACGCTTCCGACGGCTTCAAGGTGATAGCCGCTCATAGCGATTCTCCATGCTTCAGAGTGAAGCCACATCCCGAAATGCTTTGCGACGGAGGAATAGTGAAACTCAATACCGAGGTTTATGGTGGACCGATACTCTACACATGGTTTGACCGTCCGCTCTCTATTGCCGGACGTGTGTTGCTTCGCACCGACGACCCGCTCAACCCTGAGACCCGTTTGCTGCGCATATCCCGCCCGCTGCTAACGATTCCACATCTCGCCATCCATTTCAACCGAGCTGTCAATGAGGGCAATCCGCTGTCTAAGCAGAAAGATATGCTTCCGGTGCTTGGCCGCATTAACGCTATAGCGGAGCGTGACAATCTTCTTCTCGGCATCATTGCATCGGAACTCGGTGTTGATAGCCGCGATATTATCGATTTCGATATGTCGCTTTACGATACTACCGAGGCCAATCTTTGCGGACTTAACAATGAATTTATCTCATGCGGTCGCCTCGACGACCTTTCGATGGTACATGCCGCTGTTTCGGCGCTCCTTGACACAGAAGGCTCGCAGCGCATGACTCGTGTGATGGCTATCTTCGACAACGAAGAGACCGGCAGTGGCACAAAGCAAGGTGCAGCATCTCCGGTGCTTGAACATATCATGCGTCGCATCGTGGCTTGTCAAGGGGGCAGCGAAGAGGACTATATGCGTGCTGTGGCTCGTTCGTTTATGATTTCGGCCGACAATGCTCATGCCGTACATCCGAATTATCCTGAAAAGCATGACCCGACCAACCATCCGGTCATTGGTGGCGGTCCGGTCATCAAGATAAATGCCAATTGCAAGTATATGACCGATGCTGACTCAGCCGCTGTGTTTAAGGAAATATGCAATCAGGCAAATGTTCCGTGTCAATACTTCGTAAATCACTCCGATGTGGCTGGTGGTTCTACTCTTGGCAACATTCTCACCTCGCAGATACCTCTCCGCGGTGTCGATATGGGCAATGCTCTTTGGGCGATGCACTCCGTGCGTGAGACAGCCTCTGTCGACGACCATATCTATGCCATCCGTGCATTCACACGCTTCTTCAACTGTTAATCGGATACAAGATTATATTTTAAGCATAACCACAAAAGTCGGAAATCGGCTTTTGGGGTTATGCTTATTTTTTTAGGCGACGATGGAGTTGCGCGGGCGATAATGTGTCGGGGTATTGGTCGAATGGGAGGCGAAGGTCGCATCCGGAGCGGAAATTGGAGCATCCGAATGCCGTTTTTCCTTTGATGATATGTCCTGTTCCGCATTTCGGACATGTGATAGCCTCGAACGATTCGATTTTTACAGCCGGTTTGCGAGTGCGTTTTGGCTTGTCGGAGCCATCTTTCGCTGTTTGTTTTTTCTTCTTTTTGCCCTCTTCAGCCTCTTGTTGCTCAATGAGTATGCGTCGTGACGAATTGTCGCTGAGCACATTTACCACAATCTCTCCGATGAGCGTTTTCAGTTCGGCGATAAATTCTCCGGCAGAGTATTCTCCGCGTTCGATGCGTCGAAGTTTGTTTTCCCACAAGCCGGTAAGTTTAGCACTTTTAAGCAATTCCTCATTGATAGTGGCAATGAGGTCTATTCCCGCCTGTGATGCCATGATGTTTTTGCGCTCGCGGTAGATATAACGGCGCTTGAAGAGGGTTTCTATGATGGCGGCTCTTGTTGACGGACGTCCGATGCCGTTTTCTTTCATTGCTTCGCGGAGTTCCTCATCATCCACTGTTTTTCCCGCTGATTCCATTGCCCGGAGCAGTGTACCTTCGGTATAGTATTTCGGCGGTTGTGTCTGCTTTTTCAGCAACGAAGGCTCGTGAGGTCCGCTTTCTCCGATTTCAAATTTAGGCAGAATACCCTCCTCTTGTTGTTCCGGCTCCTCTTGTTCGCCGGATGCGACAGCGGTCGCGGTGTTAGCGGGAGTAGCATAGAGGTTGCGCCATCCCGGTTCGAGAATTACTTTGCCGGTGGCTTTGAAGCCGACATCTGTTACATCGCCGAGCACTGTGGTCTGCATGAAGATGCAATCGGGGTAGAATGCCGCTATGAAGCGAAGTGCGATGAGATGGTACATCTTTCGCTCGTCACCTACGAGCGATGTCGGTGCTTGTCCGGTGGGTATGATGGCATGGTGGTCGGTGACCTTTGAGTTGTCAAACACCTTCTTGCTTTTCGGAATCTTAGTGGCCAATATCGGTGCAGTCAACGAGGCATAAGGGGTCATCTGTTGCAGGATACCGGGCACTTTCGGGTAGATGTCGTCGCTAAGATATGTAGTGTCGACGCGCGGATATGTAGTGACTTTCTTTTCGTAGAGCGACTGGATGAGGCGCAGTGTATCGTCGGCAGTCCATCCCCATTTTTTGTTGCACTCTACTTGGAGCGATGTCAGGTCGAACAGACGGGGAGGCGCTTCTTTCCCTTTCTTCTCGGTCACATCTTTTATTACCATCGGAGCGTCAACAATTTTGCCTAACGCTTCTTGAGCTTCACTCTCGGATTTGAATCGTCCGGATGTAGCATTGAAAGTCGCTCCGCGGTATTGTGTCTTCAACTCCCAGAAGTCTTCGGGGGTGAAATTCGTTATCTCAAAGTGTCGCTGCACTATAAGGGCGAGGGTAGGGGTCTGCACACGTCCTATCGACAGAACATTTCCGGGCGATGAATATTTGAGGGAATAGAGACGGGTGGCATTCATGCCGAGAATCCAATCGCCGATGGCTCTCGACAGACCGGCATAGTAGAGGTTGTCGAAATCCTGTTCAGGCTTGAGCATTCGGAACCCTTCTTTAATCGATTCATCGGTCAACGATGATATCCACAGACGGCTGACCGGGCAGTGACATTCCGCTTTCTGCATCACCCATCGCTGTATCAATTCTCCTTCTTGACCGGCATCACCGCAATTGATTACTTCCGATGCTTCTGCTATGAGGTTTTTTATGACGGTGAATTGGCGTACGATACTGTCTTGGTCGATGAGTTTGATTCCGAATTTTTGTGGAATCATCGGTAGTGAACCAAGCGACCAACGTTTCCATAGGTCGGTGTAGTCGGCAGGCTCTTTCAACGTGCAGAGATGGCCGAATGTCCATGTCACCTTATAGTCACCGCCTTCGTAGTAGCCGTCGCGTTTTACGTTGGCTCCCAATATGGCTGCAATATCTTTGGCTACGCTTGGTTTCTCGGTAATGCAGAGTTTCACGATGAGGAATTATAGAGTAGACTGATGTGTGTGGATTTATTGGTGTTCCATGCGCTTTGCTTCATCCCACAGAGCGTCCATTTCGGCAAGAGTCATCTCTTTGAGATTGCGCCCCATTTCGTGTGCGCGAGCTTCCACGTGGTTGAAACGACGGATAAATTTGGCATTGGTCTTTTCAAGCGCATTTTCGGGATTGACTTTGTAAAGACGGGCAGCATTGATAAGTGCGAAAAATAGGTCGCCGAACTCCTCTTCGAGTCGGTCTTTGTCCATTGATTCGATTTCATTGCCCACTTCGGCAATTTCCTCTTTCACTTTGTCCCACACCTGTTCGCGTTGTTCCCAATCGAAACCTACGTTGGAGGCTTTTTCTTGGATGCGGTCGGCTTTTATCATGGCCGGTAACGCTTTGGGCACTCCGGCGAGTACGGTCTTATTGCCCCCTTTCTCTTTTAGCTTGATTTGTTCCCAATTCTGTTCTACCTCGTGCGAATTATGTACTTCGGTGGTACCGAACACATGAGGATGGCGGAAAATAAGTTTGGAATTGAGAGCTTCAGCTACATCGGCAATATCAAAAGCCCCTTTCTCTTCGCCTATTTTGGAATAAAACAAGATATGAAGAAGCACGTCGCCAAGTTCTTTGCGAATGTTGGCATTGTCATTGTTGAGCAATGCATCGCATAGCTCATACACCTCTTCTATCGTATTGGGACGCAAACTTTCGTTGGTCTGCTTGCGGTCCCACGGGCACTCCACTCGCAAGATGTCGAGCGTGTCGATCACCTTGCCGAGTGCCTCTATTTTTTGTTCACGAGTGTGGCTCATCGATTATTCGTTTGAATAGTTCTTGATGCCTGAGTTAAGCCATTCGGCAAACTTATTGACATCTTCGTCATAATAATATGCGCCGGTCATCGGTTGTCCGTTGTTGTCCAAGATGATGTAGTAGGGCTGACTGTTGGCGCCGAATTTGTGACGTTGCAGATAGCTCCACTTTTCACCCACGGTCTCGATAGATACCTGCTTGCCGTTTTCCATCACTTTGTAGGGATTTGCAAGACTATGCTTCTCGTCGACCATAAGTTTTATAAGGACGAAATTGTCTTCAATGATCGATGAAATCTTGTCGTTGTCAAATACTGCACCCTCCATCTTGCGGCAGTTGACACATCCGTGACCGGAGAAATCGATGAGTACCGGCATGTTGTGCTCGGCAGCAAATTGCATACCGGCTTCATAGTCGCTGAATTCTTGGAATTTTCCCTCTTGGTATAGGTTGAAGTCTTGAGTCTTCAACGGCGGAACAAATGCGCTACATGCTTTAAGCGGAGCACCCCAAAGACCGGGAAGGAGATATACTGCAAAGCTCAATGAAACCAATGCCATGAAGAAGCGAGGCACGGACACGCTTTTGAGTTCATCATCGTGTGGGAAACGGATTTTGCCGAGGAGATACAGACCGAGGAGAACGAAGATTACAATCCAAAGCGATACGAAAACTTCTCGGTCGAGGATTCCCCATCCGTATGCGAGGTCGGCTACGGATAAGAATTTGAGTGACAATGCGAGTTCGAGGAAGCCGAGTACTACCTTTACAGAGTTCAACCAACCGCCTGAACGTGGCATCTCTTTAAGCATCGACGGGAATGTGGCAAATACGGCAAACGGTATAGCCAATCCGAGAGCAAATCCGGTCATACCGATAGCCGGACCGGAGATGTTGCCGATTGAAGCCGCTTCAACAAGCAGTGTACCGATAATCGGGCCGGTGCAAGAGAATGAAACCAAAGCCAATGTGAAAGCCATAAAGAATATGCTTAAAAGCCCGGTGGTTCGTTCTGCCTTATTGTCCATCTTGGTAGACCAAGACGACGGGAGACGAATGTCGAACGCGCCGAAAAATGAAATGGCGAATACGACAAGCAGCGCAAAGAATATCAAATTGAATATTGCGTTGGTCGATAGGTCGTTAAGCTTGCTTGCTCCGAATATGATAGTAATGGCAAGGCCCAATACGAGATAGATGACCACAATTGCGAGTCCGTAGATTACGGCATCGGTAATGCTGCGTGAACGTGAAGTGTTCTTTTTTAGGAAGAAGCTTACTGTGAGCGGAATCATCGGCCATACGCACGGTGTGAGCAATGCCACAAGACCACCGAGGAATCCGATTAGGAAAATATACCACCAAGGAGAGTCGGCAGTGGATTGCGGTGCATTGTCGCTCTCCGGAATGTCGATGGGCGACCACCATCCGTTATCGGATGCCGAGGCGTTAGATGAGGAAACAGCAGTCTGTGTTGCTGTCGATGTTTCGGTCGGATTATCGGTCGCTGTTGTGCCTTCTCCTACTGAAAAAGATTCTTTTTGGGGCGGAAGACATGTTTTGTCGTTGCAGCCCATAAATTTTATTTGTCCGGCAATATTAAAACCATTATCGCCGGTGACTTTAAATTTCTGTGTGAATGATACGTTATTTTCCCAATAGCTCAACTTGAGATGAAACATCATATCCACTTTCTCTATGGGGGCTGATGTCGGGGTGATTTCACCTATAAGTTCCACGCCGTCGAGCGTTGAAAAATCAAATGAAGTGGAAATAGGACCTCCATCGGGAAGATTTAGTCCGTAAAGATGCCATCCGTCTTCGATGTCGGCGGTGAATTTCACCACACCCTCTTTTTCGGATGTCATTTCCATTGCAGTCGACCACTTGATTGGGGTCAGAATCTGCGCAAATGCAGCTACCGCTACACAAACGACACTAAGTGTCACAAGAAAAAAACGTCGCATAGTTTTGGATTGTTATTGTTTTAAGATGCAAAGGTACGATAAAACGCGGGCGAATAAAAGAAACTTGCTTAATTTTAACAGTTGACAACAACTAAAATGCCGTAAATGTGTTAAACCTATGCAGCAAACGTGTCGTCGTAGACAAAATGCGCGATTAGAGCGAGCCGAGAGTGGCGTATTTGAAAAAAAATTACTACCTTTGCAGACAATTCTATTAATAGATAATCATTATAGCTTAATGGATACAAACAAGATCCTTTACATTTCTCAAGAAATCACTCCCTATCTTTCTAAAACCCCTATGGCGGAGCTCGGTCAGATGCTGCCGCAGGGCATTCAAGAGAAAGGGAATGAAGTGCGCACATTCATGCCGAGATACGGATGTATCAATGAGCGTCGCAATCAATTGCACGAGGTGATACGCCTGTCGGGTATGAATCTCATTATTGATGATACCGATCACCCGCTTATTATAAAGGTTGCCACATTGCAGCCGTCGCGTATTCAAGTCTATTTCATCGACAATGAGGATTTCTTCCAGCGTCACATGGTAAAAGATCTTGAGACTCGTTTGTCGCCCGAATACAACGATGAGCGTAGTATGTTCTATGTGCGCGGTGTGATTGAAACTGTCAAAAAACTGCGTTGGGAGCCTACTATCGTGCATTGTTCAGGTTGGATTTCCGCATTGACACCGCTTTATCTGAAGCGAGTTTACCACGAAGATCCGTCGTTCCGCTCCGCTAAGTCGGTATTTGCCTTGTTTGACGATGCATTTGAAGGAACGTTTGATGCAAGATTCGCTGAAAAACTGAAGATGGACGGCTTCAGTGAAGAGGATATCAAAGGATTGCTTGGAGGTCCGGTGGATTATAAGACTTTGTGCAAATTTGCCATCGACTATTCCGATGGAGTAGTGCAATCATCGGCTAATGCGGATGCCGAACTCGTTGAATATGCCAAAGCATCGGGCAAACCATTCCTTGCCTATCCCGGCGATGAAAATTATGTAGATGCCTATAATGATTTTTATAAATCGCTTTAACGACAACAACAGTCAGTGATAAACAAATCATGAAATTCTCGAAATTTATCATAGGTGCACTTTTGGCAACCTCAATGGTAGCATGCGAAGATGACAGTACAATCGGAGAATCAATTATCCAAGATGAGATTGAAATTGTAATCGATTCGACTTTCACCGTTACAGGGCATTCGGTTGCCTCTCCTAAGGTGCAATCGCGCACGATTACGCAATTATTGGGTGTAATCAACGCCAAGGGCTTCGGTTCGTTGCGCTCGGATGTGGTGACTCAGTTTATGCCGACTGTGGATATGGACACTACCGGTGTCACTGTCGACGACATCGATTCTATTAAATTGGTATTGCGTATTGCCAATGGAGGATACACCGGAGATTCTATTGTCCCTATGGGATTGAAAGTATATCAACTCGATAAGCAACTTCCCAGCCCCATATATAGTGATTTCTCGCCGGAGGATTATTACTCTCCGCAGTCGGAAATCGGTTCGGCTGTCTATACTGCCACCGCGCTTGGCATGTCTGATTCGATTGCCGAATTGAGCTATCGCTCGGTTGAGGTGATGCTGCCGCTTGAATTGGGTAAGAAATTCTTTACTCGCTACAAGACCAATCCCGAAACGTTCAGCACCCCCTCTGCTTTTGCCGAATGGTTCCCCGGTCTTTATATCGCCAATTCCTACGGAGCCGGTCGTGTGATGCATTTCAAGAGCACGGATATGCGTATCTATTATCGTCAACACGATGTCGTTGATGAACAAGATACCACATATTACAAGACGGGAGTTTATTTTGCCGTTACACCTGAAATTGTGACCAACAATAATATTGAGATGTCGATAAGTCCCGACATTCAGAGTAGAGTGGATGATGGTGAATCGATTATTCTTGCTCCGGCAGGTTTGGATGTGGAAGTGGAATTCCCCGCACGCGATATTATTGCTCGCTATCGCGAAAACAAAGGTTTGATATCGGTTATCAACACTCTTTCGTTTGAAATCCCGGTAGAGAAAGTTACCAATGACTACGGAATCAATCCTCCTCCCTACCTTCTTATGGTGCAGAGCAGCAAGAAAGACGAATTTTTTGCCAACAACGATATTACCGACAGCAAAACCTCATTTTATGCTACATATAATTCGTCGACCGGTAAATATACATTCACCGGAATGCGTGATTATATAATTGATTTGCTTAACAAGGATGTGATTACCGATGAGGACGTGATGTTTACTCTCACTCCGGTCAACGTGTCAACTGAAAGTTCAAGCAGCAGTAGCTATTATTACTCGACATCGACCACTCAATATCTGACAGGTGTTTATCCCTATGTCGATAGCCCGGCAATGGTGAAATTATTATTTGATAAAGCAAAAATTAAGTTTACGTATAGCAAGCAATCTCTAAATTTTTAGTATCTTTGCACTCGTAAATCAGCCTCGATAGCTCAGTTGGTAGAGCATTTCATTCGTAACGAAAAGGTTCGTGGGTTCGAGCCCCACTCGAGGCTCAAAAAGGCGGTCGTCACGACCGCTTTTTTTGTCTACTCGTATCATTCTTCGACTTCTCTTCCGTTGTTTTTTCGCATTTGTTCTATTCGGAACTCATTCCAATTTCGCTTGGAATTTTTGCGGGACCTGTAGTATGATATTCCCGTGAGCTGCTTAAGCAGTGAAAGAGCTCTTGTTCCGATGTTTTGCTTTACGACATGTCGGCCCATCAATCGGTGGTCAGGAGCCATGTTGAGCCTTACCTTATCTGTGTCCAATTGATTTACGCGGGCTATAAGTTCCAAAATTGAAGGTTGTAAATCGGGAGCATCGGCAGGCTCATAAATCTCTATATTCTCTGTGTCAAATTTGAGGCTTTCCCACTTCTTTGCTTCTTTTATCGTGATATATTCCTTATCCACGATGTAAACCTCGGCATATGTGCTGACATAGAACGTCTCGTTGACTTTGTTGAAACGGAACATGTCGCGTTCTCGTCCGTTCGACTCGATATTGAAAGAATATCCGGTCAAGTCGATAGGGGAAATAGAATCATCGACCACATTGTTATAGTTGAAGCGGACACGAAAGTTTTCAAAATCGAGATTGTTGTGGAAAAATACGGCGAGATTGGGCACCCATTTCCGGCTTGTTGTATCTGCCAATACGTTAATATCTATCGTCAACTTATCATGATTTTTCAACCATATTTCTGTCGGGCGGTATTTTCCTCGCAATGTGTCTGTGCCTACTTCTGCATTTCTCAAGTTCGCCGGCAATTTAGGTGGTGGGATAATTTTAATCCAATCCGACCAAGAGAAATGGTGGTTGCTCTTGTCGCTGACACTATCAAGCCCGTACGCATTGGTGAAACGATAGTATGATTTACTGTTCAAAATCCTCGGATTATTCCATCCTTGGAAGCGTACTTTTTTATCGGGTGTCAGCATATAATCCACCATCTTTTCTCTGAAAAGAAATACGGTATCTGTATAGGTGGAGAGGGTAGAGTATTCACGTACATAAGCCAACATATGTATCACCTTATGCTGTCGAGACTCAACCACAACCTCCGGTAGGTCTGAAAAAGTTTCTTGCAGAAAGATTGTATCGGAGTCGGCTTGCGGTATGGATTTCTCTGTAAATCCTAAATATCTGACTGTTATTGGATAATTTGTCTTGGATATGTGTGGTATCCTACCTTTTGAGTCTGTCATGCCAAGTACGTTTCCTTTGCAGTCGAAAATCGATGCACTTGGCAGCGGTTTGTGAGTTGTGGAATCCGCTACAACTTGACTCTCCATTTTTAAAATGGAGAGAATAAGAATCAATAATATGACGGTACGTTTGGCATTCATGCAAACTCATCTTCCATATTCGCTGACAAATTTACACAATTACCGCCATTTTCCAACCGCCAAAGGTGGCTTATTTGGGATTGTGTCGATGTTTATTGGCGAGAGAAGCGATATACGGTAATCGTCTGTCGGAGGTCGCAACTACGAGCGTCGGAATGGAAAATTGGTGAAAGTACGACATCTTTGTTGCGTGTTTTGAATACCTCAACATCACGGTCGCCGATGATGATGATACCTTCGGTTGGCTGTTCGGCATCAAAGAGTTTTACTCGGTCTCCAAGGTAAAAATTGATAGTATAGAACCGTAGGAATTGGTCGTCGATAAATGAATATATCGAGCCCGACGGCGCTATTCGGTCGATTTGCTCTGCAATGGGGCGGTCGCTTTTGGTGTTAAGCACTGCCGGTTGATAGATGGCAAACATGCTCCAATAGAGAGCCAATGTAGTGATTATAGTCGCAAAAAACGTGACCTTGGGTTGGCGTTTTGTTTTTATGTAGAAAAATCCCACGGCGGCAGCAATTGATAACGCGTATATTATCCAACAAAATCCAAGCTCCCTTTCAGAGAGGGCATTGAGCATCGTTATATTTTCTGCGGCGTGTCTCCCGGTGAAGATGTCGGAAGGAATAACACCAAACTTAACGGCTGCAAATGTTGCTGCGACCACTAATGAGAGAGTAGCGATGATTGAACCGTAAATATTGATGATGCGTGGTCGATTTTCTGCCAGATATATGACCAATTCTGCGATAAAATAGGCGATAAACGGATAGATTGGCAGCAGATAGACACTGCGTTTACTTTCCGGAATACAATAAAACACGAACACCACCACGATGGCTACGAGCGCAAACAATCGATGAGGCTCCATCCCTCGGATGCATTGCCATATTCCGGTTTTTGAAATATGCCGACGACCGATGGCAAATAGCGACAGAAGTGCCAACAATGTGTAAGGCGTGTATCCCGCAATCACTGTAAGGAAATTGTAGTATATAGGTTTCTCGTGAGAACTATAGTCCATTGATCCTGTGAAACGATCAAAATTTTCTTCTATAACCAACGAGATAAATTCATCTCCGCCATGATTATGTGCCGCTATATACCATAACGCGGGTATTATCAGTGATGCTGTTCCGATAAGCGTCAGTCTCAACAAGGTTGGAATGAATCTGTCGCCGATGATGAGACGGAATATGCCGATAACCAAACATGGAAGAACCATACCGACAGGACCTTTAGTGAGAACGGCACAACTCATTAGAAGTATTGCTGCGATTGGAATTCCTTTACAGTCATATTCAAAATATCGATAGAGACTGTACATGGAAGATACAAGACAAGCGGTAAGTACCATGTCTACGCGACAAGTCATTCCGGCACGTTCGACTTCAAATGCAGTGATGAAAACCAATGCCATAAACAATGCTTTTATGGCAGATGAACGATTGGCATAGAATCGGCATCCTATTATTGTCATGGCGATGAGAGCCAACGCCGACGGAAGGCGCGATATATATTCGGAAACAGAGCCGGTGACTGATGCTATAACGGCAATGAGCCATGCTAAAAACGGCGGTTTATATGGAATGTCGCCACCGCAACTTTCCGGAAGCAACCAATTCCCTTGCTCAAGCATGGAAAATGCAACAATGGCTTCACGCGGCTCACCTTTTGTATTGAAAAGAGTTTCTCCAAGAAACGGGAGAAATGTTATGATGCAAATTACGAGTACAAACCAAGTAACGGTATTCGTATTTTTTGTGATATGCATGAATGTTCTATTTGTCTGTAATAATGGCGCAAAATGCCTTTATATGGTAAAAACGGACAATATAGTAGGAAATTGTATCTGATATAAATTATATAATATACCAACATAGATGTGTCTGTTTTGGCTCATCCTTGTCTCGTTTTTTGCAATAGATAGGAATCGTGTGTTATTTCTGAAAGTGACCTTTTGGAGTCCTATTTGATGGTGATAAAATCGTCGGTAGGTCTGTTTACGACAGTGGTATCTGCGGGTATATTGTCTGGAATAGCGATGCTGTCTGTAGCGATAGCAGTTGTGTCGCTTTCTGCATTTTCATCAGTGTTTTTGGCATCCTTGTTTTTGGCGCGATGGATGAATGAGAAGATATTGTCGAAATCGCGTTTGAACACTACGCCCACACCTTGAGTAGTGAGTGCCGTACGGACATAGTAGTTTTGGTCGTTGTAGCGATTATAGGCTTTTAGTCTGATATTGCCAGACTTATTTAGCAAGTATTCGATGTCGAAGTCTCCGATAAAGGTATTGCTGTTGTAGACGTTGTCGCGATAGCCGAAGTTGCCGTTAAATAGCAGTCGATTATTGAGCAGATGACTCGATAGTGCAAGGTCAACTTCCACGTCGGAGAAGTCGCCGTTGTCGCTACGGAAATTCGGGGCAATGCTCCAATTGTCGCTCAACTGACCAAGCATACTGCTCAACTGCGACGAGATGGTCGATGAGGCCACCGATACAAGTTCGTTGCCTTTGGTCGTAGAACCCATATAATCGGGTGTATAGAAGCGATTAAGAGCGAGCAGATAGAGAATCTGTCGGCTCATCATCTCTTCGGTGCTGATAATGCTTTTAACCTTTCGGTAGGTGTCGTGGGTAAGGGTGGGGAATTCGAGGTCAAATGCTATGTCGGGCTGGCGCATGTCGCCGTTGACTTTCAGCAGTGCATGAACCGGCACATTTGTGCGATTGAGTTCGCGGTCTTGCAAGAACGATTCGTCGAGGTCGCTAAGGTTGGCATTTACCGAATATACCGCTTCGATATTGAGTGTGGCGGCAAGCGGGTCGCCGGTAAAAGTAATAGCACTTCCGGGGTTGATGGTGAAGTTCTTTATGATGATGTCTTGCAGGGTGAAGTTATAGCTTCCGCGGTCGAGTATATACGAACCGAACATTTTAAACTCATCGTCGGAGGATACATATTCCAATCGCAAATTTCCCTTCCCGTTGGCTTTGATGCGGTCGCCACCTATCGGGTCCATAACGAGTATCATTTGCGCTTCGGGTGTCACATCGGCTTGCAGATTGATGTGGAATACCGATGGATTGCTCTCCACTTGCTTTTTGATTCGTGCCTGCAACAACTCTGCAAGTTCGGGAGTCCCGCGCTCAAGAATGGTGTCGGGGAGGATAGGTTTCGGCTTGTAATTGCGGTCGCGAAATTCGATAAACGTGTATTCGCCGGCGGCTTCAGTGTCGCTAAGGACAAAGGTAAATACCGATTGCGGAGCCGTCGACATGTTTACATCGATTTCAATCAGTCCCGGAGCTCCTTTTACGAATGCCGTTCCGTTTCCGAATATTTTGCCATACCAATCCGGTGAAATTTCCGGAGTGACATCGTAGCAAAGGAAATTTTTAGCATCGGTTATGTCGAACTTGAAATGCGGGAGTTTGAAGAACGAGTGAGTTACCGAGCCGGAGAGATTGGCGGTATTGCCGTAGGCGTCATGGAGTTTGACGTCGGTAAACTCTATTGAGCCCGGATTTATGATAACTGAATCAGTTGTCGAATAGTACGTATTAGTGTAGTCGATTTTTACTTTGAGATCTTCAGCAAAGAGGCGACCGCTCATGTCGATAAGCTTGAATGTACCCCATAGATGGGCATCTCCGGAGGCGTATCCGGACACTTCGGATGTGAATGCTTCCATATAAGGTCGCATAAAACCGATATTGGCTTTATCGGCTTTGAATCGGAAGTCGAGAGAGTCTCTCATCACGTATATCGAACCGTCGATGAGCGATTTTCTGCCGTTGGTCTGTGATATTGTCGCGTTTATATCGACAGATTTATTGGTATTGTTCCATGAACTGACTATATCGGCATCGCCCATAAGTGCTCCGTTGTAGGTAATGTTGTCTACATGAAGTCCGGGAGTATTAAGTCGGGGCTCTTTGGTGAAAAGTCCGGCAGCATAGAATTTTCCCGATGCATCACCGCCAAACATTGCCGCGCTGATGTCGAGTGTCTCAAACACATAGTCGAGGTTGACGTTGAGCAGTTGCAGGCACAGTTCGTCGGCGGGATCGTCCGACACGGTT
This sequence comes from Muribaculaceae bacterium, assembly GCA_045133615.1. Taxonomy (GTDB): domain Bacteria; phylum Bacteroidota; class Bacteroidia; order Bacteroidales; family Muribaculaceae; genus M3. Next base: position 10,173 of record JBGUUQ010000148.1, on the reverse strand, counting down.
CCGCCGAGTGTGATATATTGACCGGAGCGGCGTATGTCGATACCATCTACGTCAATATGTTTCGCGGCGATGTCGGCGTATATTTTTGCCGGACTTACCACCCACGTAGTGTCGTTGATGATGATTTGGCTTGGATTGATGTCGACATCGGCGGTATAGCCATTGTCGTTCTCATTGCGTCCGAATAGGGTGGAAAGGTTTACATTTCCCTTGAATGTGCGGGGATGTTCTGCAATCCATGATATGTCGGTGTCGATACGATCAGAGGCTCCGTTACTTTCTAACACTATTGATGTCGGTCCTTTTTTTGTTGGGAAAACGGTGGTTGCGTATAGCTCACAGCGATTTACCGAGCCATCGACATTAAATCGTAAGGCTGTATTTTCAATCAATTTGTTTTTCTGCTGAAGATACGGAGCGTCCAGATTGAGTGCCATGTGGTGCTCTTCTTCATCAACAAGGCCGTTGATGGTGATTGGATAGACGATTCGTATCGGCGTTTTGAAGAAGTCGGTCAATTCGTTGTTTTCTTTCACCACAAAATTGTAGGAGAAATTATTGATACGGGTGTCGTTCTTTGTCTTAGCATCGGAGTGTTGCACTTCTCCGCCAAAAAACACGGGAAATGTATGCGACAAGATGTCTTTGGCTGTTGACGCAAGTGTTGCAAAATCATATTGCCCGACTATGGCGCCTTCGATGATGTCGCTTCGCAAGTTGATATATTGCAGAGAGTCGGTGTTGATTGCTTCAAGCTCAATTCGGTCGATGTTGATGCCGGCTCCGTCTGTATCAACGAATGCAATATCGCTTAATGAAATTGTTCCGTTTCCGGTATCTACCGAATTTCCACTCCAATTCATTTGCAGAGATGCCGACAGACTGTGGTCGGGATATTTGTCCCACAGATTTAATTCGTTGAGATTTGCGTTTACGACTTGTGCAAAAAGATTGGCCGATGGATTCTGGCGATCTACTTTGGCATCTCCGTCGATAAGAATCTGCACGTTATCGTCATTGAGTATCACATTCCCTGCATAGTGCTTGCCATCGGATGATATATCGGCAGAAATATCGTCGTATCGATGCCCTTTATAATCAAGCACGGGGACTTTGCCTGTCACGGTACCCGACAATGACTTGTGGTTGACTGCGACATCAAATGTGATGTCTGCGGCGATTTTGTTGAAATCCTGATTTTCAAGCATTGTGCCGAGTGAAATCGTATCGGTTTTGACATGTCCTGATAGTCCGATTGGCGAGTTGGACGATTTGCGGCGATAATTCAGATCGAGATTGACTCGTCCAGATGCCGTTTTTACTGTGCCGAGAAATGAAGCATCGGCCAATGACCCTTTAGCCTTGCCGGCAACAGATATATGTCCGAGATTGGAGATTGTTTTTTGTGCTTTCTGCGATACGGAGGACAGATGGCTCACAAGGTCGGCAATGTCTACACCATATCCTTCAATATCAATGTCGGGCATGAGAATCGATATATCGGACTTGCCTTTGCAAAGGCCTGAAATGTTACCGTCTTTGATACTTACACGTGTTGAGCCGGAGGAGTCAACAATGTCGAGATTGTCAATATCAATATTGGATAGAGTTCCTTTTGCTAAGAGATTGAGAGACAGAGAATCGTCAAACCCTTTCATAGCCGGAACCATGGCTGAAAAATCGGCCAATGAAATGTAACTTCCATCAATAATACCTATTTCAATCGGTATTTGCTGCCATTTTTGTTGCAATGATTGCCAAGAGTCATAATCGAGTGCCATATCAGCCAATGCAATATGCGAACCGGGCAAATCGATTGTCATATCGGAAACCGAACTTCCGGTGTTCGATATGTGGAATAATCCTGAAAGGCTTTCGAGCGAGAAACCCGACCGCTCCTTGAGGGCAAGACGTTTTATGTCGATGCTGAAATCGTCATTTTTGATGCGAGGCAGGCGAATGTCGGCCTTTAAATCGTAAATGCTTGCATGAGCCGGGTTCAACTTCTGTTGAATCGAATCAGGCTCCGACAAAACGTCGTAGGAGACGGAAGAGCGACGTATCACAATAGAGTTTACCGCCAAATCAAAACGAGTGGGGGGCTTTGTTTTGTCTTTCGGTTTAAGAGCATCAATGATGGGCTGAATGTTGAGCGGAGAGTCGGGCGACTCACGATTGATACGGGCATCCAAGCCTATTAATTCTATGTAGGTCACTACGATGTCGCCCTTTAGCAAAAGGTCTTTTAGCTTTATTCCGGCTCCAAGTCGACCGACGCGCAGAGCTGTATCTCCGTCGGCATCCATAGCCACGACTTTTTCGATAGTGACGCGATTGAACGGGGCTATCGATACTTTGCCTATATTGACTTCAGTGCCGAGCAACGAAGTCAGTTCGTGTTCGCTCTCCGTACGAATTTTGTTTTGTATTCCGGGGATGGATAGCAATACATAGAGCAATGCGGGTACTCCTACTGCGAGTACCAACAATGCAACTAAAATTGCACGAAATATTTCGTAGGTCCGTCTCATACCTTATCGGGTTACAAAATTAGTGAAAATTGTTGTTACAACTCTATTAATCGCTACTTTTTAGCTATTTTTGTGGCAATATGAAGAGAGTAGGTTGTATATTGATGTTGTTGGTCGGCATGTTCGCATCCGCGGAGTCGTTGCGCGACGAGTTGTTCCGCATTGTGTCTGACGTAGATGCATGTGTCGGAGTTGCTGTGATAGCTGACGGGGATACCGTCACTATCGGGAATCATCGTCGTTATCCGCTGATGAGTGTTGTAAAGTTTCATCAAGCTCTTTTTGTCGCCGATTATATCCGGAATCACGGCGACACGGTGGTAGTTGTAGAGCGAGAAGATTTGCGAGATGATACTTACAGCCCGTTGCGCGAACAATATCCCGCCGGAGGCATAAGAATGTCGGCTACGGAGCTTGTGGACTATGCAATGCGATTGAGCGACAATAATGCTTGCGACATATTATTCCGGGCGATCGGCTCGCCTGTTGTGGTCGACGGGTATATCCGCTCGTTAGGGGTGGCGGATTTTGAAGTTGCTGCGACTGAGGCGGAAATGCATGACGAGCCGAGGCGGTGTGCCGACAATAATTCAACACCGCTTGCAATGGCGGAATTATTGTCGACCGCGATTGTCGGTGCTGATGATGAGACGCAGCGAGTTGTGCTGACTCCGATGCGTGAATGTGCGACCGGTCAACGACGTCTGGCGGCAGGGCTTGTCGGAACGGATGTGTCGCTGCTACACAAGACCGGCACCGGCGGACCTCTTGATTCGGGAAAGATTGTCGGGATAAACGATGTTGGCGTAGTGACTTTTCCCGATGGTCGGCGCTATGTGATTGCTGTGTTTGTGACTGATGCTGCGGAGTCACTTCAGCGTTGTGAACAGGTGATTGCTGAGGTTTCTTCTGCAACGTTTCAGTGGTTTTCAAATAAAAAATAAGTCCCATGATATCAGATAATAAAGTAACAACTATTGATTTTACATTGAAGTCGTCAGATGGTTTATATGCCGATATTTGTTGGCAACGACGACGAGCCTTTTATTGCTTTGGTTCGGCTGATACTCGTGAAGATGGCGATGTACGGTCGGACGACGCGGTATTTGACCGAGCTGTCGACAAAATTACAATGATAATGACGGAGGCGGTGTGTGGTTCTGTCGCTTCTCTGTCGAGCCGGCTTGCATTGACATATTCCGACGGAACTGTGATGGCGTATGATGCGCTGTCGTCGTCGACAATCAAGTCGCTTCTCGACATAATAAACACAGCTACCGATGAGTTCGCTTATTTGGACAATTTCCGATACTATCTCTAATCCCCATAGTATCTAATTGGATTTCATACATTACTGAATCATTTCTCAAAATAATCAGTATCTTTACAAAAGAATGATAGAAACATATATCGGATTATGGAAAAGAAAAGTGACATTATCATATCGGACTCATTGGTAGCTGATGTTCGGACTATTATTGAAAATGGACGTCGACATGCATTTGCTGCTGCAGGACAGGCTGCGATTATGACTTATTGGAATGTGGGTCGCCGTATAGTGGAGGAGGAGCAACAAGGAAATGCCCGTGCCGACTATGGGAAAGGGCTTATACCTGCTCTTGCCGATCGACTTACGGCTGAATATGGACTTGGATATGGTCGGCGCAATTTGGCTTATTATCGAAAATTTTATTTGGAGTTCCGTGATTTTGAGATTTTGCACACGCGTGTGCAAAATCTGAATTGGTCACATATTCGCCGGATACTTTCCGTAAGTAACCCTAAAGCTCGTGAATGGTATCTGAAAACAGCGGCAGATGATATGTGGAGTGTCAAAACGCTTGATCGCAATATAGCTACACAGTATTATGAACGTAGGCTTACTGCGCAGTGTGGAAATTTAGAAGTTCCTTCCCCTCGGAAGGAGACAGATCCAATGGAATATATTAAAAATCCTATGGTGGCAGAATTTATGGGATTCCGACGAGATAACAATTATTCGGAGTCTGAATTAGAGCAGGCTCTCGTTGATAATCTTGAAAAATTCATCCTTGAATTAGGACGTGGTTTTGCATTTGTAGAACGGCAGCAGCATATCGTTACCGATACGTCCGATTTTTATATAGATTTGGTGTTTTATAATTTCAAGATGAAGAGGTTTGTGATTTTTGAGTTGAAAACTCACAAACTTACGCATCAAGATATAGGGCAGTTGGATATGTATGTACGGATGTATGACGATTTAGTAAAAGGAACGGATGATGCACCGACTATAGGTGTGTTACTTTGTACTGACACCGATAGTACTATTGCGAGATACTCTGTACTACATGATAGAGATCAACTATATGCCACTAAATATATGACTTATATGCCTACTGAAGAGGAGTTGCGAAATGAGATAGAACAACAAAAACGATTCTTTTTAGAACAGCATGAATCTATAAATTAGAAATGAAAAATGGAGGCATTTTGTCTGAAATGTGTGTTATGATATGACGAGAGCCGCAGCATGCTGCGGCTCTCTATTTTGCTGCTATTATTAGTAGCTGTATGATTTGATGACTTTGTAAGGAACGGTTTCTCCCGGATTAGTCACAGTGCCTTCAAATCTGCGAATTTCAACCCATCCTTTCCATGTTGGATGGTTGGTAGTCTGATTTTGATATACTTTATCACACACTTTGATTACTTCATTATCTTTATTTTCGGTGGTGTAGGAGTTGACGACAGTGGATATGGCAGTGGTGTAGTCGGCAATGGCCGATAATGCTGCGATTGATTCTTCGATTGATCCGCTACCGGCCGATATTTCACCATAGGCAATGTAAGTGTAAATGGTGTTGGAATCATCGTCGTTGCAAGACACGAATCCGAAGGAGATTGCCAAAAGGCAAATGATTGAAAAAAGAGATTTGAATTTTTTAAGTTCCATAATTAATGATTGGATAAAATAATAATTATAGATGTTTTTGTTATTTGTGTCGCAAAGGTATGGAAATATACTTTTTGCCACCTTTTATTTTAGTAAAAAGTGGTTAAACTACCGAAAGATTTTAGAAATGGTAACAGACTGTAGGAGTGAAATTTACAATCTATAACAAAACAGACGCTGCATAGAGTCTGAGCAGCGTCTGTTTAATGTTAATGGTAATAACTGAGGAATTATGCTTTGATGTTGGGCTCTTCGAGTCCGAGATGTTTCTTTTTGTCTACGGCTTTGAGGATGAATCCGATGATGAGTGCGGCTACACCGAGAGAAGCAAGCATCACAAGAGGTGCTGTATAATCGTAGGATACGGCTGCTTGTTCGGGGTCCATTGTGCCATTGGCAACAGCTGCTACGAGTTCGGGATTAGTTTTGTCGAGAACTTTACCGATGAGGAGGGGGAACAGCCAAAGACCAATGTTTTGAATCCAGAAAATAAGAGCGTAAGCACTACCGATGATTTTGGCATCTACCAATTTGGGTACGCTTGGCCACAATGAAGCGGGAACGAGTGAGAAGCTTGCTCCGAGCACGAGAATCGTGATGTAAGCAACGAAGAATCCACCGAGCGGACCACCTTTAAACATAGGAAGAACAAATGCAAATGTCAAGTGGCATATAATAAGCAGTAATGAGCCGAGAATTAGCATCGATGCTGCTTTACCTTTGTGGTCTACATAATTGCCGAGAATGGGGGTGATGCCGACTGCCAAAAGCGGGAATACGGCAAATACGGTTTCTGCGCTTTGTCTCATATAGCCCATGTAGCAGAATGTGACGAGAGCCACAACCGAAAGGCTGAGAAGCGAAACTCTGAGCAATTTGTTTTTGGTGAAGTTGCTGGTAAATGCTCCGGCGGCTACAATGAGCATGATGCCGTATTGGATGATGGTGACGGTATTGGTGGCCCAGAATGAGTCGGCGGGAAGCGGGTGGAACTCAAGGTTGCACTGAAGCATATTGACAGCGTATTTCTGGAAGGGGAAGATTGCCGAATAGTAAAGCACGCATAGAAGTGCTACAAGCCAGAACCCACTGCTTGAGAGGATTTTGCCAAGGTCGCGCAGACGGAACGGGTCGTCTTTTTCTTCAGCTTCACCGGTCTGAGAATCGAGTTTGCGATCCATGAAGAAATAGACGATAAACATGATGAGCGCTATCATGAGTAGGACAACGCCGAATGCTACGGAGCGGGATACGTCGATATTGCCTCCGAGTTTGGCAAACACCGGTGAGAATATCATGCAGGTTGCAACGCCGAGACGTGCAAGAGCCATCTCCGAGCCCATAGCGAGAGCCATCTCACGGCCTTTAAACCATTTCACGATACCGCGACTTACTGTGATGCCGGCCATTTCGACACCGCAACCGAATATCATGAATCCTACGGCTGCAAATTTTGCCGAAGCGGGCATGCCTTCGTAGAAGGGCGAGATACCGAGTTCGTCAAATACCGGAATGTAGTTGAGATGGTTGGTAAACCATGCGTCGAGGCTACTGCCGATAAACGATTCGGTGACGGCATACCAGTTGATGACGGCTCCTACGAGCATCACGGCTCCTGAGAGGAGTGCCGTGAATCTGACCCCCATCTTGTCGAGGATGATACCGGCAAAGATGAGGAAGAATACGAATACGTTGAGGAATGTCTCTGAACCTTGCATAGTGCCGAAAGCGGTTGAATCCCAGCCGCGAGTCGACTGCATGAGGTCTTTGATGGGGGAGAGGATGTCCATGAAAATGTAGCTGAAAAACATTGCGGATGCGAGGAGCAAAAGTGCTGTCCAACGCGCCCACGCATAGTCATTCAGTGCTTTTTTTACTGATGTAGTCATGCGATGAATGTGTTTAATGATATTATTTGATATAATTGAGGGCAAAATTAGTGAAAATCGCGCTGAATGAAAATAAATTTAGCTAATTTAGTGGCTAAATTGTTTATATAAGAAAAATTCAATGACCGAACGACGTCCATTTACATTAGATCGCGTGGTGCGATTGGTGATTACGATAGCCGTAGTGGCAGGTATATTATATCTTATCAATATTCTGAAGAGTGTATTGTTGCCATTTTGTGTGGCTTGCTTGATAGCTTATATGCTTGAGCCGTTTGTGCAGTACAATCGTCGGCTGCTTCGGTTGAAAGGGCGTGCGATGGCAATATTTTGTACGCTGTTTGAAGCGACGTTTTTCATTGGTGTGATATGCTATTTCCTTGTTCCGATGGTTGTAGATGAAATGGTGCATGTAGGCGAGCTGATGCGTCGGTATGCTTCCACCGATATGGACATTCCGTTTGTCCCCGATACCGTGCATGACTTTATTCGTACTCACATCGATTGGGAATATCTATCTACGTTGCTTACCCGACAGGAATGGATTAATCTTGCACGCAATGCAGTGAGCAGTACGTGGGGATTGCTTAGTACGAGTTTAGAGGTGATATGGGGTTTGGTGAGTTGGTTTATCGTGTTTTTATATGTGATATTCATCATGATTGATTACGAGCGTCTGTCGCAGGGATTTCGGCGTATGGTACCTCCGAAATATCGCAAAGTGGCATATAAAATCGGACGCGATATTAAATTGTCGATGAATCATTATTTCAGAGGGCAGGCTCTTGTGGCTTTGTGTGTCGGTGTATTGTTCTGCATCGGCTTTTTGATTATCGGATTGCCTCTTGCCATTGTGCTCGGTCTGTTTATCGGTCTGTTGAACATGGTGCCTTATTTGCAATTGATATCGTTCCCGATAACGACTTTGTTGTGTTTGGTAATGTCGGTCGATCAGGGTGTTGATTTTTGGGTGATATTTGCTGAGGCAATGGCTGTATATATCGTGGTACAGATAATTCAAGATATGTTGCTTACTCCAAAGATTATGGGTAAGGCCATGGGTCTCAATCCTGCTATAATTTTGCTGTCACTTTCTATTTGGGGATGTCTGTTCGGGCTGCTTGGCTTGATAGTGGCATTGCCGATGACTACGTTGCTATTGTCCTATTACGACCAGTTTATAATCCGCCGAAAATAGCGGTTTATAGACAAAAAAACGGTCAAGCAACATGCTTGACCGTCGGTGGAGGATAGGACGAGATATGAAACCATGTTTAATATCGGGGTGCAATTGTTTTACATCGCAGATTACAACACAATAAATTCTCCTATTTCAAAGAATTTCTTTGCATATATGACAATAGAACTTATGTTTTAGAGAATAATCAAATTCTTTTTCTGATAAAAATTGCTCAGCCTCTATCATATTTTGTGAATAATCAAAATCCTCTTGATAGTGAGGACAAGATACCGCACTATAAGGAGAAGGTCTGGGTGGTAAGTTATATCTTTTATAAAGAACGCAAAGTCTACCACCAGAGTTTATCTTACTATTTTTGCATAAATGACAATTACATACTTTAACTCCTCGTTTAGAAAATTCTTGAAAAATCTCTTTGTATTTAGTCGCTATCTCGGTTATGTAATAATGAACATTGGGTGGTAACTTCTTGCTCACTTCATAACAGTGACAATTAAAACGCCCGAAGTACCCTTCTTTATTTAACCAAATCCCTATTGTATTTTTTCGATTAAAATAATCTTCATCTTCATCAAAACGCCCAATAGGGTCAAAAGATTCTACTTTGTCGAAGTTATATAAAGTAATTTTTCTCCCATTAAAAGGGGCATAATTGAATTGATTATCCCGTGTCGCTATTAATTTGCGATTTTTGACGACATTGTTAATCTGTTTTTCAGATTGGATGGGAATTTCAATAATACGAACACCATCATTAATTTTGTCCTCTGTACATTTATGAGTAACCATAATCTCAATTAGTATAGGAGGTCGTTTAGGGTTTATAGATGAAGTTAAAAGCAAGTCTGCTCGGTATTGGTGGTAGGTTGCTTCTATTTCGCAGGTATCATAGAATTTACGCAAATCGAATTCAACAGGTTTCTCTCCCTCACATTTAGGAGAGGAAATAAATGGACAATCGAAGGAGCAAATTGCTTTGGCATTATAAGAAAGGAAAAAATGCTCGGAAGAAATGAACGCTTGCCTTATCTTGATTTTTGCTAACATATGAAGATATGATTCATACGAACAATTTCCCGTGTTTTTATGAACGAAATGCCATCGGCGCACTTTGCCTAAATGTGGTACCATTGATTCTCCGCATATAGGACAAAAATATTCTTCTCTACGTTGAGCCGTAGATACATTTATAAGTTCGCCGTTCGAATTATTGGCGTAACTATAATTTTGAGAGAGGATTTTCGCCATACTATTCTTTTTTACAAAACGGTTGAAGTTTTTTACGGATCTATAAGTTGCCACTCTACACTTGGGCAGTTTTTCTATTACATTGAAAGTTTAGTGCTGGACTGGTGGTCATCGATGTCATCATAGAGGGGCTGTCCCCCTTTTCCATATTGCGAAGTAAACAAAAACTATTCAATTTTAAAAATTATCCCATTAATTTTCTACTGATCCCAAATAATTTTCAATTATTCCAAATAACAGATGGTAGACAAAAAACGGTCAAGCAACATGCTTGACCGTCGGTGGCGGAGAGGACGAGATTCGAACTCGTGGTAGGATTACTCCTACGTCAGTTTAGCAAACTGGTGGTTTCAGCCACTCACCCACCTC
>JBGUUQ010000147.1:0-66223 GCA_045133615.1 Muribaculaceae bacterium | reverse complement strand
TGAAATCAGTTTCATCAAAGGTAATGCATCTATATAATAATCAATTAATTACAGCGGTTTTGCCAACTGTTTTTGTCTATTATACCTAATAAATTTTTCTCGAAAATTAGGTGCATTTTTAATGAATTTTTCGTAACTTTGCATACTTAAAACTCGGGTTATCAATAGATGAGACAGTTAAAAATCACAAAATCAATCACCAATCGCGAGAGCGCGTCGCTCGATAAGTATCTACAAGAGATTGGTCGTGAGGACCTTATCACGGTAGAAGAAGAAGTAGAGCTCGCTCAGCGCATCAAGCAAGGTGATCAAGCTGCGCTCGAAAAACTCACTCGTGCTAATCTGCGTTTCGTTGTATCTGTTGCAAAACAGTATCAAAATCAGGGATTAAGCCTCCCCGACTTGATCAACGAAGGAAATTTGGGCTTGATTAAAGCTGCACAGAAGTTTGACGAGACTCGCGGTTTCAAATTTATTTCTTACGCAGTGTGGTGGATTCGTCAATCGATTCTCCAAGCTCTTGCCGAGCAATCGCGTATTGTGCGCCTTCCTCTCAATCAGGTTGGTTCACTGAATAAGATTAGCAAGGCATTATCCAAATTCGAGCAAGAGAACGAACGTCGCCCCTCACCCGAAGAACTTGCCGAGACATTGGATGTTCCGGTAGAGAAGATTGCCGATACTCTTAAGGTATCAGGTCGTCACATCTCTGTCGATGCTCCATTTGTTGAAGGCGAAGACAACAGCCTGCTTGACGTGTTGACCAACGACGATTCTCCTATGGCCGACTACACTCTTACCCAAGAATCACTCTCAAAAGAAGTGGATCGCGCACTTCGTCAACTCCACGAACGCGAGCGTGAAATCCTAAAGATGTTCTTCGGTATCGGTTGCCAAGAGATGACTCTTGAAGAGATTGGTGCAAAATTTGACCTTACACGCGAGCGTGTTCGTCAAATCAAAGAAAAGGCTATCCGCCGACTAAAGGGACAAAAATCCCGACTATTAAAGACATATCTCGGCTCTTAATCGCAAAGCGATACAAGACTACCCGAACTACAATAGGCACGTCTCGAAGAGAGTGCCTATTGTAGTTTTATACTCTCCCATTTTCCTACTTCGTTTAGCTTTTTTATATATCGGCAAAAGCCTTATAGATACTTTTGGCAGTATATTTGCATATATGGTAGTGAACATTTAAACATTCATGATATGAGTATCTATGTTATTTTCGGCTTGGTTGCATTAGCAAGCTATTTAGTACAGCAAAATCTCAATTCAAAATTTCAGCGTTATAGCAAACTGCCGCTGCCATGGGGCATGACCGGAATGGAAGTAGCTCGCAAAATGCTCGACGAGCACGGACTGCAACATGTGCAAATCACACAAATCAACGGCAAACTGACCGACCATTATAATCCCGCAGACAATACCGTCAATCTCAGTCGCGACATATATTACGGACACGATGTAGCCGCTGCAGCCGTAGCTGCCCACGAATGTGGACACGCTGTACAGCATGCACGCGCGTATGCACCGTTGCGTATGCGCTCAGCCCTCGTTCCTCCCGTAAACTTCGCATCGAAAGTGATGCCGTGGCTGTTGCTCATCGGCATTATCACAATTGAGACTATGCCGGTTCTCATGTTTGCCGGCATAATACTGTTTGCCATCACCACATTGTTCAGTTTCGTGACTCTGCCGGTGGAAATCGATGCATCTCGCCGCGCCCTCGCATGGCTTGAAGGTGCGCACGTCACAACGCCCGACACACACGACAAAGCAAAGGATGCCCTTCGCAGTGCAGCCTACACCTACGTCGTTGCCGCACTAAGCTCACTCGCGACGCTCGTCTACTACATTTTCATCTTCACCTCGCGTCGCAACTGATTAAATTACCGCTATGAAGGCCTACCGCTTGTCGGTATTGCCTTCATAGTAGTTTATATAGGCCCTATTGACCAAACGATTTCCACCCGGTGTAGGATAATTACCTGAGAAATACCAATCTCCGGGACATTCTGCAACCGCATGATGCAGACCGTCGAGAGTCTGATATATTATCTTCACTTCGGCATGCGTATCGGTCGGTGTCAGCATCTCCGCTATTTTATCGGATATTTCCACATCTGAAAATGGCTCATATATTGCTTTTACGCAATTTTCGACATCCGTCGATGGCAATGGCTCCTGTTCTCGGCATCGACGATACACCTCATCAAGCACTGCTTCCCTCCCCGATTCCTTCAACAATTCCACTGCCGCACGAAATGCGATAAACTCACCCATTCGCGACATATCTATTCCATAATAATCGGGATAACGCACCTGCGGAGAAGAAGATACAACCACAATCTTGCGCGGATGCAATCTGTCCAACATCCTTATTATAGACTGCTTCAACGTCGTACCACGCACAATCGAGTCATCGATTACTACTATTGTATCCTTATCGTTTTCAATCACACCATAAGTCACATCATACACATGGGCGGCAAGATCATTGCGACTTTCCCCTTCTGCGATAAACGTGCGAAGTTTTATATCCTTTATCACCATCTTTTCGCTACGCAGTTTTCGCGACATGATTTTTACAATAGCATCTTCAGTCAATATTCCCTGCTTCGACGCATCAACGATTTCCCTTGCCTTCTCTCGGTCGAGATAGCGCTCCAATCCGTCTATCATCCCATAAAATGCCACTTCGGCAGTATTCGGAATAAATGAAAACACCGTATGGTCGAGGTCATACCCCACTCCGGCAAGAATATCGTCAACAAGGTTATATCCCAAAGCCTTTCGCTCGCGATATATATCGGCATCGCTTCCTCGTGAGAAATATATGCGCTCAAATGAGCATCTTTCATTTTTTCCCTCGCCAAGCACATCCGTCACTGTCACCTCACCATTTTTGCGAACAATAATAGCACTGCCGGGAGTAAGCTCGTTCACATCTCGTCGAGCCACATTTACCACCGTCTGTATCACAGGCCGTTCCGAGGCAACAACAACGATTTCATCATCATAATAATAGAATGCCGGACGGATGCCATGAGGGTCGCGCAAAGTAAACATATCACCGGAACCGGTAGCGCCACAGATTACGTAGCCACCATCCCATGCCGGAGCAGCCGCCTGCATAACACGCTTCATATCCAACCCATCCTCTATTGCCATACACAATGCTTGCCCGTCGAGAGAATCACGGTACTCCCTATACAGTCTATGATTTTCCTTATCGAGTGCATAACCGAGCTGTTCTAACAGCACAACCGTATCACTGTAAATACGCGGATGCTGACCCTTCTCCACAATGCCGGCAAACACTTCGTCTACATTGGTCATATTGAAATTACCGCACAGCAATAGATTTCGCGATCTCCAATTATTTCGTCTCAAGAACGGATGCACATATGAGATTCCGCTTTTTCCTGTCGTGCTGTAACGCAAGTGCCCCATATAGATTTCTCCAAGAAAAGGAGCATACGTTTCAATCCAATCGGCTGAATGCTCGTCGATACAGGCATCATCCACTTTCTTCCTGACTGAAGCAAAAATTTCCTGAATGGCACCGGAACCAAGCGCACGCTCACGATACACATATTCATTACCCGGCTCGGTGTGGAGTTTCACACAGCCCAATCCGGCACCTTCCTGACCTCGATTGTGCTGTTTCTCCATAAGCAGATACAATTTGTTAAGCCCATAGCAATAAGTGCCATACTTCTTTTTATAATATTCCAATGGCTTAAGCAATCTGATCATTGCTATACCACATTCATGCTTCAACGGTTCCATTCTGTAATTATAAAAAAACGGGCCGTAGCACAATGCCACAGCCCGCTCGATGATTATTGTTTTTGTGTTTTTAAATATTCATGAATACCCTTGGCTGCATTACGCCCCGATGCAATACATCGCACCACCAGCGATGCTCCGGTCGACGCGTCGCCTGCGGCAAACACCTTATCAACACTTGAACGTTGCGAGCCGTCTACCTTCACATTCTGTCTGGCATCCTTTTCTACTCCGAGTTGCTCCAACAATCCCTCTTGTACCGGATTAGTAAAGCCCATTGCAAGAAGCACGAGTTCGGCTTTTATCGTGTCAACCTTGCCCGTATGAATCAGGTTCATTCTTCCGGTAGCTTCATCTTTCTGCCATTCCACCTCTTCGACTTCCACCGATGTCACTTTTCCATCTTCGCCCTTTATGCAGCGGGTATCAAGGAGCCATCTACGTTCGCAACCCTCCTCGTGAGAGCTCGAAGTCTTGAGTATAACCGGCCAATAAGGCCATGGAGTAGCCGGATTCTCTCCCACCGGAGGCTTAGGCATAATTTCAATCTGTGTCACAGACTTGGCGCCCTGACGATGTGCCGTGCCGACACAGTCGCTGCCGGTATCGCCACCGCCAATCACAAGCACATTCTTCCCTTTTGCCGAAATGCGGTCTTTGGCTGCGACCTCCACGCCTGCATTCACGCGGTTTTGTTGCTGAAGAAGTTCCAAAGCAAAATGCACCCCTTTCAGCTCGCGCCCTTCGACTTTTAAATCGCGAGGCACACCGGAACCGATGGCTACACACACCGCATCATATTCTTTGAGAATATCAGCTGCAGAAATATCCTTACCGACTTCCACATTATATTTAAACTCAACACCTTCCTGTTCCATCAGATTTATACGGCGATTAATCACACTTTTGTTGAGTTTAAAATCAGGAATACCGAAACGGAGCAAACCTCCGGCAGCTTCACTCTTTTCAAATACAGTCACCGAATGACCGCGTTGATTGAGCTGATTGGCACATGCCAATCCCGACGGGCCGGAGCCTATCACCGCAACTTTCTTTCCGGTACGCTTGGCCGGTATGCGAGGTTGCACATATCCCTCTAAAAATGCACGCTCAATGATAGCACATTCATTTTCTCTGACAGTGACCGGTTCATGTATTTTATTGAGTACACAACCCTTCTCACACAATGCCGGGCACACTCTGCCCGTAAACTCCGGAAAGTCATCAGTAGCGATAAGCAATTCGTATGCACCTTTTATATCATTGTGATAAAGACGATCCTGCCATTCAGGCTGCTTATTGCCGAGCGGACAACTCCAGTGACAAAAAGGCACACCACACTCCATGCAGCGCGAAGCTTGCAGACGACGGTCCTCCGGGTTCAGTGTTTGTTCCACCTCTCCATAATCATGGATACGGTCGGAGATAGGACGATAACCGGCTTCTTTTCTATGTATCGTTAAAAACGCTTTAGGATTTCCCATTTTTCAATAGCGATTTTTTGATGTTCTTAATTTCTGTTTTTTTGATTCTCATTAGTCGCGTTCCACTTCAGCAATCTTACGCTGGAGTTTTTCCATCTTTTCATCATGGAGCACCTTCTTATATTCAAATGGTATTACCTTGATGAATTGATTTACATACTCATTCCAATTGTCAAGCATCTTTCCGGCAAGCGGACTGTGAGTATGCTTATAATGATTGCCTATCAAGCGATAAAGTTCACGATTATCGGCCATATCCTCAATGAGCGAAAGTTCCACCATCTCCATATTACAGAAATAGTCAAAATTGCCGTCGGGATTCCACACATACGCCACACCACCGCTCATACCTGCGGCAAAGTTGCGCCCAGTCGTTCCAAGCACTACGGTACGCCCGCCGGTCATGTATTCACAACAATGATCGCCGACACCTTCCACCACGGCAATTGCTCCGGAATTACGCACGCAGAAACGTTCTCCGACACGACCGTTTATATAGATTTCGCCCGATGTTGCACCATAAAGAAGAGTATTTCCTGCAATAATATTTTCTTCAGGAGCAAATGTGGAGCCGGCAGGGGGTACAATCACAATTTTACCGCCCGACAGTCCTTTGCCCACATAGTCATTTGCATCTCCCTCAAGACGGAATGTGATACCATGAGCAAGGAACGCACCGAAACTCTGTCCTGCCGAGCCTTTGAACGTGCATGCGATAGTACTTTCCGGCAAGCCCTCATTGCCATATTTCTTGGCCACAACACCGGAGAGCATTGCACCTACCGAGCGATCGGTATTGGCTATCGGAAAATCAAGTTCTACCGGCATTCGCGACTCAATGGCGGGGAATGAGCGGCTTATCAATTTACGATCAAGCACATCCTTTATGTCGTGCTCCTGATTGGTCACATTGATAATTGCGTTGCTATCACATTCTTGCGGGGTATAAAGAATCTTTGAAAAATCAAGATGTGAAGTTTTGTGAGTATCATGGTCAGCCTTCACTGTGAGCAAATCACTTCTACCGATGATTTCATTTAATGAACGAACACCCATATCAGCCATCGTCTCACGAATCTCCTGAGCAAGGAACTTAAAGAAATTCACCACATATTCCGAACGTCCGAGGAAGCGCTTGCGAAGTTCCTCATTCTGTGTGGCGACACCTACCGGACAGGTATTCATGTGACACTTGCGCATCATCACACATCCAAGCACAATCAATGCACTCGTTGCAAATCCGAATTCCTCTGCGCCAAGCATAGCCATAAT
The DNA here is from genome assembly GCA_045133615.1 of Muribaculaceae bacterium. GTDB lineage: Bacteria > Bacteroidota > Bacteroidia > Bacteroidales > Muribaculaceae > M3. Next base: position 59,669 of record JBGUUQ010000147.1, on the reverse strand, counting down.
AATCACGTCACGCGCAGTCTTCAACTGTCCGTCGACTTGAAGTTTCACCTGTCCGCGAAGATTGTTGAGCACAAGTGTCTGCTGAGTCTCGGCAAGACCTATTTCCGATGGCAGACCGGCATAGCGAATCGAACTTGCCGGAGATGCTCCTGTTCCTCCTTCACTACCGGAAATAGTGATAAGGTCGCTCTTTGCCTTAGCCACACCGGCGGCAATAGTACCCACACCGCTCTCCGATACCAACTTCACGCTCACACGAGCATCGGGATTTACATTCTTCAAATCGAAAATAAGTTGTGCAAGGTCTTCGATTGAATAAATGTCATGATGAGGAGGAGGTGAAATAAGGGAGATTCCGGGAATCGAGTGACGAGTCTTTGCGATAATCTTGTCTACTTTAAATCCTGGCAATTGACCACCTTCACCCGGCTTGGCTCCCTGAGCTATCTTAATCTGGATTTCATCGGCATTGACAAGATATTCGGCTGTAACACCAAAACGTCCGGATGCAACTTGCTTGATGGCACTGCGAGCCGACGTTCCGTCGGGACGCGGCTTGAAACGCTCTGCGTCCTCACCCCCTTCACCGGTATTGCTTCGTGCACCGATTGTATTCATCGCAATACCCAAAGCCTCGTGAGCTTCGCGGCTGATTGAGCCAAACGACATTGCTCCGGTAACAAATCTGTGCATGATGTTTTCAATCGGTTCGACTTCATCGATTGATATGGGTTCACCTTTCTTGAAATCAAGGAAATCACGAATAAATATCGGTTCAGGCTTGTTATCTACAAGCGAAGTAAATTCTTTAAACTTTTTGTAGCTGCCTAAGCGAGTGGCGAGTTGCAATGTGGCAATCGTTTCAGGATTCCACGCATGATATTCACCATCCTTACGGAATGAATACACTCCGCGATGACGCATCGGCGCCTGTGTATCATACTCTTCCGAGAATGCTTCTGCATGTGATGCAAGAATATCTTTCGACAGATCGGCAATATCAATACCGCCAATCTTTGATGTAGTATTTCCGAAATATCTGTCGACCATTTCATCCGAAATACCTACAGCCTCAAACAGTTGTGCACCTTTATAGCTTGTGATAGTCGATATACCCATTTTCGACATCACTTTAAGCAATCCCTTATCTATAGCCTTGATATAATTTTTTTCAGCCGTATGGAAATCCAACTGAATCTCTTTTCTCTTCACCAAATCATCTATAATGGCGAAAGCAAGGTAAGGATTAACCGCACTCGCACCATATCCCGATAACAAAGCAAAGTGCATCACCTCACGGGCATCTGCCGTCTCGATAACGAGCGCCGTCTGCACGCGCTTTTTCTTATCGATAAGGTGATGATGCACCGCTGAAGTAGCAAGCAACGACGGTATTGGTGCATTATCGGCATCTACGCCACGGTCTGACAGCACAATATAATTGCACCCCTCATCCACCGCTTTTTCCGCTTCTTTACACAATCGGTCGATTGCAGCCTCCAGTCCGGCTGCACCTTCTGTGACAGGGAATGTCATAGCCAATTTGCGGGTGTTAAAGCCTTTGTAACGCAGATTACACAGAATATCGAGTTCTTGATTGGTAAGAATGGGACGTTTCAATTCCACCATCTTACACAATTCGGGATTCGGGTCCATTAGATTCATATCGATTGCACCGATGTAGCTGTCGAGACTCATCACAAGTTCTTCGCGCAATGGGTCGATAGGCGGGTTGGTCACCTGAGCAAAATGCTGACGAAAATAATTGAACAGCAACTGAGGTTGCGAACTAAGCACCGCAAGCGGAGTATCATTTCCCATTGAGTTGACCGGTTCTTTTCCATCAACCACCATCGGAGTGATGATTTTCTCCACCTCCTCACGATGATAGTAGAACGAGCGAAGCAATCGGCTGAAATTTTCCACCTCATTGTTCACTTTGCGACCGCTGCTTATCTTGTCGAGCTTTATACGGTTTTTCGCAAGCCAGTCGCGATACGGGTATTCCGATGCAAGCATCTCTTTAAGTTGCGCATCGTGATAGATTTCACCCTTTTCCATATCCACCATAAGCATCTTACCCGGACGCAGACGACCTTTTTCCTTTACCTCGGTAGCTTCAAACGGGAGTACACCCATTTCAGACGCAACCACCATAGTGTCGTTGTGAGTGATAAGATAACGTGCCGGACGAAGTCCGTTACGGTCAAGCATACCTCCGGCATACCGGCCATCGCTGAAAAGCAACGTTGCCGGACCATCCCACGCTTCCATCAGAATGGAATGATATTCATAGAAAGCTTTCAACTCCGGAGAAATCGGGTTTTTGTCATTGAAACTTTCCGGGACAAGCATTGCCAACGCATGCGGCAAACTCATTCCTCCCATCACAAAATATTCCAATGCATTGTCGAGCGACGCACTGTCGCTCATGTTCGGTTGGAGAATAGGAGTCAGATCATTGTCGCCGAATGCTTCCGGGTGAAGGACACATTCGCGGGCTTTCATCCACATTCGGTTGCCCTGTATCGTGTTGATTTCTCCATTATGTCCAAGCATACGGAATGGTTGTGCCAACGACCACGTCGGGAATGTATTGGTACTGAAACGAGAGTGAACCAACGCCATTCCGGTTGTGAAATGGGGATTCATCAAATCAGGGAAATAATATCGCAACTGTAGCGATGAAAGCATTCCCTTATACACTATATTTTTGGACGAGAGCGAAACGATATAGAATTCATCCTTACCGGCTATATTCGATTCGGCTATCTTCTTTTCAATTTTCTTACGAAGGATATACAGACGAGGTTCGAGAGGAGCATTTGACTTTTCATCAGCTATAAAAATCTGCTTGATGTCAGGTTCGGCAGCACGAGCGACAATGCCAAGTTGCTCGCTATTGGTGGGCACGTCACGCACCGGAAGTGATGACAACCCCATTTCGATAGCTTCGCGCTCGATGAGGTCGAAAATTATCTGTTGCGATTCCTCATTTTTTGGAAGGAATACAAGACCGCTTCCGTAGCGACCTTTTTCAGGTACTGCAATACCTTGGAGAAGGATAAACTCGTGAGGTATCTGCACCATGATACCGGCTCCGTCGCCGGTCTTTGGATCGGCACCTTCTGCTCCACGATGTACCATGTGTTCCAATACTTGAAGTCCCTTTTCCACGAGTTGATGGGACTTAACGCCACGAATGTTGACCAAGAGACCTACGCCGCAAGCGTCTTTCTCGTAGCGGGGATCATAAAGCCCCCGGGGACTTGGCATTCCTGTCTGCATAATGTTTTTTCCTTTCTTTTTCTTCCGAAAAAGCATGTGCCGGGCTACTACCATAGGAATTTGCACTCCCGGCACCATACTTTTGCGGATTATTACCAACTAAACGATTTGCTTATTTAGCGATTTAAACCGCTTTCTTAGAATTTAATATCTGATTATCTTATGAACAGAAGCTCGCGATACTTAGGCAACGGCCACATCTCATTATCGACCATAAGTTCGAGTTTGTCGATGTGGTAGCGTATAGTATCCATACAGGGAGCTACCGTATCGTGATAAGCAAGAGCTTTCTCTCGCTCATTTGCCACCTTATTGGCTCGACGGCGGGCATCTACCATTTTTGCCGTTTCCTCCTTGATTACAAGCATGTGAGCCGCAATCGATTCAATGGTTGCCAAATCGGGTGCTGCAAGCTTTTCTCCCTTTTCTCCGGGGAAGAGATTCTTAATCTTAAACACATTATCAACCAAAATGGACTGATAGCGAGTTGCCACCGGAATCACATGATTCAATGCAAGGTCGCCAAGTACACGAGCCTCAATCTGAATCTTTTTGGTGTACATTTCCCACTTAACCTCGTTGCGGGCTTCAAGTTCCTCTTTGGAGAAGACTCCGGTCGCCTTAAACATTTCAACCGAAGAGTCGGTCAGATATGCGTCAAAAATCTTCGGCACACAAGTTTCACAGTCAAGACCGCGGCGAGCAGCTTCCTCTTTCCATTCATCACTGTAGCCGTTACCGTCGAAGTGAATAGCTTTTGATTGAGAAATCAACACTTTAAGTTCTTCGAGAATAGCGTGAACCAAAGTTTCACCATTAGCGATACGAGCATCAACCTTAGCCTTGAAGTCGAAAAGCTGATCTGCCACTGCTGCATTCAACGCAATCATTGCAGATGCACAGTTGGCGCTTGAACCTACCGCACGGAACTCAAAACGATTGCCTGTGAAAGCAAATGGAGATGTACGGTTGCGGTCCGTGTTGTCAATCATGATTTCGGGAATCTGCGATACATTCAGCTTCAATCCCTCTTTTCCTCCGAAATCAATCAACTCATCCTTGTTGCTTTTCTCCATCTTATCGAGAATCTCACTGAGTTGAGAACCCATGAAGATAGAAATGATTGCAGGAGGTGCTTCATTCGCGCCAAGACGATGACCGTTGGTAGCCGACATGATTGAAGCTTTCAACAAAGCATTGTGACGATGTACGGCAGCCATCACATTGACAATAAACGTCATGAACTGCAAATTTCCCATCGGAGTCTTGCCGGGAGCGAAAAGAAGCACTCCGGTGTCTGTTCCGAGACTCCAGTTGTTGTGTTTACCCGAACCGTTTACTCCGGCAAAAGGTTTCTCGTGGAGAAGCACACGGAAATTGTGACGACGGGCAACCTCACCGATAAGCGACATCAACAGCAAGTTGTGGTCGTTGGCGAGATTTGTTTCCTCAAAGATAGGAGCAAGTTCAAACTGGTTGGGTGCAACCTCATTGTGACGAGTCTTTGCCGGAATACCAAGTTTGTGACATTCAATCTCCAAATCAAGCATAAACGCTTCCACTCTCGACGGGATTGCGCCGAAATAGTGGTCTTCGAGCTGCTGGTTTTTGGCACTTTCGTGTCCCATAAGGGTACGACCTGTCATTACCAAGTCGGGGCGTGCCGAATACAATGCTTCATCCACCAAGAAATACTCCTGTTCCCATCCGAGATAAGAGTGAACATGCTTCACCGACGGATCGAAATATTGAGCTACCGCAGTTCCTGCTTTGTCGACACTGTTGAGTGCGCGAAGGAGCGGAGTCTTGTAGTCAAGAGATTCTCCGGTGTAAGAGATGAAGATTGTAGGGATACAAAGTGTCTGGTCGAGAATAAACGCAGGTGAGGATATATCCCATGCCGAGTAACCGCGAGCCTCAAACGTGTTACGAATACCACCATTCGGGAAGCTCGAAGCATCAGGCTCCTGCTGAACGAGAAGTTTACCGGTAAATTCTTCCACTACTCCACCTTTGCCGTCATGCTCGATAAAAGCATCGTGCTTTTCGGCTGTTCCGTCGGTGAGAGGTTGAAACCAGTGAGTATAATGGCGTGCCCCATTATCGATTGCCCATTGCTTCATTCCAGCGGCTACGCTATCAGCAACTTCTCGCGAAAGAGGCTCTTTGTTATCGATTGCATTCACAAGTGCATCGTAAGTTTTCTTGGGAAGATATTCAAACATCTTCTGGCGATTGAAAACATACTTGCCGTAATATTCTTCAGGACGTTCTGAGGGAATCTTAACGGCTACAGCCTTGCGGTCGAAAGCCTCTTCTACTACTTTAAATCTCAACGTTGACATAATCTTTTGTTTTTAGTTGAATTATTGATTTATTTAAATTTTGCGGGATGCTTATCCCAATTTTAATTTCTTTAATCGTTCCACAGCCTCTACTGTGTCCTCATATCGGCCGAATGCCGTCAGTCGGAAATATCCTTCTCCTGAAGGCCCGAATCCGACACCCGGTGTTCCGGCGATATTGCACTCTTCAAGCAATTTGTCGAAAAACTGCCATGAAGACATTCCGTCAGGCGTTTTAACCCAAATGTAAGGAGCATTCACGCCGCCATAGACTTCCAATCCGGCTTGCGCCACCCCTTCACGAAGTATTGCCGCATTACGCATATAGTATGCTACGGTCTCTTTCACCTGACTGCGACCTTCTTCGCTATATAATGCCTCGGCTGCACGCTGTACCACATAGCTTGCTCCGTTAAACTTCGTGCATTGGCGACGATTCCACAGAGCATTGAGCGACACTAAAGAGCCATCGGCTGCATAGGCTTTCACCTCCTTCGGAACCACCGTATATCCACACCGCAGTCCGGTAAATCCTGCTGTCTTGGAGAAGCTGCGAAATTCGATTGCCACCTCCTTTGCTCCGGGAATTTCGTAAATGCTGTGAGGCACATCGTCTTCCGTGATATAGGCTTCATAAGCCGAGTCAAACAATATGAGAGCTTTGTGTTCTCGTGCATAGTCCACCCATCGAGCAAGTTGCGCTTTGGTGAGCGTAGTGCCTGTCGGATTGTTCGGATAGCACAAATAGATCACATCGACCTCATTTATAGGCAACAAAGGTACAAATCCATTTTCAGCTGTGCAAGGTAAATAGCTAATTCTACTCCACTTGCCATCTTCTCCGAGGTGTCCGGCACGCCCGGCCATCACATTTGTGTCCACATAGACCGGATAGACCGGGTCGGTTACAGCCACCACATTTTCCACCGACAGAATGTCACCGATATTGCCGGTATCGCTTTTAGCTCCGTCGCTTATAAAAATCTCGTCAGTCGAAATTTCAACGCCATAAGGAGCATAATCGTATTCAGCGATTTTACTTGCAAGAAACTCATATCCTTGTTCCGGACCATATCCGTGAAATGTTTTCGCATCGGCCTGCTCGGCTGCCGCCTTTTCGAGGGCTGCCACAGCCGCCTTACATATCGGTTGGGTCACATCGCCGATACCCATACGGATAATCCGACTGTCGGGATGCGATTGCTTAAACGCATTTATTTTTTTCGCAACCTCCGAAAACAGATAACTTGCCGGCAACTCGCAGAAATTATTGTTTACCTTAACCATATCTTATTAACTTTTACGTTGATAGACACCTTCAAACACTGTCGTAGCGCCACCTGTCATATACACGTGGGAATCAGCCGGACACCACTCTATTTTCAAATCTCCGCCGAGCAAGTGAAGTGTCACTTCCCGACCGCAACGTCCGGTGATGGCTCCCGCTACGGCTGTAGCGCAGGCTCCGGTTCCACAAGCCATCGTCTCGCCACTTCCGCGCTCCCACACTCTCATTCGGATTTCCGCACAATTCAGTATTTGAGCAAATTCGATATTGGCACGATCCGGAAACATCAAATGATTTTCAAGTTCTCGACCAAGACCATGTACATCCACCTTGTCAAGGTCATCGACAAACACCACGCCATGAGGATTTCCCATCGAAACGGCAGTCATATTAATATCGCCATGAGATGTTGCCACAATTTCATCGACCATTTGTCGACCTTGAGCCTTGACCGGGACAAGCTCGGCATCGATTATAGGCTCACCCATATCAACAGTGACAGATTCCACTTTTCCGCATTTAAGATGCAAATCAAGAGTCTTAATGCCGGAAAGCGTTTCGACAGTTACGACCGGTTTGTCGGTCAAGCCATAATCATATACATATTTTCCGACACACCGCACACCGTTCCCACACATTTTGGCTTCAGAACCGTCGGCATTGAATATCCGCATCATAAAATCTGCTTTATCCGACGGCAAAATAAGAATAATACCGTCGCCCCCGACTCCGCAATGACGATTGCTCATCTCTATCGAGAGTGCTTCAAGGTCGCGCGGACACGACTCCATACAATTAATATATATATAGTCGTTGCTTATTCCATGCATCTTCGTGAATCTTATTTCTTCCATCGTAAATAGCGGTTTTGTTACGTTTTGAGATGTTTCACGATGCAAAGTTAAGCATTTTGCCACAATTACAAATATTTTTCGGGAAAAATTTCACTAAAAATGTGATTTTATTGGATTTTTGCTTGATTTACATCGTTTAATGTGGCAATTTTCAATATTTACATCCATTTTTCATATTATATTGAAATCTAAAAAAGCCGGCTCATTTCATTTTATTATCCCAATTTGTTGTATCTTTACGACACGAAACTAATATTATTCATTTATTTACTCACATGAAACATTCCATTTTTTCCATCATGGCTGTTTGTGCGGCATCCGCAGCCATGCTTTCTTGCAACCCGTCAACCCCAGCATCAAATGAGCCGACCGAAGACGATGTAATACTCCACGCTTGGTCATGGTCATTCAACTCCATCGGTCAAAACATGAAAGACATCGCCGATGCAGGTTACGCTTATGTACAGACATCTCCCGCCAACACATGTTTCGTAGGCGAAGGTGGAGGCATGGCACTTTTCAGCACCCCGGAAGATTCCGTAAAGGGTAAATGGTACTATTATTATCAACCTATCGATTGGAAAATCGGCAACCACCTGCTCGGCACACGCGACGAATTCAAAGCAATGTGCGACAGCGCAGCCAAATATGGCGTAAAAGTTATTGTCGACGTATTGCCTAACCACACCGCAGTCGACCACACCGCAGTGACCGCAGCTCTTGACAGTGCAGTGGGAGGACACGAAAACCTCTTCCACGCCAATGGTCTCAACGACATCATTGACTATAACGACCGCTACCAATGCACTACAGGCAAGATGGGTGGTCTTCCCGATGTAAATACCGAAAATCCCGATTTCCAATATTACTATATGCAATATGTCAACGATTTGATTGCATGTGGTGCTCGCGGATTCCGTTACGACACGGCAAAACACATCGGACTCCCCTCCGATTCTCTCGATGCAAAATCTCCCAAAAACAATTTCTGGGACATTTTCACCGGACGTGAACCCATTCGCGACCTCTCTCTCTCCATGCCCGACAGCCTTTTCATTTACGGCGAAGTCCTTCAAGACAAAAACGTAAAAGAAGAAGAATATGCCGAATATATCATGCAGACTGCCAGCAGCTATGGTCACGCTCTCCGTCACGCACTCAACGAAAGCAATTATTACGCTGATTCTCTCGCCGATTGGCATCACCCCGTTGCTCCGGAAAAACTCGTCACTTGGGTAGAATCTCACGATACCTACTGCAATGCCCACGAATCTGCCGGAATGGAAGACCAACTCATTCGCATGGGCTGGGTATTCCTCACAGCTCGCCAACACGGCACACCCTTGTTCTTCAGCCGTCCGATGAACAGCACTCGCGAAAACTACTGGGGCGACAATCGCATCGGTGCTCGCGGAAACGATGAGTTCAAACATCCGGAAGTCGTTGCTGCCAACAAATTCCGTCGTGCCATGAGCGGCGAACCGGAACAGATTATCGTTAAAGACAATGGTCAGGTTATCGAAGTTGCCCGCGGAGCAAAAGGTGCTGCGCTCATCAACATCAGCAACGAAGTTCAAACAATCGAACTCAACACAACCCTCCCCGACGGAGAATACACCGACAAAGTCAACAACACTGTATTTAAGGTTTCCAACGGTAAAATTTCCGGAGAAGTAGCTCCACTCACCTCTTATGTGATATATTAAAACCGTACACATAGCCACATTAAAAAGCGGTCGATTATGCATAATCGACCGCTTTTGCTTGCATAATGCCGCCGGCTTTGCTGAATTTAACTTTATTTAAGAAAATAGCAAATTGGCAACTTTTCTTGCCACTATCTTTCACTTTCGATTTATAAGCAATTTATTTCGCTCAACTTACAATATATAACCTCAAAAAATTCACTTCGTAACAAAACCGCCCGCTACACTTTACAACAGAAAAGTTTTGTCATCTGAAAAACTATCACTACATTTGTATCGCTAAAACAAAATAGCCAATCTTCTTAACCGATACCAGACCAATCGCAAGAGAGCGATATAGCAACCATGACAAAGCACTATGGAATATCGTTTTTATCGTGTATGCTGATCTGCTTCAAAACAACATGATATTCGACATACTCCGAGTCGCCAAGCCCAAGCGGTAAAGATTGACTCCGTAATAGTTGAATAGAGAAACGCTTTTTCATACATAATATTAATTACCAACTTAAACGCTATAAATCTAACTGAAACACTAAGTACAGATAACGGGCTTCGGGAGGAGCCCGTTACCATTTTATACCAATTCATCTTTTATCTTTATATAGATTTTGCTAAATTTGTATGCTCATTTACAATGAAGCACTCAGAAGATGAAACGAATCGATCGCGAAACAATACAGAAAATCCTTGATGCCGCCGACATTGTCGATGTGGTAAGCGACTTTGTACACCTGAAACGACGCGGTTCGGGATTCATCGGACTATGTCCGTTCCACAACGAGCGCACACCGTCATTTTCCGTATCCAAATCAAAAAATCTATGCAAATGCTTCTCTTGCGGTAAAGGTGGCAGTCCGGTCCATTTCATTATGGAACATGAGCAACTCAGTTTCTACGAAGCGCTACGTTATCTCGCAAAAAAATATAACATCGAGATAAAAGAGCACGAGATGAGCGAAAAAGAGCGCGAAGAGGAGACCGAGCGAGAAAGCATGATGGCCGTCAACGAATTTGCCCTCAAGCACTTCGAACACAATATACATGAGACCGACGATGGTCGCGACATAGGACTCGCCTACTTCATGGAACGCGGCATCAACGACGCCATGATTCGCCGATTCCACCTCGGATATGCATTGGAAAAGCGCAATGCACTTTATGACTCGGCCATATCCAAAGGATACAACGAGAAATACCTCATTGAGACCGGTCTTTGCATACGCAATGACCGCAATCAAGTCTACGACCGTTTCAAAGGTCGTGTCATCTACCCAATTTTCTCCATTTCGGGAAAAGTAATAGCATTTGGAGGGCGCACACTGCGCAAAGATAAAGACACCGCAAAATACGTCAACTCACCGGAGTCAATCATCTATCGCAAAAGCTACGAACTCTACGGCCTTTATCAAGCCAAACAAGCCATTGTGAAACACGACAAATGTATCCTCGTCGAAGGATACATGGACGTAATATCAATGCACCAGTCCGGTATCGAAAATGTTGTTGCATCATCCGGAACATCTCTGACCGAGGGGCAAATACGCCTCATACATCGCTTCACCGAAAACGTCACAGTCATTTACGATGGCGATGCCGCAGGTATCAAAGCCGCATTGCGAGGCATAGACATGCTTCTTGCCGAAGGTATTAGCGTACGTGTCCTTCTACTTCCCGACGGCGACGACCCCGACTCATTTGCCCAAAAACATTCCTCGACAGAATTTGAGGAATACATCAAAGCCAACGAAACCGATTTCATATCGTTTAAGACACGTATTCTGCTTGCCGATGCCGGCAACGACCCGATACAACGAGCAAAAGTCATCAATGACATTGTCCGTTCAATATCCGTCATTCCCGACCCGATAACCAGAAGCGTTTACGTCAAAGAGTGTAGTCGTTCACTTGAAATAGACGAAAAGACTCTGTCTCTTCAAGTAGCCAAATACACCAACGAGCGAATAGCAAAAGAGAAAGAAAAAGCGCAGCGCGACAAAAACTACAAAGAAATCGAAGAAAGCGACATTAATGTAACAGACACAACGCCAACCGCCCCCACCACCGGAGCAGAAAAACCGCAGGAAACGCCCACTGCCACCATCTTGTTCCCATTTGAGAAAGAGGTATTGCGCTACGTGCTGAAATACGGAATGCTCGACTTCTGCGAAAGCGCGGACGAAAACGGAAACACATCGCCGGTCAACGTAATAGATTACGTCAACGAAACATTGCGAATGGACGATATCGCATTCACATCGCCCATACTTGCATCGGCATTTGCTGAAGCGCAACGCATCGCCACCAACGAATACACTCCCGACTACAATCGTCATCAATCCATCGCCGCATCACACCGACAAGAATACATCAATGCCGGCGAAGAGCAACTCCGCACCACCGAGACCGATGTAGCCGAAATCAAGCGTAAAGAAAAAGAACTTATCACCATTGCCGACGAACGATATTTCACCGAACTCGCCGATTTCAGCGCCGACTATATTGAGAAATCACTCATCAACCATCCCGACGACTCAATTCGCAATATTACGCTCGAACTCGTAAGCGAAAAACACACCTTAAGCAAGGTGCACACAAAATACGCCCATATCGAGACCGAACGCGAACGCCTCGTAGAGCTCGTTCCTCGCGCCGTGTTTGAATTGAAAGATGCCATCCTCGACTGCGAAATTCGCGACATCAATGCAACTATCAAGCAGACCACCGACCCGGCAGCCATCCGCTCATTGATGGCACGCAACATCGAATTACACAATATCAAGAAAGAATTTGCCAGCTATCTGGGAGAGCGCATAGTCACACCCCGCAAATAATCACTTCAATTTTCCGAAGATTTTTCACGCCGATTAAAACAAAAAAACATCGCAACAATCTTGCGATTTCAAAAACATTGTCTAACTTTGCACTCGCAATCACAAAAATGCGTGCACCAACAAGGAGTGATGCTCGAGTGGTTGAAGAGGCACGCCTGGAAAGCGTGTATACGTCAAAAGCGTATCGGGGGTTCGAATCCCCCTCACTCCGCTTCATCAAGCGACCGCAAATCAATCATCACAGCGATTTGCGGTCGCTTTCTTTTTAAACGATATTCAATATGTCAACCAACGAAGAAATATTCCCGGTAGTCGACGAAGCCGGCAACATCATCGGCAGTGCCACGCGCCGAGAATGTCACTCTGGGTCAATGATACTCCACCCTGTAGTCCATCTCCACATCTTCCGACCGGGAGGTTACATATATCTGCAACGACGCTCAATGAGCAAGGATATACAACCCGGTCGTTGGGACACTGCCGTAGGCGGTCATATCGACCTCGGAGAGAACGTCGACATAGCCCTCCGACGCGAAGCCCGTGAAGAGTTAGGCATCGAAATATCCGACCCCAAACCACTTCTCACCTACCCGTTTCGCTCCCAAGTAGAGTATGAACTCATCAACGCATTCTACATCATAGCCGATGACACCTTCTCTCCGACCATCGACCCGGTAGAAATCGACGAAGCTCGATTCTGGAGCATTGCCGAAATCGACGCCGCCATCGGCACCGGCATTCTCACCCCCAACTTCGAGCAAGAGTTTCAACGTATCCGCCATCTCATACCGCAATGATAACATTGCAATATATTGCCATCGCCATCATCATCGCGATTGCCGTGGCATGGATTATCCGCCGCACAATCCGCATTATTCGCAAACCCGCATCGGCTTGCGACGGATGCGAGCTCGCCTCCAACTGCCGCAAAAAACACAAAAAATCGCCCTGCCACACCGACAAAAACACCCACTGCCACTGCCGATAATCATATTCTATGATTTTTGCGACATTTTATAGTGCCATTTCCGCGTTTTGGTTTTGTCTTTTTGGTAATTATTTGTAATTTTGTCTCGTTTAATTAACTGTAAATTAATACCACGGGACACTCCGTATAGAATTACATAGTACAATTTTTTCTAAATTATAATTTTATTACCAAATCATGGCAGAAAAGAAAGAAAAATTGTTCGACCAATTCCCTGCGATCTCTACCGAAGAATGGAGAGCAAAGGTGGATGCCGACCTTAAAGGCGTTCCTTTTGAAAAGAAATTGGTATGGCGAACAAATGAAGGTTTCAACGTTCAACCCATGTACAGGGCTGAGGACATCGCTGACCTCAAAACTACCGACTCTCTTCCCGGCGAATATCCGTTCGTTCGCGGAACTCGTACCGACAACGAATGGCTCACTCGCCAAGAAATCATCGCCGACAGTGCCGAAGAAGCCAACAAAAAAGCACTCGACGTACTCAACAAAGGCGTAAATTCACTCGGCTTCAAAGTTAAAAACGCCGATGAAGTCGCTATTCTTCTCAAAGACATTTACCTTCCCGCAGTTGAAATCAATCTTACCTGCTGCCCGCGAAAAGCAGCTGAAATCACCAAAGCCCTCGTTGCTTTAGTGAAAGCTGCCGATGCAACAGAATCTTTCCGTGGTTCTGTCGACTTCAATCCTTATCGTAAGGCATTGAAACATGGAGCAGAACTTCCGACCGAACTCGCCGATATGGCTATCGGCGTAATGGAAGCAGCGAAAGAACTCCCCGGGCTCCGCGTTCTCGCTGTTGACTCTATCATGCTCAACAACGCAGGTTCTTACATCGCACAAGAACTCGGATATGCTCTTGCTTGGGGTGCCGAATGGCTCACCATTCTCACCGACAAAGGCATCGCTGCCGACGAAGTGGCAAAGCGCATCAAGTTCAACATGGGTATTTCATCCAACTACTTCATGGAGCTTGCCAAATTCCGCGCCGCTCGTATGCTTTGGGCGCAAATCGTTGAACAATACAAGCCCGAATGCAAGTGCGCTTGCAAGATGATGACTCACGCCATCACTTCAGAGTTCAACCAAACCATTTTCGACGCACACGTCAATCTCCTCCGTTCGCAGACCGAAGCAATGTCGGCTGCTCTCGCAGGCGTTGACTCTATCACCGTCACTCCGTTTGATACTCAATACAAGACTCCCGATGAATTCTCGGAACGCATAGCTCGCAACCAGCAATTCCTCCTCAAGGAAGAAAGCCACCTCGACAAAGTTGTTGACCCGGCAGGTGGTAGCTACTATGTAGAAACTCTCACCGCAGCCATCGCTCAAGAAGCATGGAAGCTCTTCCTCGATGTCGAAGAAAAAGGCGGATTCCTCGCAGAGGTTGCTGCCGGCAACGTTCAAGCCGCTGTTAATGCATCGGCTGAAAAACGCCTCTCCGACGTAGCTCGTCGCAAGGAAATCCTTCTCGGTTCAAACCAATACCCCAACTTCACCGAAGTTGCAGGCGACAAGATTGTAAAGACCGGATGCACTTGCTGCTGCAGCGGTGAAGAAAAAGAAGATAACGGCAAAGGCTTGTCGACCAAACGTGCTGCAAGCGACTTTGAAACACTTCGTCTTGCCACCGAACACGCTGCCAACCGTCCGAAAGTGTTTATGCTCACTATCGGCAACCTCGCAATGCGTCTCGCCCGTTCTCAATTCTCAGCCAACTTCTTCGGTTGCGCCGGATATGAGATTATCGACAACCTCGGATTTAACACAGTTCAAGAAGGCATTGACGCCGCTATAGCAAAAGAAGCCGACATCGTGGTACTTTGCTCAAGCGACGATGAATATGCCACCTACGCACCCGAAGCGTTCAAAGCGCTCGACGGTCGTGCGGAATTTGTAGTAGCCGGAGCACCCGCTTGCACCGAAGACCTCAAAGCCGCAGGTATCAACGACTTTATCCACGTACGTAGCAACGTGCTTGAAACTCTTCAAGCATTCAATGCCAAACTTCTTAAATAATCCATTACAATGAGACCAGATTTTAAAAACATAAATATTACAGCCGACGCTTTCGGTCAGCAACACGCTCCCATCAAGCACGGCGAGGATTGGCTCACTCCGGAGCTTATCCCTGTAAAGCCCATTTATACCAAAGAAGATCTCGAAGGAATGGAACACCTCAACTACGTTGCCGGTATTCCTCCCTTCTTGCGTGGTCCGTATAGCGGCATGTACGCCATGCGTCCTTGGACCATCCGTCAATACGCAGGCTTCTCTACCGCAGCCGAATCCAACGCTTTCTACCGCCGCAACCTTGCTTCGGGACAGAAAGGTCTTTCTGTGGCATTCGACCTCGCCACTCACCGTGGCTACGATGCCGACCACGAACGTGTAGTCGGTGACGTAGGTAAAGCCGGTGTATCTATCTGCTCACTCGAAGATATGAAAGTGCTCTTCGACGGTATTCCTTTGAACAAGATGTCGGTTTCGATGACCATGAATGGTGCCGTACTCCCCGTACTCGCATTCTACATCAACGCAGGTCTCGAACAGGGCGCCAAACTCGAAGAGATGGCAGGAACAATCCAAAACGACATTCTTAAGGAATTCATGGTGCGTAACACCTACATCTATCCGCCGGAATTCTCAATGCGAATTATCGCCGACATCTTTGAGTACACATCTCAAAACATGCCCAAATTCAACTCGATTTCAATTTCCGGTTACCACATGCAGGAAGCCGGTGCAACTTGCGACATCGAGCTTGCTTACACCCTTGCCGACGGTCTCGAATACCTCCGCGCAGGTGTCAATGCCGGCATGGACATCGACGCTTTCGCACCCCGTCTATCATTCTTCTGGGCTATCGGCATGAACTTCTTCATGGAAGTAGCCAAGATGCGTGCCGCACGTATGCTTTGGGCTAAGATTGTTAAGCAATTCAACCCCAAAAACCCCAAATCGCTCGCACTCCGTACCCACTCACAGACTTCGGGTTGGTCGCTCACCGAGCAAGACCCCTTCAACAACGTCGGTCGTACATGTATCGAAGCTATGGGCGCAGCATTGGGTCACACTCAATCACTCCACACCAACGCGCTCGACGAAGCTATCGCACTTCCCACCGACTTCTCGGCACGTATTGCCCGTAACACGCAGATCTACATCCAAGAAGAGACCTACATCACCAAGGAAATCGACCCGTGGGCAGGTAGCTACTATGTAGAATCGCTCACCAACGAAATCGCTCATCGTGCATGGGAACACATTCAGGAAATCGAAAAGCTCGGCGGTATGGCCAAAGCTATCGAAACCGGTATTCCCAAACTCCGCATCGAAGAAGCATCTGCACGTACTCAGGCTCGTATCGATTCCGGTCGTCAGACCATCGTGGGTGTCAACAAATACCGTCTTGAAAAAGAAGACCCCATCGACATTCTCGAAATCGACAACACCGAAGTTCGCAACTCTCAGATTGAGCGTCTCGACGATCTCAAGGGCAAACGCGATGAAGCAGCCGTTAAGGCAGCTCTTGAAGCTATCACCGAATGTGTTCGTACCAAGGAAGGCAACCTCCTCGACCTCGCGGTCAAGGCTGCCGGCGTTCGTGCGACACTCGGCGAAATCTCCGACGCATGCGAAGAAATTGTAGGACGTTATAAAGCAGTAATCAGAACTATTTCAGGCGTGTATAGCAACGAAACAAAACAAGACCCCGACTTCATCAAAGCACAACAGATGTGTGAAGAGTTCGCAAAACGCGAAGGTCGTCAACCCCGTATCATGATTGCCAAAATGGGACAAGACGGTCACGACCGCGGAGCAAAGGTTGTAGCTACCGGCTACGCTGACTGCGGTTTCGACGTTGATATGGGTCCCTTGTTCCAAACTCCCGCAGAAGCTGCTCGTCAAGCCGTCGAAAACGACGTACACATCCTTGGCGTGTCTTCTCTCGCAGCAGGTCACAAGACCCTTATCCCGCAAGTAATCGAAGAGCTTAAGAAGCTCGGTCGCGAGGACATCATGGTTACTGCCGGCGGTGTAATTCCCGCTCAGGACTACGACTTCCTCTACAAGGCAGGCGTTGCCGCCATCTTCGGCCCCGGCACACGCATCCCATACTCTGCAATCAAGATGCTCGAACTTCTCTCTGAGTAATCGACAATTGACAATCCGATAACAGAAGCGGCTATACTAAACAGTTTAGTATAGCCGCTTCCTTTCATAGGACAGATATGTAAGTGTCAATACGCTTGATAATGCACACTTTTTACAGCACGTCCCGACGGATCATTCATATTCTTAAATGAGGCATCCCACGCAAGAGCTTCGGCAGTGCTGCATGCCACCGACGGAACCGACGGCACACAAGCGGCAGCCGTCGCCGACGGGAAATGCTCCTCATAGATGCTGCGATAAAAATATTCCTCCTTATTCATTGGTGTATTGATTGGGAAACGACGATGAGCATTCTTCATCATTTCATCCGTCACCTGCGAAGCCGTAATTTCTTTCAGTGAGTCAATCCACGAATACCCCACCCCGTCAGAAAATTGTTCCTTCTGTCGCCACGCTATACTTTCGGGAATCATATCCTCAAAAGCCTTGCGGAGCACCCATTTCTCCATCTTTCCATTGCCCGCCATCTTATCTTTGGGATTCAAGCGCATGGCCACATCAAGAAATTCCTTGTCGAGAAATGGCACTCGTCCCTCCACACCCCATGCCGAAAGCGACTTATTGGCACGAAGGCAGTCATAAAGATGAAGTTTGGAGAGTTTACGCACAGTCTCCTCATGGAAAGCTTTGGCATCGGGAGCCTTATGGAAATACAGATACCCACCGAATATTTCATCCGCGCCTTCACCTGAAAGTACCATTTTTATACCCATCGACTTTATCACACGGGCAAGCAAATACATCGGAGTCGAAGCGCGAACAGTAGTAACATCATACGTTTCGATATAATAAATCACATCGCGTATGGCATCGAACCCCTCCTGTACGGTATAATTAATCTCATGATGCACCGTTCCTATGTGCTCTGCCACTTTACGCGCCGCCGCCAAATCGGGAGCACCTTTAAGCCCTACCGCAAACGAGTGCAATCGAGGCCAATATGCCTCCTGCTTTCCGTCTGCCTCAATGCGATTAGGCGCATATTTGGCAGCCACAGCCGAAATAATCGAAGAGTCCAATCCTCCCGACAACAATACACCGTAAGGCACATCACTCATAAGTTGGCGGCGCACAGAAGCTTCAAGAGCATCGCGCAAATCGGATATTGATGTAGTATTATCCTTGACTGCATCATAATCCTCCCAATCACGAGAATACCATCGAGTCATCTCTCCCGAACGGCTATCATACACATGTCCCGGCAAAAACGGCTCAATCACCTCACATTTACCTTCGAGAGCTTTAAGTTCCGAAGCAAAATACTTATGCCCCTTTGCATCCGTACCCATATATAAAGGTATAACCCCTATCGGGTCGCGGGCCACCATATAAAAATCATTTTCCTCATCATACAGAGCAAAAGCAAATATACCATTTAATTCTTCCAAAAAGTCAGCCCCTTTGTCGCGATAAAGAGCAATGATTACCTCGCAATCACTACCGGTAAGAAACTCATATCGTCCGGCATATTTCTCTCGTATAGCACGATGATTGTATATCTCCCCATTCACTGCCAATATCACTTTGCCATCTTTGCTTTTCAACGGCTGCCCCCCCGATTCGGGATCTACGATCGACAATCGTTCATGTGCCAATATCGCATTTTTCCCACAATAGATTCCCGACCAATCCGGACCGCGATGACGTATCTTCTTCGACATTTTAAGTACATCGGGACGAAGTTGCGCCACGTCCCCTTCTGCTTCAAATACTGCTACAATTCCACACATATTTCTTCTTTTTGAGGTTTAATTTCAACTTTATGCTTGCAAAGTTATGTATTTTACATCAATTTGCAAGCGTTTTGCGAAATATTTTAGCAAAATTCTTAGTAGCGCCGGTTTTTCCTGACATAATTCCCTCAAAACAGCGGAACCACAAACAAAAAACAGCAGAGCCGCAACTTCTTACGACTCTGCTCCTATATTTTTACAGCCTACTGCCTGTTAAAACAACTTTTTAGGCTTGATTGCCTGAAACTCTTTCAGATATC
This sequence comes from Muribaculaceae bacterium, assembly GCA_045133615.1. GTDB lineage: Bacteria > Bacteroidota > Bacteroidia > Bacteroidales > Muribaculaceae > M3. The sequence continues at coordinate 40,191 of JBGUUQ010000147.1, read as the reverse complement.
GGGGTGTAGAATATGCAAGGTCGAGAAAATCCTTGTTGGCATATGCCTTGTCTGCAAGAGCCATCATATCCACAGCAAGGGGATTTACATCGGGAATAAACCGCGCATTCCGACTGCTTACCACCTCTCTGAATTTATCACTGCCATTACCGAAGAAAAGCACCGGTTTTTCAGCAAGGAAACTGCCATAACTATCGGCATCAAGAATTAACGGTTGAGGCTCCATCAATTCAGACAGACTCATATCAAGCACCGATGTGTACACCTCCATACGCCGGGCATCTATCATCGGGGCAAACAGCACATCTTCGTCTACCCACTGATTAAACATCACCGACACTGCCATTATCTGCAATGTATTAATTCCTATGAGGGGAATATCAAGAGCATATGCCAAGCCCTTTGCTTCCGACAATCCGATTCGCAATCCCGTGTAACTACCCGGTCCGATACTTACCGCAACTGCCTGCAACGCCATCTCTTTGTCCCTAAGAAAATCAAGACAACACTTGACATATCCACTCAGTAATGCAGCATGATTCTGCCCTTGATAGTCTTCAAAATGCTGAAGCACCATTCCATCAGCGGTAAGTGCAACAGAACACACGTTGGTTGAGGTCTCTATATTGAGTATTACAGCCATATTCTCATTTTATTTAGTGCAAAATTAGTGCTTTTTCCTCTTTTTTATTCTCTCATAGCGTAATTAAATGTAAATTTGCAGAAAATATTCACAAACCATGATACTATCGATGACGGGATTCGGCAAATCAACGGTCGAAATTCCCAATAAAAAAATCACAGTGGAAATCAAGTCGCTCAATAGTAAGCAACTTGACCTGTCGGCACGTGTGCCTGCTGCATTCCGTGAAAAGGAACTTGAAATACGTAATCATATCGCTCGCCGCCTCGAACGTGGCAAAGTAGACGTTGTAGTCTATGTAGAAGTTACAAACGTAGAGGCAGCCACATCGCTCAATGTGCCAATGCTTGCCAACTATAAGGCGCAAATAGAAGCGGCATCGCGCGAACTTGGCATTTCAGAACCGACAGACTGGTACAGCGTCCTGCTTCGTTTCCCCGACATCATGCACACCGAGCAATCCACAACCGTAAGCGACGAAGAAAGCAATGCCCTTTTCAAAGCCGTTGACAACGCCGTGGAGCAATTGATGCAATTCCGCGAAGCCGAAGGACGTAAACTCGAAGAAGTATTCGCTCAAAAAATTTCAAATATACGCGCTCGTTTGGCAGAAGTTCCACAATACGAAAATGAACGTGTTGCCAAAATACGCGCTCGCATACAAGACGCTCTCGAAAAGCTCGATAGTGTGGACTACGACAAATCCCGATTCGAGCAAGAAATGATTTTCTACATCGAGAAACTCGACATCAACGAAGAGAAACAACGTCTCACCCAACACCTCAACTACTTCATGGAAACAATGGAGCAAGGTCAAGGACAAGGCAAAAAACTTGGATTCATATCTCAAGAAATGGGTAGAGAAATCAATACTCTCGGCTCAAAAAGCAATCATGCAGAACTACAGAAACTTGTGGTACGCATGAAAGACGAGCTTGAACAAATCAAAGAGCAAGTGCTCAACGTAATGTAAATTCGACAACCATTTATGGCTGCAAAAGAAGGCAAAATAATCATAATCTCAGCTCCGTCAGGATGCGGAAAGTCGACGATAATCAACGCTATCATCGGCAACAGCGACATCGACCTGCAATTCTCCATATCGGCTACCTCACGAAAGCCTCGCGGTGAAGAGCAGCACGGAATACATTATTATTTCCTCTCCGAAGAAGAATTTCGTTCTCGCATCTCAAACGATGAGTTTGTGGAATATGAAGAAGTATATCCGGGACGTTTCTATGGCACACTGCGCAGCGAAGTGGCTCGTATATGCGGCGAAGGGCACAATGTGGTACTCGACATTGACGTAAAAGGCGGTATAAATGTAAAACGCCAATACGGCGACCGCGCACGAAGCATATTCATCCAACCGCCATCGATCGACGAACTCCGTCGTCGTCTCGAAGGACGCGCCACTGATGCCCCCGAAGTGATCGACGAACGCGTTGCAAAAGCCGACTTCGAGATTTCGTATGCACCGCAATATGATTTTCGTGTAATAAACGACGACCTCTCACAAGCCATCGACGAGACTCGACGCATTATTCTCGACTTCATAAATCAATAGCGATGGAAACCGTAGGTCTGCTCGGAGGCTCTTTCAACCCCGTACATATCGGGCACATGATGTTGGCAAGCTATCTCAGCCAATACACCGTCCTCGATAGCGTATGGCTCACTCTGTCTCCTCAAAATCCATTTAACAAAGCAGATCTACTCGACGACAAACATCGCTTGGCAATGCTTCAGATAGCCATAGCCAACGACAGCAATCTCAAAATATGCGACATCGAATTGTCGATGCCTCGCCCTTCCTATTCGATTGCAACACTCGACCGGCTCCACGAACTATATCCCGACAAGCAGTTCAAATGGATAATCGGAAGCGATAATTGGTTGGTATTTCACAAATGGCGCGAATGGCAACGTATTCTCAACGACTACGGCGTAATCGTGTATCCGCGCCCCGGCTACCCGATTGACACCATCACCGAAGCCGGAGCCACCCTTATCAATGCACCGATTGTAGACTTGTCGAGCACTTTCATTCGTCAAGGCATAGCCGAAGGCAAGGAGATGAACAATTTCCTTCCCGCAGGTGTCTTTGACTACATACAATCACATCAACTCTACCGAAAATGAACAAGACTCTCAACACCAACGCGATTGCATTCATTGCCCTGTGTAATGAATATTGTCAAGCGATAGAAAACGCACGAGAATCGGAACGCGACGAATTTATCGCCAACATTCTCCGCCTGTTGCCTCGTCTTTATATCTCGGCAACCGACCTCAACACCGAAGTTCCCGACGACGAAGAGCCGTATCTCGAAAGTTCAATCGATGAAGACTATTACGAATCGGTACGTCGCAGTGTGGAAAGCATATTCGGACCTGATGATGTGTATCTCGAAGTGTTTGAAGAAGATATGAAATATTCCGACACTCCAATATCGGCAAGTATTGCCGAAGGACTCTCCGACATATTCCAAGATCTTTACAACTTCATCGAGATGGTAAAAGATGCTCCCGACCCAATCATAGCGGTGGCATTGGTTGCCGTAAAAGAAAACTTTGAAAGTTATTGGGGACACACACTGTGTAACGTGCTTCGCGCCATAAATCACGTCCGCTACACCCCCTCATCAGAATACTAAAAAAGCTTCGCGTATGGAAGTTGTGTACGAAGACAATCACATCATTATTGTCAACAAAGCTCCGGGAGAAATCGTGCAAGGCGACAAAACCGGCGACAAGCCACTTGTAGAAATTCTGAAAGAATGGATAAAGGAAAAGTATGCCAAACCCGGCAATGTATTTTGCGGAGTGGTACACCGACTTGACCGCCCAGTCGGCGGATTGGTTATCTTTGCCAAAACATCGAAAGCGCTCACCCGACTCAATGAAATGTTTCGCAACGGCGATGTACACAAAACTTATTGGGCCATAACAGCCAATTGTCCGGCAAAAGAGGATGACACACTCACACACTACATCACCACGACCGAGCGCAACAATAAGTCGTACGCATCACTCACTCCCCGCAACAACTCACAGAAAGCCATCCTTTCGTACAAACATATTGCATCAAGCGATCGCTACCACCTACTCGAAATCAACCTTATGACAGGGCGCAAACACCAGATTCGAGTACAACTATCGGCAATCGGATGTCCAATTCGAGGCGACCTCAAATACGGCGCCAAACGCAGCAATCCGGATGGCAGCATTTCATTGATGGCTCGCCGCGTACAATTCACCCACCCCGTTTCCGGAAAAGAGATTGATGTCACCGCACCTCTTCCGTCCGATTCTCTGTGGCACGCATTCGGCTATACCGAGTAAACAAATAATCCAATTGAATTTTGTAGCGGTCCTATCTCGCTAACGAGAGATTGAATGTCAGACCGTAGCTGCTATTGGTCGTTGGGAATGCACTCGACGAGATAAGCGGCGTGTTGATTTGATGATCGAAGTATGCCGAGACAGTCAATCGACGGCTCATCACATAACTTGCTGTGAAATTAATCGCAATAGAGCGAGTACCACTCGTTGCCTGTGCATAATTGCCCTCTATGCGGCGTATCAAAGCCTGACTCTGCTGATATGAGAAGTCGGCATTTAGAGTCAAATCGTTACTGATTCCCTTACCCGAACCTTTCATTTTCAACACCGTATTGAATCCTACGATTTTATATCCCATACCGATTACCAATCCTTTGGTCGTAGCTTCCACCACCTGTCCGGCGGCAGAATTGAGCGTAAGCGTACGACTGTCGCGATATTCGGCATTAAATTTCAAGTCATTTTTCAATGTGGCGGTAAAACCGATAAGAGGAGCAAATTTTTCCGTAATCGCCACCGACGATATATTATACGGAGACGACGGTATCGGCTGACCGGTCAATTCATCCATGGCAAAGCCCATCTCACCATCCACACCAATCCAATTCAGATAGGATGAATATGAACCGACCGTGTACGTACATTGGTAAGCGTGATTCAACGTGAACGACTTGAAGATATTGCCAAGATTGCCGACACGTGTCAGACCGTCATAGGTAACTCGCCAATTGGGTAACACATCGGCAAACGACGGGAATGGCGTCAAGTATATATTGTTGGCATCCATTCCGGAATATGCAGCGATAAATGCCGGAATAAGCACATCACTGCTTGCCGAGTTGACGCCTCCCACTTCGGGATTAAACGGTTGACCTGCATTTGCATTCTCTCTCATAAATCCGGTTGTGGGATATTTCGTACCCTCATATTTTGATTGAATACGGTTGGCTATGACAGGGATGTTTTCGAGGAACTTATCGAACGTCTCGCTCTTATATCCATCATCGGAACTGCTACCACGCAATGCCGTGGCTATCGCACAGTGTGTTTTGGTATAGCTACCGGTACGGGTAACAGGCACATCATCATACATAAATTGTATCTGATTCGTGCGATTGTCCGTACGATTTGAAGTCAATTGGATTTTCAATCCCTTTATCGGTTCAAGAGTAAGTTCGATATTTAGTTCATTGGTCTTCGACCACACAGCAGGCGAGGTCTGCTCATCATTGACAATCAACCAGCCGCGCTCTTTGGCTCTATCGACATAGCTCTCATCTGTAAACCCGAACGCAAAAGCCAACCCCGGAGCCATCGGACCATAGCTGTAGCTCTGTCCGAACACATTACCCACTTCCGGATTATATAGCGGGAGCGACAACGATTGAGTATTGCGATAACGCACACTTGCATTACGCACCATCATCGCGGCACGAGCCGCATGATCACTAATCTCTCGCCACACCGATTTATCTTCCTTCAATATCTCGGTAATAGTGAACTTAATATTCTTGTCTCCTCTTGTCAGTACTTCGATAGAGTTTGCATCGATAGTGCGGGTTTTGACCACAAACGGCTGTCCGTCGGTGGTTTTAGCCACGACTTTTACCTTTTTGTTTCGGAGGTTGTGCTTAATCACAATTGTTGTATCCTGTTTAAGCATAAACGTACGCTCAAACTTCTTTGCCTTTTTATCCTTGGTAGATTGCTTGCGAGAATTGCTGAATCGCTTGTTCACCTCTTTAAGATACGGCACTTTGTTGTAAAGCATCTCAAAATTGAGTCGCCCATCGACATTCCATGACGCCTGATTACTGATTGTGTTACCCAAATTCACATCTTCCACCTTCGCTCCGCGGTCCCAACGATACGTAGCATTGTAAGTGACCGATGCAGTCAGGAAGTCAAGTGCAGGTATCTTACTGAACGGAGCCTTATATGTAGCGACAAACGACTGATTGTAGGCTTGCGGAGTACCCATATGCAAAATGCTGCTCCACACCGAATCTTTCCATATCTTATACTCATCGGGGAACAACTTTTTGTTTACCGCCCCCACAGGCTCATCTATCGTAGCCGAAGTATTGGAATTAAATGTAAGACTTAGCGACTTTGTCAAGTTCCATGACAATGAGAATTGGCGGTCCCAAAGGAAGTTTTTGCTGACCGATACCGGAAGTTGGAACATCACATCCGTCTCACTTCGTGTCTGCTGTTCGTAATAATAACGCGACATCGTAGTGAGGAAACTGATGGAATTAGGCAAATAGTTCAATTCCCACTCCTTGAAAAATTTGAGATGCTTCGATTTACTCTTAATCCATCCGAACGGCTTCACCCCTTTCACATAGGGAGAATATGAATATTGGAAACTGCCTCGATAGTCGTTGGTATTCTCATATTCAGTATTCGGGTCTTCATGCGACTGCTTGTTGAACGAGAAATTAAACGTAAAGTTAGCAGGGTCCCAAGGCATTGGGGTCTCACTTTTCACATCAAACTTCAATCCGGAGATACTGAAACTCTGCACCGTGTTACGCTCCACCGCATAGTTATTGATTGAATCACGTTCGGCATCCGAACCCGCCTCGTCAAGAGCATCTTGCAATAACACATCTTGATCGAGAGGATTATATTTTGGCGACGTTTTTTCTTTTGAAATCGAATAATACACCGGAGCACGGAGTTTCACTTTTTCAGGGAGAAAACGACCCAAATCGGTCTGCACAGCAAAATTGTACTGCTCGTAATCATCCATTCTACGCGAATTAAGAGACTGGTCTACGCTACCGAATCCGGCCGTCTCGATATGTGCGCCGAAATTAAGAGTGGCTATATCGGAGATTCCGAGGTTCATATTTGTTTTGGCTGCCCATCCGCCACTTTCGTCAAAGTCGGTAACCTTCAATTCATTCACCCATACGGTAGCATCTTTGGTGACATTCGAGTTATTGCGAACACCTATAAGGATTACTCGAATATCGCTCAACGACGGATTACCGATTACACCCATGCGATTATTCTCGTTGTTCGGATCGCGCCCCGTGTAAAGCACTCCGTAACCTACCCCACTTGCTTCCTCTCTCTTCTTGGCATTGCGCTCTTTCTTAAGATTGACAAGACTTTGAAGTTCAAAATCGAGGTAGTTGCTTTCCGGCCACACCTCATATCGGTCGGAGGTAAGATATGTATTATACTTACCCGGAGAAGTAAGAGTCAACGGTATTTCATATTCATAATAATTGCTCTTCACGTCAGAACCGAGACGCACAAATACCGACACCTCACCATTGCGCAAATGCGTAGTATTGTCAATCAACGCCTCTGCGTGAGTCCACATCTGCATTCGCTTATAATTACGGAGGTCAAGCGAAGTATTTCTATACACACCTCTGGCATCCCCGGCATTCAATCCGATGACTTTCATTGACATTGACTGCTCGTTAAGCTGGGTGATTTGAGTCTGTCCGGAATCCACGATACGGGTTACTCCGGGAGGCAACACATAATTGACCGGCTCACGACCTGCATTTTCTTCAATATTCACAACCGAAAGATCAAGTTGACCTTCGGCGGGAGCATCACCACGATTATTAAGATTGAAATCATACGTGCGCCATTCGCCTCGCACAAGTTCGAGAGTTGCAAAACGCAAGTGAGTCACCTGCTTGAACCCTGTCATAAACATACGCGCAAATCGAATAGTCGAGAAATCGGAAATCGAGCCGACCACCTTTTCATAGTCGCTCAAAGGTATCTTAAACTGATACCATTCGATTTCCTGGTCCTTTCCATCGCGAGTACGTACAAGCGACACCTGCTTATCGGTAATATAATTCTTACCCACCTCAAAATCTTCAGGGCGAATCGATATCTTATATTGGAAATACCGCTCATATTCGTTAAGCGTGTTATCCTGATTGATGTCCTCCACATCCGGCACGCTTCTCGCGCTCTGATACAGCGGTTCGTCAGTATCTTCAGGCGACAATGAGTTACCTTCCACACCATTGTAATGCTTGTATCTGTCAAGGACTCCGAGACGCTGTTCATCGTAATCATAGCCACGATAGAAGTGATAATTATCACCGGCAGGGTCATTAAACGGAGAGAACTGGTCGGATTGCATGGTTTCCACCGTCGAGGCAGGAAGACGCTGACGTAATTTATCGAGATAACCCTTATAGGTGTTGAATTCAAATTCATCATCATTCTTCAATCCGTCAAGACCCACATCCTGCGACTTTCGAGTATTTGACGTATTGTCAAAGGCGTATGTAAGCGAATTTTGAGTCGAAACACGTCCCCACTCCGTTGTTGTCATATATTGGTCGCTGCCATCGGTCGGGACTCCGTTTTCATACGATTTCAATCCGTCTTTTAGAATATCCTCACTCATCTCACCGAAATTGAGATACAAATCACCACCATCGTAATTGGGATTGTTCGGATCAAGGAAAGGATTCATCATCCAAAATTGCACATATTCGATATTCGACTGCTCGAAGTTCGTATTGTCCATTTTTCGCATGATACCGCCCCAACGCTTTTCGGGAGTAAGCAGTTTGCCATTGGCATCAATGTTATCAGCATCCAGATTGTAGGGACCGCGCTCTTCGGGATAGAACGATAAGTTGAGAGTCTGAATTACCGACGACTCCCCATAGCTAAGTTCACGGTCGGGGAATATCTCTCGTGATGTAACTTCACGCACATATGGATTCGACAATTGTTCAAGGTCGCTCTTGATATATCCGGGAGCCAAACTCGAATTGCGCTGGGTAAACATTCGGTCGATATAGTACCATGACAGCAACGCACGATTTTTTCCGTAGTCCACATTATTCGACAATGCAGCCTCCGGGAACAACGCATCTGCGCCGGAATCATACGGAGTAGATGCCAAAAACCATGAATAAGGCGACCGCAAATCGATTCCCGTCTGTGTTGACTCAAAATCATCGATATACGAACTGCCCTCCGTCGATCCCGATTTTTGTTTGTTGGGTACGAGTTGGGCAAACTCAGCATTGACACTGAACGTCGACGGCTGCGTAGCATTTACCGTAGGTATCTTATTGACAAGGTTTGTAAGCCACATGAAATCCGTGTTGTACGACAAATTCAGTCCCCACATCGTATTGTTAATGATTTCATCACCGATGTTCACCTTTTCAGTAAGAGCTTTTTCCGAGAAATGCAGCAACGTGGCTCCGATATTGAAATTCTTATTAAACTGATAATTCAAATCAAGTCCCAACAACGTCTTGCGTTGCGTGCTGAACATCGACTGATTTTCGAGCGACACACTGATGCTCTGCCCCGAATCGATGATACTTTGATTGGTAATCGTGACGATACCCATCGAATAGTCTACCGTATAATCACTGTTTTCCGTGAGCGTAACGCCCCCGGCGGTGACCACTACCGAACCGCGAGGCACATTCATCGCATTCAATCGAATCTGCGAACCTGACGATGCTTGATATTCACCCTTTAATACAAACTTGTTTTTATCGGCAAACTGTTGAGCCACCACTAATGTAGAGTCATATAGTTCTTTATAGACATACTTCTCGGCTATTGCCGGATTATTGATTTTCTTGGCAAGATGTTCACCAAACGGCTCCGCCACGGGGAAAATAATTTTACCGCTTTGCGCGAGCACGGTGTACCCTTCGATAAAGTCAAAAAATCCATCGGGATTTGACTCTTGATTGGAATCGAGACGGTCGAGATTCATCACTTGGAGAAGCGACTGATCGTTGAGACCGGGTACGGGAAGATAATTTATTTCAGTACCGGTGGTATCGCTCAGATACTTGATATTGAGTCGGAAATTGCTCTTTTGAATCTGATACGCACCGAGGGAGTAAACATTTTTCATCATCAAATCCCACATCGGTAAATATGGCGATACTGTGGTACCTTTCAGCATCTTTACGTACAACGACTGGTCAGTCGAAGAAATATCACTTGAGAACTCACCCACTTGATATACCTGTCCTTTGTAAGTATATTCATACGCAACGGCAAGAACCTCATCGGCATTCAATGCACTCTTTATCGATATATACCCAAGAGTGGAATTCAATGTATATTCCGAAGAAGAGAGCAATCGTGCACTCTCCACCTTTTCATAATCGCGTCCACCCTCAAAACCATAGGCAGCAAGTGGCTCAAGAGCCTGCGTAACGGTATTGATATTGCGGGCATCAGGATATTCGGTTTTTATAGTCGACAATAGATTGTTGGACGCATTTGCCGGATTGTCATACGCCATGTTTCCCACCCAATAATCATTGGCAAGCACCTTATTTTCGGCAAGGTCCATGTAACCGACAATATTGCGAGATTCATCATATTTGCCGGTTTTATTGGTAACCCACACCTCTATTCGGGTAATATTTACCCCCGACGATACATAAGGCAACTTTGATGCAAATTGGTCGTAATTGTCTCGGAAGAAATGCGAAAGAAAATAATGTCGATTTTGGTCATAATTATCGGCATTGATTGAAAAATCGGTCGTTTGCACACCGCCTTTCGTATTGACCGTCTTTGACTCTGAATTCTGTTGCGACACAAGCGCCGTAGCGGTCAACTTGCCAAACTGCATCTTTGTTTTAATACCAAACAGCGCCGTGCCGCCACGGATAAGCGACGAACCGGTCGTCATCGACACATTACCGGCCTCAATGCTTTTGATTATATCATCCTCCTTACCCTCATATGCCAATTTCAGATTTTTGGAGTCAAAATCAAATGTAGCATCGGTGTTGTAAGTCATGTTAAACTTCATTCTATCACCTACCGACGCATTGATTGTCGCTTGGATTTTCTGCTCAAAATCAAAATATGTTTTTCGGCGCGACGTGAGCGACAGTGCGGGATTGTCGGTTTTATTTGACTTCACACCCATCGAAATTTGCACCGAACCTTGCGTTTTAAGTTGAACACCACCGGGACCGAATATTTTTTCCAACGGACCTAAATTAAAATTCATATCGAGCACATTAAACGGCTCTTTAGTCTCATTGGTCTCAAACATTTCGCGATTTTTCTGCCGGTAATACTCCTGCATCGACTTGCGAAGTTCAAGATTGTTGTACTGCTCCGGAGTAAGCATAAACGGAGTTATCAAATCATAGTCCCCCACCTTAGTGCGAATTATGTAGCATCCTGTCTCCGGATCGAAGTCTGCTATTGTCTTTATATTCGACGGAGTGGTAAGATCCGCAGCAAATTGGTCTTCGGCAAGTTGTTCATAATCCGTTGGATATGTAGGTTGCACCGGATAAGGCATCATAATCGAGTCGCCGGAAGCCGTCGGAAGTGTTGTGGGCGGAACAGACGCCGGAGGATTTACCGTAGGATTATAATACTGCGCAAACGCATAAAATGCGAAACCGGAACACAGCAACACGCCGCATCCTATTATAATGGATATTATATTATGATAATTTCGTTTCGCTTTTCTCATTCAGAATATTTTCAACCCATCATGGTCGATAGCTTGCCTCTACATCATAGCAAGAGCTTTCTTTATAGCTGTTTCCACACGCATTGACGGCTCTGCGTCAAACAGTTTCTTAAGTACTTTTTGCGACTGCTGACGTTGAAATCCGAGTGCGGAAAGTGCGGCAAGAGCCTCATCAAACACCTCATTTGAACCTGATGGTTGTAGTATAAACGTATCATCAACAGGTTTTATTTTATCCTTTAGGTCCACAATTATACGTTGAGCCGTTTTTACACCGATACCTTTGATGTTTTTAAGTCTCACATGATCCCCCGAAGTAATCACTTGTTCGAGTTCGGATGATGATATTGACGACAAAATCATACGAGCTGTATTCGCACCGACTCCCGACACTCCGATAAGCAATCGAAACAGCGACCGCTCCCGTTCATCGGCAAAACCATAAAGAAGATGAGTATCTTCTCTAATCACCTCGTGCACGAGCAATTTAGTCTCCTTCACCCCCTCCAACGCCGAAAACGTGGAAAGAGATATATTCAGTTCGTAACCCACACCGGCTGTTTCAATCACAGCAACCGCAGGATTCAATTCGGCAACCAAGCCTCGTATATATTCTATCATGATGAATTTCTGTTTTTCTCTCACAAAATTACAAATAAAAGGCGACAATTCCCAAGAGAATCGCCGCCTTATGCAAGAGATTGAATTTATTTACTTAGATGCTTTTTCGCGCAATTTTGCAACAAACTCACCGAGAGCGGTATTTGTCGGGTCAATTACAAGAAATTTTTCATACCATGTCAAAGCATTTGCAAAATCGTTTTGAGTAAGATAGTAGCTACCGATACTGTTGTAGGCTTCTTTATAAGCATCAGCTTGTGAAGTCTTGTTATCAGGATTTTGGTCGAGGACATCCACTGTTGCCTTATAAGCGTTTGCCACCTCCTGTACGTGCACATTGTTGTTCTTAGTCAGAAGGATACGAGCCTTACGCTGTTGGATACGGAAGTTGTCGGGCACCTTTTCGAGCACGATGTCCACATACTTCAATGCGTTTTCTACAGATGCTGCACGTGCGATTGAATCGGTTGAAGTAGCGGCAGCAGTCATATATCGACCGGAAAGAGTAAAGAGGTCATTGGTCACATAATCGCCCTTATCTACGAAACGCTGGAATGCTTCAGCACTCTTGTCGTACATCTTAGCCTTATTGTATGCACTTGAAAGGTCTTTCAACAACTCAATCTTGTTGGGGTTGATTTCAACAGCCTTTTCATATTGAGCGGCAGCCGATTCATTGTCGCCGAGAGCTTGGAGCACCTCTCCGTAAGTAGTGTAGTCGTTGGCTACATATTCACCCTTACCATTGGCAAAGAATTTTTCAGCAGCAACTTTGGCTTCTTCATTATTGCCGAGAGCGGCTTGATTAAGGAATACCATACGTTGCATATAGAAGTTTGACGGATCTTCTGCGAGAAGTTTTTTTGCAAGAGCATCCGATTCGTTATATTTCTTACCGAAGTATAGAAGAGCCACATAGCGGATTTCATCCTTTTTGAAGTGGTTGGGGTTTTGGATATACTTGCCATATTGCTCAGCAGCCTTGGTGAGTTGGTCGTTTTCATAATATTTTTCAGCCAATTCACGTTGTGCAAGAGCCGAGTTAGGATACTTGGCAAGGTATTCTTCGAGTTTTTGAATTGCAAATTGCGGGTTCACATTGAAGTAAGTGTTGGCATACTTCACATATGCTTCAGGAAGGTTATCTTGGAAAAGGATAGCATTTTCATATTCGCCGGCTGCGCCACCCCAATCCTTCTCGTCAGCCTTGACGTCGCCGCGATACATGCAGATTTCCGGATCCTTCTTGTTAGCCTTGATAGCCTGCTCGATATTCTTGTCAATCTGCTTGGCATATTTCACTGCATCAACTTTATAGTAGTTGCGTGCGATAAGCACATACACCTTAGCATCTTTCTTATTAATGGAGGTAGCCTGCTTGAAATAGTCTTCCGCTGCCTTTTCATCGCCATTCACGAGAGCCAAACGTCCGAGACCGATGTAATTGTAAGCATTGTTAGAATTTGCTGCAATACCGTTATCGAAATTAGCCTTTGCGGAAGCATAGTCCTTATTGGCTACATCGATAGCTCCCAAATAGAAATAAGTCACAGCCTTATCGGTCGAAGCATCGTGAAGATTGCGTTCGAGGAGGATTTTTGCATCAGCAAATTGATCGGCCTTGTAATATTCCACGCCGTCCTTGTATCCTTGCGCCGACATTGTCAACGCGCTCGCAAGAAGCGAAGCAAACAAAAATTTAGATTTCATGTCTTGGTTTAATTATTTCATTAATTACTGATTTTCCTTAATTTAATTGCACCATGCGGGGTTGCACCGATGCCGGCAATATACCGGTAGTTTGGATGATTTTCTGGCCGTTAAAGCCGGTGACGAATGAATAAAATCCATGTGCAATGCTACCATTGGCCGCAGTTGTAATCATATATATCGAACGATACAGCGGATAGCTGCCGTCGTAGATATATGCCTGATATGGTTGATGAGCGATGATACTGTCATCAGGACGTACTTTCAGCACTTTCACATCCGCATTAAACGAGGTGGTCGTGGTGTCATTTCGACCGAGAGCTTTCACTCGCTCCTCTCTCGACATTTCAGCGGTACGCATATCTGCGCTGACCCAACTCACACCGATTATTCCGATTGCGTTCTTATTTCCCTGAACAGCCTCAAAAACTCCGGCATTTGAACCTTGGGCGAACACATTTTTACCGAAAGGCTTGCCGGCCATTAAATTCTCGCGCATATATTGCACCGTGCTTGAATTTTGATGGTCAAACACAACCTTTATCGAGTCCAATTTACTCGGTTCGATATCGTTCCAGCAAGCAAGCTCTCCCGTAAGGATTTCTCCGATTTCCGATTCCATTAGTATTTCTATCGGGTTATCCTTATTCACGATAAGAGCAATTGCATCCACCGCTATGCGGCGTTGTTTCACATTGAGTTTGCGATTCTTAAGATAATTTTTCTCCTGCTCAGTCAATTCGCGAGTCACGATAATCGTCTTTGTCGATTGAGTCAACAGCGAGTCGATTGCCGCTTTTTCTGGGACATAATATGGAATTATGCTTGCTTTGGGATAGATATATTCAAAAACATCGATTTCCTGATTCAAGATATTTTCAAAACTATCGTCGCAAACGATTGTTGCAATTCCGGATGTACTGGTATTTGTCGGTGTTTTTCCGCACGACGACATTACCATCGCTCCGGCCAATGCAAAAGCGACTCCCAACGAATGCAAAGCATATTTCATTTTATTCATCTGTGTCTGCAATGTTTTTGTCTATTCCTTTAAACTGCCTGTAGCCTCGCCACACGCCATATACGATGAAGAGCACTCCTCCGGTCCATTTGAGCCATGACCAGTCTTCGCCCATCCATGAAAAATAATTGCAAAGTAACAGAACACCCATCCCGACATATATAATAATCATGATAATGCCGAAGATGTTTCGTGCCATTTGCGGAGTCCGTGTTGTCTTTTGTTCACTCATTGCTTAATTGATTAATGTACTTATATTTTAACACGATTACACACCAATAGTTCGCCGCCAACGCCGTCTCTCGGCATTAATGCCACGCCACTATTACATTGCGAATGTAAAGTTAGACAAAAAAGCGATACCAAACCTATGATTTTTCTACATATTATAACTTATTAACACCTCTCAATAACCTCAAAAGGGCTTTAATAGGTAATTTTGCGTAACATAATAATCCGATTTACACATATATAATATATATGCAAGCTCCTCTTGCCGAACGTTTGCGTCCAAAATCGTTGGACGAATATATAGGTCAGACACATCTTGTGGGCCCCGATTGCATACTGCGTCGCATGATTGATTCGGGGCATATATCCTCATTCATTCTGTGGGGACCTCCCGGAGTTGGCAAAACCACACTTGCCCGTATCATCTCCAACACCATAAAGGTTCCGTTCTACACTCTCAGTGCAGTCCATTCGGGAGTAAAAGAAGTGCGCGAGGTTCTCGACCGATGCCGCCTTGATTCGTCAAGCATGTTCAGCAGCGGACGACCGATTCTTTTCATCGATGAAATCCATCGGTTCAACAAATCCCAGCAAGACAGTTTGCTCGGAGCCGTAGAAAGCGGCATTGTCACCCTGATTGGAGCCACAACCGAGAATCCATCGTTTGAAGTGATTCGTCCCCTCCTCTCACGCGCCCAAGTATATGTACTTAAGCCTCTCGAAAAAGAAGACTTACAGAGACTGCTCGAACGTGCATTGTCCACCGACGAAATATTGCGCAACCGCAATATAACAATCGAAAGTACTGATGCCTTGTTTCGTTTTTCAGGCGGCGACGCCCGCAAGCTGCTCAACATTCTCGACCTGCTTGAGCAATCCACCGGTCACGGCGAACAGATGATAATCAACGACACTCTTGTCACCGAGCGTCTTCAAGAAAATCCTGCCGCCTACGACAAAAATGGAGAAATGCACTATGATATTATCTCTGCATTTATCAAAAGTGTACGCGGAAGTGACCCTGATGCCGCTGTGTATTGGCTTGCCCGAATGATTGCTGGAGGAGAGGACCCGGAATTTATCGCACGCCGATTGGTAATCCTCGCTTCTGAGGATATTGGATTGGCAAATCCCAATGCCCTACTGCTTGCCAACGCCACTTTCGATACCATCCACAAAATCGGATGGCCGGAGGGGCGCATCCCGTTAGCGGAATGTACAATCTATCTTGCCACATCCCCAAAAAGCAATTCAGCCTACGCCGCCATAAACGCGGCTCTCGAACTTGTCGAACAGACCGGAAATCTACCCGTACCGCTACATCTGCGCAACGCACCGACCAAACTGATGAAAGATCTCGGATATGCCGAAGGCTATAAATATGCCCACTCCTACCCCGGCAATTTTGTCCGCCAGCAGTTCATGCCCGAAGAGTTGAACCACCCATCCCTTTGGCAACCGGGCGAGAATCCGGCCGAAAACAAAATGCGCGAACTGAACGACCATCGTTGGAAATCCTAAGCCAAAATATAAAGAAAAATAAAAAATTTCATCTTTTATTGCCACATTTCATATTTTCGTTCGTCTTGCAGATAAACGACTAATAATAATTACAATGAAAAAATTCATCCTATCAATCGCAATGCTCGCGACAGCAGCATTTTCGATAAACGCTCTCACATTCGAAGAGTTTTTCTCCAAGTGCGAAACCATTTCGGGACAATCAGCAATGATCATATCCGGAGAATCGGTTCCTGAACTTCAAGAGGCAAAAGTCAACTCAGTAAAAGTCTTGGCAATCAATCCGGCTTCCGACAACGTAATTGCCTCCATCTCTGAAGCGGCAAAAGAAATCACCGTTACTGAAGAAACCATCTCCGTCAAAAACAACGATGAAGATGAAAACAATCGAGTGTACATCCTCCCGTCAGGAGACAAAGCTGAAATACTCGTCATCAACATCAATAATGACAAAAAAGAGTGTAATGTGGTGAAAGTCGACGGCGATATCTCCATCTTGAGCAATCCAAATTTCCATTTCTAAGTCGTCGTTAATGGACGCAGCGAGTTTCAAAAAGATAGTCATGCCTCACTATCGGCACATGTTTGTCGTGGCAAGAGCCGTAGCCGGCAATGACGACGATGCCAAAGACATTGTGCAAGATGCTGTGACTCGCTTGTGGACAAAACGTGATGAACTCGACTCCGTCGACAATATGCAAGCCTACTGTACCACCATTGCTCGACGACTCGCCATCGACTTCACTCGCTGCCGTCACATTTCCGTTGAAATAGGCGATACCGAAATCCGTTTGTCCGATGACAACTACGCCTCTCGCAAAGTCGAGTCGAGCGACACTCTTTCCACCGTAAACACTCTGATAGCATCGCTTCCCGAACGCCAACGCCAAGTGCTGCGACTTCGATGCCACGGAGAGTGCTCCATGGAAGAAATTGCACAAATCACAGGACTCACCGAAGTCAATGCCCGCTCTGTATTGTCTCGAGCACGCCAACGATTAAAAGAACTTTTCACAAACCAACAGATATGAACACCCGCATAGACATCGATCGATTGCTTAAGCTCTACTACGATGGCAATACCACTCAAGAACAAGAGCAGCAACTCGCCGACTATTTCAAATCGGTCGACGATATACCCGATTGTCATAAAGCCGACCGCGACATATTTCTTGCCCTACATTCGGAGCAACCCGTTCCTCCGGAGTTAGAAGAAGAGTTATCATCATTAATCGACCGTCTTGATTCCGGAGAGAAGATTGTTCAATCGATAGCAAAACGACGTTCTCGGAATTGGATTATCGGCATCGCGGCAAGCATAGCCATATTATTTGGTATTGGCATCACCCTGATTCCGGAGGACTCCTCTATGAATCGATACGAATGTACCGACCAAAATATCGCATGTGCCGAGACCGAACAAGCACTGATGTTGTTGTCTCAGAAACTAAATAAAGCCAACAAAGGCATCGATGATGCAGATATGCAGATCGAGCAAGTCAACAGCATGATCAAAACCAGTTTAACAAAAACAATACGCAATGAAAACAATTAGATATATCTTATTGATGCTTACTCTCTTTATCGGGACAGCATCAGCCACTGCCCAAAGCGAAATAATCGATGAGATTGCTGACATGAAAGGCGTTACCTCTGTCTATATATCCAAAGCAATGTTATCGTCGATAAGCCCGTCAATGCTTGGCGACAAACGCATAGCTTCTATAGCCCACCAACTGACATCCATCTACATTATCAACATTGAAGGGAAAGAGGCACGCGCCAACGCCACACAGAAAATAAAACAATTCCGTCAATACCCTGGTCTCGAAATTCTCACCAAAATCAAAGAAGACAATGAAAACGTCACTATCTACGGAAAACAGGAAGGAGAAAAAATCACCTACGTATTAATGGTTGTTGAAGAGAGAAACGAAATATCAATCATCGCAATGACCGGCAACATCTCGCTCGACAACATCCGTGCACTCACTGCCGAATGACAAACTTGCCGTTACTTTCAATTTTCAACTTTCCGCTTTCAAAAGAAAAATTTCCATTAATTCGCGCTTTTTTCTTTCATTTTGGTGGTGAATAATGCAGAATTTTACTAAATTTGCAGCCTAAAATCATAACATCAATAAAAAAAGTGATATGAAGAAGCACAACTTCTATGCAGGCCCCTCTATTCTTAGTCCCTACACGATTAAGAATACCGCTGAGGCAGTTCTCGACTTTGCCGGAACCGGATTGTCGATTCTTGAGGTATCTCACCGTAGCAAAGAATTCCAAGCTGTAATCGACGAAGCAGCCGCTTTGGTTAAGGAATTACTCGAAGTTCCCGAAGGTTACCAAGTACTATTCCTCGGTGGGGGTGCAAGTATGCAATTCTGCATGGTGCCATTCAACCTTCTCAAGAAGAAAGCCGCTTATCTCGAAACCGGCACTTGGGCTGTTAACGCCATCAAAGAAGCCAAATTGTTTGGTGAAGTAGATGTAGTTGCATCATCTAAGGATGCCAACTTCTCATTCATCCCCAAGGATTTCGTTATTCCGACCGATGCCGACTATTTCCACTTCACAACCAATAACACCATCTACGGTACTGAAGTACGCAAAGACATCGATTCTCCCGTACCCTTGGTGGCCGACATGTCGAGCGACATTTTCTCTCGCCCCATCGACGTATCAAAATACGATGCCATCTATGCCGGTGCGCAGAAGAATCTCGCCCCCGCAGGTGTCACCATCGTTATCGTTAAAGAAGACGCTCTTGGAAAGGTAGATCGTGCCATTCCTACAATGCTCGACTATCGCACACACGTGAAGAAAGGCTCGATGTTCAACACTCCCCCCGTACTTCCCATCTACTCTGCACTTCAGACTCTCAAATATTACAAGAGCCTCGGCGGTATCCGCGAAATCGAAAAAATCGACATCGCAAAAGCTGCCAAACTCTACGACGCTATCGATTCAAGCAAGATGTTTGTCGGCACTGCCGCAGCTGAAGACCGCTCTATCATGAACGTTTGCTTCGTTATGAAGCCCGAATATGCCGAACTCGAAAAAGAATTCAGCGAATTTGCTGCATCTCAAGGCATGGTAGGTATCAAGGGACACCGTTCTGTCGGTGGTTTCCGTGCATCTCTCTACAATGCGCTCCCCATGGAAAGCGTAGATGCTCTCGTGGCTTGCATGAAAGAATTTGAAGCTAAACACTAATAAACCATTATATGAAAGTATTAGTAGCTACCGAAAAACCGTTTGCAGCAGTAGCTGTCGATGGTATTCGCGAAGTAATTGAGAACGCCGGCTACGAGTTTGCCATTCTCGAAAAATACTCAAGCAAGCAAGAACTTCTTGATGCTGTTGCCGATGCAGATGGTCTTATCATCCGCTCCGACATCGTCGACAACGAAGTGCTTGATGCTGCCAAAAACTTGAAAGTTGTGGTTCGTGCCGGAGCCGGATACGACAACGTAGATCTCGCAGCCGCCACCGCTCACAATGTGTGTGTCGAAAACACCCCCGGACAAAACTCCAACGCCGTTGCCGAACTCGTTTTCGGTATGACCGTAATGGCTATCCGCAATATGTATAACGGTACATCCGGGACTGAACTCAAAGGCAAAAAGCTCGGTATTCACGCCTTCGGACAAGTTGGACGCAACGTTGCACGCATCGCCAAAGGATTTGAGATGGAAGTTTCCGCTCTCGACCCCTATTGCCCCGATGAAGCCATCTCAGCTGCCGGCGTTACTCCCGTTCACTCTGTTGAAGAACTTTACAGCCAAAATCAATACGTGTCGCTTCACATTCCCGCAACCGCTGAGACTAAGAAATCGGTAAACTACGACCTCATCATGCGATTGCCGAAAAATGGCGTTCTCATCAACACTGCCCGTAAGGAAGTAATCGATGAAGAAGGACTTGCAAAAGCTCTCGAAGAACGCGCCGACATCAAGTATGTGGCAGATGTAAAGCCCGAATCGGCCGACGAACTCAAAGCCAAGTTTGGCGACCGCGTATTCTTCACCCCCAAGAAGATGGGTGCTCAGACTGCCGAAGCCAACATCAATGCCGGAATCGCTGCTGCACACCAAGTAGTTGCATTCCTCCGCGATGGAATCAACAAATTCCAAGTCAACAAGTAATCATTGACCAACCGTAATATTTCGGAAGCCGGAATGACCTTATCATTCCGGCTTTTTGTTTATTGCCGAAAAGATGCGTAACTTTGTTGCGTCATTCCTTTCATCGCAATGCGAAACAAAATCATTCGATACGGTTTGTGGCTCATCTTCGCCACAATATTGCTTCTATTGACAGCAATCAACACCTCACCGCTATCCGACTTCATCGGCTCTGATAGCGTGATGTATCGCCTCATGGGGCAATGTTGGCACAACGGGGGAATAGTCTATGTCGACCTGTTCGACAACAAAGGACCCTACCTCTATTTGATAGAGATGCTCGGCATCTGCATTTCGCCACATCGTTGGGGAATATTTATTCTGCAAGTCATTAATATTGCAATAGCCATAGAGTTGCTATACCGGATAGTATCACTATTTACCTCTACCTTATGGCTAAAACTATTTGCCTCAATTTCAACCATATTATTGACGACACTATTGTTTGAAGGCGGTAACCTTACCGAAGATTGGAGCTTATGCTTCATTCTCCTTCCGCTCTACCTTTCACTAAAGTGGATGCAGGAGCCGTACTTCCGTCACCCTCTATCCTATACATTTGTCTATGGCATTTGTTTCGGAATAGTCAGCCTCATTCGTCTCAACAATACCGCCGTCTTCGTAGGAATTATAATAGGCATCTCCTTATTCCTCATCTTTAACAAACTATATCGCGCACTCGGCACTAATGCTCTCGTCTTTATCGCCGGCACAGCTACAGCTCTGGCTCCGATGCTAATATATTTCGGTATCAACAATGCACTCGATGATATGTTGTACTGCACACTTGCTTACAACCTCAAATATGCCGAAGTGTGGCCCACAATCGTAGCCTCCCCCATATTGCGCAATATCACATTACTGCTCCCATGTTTTATTGCAATGCCGGCAATCGTAATATACGATGTTCGCCATCGTTCGTATCTGTCATTCATCATTCTGCCTGCTGCTGCCGTCACCATTGTGGCATTCATCCACGGAAGTGGTTTTTACCACTATTATGTACTGACAATTCCGTTTTTTCTGCTTGCGCAAGCCGCATGCTTCGGATTGAAGCGCATAGTTGCCGTGATATTTATAGTCTGCCTGTTTGCCAATCCCGAATATCTCGACCGAATCTGTCATAACAGCAACATTATAGCGCAGCACAACGTCCTGTTTTCCAATATCAAACCCGATATACACCCATATTACCAAATATCGGCAAAAATTCCGCAAAACGAGCGCGACAGCATATTTGCATATAATCTCAAATTGGTTCAAAACGACCTGTTCATCGGCATGAATGCATTGCCGGCTATGAAATATTCTTACATGCACGACGAAATTTCACAAGTCGACACCCTCGTAGAAAATGAAATAGGCCGTTATATGGCAACTCAACGTCCACTATGGATTGCCATTCCATCGGAGAAAAGCGATTCATGCATATCAGCAATGCTCCGCGACTACAAATTAACTCATAAGACAAAAGTTATCAACCTATATCGTCGGAATGACAGCATTATCGCATCAAAATAACACCGGTTTGGCTTATCCCGGCGGATATGAACTGCCATCATTGATGGCATTGAAAGCCTTTTGCGCATTCGTTGTCATTCAGATACATGTAATCACCGATTACAAAATTTATATCCTCCCCTTCTACCGCGTAGTCGTCCCCATATTCTTCATGATTTCAGGCTACTTCATGCTCGATTCTTCGGGGGGAGTAAGCACCGGCAAAATCAAACGAGCAATCGTGAAGATGATAAAAATCATCATCGGAATAAACATCATCTATGCCACCTATTGGCTTATACATGCTTTTCTGATCGACAATTTCAGTCTATTCACATTGCCCAAAAGTTGGATTCGTCTTATTCTCTATGGCGACACTTTTTGCTATGCCTTATGGTATCTGGGATGCTATTTGGAAGTGCTGCTGATAATATGGGGACTTACCAAAATCCGACAAATCAAACTCCTATACCTGATTATTCCTATCGGCATAATCCTCAATCTATGTTTCGGCACATACGTTCATCTGTTCTCCGAAAGCGCAAAGTTTAATGGGTTCTACAACCGCAACGTCATTACAATCGGACTCCCATGCGTCGCCTTAGGTATGCTTATTCGCCGTTATCAACATCGGCTTACATTCTCTCCTTACAAGATACTTATTGCAATCGCGATTCTTTTAGGACTCTCCTATTGGGAGTGTCTCGGATATCTGAGAAAATATATTATGGATTACGGCGATATTGTAATCACTACAATACCACTGTCAATAGCCATATTCCTATTGTTCCTGAATTGCGAATGGTTAGGTCGATGCCAATGGATTAACAACATAGGTCGGCGACATTCTCTCAACATCTACCTTATACACGTATTAATCATTTGGATACTGATCTCCAATTTCTTCCCATTCCCCTTCAACTTTTTCGACACCTTGTTGGTGTTCGTCATAGCTCTTGCACTATCCGAAATCTATCTATTTATAAAATCAAAACTAAGATTAAACTTCCACTCTTAGGATAACCCGTTTTTTTAATGTATATTTGTCTCACCAAAAACCATTAAAAGCATCACAGCAGTGAAAAATCTATTTTTACGCGCCGGCACAGGTGCAATATATGTAGCCTTGATAGTACTCGCACTCACGAGCAATCAGTGGGTATTTTTGGGCATGTGTCTGCTTCTCCCCATTCTCGGACTTATCGAGTTTTACAAACTCACCAACGCTGCGATAGGAGAACGTCGCATCACCCTTTACGCCGACATTATCGGTGCCATACTGATGATTACAGGATTTTTCGCTGCCGGACGTCAGAATTTTCCATGTGCGGTTCCCATTATCGCTTATGCATTGCCATATCTGATATATATGCTCATCCGCTTCACGCTTCAGCTCTACACTCGCGAAGCCTCCCCGCTCAACAATTTTGCGTACTCCGTAATGGGGCAGATATACGTAGCTCTACCATTCGGTCTGATGAGTTTGCTATACTTCGACTATGCGTCTCCACAGCTGCTTTTAGCAATGTTTATAATGATTTGGCTTAACGACACCGGAGCCTATCTGGTAGGATGTTCGATCGGACGCCATCGTCTGTTCCCGCGCATCTCCCCAAAGAAGTCGTGGGAGGGATTTTTCGGCGGTTTGGCTTTTACCATAGGCTCGGCATTCATTTTCAAATATGCTTTCGCACAATACTATCCCGAATTGAGTATATATGAAATGATAGGTTTGGCAATCGTAGTCACTGCGTTTTCCACATGGGGCGACCTCATCGAATCGCTTATCAAGCGCACGCTCGACATCAAGGATTCCGGCAAAATGATGCCGGGGCACGGAGGAATGCTCGACCGCATCGACTCTCTTCTCCTCGTCACTCCCGCAATGCTGTGCTACATGTTAATTCTACACCTCTTCGGTTGCTAATAACTGCATAATTTGCTATCTTTGCATCAATATTATTAAGAAATTCGATTATGAGCGATCAACGATATAACATGCGCGGCGTATCGGCATCAAAAGAAGATGTTCACAACGCCATCAAGAACGTAGACAAAGGTCTTTACCCCAAAGCATTCTGCAAAATCATTCCCGACATTCTCGGCGGTGACCCTGAATATTGCAACATCATGCACGCCGACGGTGCCGGCACAAAATCATCGCTTGCTTACATGTATTGGCGCGAAACCGGCGACATCAGCGTATGGAAAGGCATCGCACAAGACTCGCTCATCATGAATATCGACGACCTCCTGTGCGTGGGAGCCACCGACAATATATTGCTGTCATCCACAATCGGTCGCAACAAGCTCCTCATTCCCGGAGAAGTGATTGCCGCTATCATCAACGGCACTGAAGAATTGCTTTCCGAGCTTCGCGAAATGGGAGTATCCATTTACAGCACCGGAGGAGAAACAGCCGATGTGGGCGACCTCGTCCGCACAATCATTGTAGACAGCACCGTGACTGCACGAATGAAACGCTCCGATGTCATCAACAATGCCAATATCTCCGGAGGTGATGTAATTGTCGGCCTTGCATCTTATGGAAAAGCAGCATACGAAACAGAATACAATGGCGGTATGGGAAGTAACGGACTGACATCCGCACGCCACGATGTATTTGCCAAATATCTCGCAGAAAAATACCCCGAAAGTTTCGATGCCGCCGTACCGGCCGAACTCGTATATTCTGGCTCAATGAAGCTCACCGACGATGTTGCCGGCGCACCACTCAATGCAGGTCGCCTCGTCCTTTCGCCGACACGCACATACGCGCCGGTAATCAAAAAGATACTCGACGAAATGCGTCCGCGCATCCACGGCATGGTACACTGTTCAGGCGGAGCACAAACCAAAATTCTGCACTTTGTCACCGACAAACATGTAATCAAAGACAACCTCTTCCCTATCCCTCCGCTATTCGAAATGATACAGCGCGAAAGCGGTACAGATTGGGCAGAAATGTACAAAGTGTTCAACATGGGTCATCGCATGGAAATCTACGTTGCTCCTTCCGACGCTCCCCGCATCATCGAAATTGCCCAATCGATGGGAATCGAAGCGCAAATCGTAGGTCGAGTGGAAGATGCTCCTGCCAACCACCTCACTATTATCTCTGAGAAAGGTACTTTCGAGTACTAAAATCCATGTCATTAAGGCATGAGACGAATACTCTCTGCATGCGCCATTTTTATCGTGGCTATGATAATTGTTGCAAGTTGTGGAGGGCGGAATGACGCCGACACAACTTCGAGCGACACTTTGCATCTATTTCCCGACACATTACGAGTAGGAACGCTCTACAGCCCGCAATCCTACTTCATCTATCGTCAGGAGCAGATGGGTTATGACTACGACCTCATCACCCGACTCGCAGCCGACAAAGGATTCGCCGTCGACCTCATCGTCGCCAACAACATGGCTTCGATGATTGAAATGCTCGACTCCGGAGTCATCGACCTCATAGCCTACGAAATTCCCATCACTGCCGAATATAGAGAACGAGTGCTGCCTTGCGGATACGAAAACATCACCCGTCAGGTTCTCGTGCAGCCAAAGTCGGCCAACGGAGAGCGTATTTCAGATGTGACTCAACTTGTGGGTAGAGAAGTGTATGTGGAAAAAGATTCCAAATACCAATACCGCCTCAATAACCTCAACGACGAACTCGGAGGAGGGATAATCATACACCCCATCGACCGCGACACTCTCATCACCGAAGATTTGATTGCAATGGTGTCGGAGGGAACCATCCCGCTGACCATTGTAGACAGCGACATAGCACGACTGAACAAGACCTACTATAACGACCTCGACATTACACTCGAAGTCAGTTTTCCGCAGCGGTCGGCATGGGGCGTCAACCCATCCACCCCATGGCTTGCCGACTCAATCGACAAATGGCTGTCGCAAGAAGCCCCGAAGCGTACCCAAGCGCAATTGCTTAAGCGATATTTCGAACTTAGCAAAAACGGACGCTCTCAATTCAAAATAGATTTTTCAAAAGGACGTATATCACCTTACGACAATCTGTTTAAGAAATACGCCAACGAAATCGGTTGGGACTGGCGACTGCTCGCATCGCAAGGCTATGCCGAAAGCCAGTTTGACACAACAGTCGTTTCGTGGGCAGGCGCACGTGGCATAATGCAGATAATGCCGGGCACCGCACGAGCCTACAATCTCCCGCTCGAACAAATAGCCAATCCGGAAGAAAACATAAAAGCAGCCACCCGCATCATCCGCGATTTGGACAAATCGCTTTCTTCGCGAGTCAAAGACCCCGAAGAGCGAAAAAAATTTATTGTTGCAGCCTACAATTCCGGAATAGCCCATGTGTATGACGCCATAGCTTTGGCGCAAAAATATGGCAAAAATCCGCAACTATGGGACGATAACGTGGCAGAAACCATTTTGCTGAAATCAAAACCGGAATATTACAACGACTCCGTTTGTAAATACGGATACTTCCGAGGACGACAGACCACCGCCTACGTAAAAAAGGTATTCGACTTCTACAATCAATGTAAAAGACAAGTCCCACTATAAACATTATCCCCCGTTCAAACATTATAAAAACAGAAAAAATTTTTTTAATCACTAATCAATATTTCTTATTATTATGAAGAAAAAGTATTTCACCGTAGCAGTAGTGCTCGCATTGGCAGGCTCTCTCCTATCATCGTCATGTATCGGTAGTTTTGCACTGTCCAACAAACTCTTGGCATGGAACAAACAAGTTGGCAGCAAATTCGTCAACGAACTCGTATTCTTTGCTTTCTGGATTCTTCCCGTTTATGAAGTATCGGTTCTTGCCGACGTACTCGTACTCAACAGCATCGAATTTTGGAGCGGAAACAATCCCGTAGCTCGTGGCACTAAAGTAATCGACGGTCAAGACGGTCGTTATCTCGTGGAATGCGATGGCAAAGGCTACACCATCACAAGCGAAAACGACAAGAGCGTAGTTCGCCTCGATTTCGAAGAAGAAGACAACTCTTGGAGCATCAATCTCAACGGAGAGTCTCACAAATTCATGACATTCATCGACGACACTCACGTAAAGATGATCACCCCCGAAGGCGACTATCAAGTTGTTGAGCTTTCTCAAGCCGGCGTTTACGCATACCAGCAACTTGCCACCGCACAACAACTCGCACAACGCTAAACATTCGCATCACAACAAACAGACAGCCGCCACAGACACTCCATCTGCGGCGGCTGTTATTTTCTTGGCATCCGACTATTACAGCGGATAACATTCGGTATTGAAGAGGGCGGTTGAGAGATAACGTTCACCGGTATCGGGAAGAAGCGTAACGATGGTTTTGCCTGCATTTTCTGCCCTACGTGCAAGCTCTGTTGCAGCCCACACAGCGGCTCCGGATGATATGCCGACAAGAAGTCCTTCAGTCTGCGACAGAAGTCGACCGGTAAGAATTGCCGCATCATTCGGCACTTGAATCACTTCATCCACCACTTCGGCATTATATGTGGCGGGGACGAAATTGGCTCCTATCCCCTGAATCATGTGCGGAGCAGCTTTGCCCCCCGACAATACCGGCGACGATGCCGGTTCTACGGCTACAATCTTCACATTCGGGTTCTGGCTTTTAAGATATTTACCGACACCGCTCACTGTACCTCCAGTGCCGACTCCTGCCACAAATATATCGACCTTGCCATCAGTATCGCGCCATATTTCGGGACCGGTTGTCGCCACATGGATTGCCGGATTCGCCGGATTTTCAAACTGCTGAAGGATTATAGCGCCGGGGATACTGGCACGAAGTTCTTCCGCTTTTGATATCGCACCTGCCATACCCTCGGCACCGGGTGTAAGGACTATTTCCGCTCCTCGTGCACGAAGCAAATTGCGACGCTCTACGCTCATCGTATCTGGCATCGTAAGAATGAGTTTGTAACCGCGTATTGAAGCCACAAACGCAAGTCCTACTCCTGTATTTCCGCTTGTCGGCTCGATTATCGTACCGCCCGACTTCAACAATCCGCGCTGCTCGGCATCCTCTATCATAGCGAGAGCCGCACGATCTTTTACGCTTCCTGCCGGATTGAAATACTCCACTTTAGCCACAATTCGGGCATTGAGATTTTGCGATTTATCATAATTGGAAAGCTCCAACAACGGAGTATTTCCGATAAGTTCAATCAGATTTTTTGCGATTTTTGCCATAGTAATATTATTTTTATACAATCAATAGTTTTTATAAGCGCCCCTCATCGGCATACGAGAAATAGCTTTGGTCGGCAATAATAAGATGGTCAAGCAATGAGATGTCGAATAGTCGTGCCGCCTCGCGGATGCGCATCGTCAATTTATCATCCTCCTGACTCGGATTAGGATTTCCCGACGGATGATTGTGCACAAGTATCAATCCCGATGCAAGTTGGTCGACAGCCTCTTTCATAATAAGTTTCACATCGACTACCGTTGCCGACGTACCACCGACACTGATATTTTTCTTTTTGATTACCTTGTTGCGACGCGAGAGTAAAACAATCCAAAACTCCTCATGGTTTAACCTACTAAGTCCCGGAGGCATCAGATTGTAGACCGAACGGCTGTCGCGGATAATCGGATCGTTCGACTCGCCATCGGCCTTTATACGCTCACTCAGTTCTATCGCAGCAATGAGCGTAATAGCTTTTGCCGGACCGACTCCCTTATGATTTTTCACCAAATCGGAAACCGACAATCGTCCAAGATTGCCCACCTTGTTTCCGTTGAATTGCAATATTTCGCGAGCCAACTCTATGACCGATTTTCCCGGCACACCGCTTCCAAGCAGCAATGCAATCAATTCGGCATTAGACAATGACTGGATGCCGTGTTGCAAAGCCTTTTCACGCGGTTTGTCGCTATCCTCAAGGTCGGCAATACGCCGGGAATATATCGTTTTGTCTTCTACCATCATCATCACTTTCCTTTGCGTATGGCTATCTCCTCTTCTATATTTCGCCCTTTTCGCAATATTATTTTCAAGAAAAACGCCTTTATAAATCCGCATCCGTATCCGCCGAGTTGCAATATGCTTGCCGGTACGACCTTCAAAGCTATCGAAAGTCGTTTGGTCGAAATCCATGCCATCACAAATATCGCGAGCAAATATGCAGCCAAAGGCAATATAAACCACCATGCCGCAAATATAGCAAGCAACACCAACGCACACGAACCTATCACAGCCATCGCCGGAAGTAAGTGCACAAGTTTCAGACTGTCGGGATATAAAAGATACAGAGTCACTCGCGACATTCCGAACACATAGACCTGACGAGCAAACAAACGCATATTGAAGCGACGTTTATGATACACAAACGTATCTCTGATAAGTCCTATCGAAAATCCGGCATTGCGGATACGCGTACTCATATCTATATCCTCCGAAAACATCTCTCGAAAACCGCCCACACGCTCCCACACACGACGCGAATAGCCCATGTTGAATGTTCGTGGGGTAAACTTTTCGAGCTGCACCTTGCCTCCTCTGATTCCGCCCGTCGTCAGAAACGATGTCATCGAATAATTAATTGCTTTCTGAGTATCCGAAAATGATTCGTGAGCGGCATCCGGTCCGCCGAAACAATCAAGCGGATTGGCATCGAGCGCCTTCGACAATTTCTCAAAATAATCGGATGGAATCACACAATCCGAATCAAAGAATATGAAATAATCACCCGAAGCACGTTCGAGTCCGTAATTGCGAGCTATCGAACGACCTTCATTCTCCTTGAAAAAATATTTTATATCAATCTTCGAGGCATAACTATTCACCACCTCATGGCATGGAGCAGAAGAACCATCCTCCACAATTATTACCTCAAAATCCTTTTCCGACTGCTCGACAAGACTTGCAAGCAAATCATCGACCTCATCGATACGGTTATATACCGGTATTATGACAGAATAGCGTGGCATATCCATTATGAATTTATGTGGTTAACTCATTCTCGTCTTATAATCGCTGTAATCATATCGGCGCAAGTACTCACACTCCCCGTCGGCTCTGCAAAGCACTATCGACGGATGCTGAATACCGTTGAACATATTTGTCTTTACCGTCGTATAATGATTCATATCCTCAAGAGTGAGGCGGTCACCGATCTGCAATTCGCGTTCGAAGCTCCAATCACCCACGAAGTCACCGCTCAGGCAAGAGTTTCCACCCAGGCGGTAAGTCGGTTTTGTTGCATCGAGCGCAATACTCTCCGTAATTGCCGGTTGATACGGCATTTCAAGGCAGTCAGGCATATGACAAGCAAACGAAGCATCGATAATAGCCGTTTTCACACCTTGATTTTCCACCACATCGACCACCGACGTGATAAGATCTCCCGTTCGCCATGTAAATGCACTACCGGGTTCCATGATGACATTGAGCCACGGATAACGCGACTTAAATCCGCGCAGAAGACCAATCAGATGCTCCACATCATATCCCTCGCGAGTCATCAGATGTCCGCCACCCATATTCACCCATTTCACAGCAGGCAAAAGCGAGCCGAATTGCTCTTCAAAAGCCGTCAACACCTTTTCAAGGTCGTAGGATGTCGACTCACACAAAGCATGAAAATGCAACCCCTCTATGCCTTCGGGCAAGTTGCCTCCAAGTTGCTCGGCGGTAACACCGAAACGCGAGCCGGGAATACAAGGGTTGTAAATATCGGTCTCTATCACCGAACAAAGCGGATTCACTCTCAACCCTGCCGACACATGATGATTTCCTTCTGTCGCATTAAAATCTTCCAAGTTCTTACGAAATCGCTCCCACTGGCTCACGGAATTAAACGTCAAGTGCGTGCTTCCGCCGAGATACTCCATGATTGTCGCCGGAGTATATGCCGGACAATATGAATGCACCTCTCCGCCAAGTTCCTCATTTCCAAGACGCATCTCATTGAGCGAGCTTGCCGTGGAATTACGACAATACTCGCGTATTATCGGGAACGTGCGCCATAGCGCATTGGCTTTGAATGCCATAATTATATCGACCCCCGCTTCGCGTTTAACCCTATCGATAAGTTCCAGATTTCGACGCAAACGAGTTTCATAAACTATATAATATGGTGTCGGTATTTCGTTTTGTTTCATAAGAAAATTATGAGATAATGTTGAACTTGGCAAATTTCAATAACAAAGTCTTGCGACCTGTATTGTCAAAATCGACAATAATTCGCGGGTCCGTACCGCCTCGATCGATAACGGCAATCTCACCGATTCCGAATCGTGAGTGCTTTATGCGCATCCCTTCGCGCAATTCATCGATACTGTGAATATTCTCTTCTGTAGTCGACTTTGATTTCGGTGATTCCGGCATGAAAACGGGTCGGCGTTGTGGAGTCGGCGAAATCTGACGTGCTGCACGCGGAGAAGTCATCGTACGCATCGTCCGGCGATAATTATCGATAGGATTCGTCATCGTCTCTCGCTCGGCAAAATCGCTACAGCCACTTATGGCAAGATATTGCGTATCTATATCTTTAAGGAATCGAGACGGAGAGGTAGTCTGTGTCTGTCCGTTACGGAAACGCGTAGACGCATAGCTCATCATACAGAACTTTTTCGCACGGGTTATCGCCACATAAAGCAACCGTCGCTCCTCCTCTATCTCGGCAAGCGACTCGCAACTCATTGCCGACGGGAACAGATTTTCCTCCACTCCGACAATAAACACATTTGCAAACTCCAATCCCTTTGCCGCATGAACCGTCATTAGCGTAACACGTTCTTCCGACGTATCCTGTTGGTCTTGGTCGGTGGCAAGCGACACTTCACTTATGAAGTCTACAAGCGAAACATTTTCCACGCCCTCCTCTTGGCGATCTTCCACAAAATTTTTCACACCGTTAAGGAGTTCCTCAAGATTCTCTCGCTTTGATATGCTTTCCGGTGTGCTGTCAGTAATCAGCGAACTTAGCAAACCGGTTTCGGAAATAATCTTTTTAGCTACCGATTCGGCATCTTTACCCTGCTCATTGGCAAGCATAAAGCCTGCTATCATATCGCGGAATGCTGTCAACTTCTTAGCCGTACCGGAATTGACTCCGGGATTATACTGCTGCAAATCATCGATTACCTGCCATGCGCTCACTCGGTTGTCGATGGCGCATCGCAAAACCTTATTTATGGTAGTATCTCCGATACCTCGTGCCGGATAATTTATCACACGCTTCAGAGCCTCATCATCGTTCGGGTTGATTGACAATCTGAAATACGCAATCGCATCTTTGATTTCCTTGCGTTGGTAAAACGACAACCCTCCATATATACGATATGGGATATTTCGCTTGCGAAGCGACTCTTCAAGTATTCGCGACTGCGCATTCGTACGATAAAGTATGGCAAACTCCTCATAGCTGTCGCAGGATTGCATCTTTATCTGCGACAAGCGGTTTGCCACAAGAAAGCTCTCCTCATAATCGCTATACGACTGTACCACCTCAATACGCGACCCCACATCGTTGTGAGAGTAGATATGTTTGCGTATCTGCTCGGTATTCTTATCGATAAGCGAATTTGCCGCATTTATAATAGTCTGAGTCGACCTGTAATTCTGCTCTAATTTAAATATGCATAACTCCGGATACGAGCTTTTCAGATTGAGAATATTGCGGATATTCGCACCTCTGAACGAATAGATACTTTGAGCGTCATCACCCACCACACAAAGATTTTTGTTCCCATTACATAATTGCGAAACAATCAGATGTTGGGCAAAATTCGTATCCTGATACTCATCGACGAGAATGTAGCGGAAATACTCCTGATAGTGATGTAGTATGTCGACATTGTCGCGCAACAATACATTCGTATAGTACAGCAAATCGTCAAAATCCATCGCCCCCGCCACAAAGCAACGATTGCAATATGCACTGTAAATCTCATGAAGACGAGGACGTCGCGCCCTGCGATCCGCCTCCATTATATCAGATGCCATCACATAGTCGCGCGGCGATATAAGCGCATTTTTCGCTGTGGAAATCGCGCTTGCCACAACCGAAGGCTTATAAATCTTATCATCAAGATCCATATCCTTGATGATTGTCTTTATCAAAGATTTTGAATCGGCGGCATCGTAGATTGTGAAACTGCTCTTATATCCGATACGGTCGGCATGCTGGCGTAATATCCGAGCAAAAATAGAGTGAAACGTACCCATCCACAACTTCGATGCTGTCGATGTCCCCACAAGCCCCTCGATACGCTCGCGCATCTCACGCGCAGCCTTGTTGGTAAACGTCAATGCAAGTATTCGCCACGGCTCATAACCATGACTTAGCAAATGCACTATTTTATATGTAAGCACGCGAGTCTTTCCCGACCCCGCACCCGCTATCACGAGCGACGGACCGTCGGTGTAAAGCACCGCATCGCGCTGTTGGTCATTCAGTCCCTTTATATAATCTTCCATTCTACTACAAAGTTACAATCTTTTGCCCATTTTTCATGCAAAAATCATACGAGGATAATATTTATCGTAAAAAAGAAGTAAATTTGTAATATCTCAATCAAACTGTAATCACGTTATGAATTCAAGCCTACATTCTCTTCTTGCCATCATAGTATCTGCCGTAGCATTGACCATTCCAACCGATGCCGTGGCTCAAACAGGAGAAAAATCTCTCGGAGTGCGCACCGGCTACAATACCCGCAATGAATCGGCCGTAGGAGGTATCGTGTTTCAATATCGATTCTGCGAGCATTTCCGCCTTGCCCCCGAAATAGACTATATATTCCGGCATGCCGGCACCGATGCATTTTCTTTCAACGGCAACGCTCATTTCCCGTTTGCCATAAGTCGCGGACTTAACATATATCCGTTTACCGGATTAAACTACACAAGCTGGAACACCACATCAAGCACCTATTCCGACGACATCGACGACGTTTCGACTCGCTCCGGCAAATTCGGGCTTAACATCGGTGGCGGACTCGAATATTATGCCACAACCACTCTAAAAGTATCTTTGGAAGGAAAATTCTGTTGGGTCAATAAATACGACACCGGAACTTTTACAATCGGTATATCATATCTATTCTGAAAATTTTTTCTTTGATTTAGACTCTCCGTTTCGGAGAGTTGCTGTAACTTTGCAATCTGATAAATTTAAGAAACAACTCATGAGTGTCACTATACTTGGTATCGAATCGTCGTGCGACGACACATCGGCAGCGGTAATCCGCGACGGAATTTTATTATCAAACGTCATTGCAAGCCAAAAGGTACATGAGGAATATGGCGGTGTGGTTCCGGAACTCGCTTCGCGTGCTCACCAGCAAAACATTGTACCGGTTGTCGACACAGCCTTAAAGCGTGCCGGAATAGGCAAAAGCGACCTTTCTGCCATAGCATTCACCCGCGGACCGGGTCTGCTCGGTTCGCTCCTTGTAGGCACATCTTTTGCAAAAGGCTTGTCGCTCGGACTGCGTATTCCGATTGTCGATGTCAACCACCTCCACGGACATGTCCTGTCTCACTTCATACAAGAAAAAGAAGAAGACCGCGTACCGGAATATCCTTTTTTGTGTCTGCTTATTTCCGGAGGAAATTCCCAGATTATCCTCGTGCGCAACTACGACGACATGGAAGTGCTCGGACAGACTATCGACGATGCGGCGGGAGAAGCATTCGACAAATGCGCCAAAGTGATGGGGCTCCCCTATCCCGGAGGACCGCACATCGACCGACTTGCAGCCGAAGGCGACCCCTCTGCATTCCGTTTTGCAAAGCCACATATTCCCGGCCTCGACTATAGTTTCAGCGGACTGAAAACATCGTTTCTCTACACATTGCGCGATGCTGTAAAACTCGACCCCGACTTCATTGAGAAGCATAAAGCCGACCTTGCCGCATCGCTCCAACGCACCATCATCGACATTCTGCTCGACAAGCTCCGCAAAGCGGTCGACGCTACCGGAGTAAAGACCGTGGCTATCGGCGGAGGTGTTTCCGCCAACTCAGGCGTTCGCCAAGCGATTGCCGATTTCTGTGCGCAACGCGGCTTGACTGCATTCATCCCTCCACGCTCTTTCACTACCGACAATGCGGCTATGGTAGCCATTGCCGGATACTTCAAATATCTCGCCAACGACTTCTGCCACTACGATGCAACCCCCTACGCACGAGTAACGCTATAAAGTTGAAAGTTGGCAAAACAAAAGCAAAATTAATTTTCAATTAATAATGAACGTATCTATAATCGCAATAGGCGATGAACTGCTCATCGGGCAGGTTATCGATACTAATTCGGGCGATATTGCCCGTTTTCTCAACCCGTTAGGTTGGAAAGTAAATGATGTACAAGTCGTAGCCGACGATACCGACCAAATACTTCGCGCCATCGAGCGAGGTTTTGCATCAAGCGATGTAGTATTAACCACCGGAGGTCTCGGCCCGACAAAAGACGATATCACCAAAGCCACTCTCTGCCGATATTTCGGTGGCGAACTTCACGAAGACCCCGAAGTACTTGAAAACGTCAAAGAGGTCGTAGCCAAACGCGGTTTTAAAATCAATGCTCTCACTGCCGCACAAGCCATTGTCCCTACATCATGCACCGTAATACAAAACAAAGTCGGCACAGCCCCGCTGATGTGGTTTGAACGCGACGGCAAAGTGCTCGTAGCAATGCCTGGAGTACCATTTGAGACCCGACAAATGTTTCGTGAAGCAGTTGTGCCACGCTTGTTGCAACGCTTCACCTCTTCGATTGCCATCGAACACCGCACAATACTCGTGACCGATTGGACCGAGTCGTGCCTTGCAATGGAAATCTCCGACTGGGAAGATGCTCTGCCGCCATACATTCATTTAGCCTATCTTCCCAAACCGGGACTGATACGCTTGCG
The DNA here is from genome assembly GCA_045133615.1 of Muribaculaceae bacterium. Lineage (GTDB taxonomy): Bacteria > Bacteroidota > Bacteroidia > Bacteroidales > Muribaculaceae > M3. Next base: position 4,053 of record JBGUUQ010000147.1, on the reverse strand, counting down.
CCTCGACGGCACCCACAACGACCGCAACTTCATCAACGCCGAACTTGATAAATACAAAGCCGAGCTCGTCAATCATCTCGGTGATTCCGTGCTTTTCGCCGAAGACAAGCCGGTAGAAGAGATTCTACTACACTATCTGGCACAAAAAGGACTGACAATCGCCACCGCCGAAAGTTGCACCGGAGGAAATATGTCGCGACTCATCACCTCCGTACCCGGAAGTTCTGCGAGCTACAAAGGAAGCATTGTTGCATATAGCAACGATATCAAAATCAATCTCTTGGGCGTATCCGACACCACTCTCGCATCCAACGGAGCCGTATCTATTCCGGTTGTAGAGCAAATGGTGGAAGGTGCTTGTCGTGCCACTGCCGCCGATTGCGCCATCGCCACATCCGGAATTGCCGGACCATCGGGAGGCACTCCGGAAAAGCCGGTCGGCACAGTCTGCATTGCAGTCAAAACACCTGCCGGGACCGTCAGCGACACGCTCCACTTCCCCGGCAACCGCTCTCGCGTGATTGAACGGGCATCTACCGTAGCCATCATCATGGCAATCAAGCAACTACGCAACCTGTAATATCCTCGGCGACTAACGTCACGATAAAAAATATTTGACTCGATTCACGGAACGACGTGATTCAACTGTCATAAATAAATAGAGAGATGAGATTGTTGTGTTCTCATCTCTCTATTTTCAGATTTTAAGGCAATATCATGAATAAAACGAGAATTGAGAGCGTGGACTTGCTGAAAGGGTTTTGCATACTCTTTGTAATACTCTATCACTGCCAATATGATGTGCTGCCACCCCAACTCAATCACCTTTGCCGCAACATAGCATTATCCGGATTTTTCTTTGCTGCCGGATTCTTTTTCCCCGCCGAGCAGAGTTTTTGGAAGTTTGCCCTTCACAAATTCAATCGGCTTATCATTCCATACCTGTTTTTCAATCTTCTGTGGCTTGGTGTAGTCGCTATAACCGGTTGGGACCCCCATTTTGAACTTACCTTGGCATATTTAGCCGACTTCTTTCTCGATCCGGCAAATCTGCCCACATGGTTTTTACCTCCCCTATTCTTTCTCCATCTGCTCTACTTCGGCATCAATCGTATGCCACATCGCATCCGATTGATAGCTATAATAATAATCACCGTCGCCGGATGGGTGATAGCCTACAACTACAGCGACTCACACAGCTACTTCTGGCACGAACAGATGCGGCTCCATCTCCCTATCGCAATGATATCGCTACCGCTCATCCATGCCGGACACCTCGCCTCCAAAAACGGACTGCTCACATGGAATCCCAGAGTACCGATAGCCATCGCAGTGTTTATTGTCGCATTCGCCATCTCATATCTCTGCTCCGCCAAAGATGTCAACCTCTACGCCATAGTGTTCGACAATTCGCCGATACCCTTTTATATAGCAGCCTATACCGGCATCGCATGGGTATGGATGCTGTCTTGCAAACTGCATAAAGCACCGTTTATCACATTCTTCGGACGCAACTCACTGACCGCTTTATGCGTTCATTTTCCAATAATATTCATAGCCGAGCGAGCCGGCATCACCGCTACATTGCCACTGTTTGCCACCTCCGTCGCCGCCACCACCCTCCTCATAGTTTTCTTCACCAGATATTGCCCCTTCGCCACGGCTCAGCGCGACCTTTTAGTTTACGACAAGTCCCGCAAAACACCCTTCTCACTAAATTTACACACTAAAACCGTGAAAAAGAATTGAAAAATTTGTGTAAGTGCGGAAAATTTCGTTACTTTGCACTCTGTTTTGTGGCTCATCCTGTAAAGTGGCTTTGAATGATGCACTTAGCTGCGATATGAGACTGAGATGCCGCCGCAAATGCCAAAGTAAATAATAACAATCAAGATAACAAAACAGCCATGTCAAAGATTTGTCAGATTACAGGCAAGAAAGCGATGACCGGTAACAACGTATCGCACTCAAAGAGACGCACCAAGCGTAAATTCAACGTCAACCTCTTCTCCAAGAAGTTTTTCTGGGTAGAGCAACAAGTGTGGATCAGCCTCACTATCTCTGCTGCAGGTCTCCGTACCATCAACAAGCTCGGTCTTAACGCAGCTATGATCCAAGCAGCTGAAAAGGGTTATTTAACTGATAAGGATATTAAATTTTTAGAATTCTAAGAAGATGGCAAAGAAAGCTAAAGGTAATAGAGTACAAGTAATCCTTGAATGCACTGAGCACAAGGCAAGTGGTATGCCCGGAACTTCTCGTTACATCACCACTAAGAATCGTAAGAATACAACTGAGAGATTGGAACTCAAGAAGTACAACCCCATCCTCAAGAAAGTAACCGTTCACAAAGAAATTAAATAATACTACTAAGATATGGCAAAGAAAACCGTAGCATCATTGCAGAAGGGTGAAGGTCGTACCTATAGCAAGGTCATCAAGATGGTTAAGTCTCCGAAGACCGGCGCATATACTTTCAAAGAAGAAATGGTACCCAACGACGCTGTAAAAGACGCCCTCAAATAATTTTAAGGACAATTCAAATCCCCTATAATAGAAAAGCTCGATGCAATGCATTGAGCTTTTTCTTTGCTTCAGACTTCACAACAAAGTTGCATAGCAATCCTTAATAGTAGCCGTGGGCAACCAAGCAATAGCGAGGTCACCCACGGATTATATTTACCGGTTTGCCAATTCTGAAAGAATTGTTATTGATTCGGCTGACTATCAGCCTTTCTCACACACTCGTTAGATTGCAACCTTGAGACATATGCCACCGATACGGGCAATGTAAATTCCTGAAGGAAGAGCTATTGCAGCTCCGTCGTAGCTATCGATGCGCCCTACGAGCGAACCGTTTATAGCAAAGATTTCAACAGTCTCGCCGTCAGCCCCGGATATGACGAGACCATCGCCGGTATGGCTGATTTCAACTTCACTACTATCGACCGCCACATCATCTATTCCCGCATAATCTATCTCTTCTATATTCCAAAAATTACACCATGGAAGGACTGATTCATAAACAGATTTAGTTCCCATTGGAACATACAGAGTGGTATACATTAATACATTATCAGAAAAAGGACTATCATATGTGGGTGGTATCGTTGGTTTACAATAGATAGTCTGGATTGCATTAGAACCATGGAACGCCATACTGCCGATTGTCGTTACCGAGTTCCCGACCGTCACTTCCGTCAAACCAGTGCAACCATAGAATGCACCATCTCCGATTTCCGTCACCGAGTTCGGGATTGTCAACTCTGTCAAACCGGTACAACCTAAGAACGCATAACTGCCGATTGTGGTTACCGAATTCCCGATCGTCACTGCCGTCAAACCGGTGCAACCTCGAAACGCATCAATGCCGATTGTAATCACAGAGTTCGGTATTGTCACTGCCGTCAAACCGGTGCATTTATAGAACGCGTCACTGCCGATTTCGGTCACTGAGTTTGGGATTGTCAACTCTGTCAAACCGGTACAGACAGAAAACGCATAGTCTCCAATTGCCGTTACCGAATTCCCGATCGTCACTGCCGTCAAACCGGTGCAACCTGAGAACGCTCCATCGCCGATTGTCGTTACCGAGTTCGGTATTGTCACTGCCGTCAAACCAGTACAACGATAGAACGCTTCACTGCCGATTGTCGTTACTGAGTTCCCAATCGTCACTCCAGTCAAACCAGAGCATTCATTGAACGCGAAGTCGCCGATTTCGGTCACTGAGTTCGGGATCGTTATAGACATCAAACCAGAGCAACGATAGAACGCGTCACTGCCGATTGTCGTTACCGAGTTCCCGATCGTCACTTCCGTCAAACCAGTGCAATCTTTGAACGCACCACTGCCGATTGTCGTTACCGAGTTCCCGATCGTCACTTCCGTCAAACCAGTGCAACCATAGTATTTGCAACCAGTTATTACTCAATATTTTGCAAGTAATAAGTCAGAAATATGGTCATAACTGTAAATAATAACATGAAAGTATACCAAAAAATAATCTAAAAGTATACCATTTTTCTTCTATTTGCAAAGATATCAAAAGTT
>JBGUUQ010000146.1:0-32557 GCA_045133615.1 Muribaculaceae bacterium | reverse complement strand
GGGGTATTTACTGATATAAAAACCAAATTAAGGGTACATAGTGGCATTTCTAAATTTCGTCGAATGGCTTTGATTCAAGAGTATATTACACGGCGCTATTGATGCGATATCGCATCAATAGCCTACTTTTTGCATATTAAGCCAAATAATATGGGTGAAAGAATGTCGGCGGGTGAATTAGGGTATAAAAAATAAAAAAGAGCCGAGTTTCACAACTTAGCTCTCCCTTAAACCTTTATCTTAATCTAATACTATGAAAAACACACGTTGCAAAGGTAAGGGTTTTATTTTAATATGCAAAAGAAATATGCGTTATTTTGCTTAAATTATACGTTTTATACATAAATTTAGAGTTCGCCGTGCGAAATTTCTCCGTTTCATGCTTTTGCCGTATCTTTGCGGGTGAAAAATCTGGAATAAGAGTATGAAGCAATCTGTAATACTTCGGAATATAGAGTCGCGAATGGGGATAAAGTCCCTCAATGATATGCAGAAGCGGGTGGCGGATGCCACCGCTCGCGATATTACACTTTTGTCGCCCACCGGTTCGGGAAAGACTTTGGCGTTTGCCATCAAGTTGCTTGGTGCTTTGCGTGAGCCGAGCGGAAAGGTGCAGGCAGTGGTGATAGCTCCGTCGCGTGAACTCGTGATGCAGATATTCGATGTGATTCGTCCGCTTGCAGTGGGGTATAAGGTGGCTTGCTTTTATGGCGGACATTCGATGATGGACGAAAAGCGTACGCTTTCGGTCGTTCCCGATGTCATTGTCGCCACTCCCGGTCGATTGCTCGACCATGTGAATCGCAAGCAGGTCGATCTGTACACGACTCGTATTCTTGTTCTTGATGAGTACGACAAGTCGCTTGAACTTGGATTTCACGATGAGATGAAAAAGGTGGTGCGCACTATGCCGTCGCTGTCTCACCGTATTTTGACATCGGCAACCCGATTGGCTGAATTTCCCGAATGGTTGCGTATGGACAAGCCGGCGGTGATTGATTGCCTTGGCGGTGTCACAGAGACTCGTCGCCGTCTTCAGGTTGTGGAGGTGGAAAGTCCGTCGCGCGACAAGGTGGATATGCTCATCGAGTTGATGTGTTCGCTCGACAACGGCCGTGTCATTGTGTTTGTCAATCATCGTGAAAGTGCCGAACGGGTGCATGAGCATTTGCGTAAAGCCGGACTTCCCGCCGGATTGTATCACGGAGGGTTGGAGCAAATCGACCGTGAGAAAGCTGTGGATTTGCTGAATAACGGGACTACTCCGATACTTGTTTCTACCGATTTGGGTTCGCGTGGACTTGATATCGACGATGTGCAGGCTGTAGTGCATTACCATCTGCCGGTATCGGCTGAAGCATGGACGCATCGCAATGGACGTACAGCCCGCGTGGACGCTACGGGTACGGTCTATGTCATCACATCCGAAGCCGATTCGATTCCGGAGTTTGTGGAATTTGATAGGAGTTATGTGCCTACCGGACGAAATGAGAATCCGATACGTTCGAGTGTGGCTACGCTTTATTTCAATTCAGGCAAGCGCGAAAAAGTGTCGCGAGGCGATATTCTCGGCTATCTTGTCAATCAAGGAAACCTTGATGCCAAGCAGATTGGACGAATCGTAGTGAAAGACCATAGCGCATTGGCAGCGATACCGCGCGAATATGCCGGCACAATTCTCGCCACACTCAAGGGTGCTAAACTCAAAGGCAAATCCGTCAGGGTTTCGCTGTTGAAATAACAATTTGTAGTGCAAACAGATATATTATTTGCACTACAAGATTTTAAACATGAAAAATTGTTGTATCTTTGTTCTGTGTAATATTAAATTTACAATCATGGCAAGACCGATTAAAGATACACCGGTAGTTACCGGTAAAGATGCTGAAAAGTTTGCTGAACGATTGGCAAATCCGATGCCGGAAACCAAAGAGGAAAAGGTGGAGGCAAAAAAGGCGTTTGAAGCAGTAAAAGCTATAAGTACGTTTATATTATAGTTTATGGCTTTTGAAAACCTAATTCATCGGCAGCTTACTGCTGATACAATTATAAACCGTTTAAGTGTAAAGATTCGGACTTAAACGGTTTTTTAATCGAGGATGCGAAAAATTATTTGGCATCCAAAATGGCTGTTACTTATCTTTTTGAGGATAAATCATCGAATGTAACAGTTGCATATTATAGTTTGCTCAATGATAAGATAACTTTTGACCCGGATCAACGTCATTTTTGGAATCGACTTAATAGGAAAATTGCAAATAAAAAACGCAGGAAGGACTATCCTGCGGTGAAAATAGGTCGTTTGGCTGTCGCTGAGGGTTATGAAGGAACTGGGATAGGAAGGGATATAATTCGTTTTATCAAATATATGTTTGCTCATGGTAATAGGACCGGATGTAGGTTTATTACCGTAGATGCTTATGTGGAGGCTACCGAGTTTTATTTGAAATGTGGCTTCAATTTCGTTTCAGAGAAGGATAAAGACGAGCGCACACGGTCGATGTATTATGATTTGATAAATATTATCGATTAAGCCTTGATTAACAGTGGTTTTTAGCTTTGGTTGATAAACACGAAAAGCCGCAGAGTTATCTACGGCTTTTGATTAGCTGTTGTTGATGTGTCAAAGGATGGCTTTGATGGCCTCTTCAAATTCGGTTTCGTTCATGAATCCGACGGAACGGTTGATGTTGCAGTCGGTGGAAACGAAAAGTACTGTGGGGATTGATTCTACTTGATATTCGGTGGCAACATCACGGCAACGGTCTACATCGACGGAGATAAAGCGAACTTTTCCGTTGTATTTTTCCGCCATTTTTTCAAATATCGGTTTGAATTGTTGACACGGACCGCACCAAGTGGCATTGAAGTCTACAATGATGGGAGTGCTGAGCGGACCGATGAAATCAAGCGGCTCGTTGGCTGCGAGTTCGATGACGTATGCTTTGTTGTCTACTTCAACGCTGTCCACTTCGGCGTTTTGTGAATCTTGTCGACCGCTTCCGTTGCATGAGGCAGTGGCTAATGAGACTGCAACTGCTATTGCTGTTAATGCAAATTGAATCTTTTTCATGTCGAAGATATTTTTGTGTGTTAGTTATTAAAAAAGGAGCAAGGCACAGATTACAGTACCTCGCTCCTCGTTATTGAAATTCGTGATTTGGCTTATTTGAGAGCGTCGGCAAGAGCAGCGTTGGTCTTGCGAACAGCTTCTGCGCTCTTCTTGAAGAGTTCTTTTTCTTCGTCGTTGAGCTTAACGTCGATGATAGCTTCGATACCGTTGCGACCGAGCAAACAGGGAACACCGATGCAGATGTCGTTTTCGCCGTATTCGCCTTCTACGAGAGCAGAGCAGGGGATTACGCGCTTTTGGTCGTGGATGATGGCGGCAACGCATGCAGCTGCAGCTGCACCGGGTGCGTACCAAGCAGAGGTGCCGAGAAGACCGGTCAAAGTTGCACCGCCTACCATAGTGTCAGCAGCTACTTTGTCGAGAGTTTCAGCATCGAGAAGTTGAGAAGCGGGAACACCACGATAAGCGGCAAAACGCTTCAAGGGAATCATTGTGGTGTCACCGTGACCACCGATTACCATACCTTCGATTTCGTTGGGGTTAGCGTTGAGAGCTTGGCTCAAGAAATATTTGAAACGTGAGCTGTCGAGTGCGCCACCCATACCGATGATGCGGTTTTTGGGAAGACCGCTTGTCTTGTGGATGAGGTAAGTCATGGTGTCCATGGGGTTTGACACGCAGATGATGATAGCGTTGGGAGAATATTTGAGAACGCTTGAAGTAACCGATTTCACGATACCGGCGTTAACACCGATAAGCTCTTCGCGAGTCATACCGGGCTTGCGGGGAATACCTGAAGTGATTACAACAACGTCGCTGTTAGCGGTCTTTTCGTAGTCGTTGGTTACACCGGTCATGCGAGTGTTGATGCCAAGAAGATTGGCAGTCTGCATGATGTCCATGGTCTTACCTTCAGAAAGACCTTCTTTGATGTCGATGAGAACTACTTCGTCGGCTACATTGTTAGTAACCAAAACGTTAGCACAAGTTGCGCCTACATTGCCGGCGCCTACAACTGTTACCTTAGACATAATTGTTATTTGGTTAAATGGTTAATTGTTTCAATCTTACTAAATCAACGACACAAAATTAATGAAATAAATCCGTATTCCTACCGCTTTAACGAAATTTTATCATTGATAAAACCGTGTCGGAGGAAAATGAAGTCGATAGTCTCAATGCGCGGCGTTTTTGTTGTGGAAATACGGAATAATGCGTAACTTCGGGAAAAATTTATGAGACGATGAGTGAAAAGATGAATTGGGACATGCTTATTTGCGATAAGCGATTCGGACTTGAACATTATCATGACCCGAAGCGCGGGATGCGCAGCGACTTCCAACGGGATTTTGACCGCTTGGTGTTTTCGTCGCCTTTTCGCCGATTGCAGAATAAGACGCAGGTGTTTCCGCTTCCGGGCAGCATTTTCGTCCACAACCGCCTGACTCACTCTATAGAGGTGGCGAGTGTGGGGCGTTCGTTGGCGTCGGAAGTGGCAAGTGCATTGCGCGATAAGTATGCAGACGAGCCGTGGTGCGACCGACTTCATGCTCTTGGCGAGATAGTAAGTGCCGCATGTTTGGCTCACGACCTCGGAAATCCGCCATTCGGACATTCCGGTGAAAAAGCTATCTCTACATTTTTCTCCGAGGGGGCGGGAGCTGTGCTTGAGGCGGAATTGACCTCTGAACAGTGGGCTGATTTGACCAACTTTGAAGGAAATGCCAATGCGTTTCGCTTGCTCACTCATCAGTTTAAAGGACGTCGTCCCGGTGGCTTCGCGATGACTTACTCCACGTTGGCATCGATTGTGAAGTATCCCTATGAGTCATCGCTTGCCGGCGGTAAGGGAAAATTCGGGTTCTTCACGTCCGAGAAAGCTGATTTCCGACGTGTTGCCGACGAAGTGGGATTGTTGCCGCGCTTTGCCGAAAACGGGGCTGTGCGTTATTGCCGTCATCCGTTGGTCTACCTTGTGGAGGCAGCCGACGATATTTGCTATCAGGTGATGGACATTGAGGATGCCCATAAATTGAAGATTCTTGCCACATCGGAGGTGATGGATTTGCTGAAAAGTTTTTTTGCACCTGAGCGATTGGCTAAGATGGAGTGCGTGCTCGAAAATGTTGAGGACCCGAATGAAAAGATTGCCTACTTGCGGTCGAGTGTAATCGGTGCGTTGGTAGGACAATGTGCCAAGGCATTTGTGGCGCATGAGGATGAGATATTGTCGGGTGAGTTTACCGGCTCGTTGCTCGACCATATTGCGGAGCTTGAGCGCGAGGGCTATCGTCGTTGCTCGGCATTGGCGTGGTCGAAGATATATAAAGCGCGGGATGTGGTAGATATTGAGTTGGCAGGTAACCGCATCATAACATTTTTGCTCGAAAAACTTGTACATGCAGTTCGTTTCCCTCACCTGAATTACTCGGAACTGCTGCTGTCGCAAGTGCCGCAGCAGTATGAAGTGGAAGCTCCGACGCTTTTCGGAAAGATTCAGGCCGTTATCGACCATGTGTCGGGCATGACGGATGTGTATGCTCTCGACCTATACCGCAAACTCAATGGAATGAGTCTGCCGGCTGTTTAATTGAACGATTTATGATTTTTACAAAGCTTTATGATTGCGTTGTTTAGATATATTGTGGTGGTGATGACGGCATTGGTTGCCGTGATGCCTGTTGCTGCCTATACAGTTGATGAAATTCCCAATGTGCATTTGACCGATAAGACTCGCTATGTCTCCAACCCCGACGGAATCCTTTCGTCGGCGGCTGAGGCGCAAGCCGATTCGATTATTGCCGGAATATGGCGGCAATCGTCGGCGGAAGTGGTGGCTGTGGTGGTCAATACCATCGGTGACGAAGATATTACCGACTTTGCTCATCGCCTCGGTACGCAGTGGGGTGTGGGTAAGTCGGACAAGGATAATGGTCTGGTGATGCTGATTGTTAAGGACCAACGCAAGGCCACTATTCGCACCGGTTATGGTGTGGAGGGGTTGATTCCCGATATTGTGGCTGCCCATATTATCCGCGATAATATGGCTCCTCACTTCCGTGAAGGAGACTATGATGCCGGTACGATTGAGGCATTGCAATCGGTGAGCCATATCCTCACCACACCGGGAGCTACCGAAGAGTTGATGTCGAAATATGCCAACGATGCCAATGCCGGCGAGTCGGTCGACTTTTTTGAGATGTATAAAAGTTTTATCATCATTCTCACTGTCGCAATGGCAGCATGGTTTGTGGCTTCATTGTTTGCCAATCGTAAAAAAGACGATTTTGAGCAGTATCAGGCTCTCGACAAGTTGAAAATGCCGATGCTCTTTGTTTCGTTTCTAACCCTTGGTGGCACGTTGATTATATATCTTTTGCTTGCGTGGCGACTGAATCGTCTGCGCAACAAGCCGCGTCGTTGTCCGAACTGCAATCATAAAATGCGAAAACTCGATGAAGAGACCGACAATCGGTATCTTACACCAACTCAGGATTTCGAGGAGCGTATCAATGCTATCGACTATGATGTGTGGCTGTGCGACAACTGTAACGAAACGGATATTATCCCTTATGTCAATAAGTCGTCGTCCTACACGAAATGTCCCAAATGCGGAGCAATGGCGTGCAACCTTGTCGGGGCACGCATTGTAAGCAATGCGACGACGAGTCATGAAGGGCGGGGAATGAAAGACTATGTGTGTCAATGTTGTCACAATCGCACGTCAATACCTTATATCATTCCCATCATAATAGCGGCTTCTGCGGTCGGACATGGTCGCGGAGGATTCGGTGGCGGCGGCGGATTTTCCGGCGGTTCGTTTGGGGGCGGCTCATTCGGCGGCGGTGGTGCCACCGGTGGTTGGTGATTCCATGCCGGACATAGAGAGGTCGGTTATGCTAAAATTGTTGGCAAATCCGAATCGTTGGATATAAAATGCCGTATTTCATTGCGGATGCCAAGTCGTCGGAACTCATCATCTGTTTCCGTAAACAATGGCATAGTCAAAAGTGAGGAATAATCACTATTTGTAGCTATCGTGATGCCGTTTTCATCAGTGATATCGCTATTCGATGCGATAAGGAGTTTTATTTTCATCAATCGGGCCATCTTCTCTTGTGCGATAAATGCTCGTTGCAGATACGATTGTTCTCGATTATTGGAAATGCTTTGTATGAGCAAATTCAGTCGAAGACGATCGTTGATAGACTCATTCATCGTTTTTAACCAAGTGCGCGTAATGCCATCCGACAATAATTCCAGATGGAAGAGTGCCCTGCTCAAATTATATTTTATAAAACCATTCCACATCAAATCTTCGGATATAAAAGTCCTTGCTTTTTCAAATGCAGCCACAGCATCTTGAAGATATATAATGCTTATCCGAATGTCGTCGTTTTGCTTGTCGGGCTTATTGAAGTGGAGATATTTAAGTGTGGTTAAATCTCCGATTTTACGAGGAGCGATTGAAATTGAAATATGCTCAAGTGCTTTGTGCAGATTGTAGAGTCCGAAATAGTTGTAATAGATAGTCTTTGACAGATTATTTTTGAGCATAGTCCCTCGCACTTGCTGTATCGTAAAGGCTTTGCTGAATACGCTTTCTGACATCGATTGTTGATGAGCTATGACTGCATCAATCATTTTGATTGTCTCTTCCAACAATAAAAGGGTGCCACTGCTTATCTGGTTCAATTCGTGGAATTTCACTTTTACAGTACCCATTAATTTGTTGATGTCGGTTTTTATAACTTCTGAATATTCTTGATTGTTGGTCTTGAAGAAGAAGGGAAACAAAACGAGCACGTCGACAATCTGCTGCAAGTTGTTGGCAAATTCTATTCCCGAATATTCTTTCTTTTGGGAAAACAGATTAGAGATATAGTCGACCAAACGCTTGCCGGCTACGTTTTCATCTGTATCTGAAAATTGATTCAATAATGCCACGAGATTTGTGCGATAACCCTCATTTTCCATTATATTGCCATCCAATCGGCTGATATTGTTTACCGAGTCGATGCTCAGATAAGTCCGCAGGCTTATATGAAACGCAAACAATGCAATAAGTAGCGATATTATTGCAATCAGTAGATTCAGCAAATCGGCAGTCTCTTTGGTGCTCTCTAAAAACACTTCGACGGCAATGGTTGTCGCTATAGTGGCGGATACGACAACTAAAGTATAAAATCTTGTTATTGAACGTTTCATGAATATGAATTTAAGTTATGCGCGGTTGCAAAAAACGGGAGATATATTGCTGTCGGTCATCAGATGGTAAAGTAGCGACTGTCGGGATGGGCAAAGATGTAGCCGGTGGTGGAGGCGACAGGCTGCATAGCTCCGTTTTCGGTGAGTGAGATGCCGAGGTCGGAGTAGTTGAGCACTTTGTCGGCGAGGAATACAAGTGACTGATCGGGGAGCGACGGATAGCCGATAGCCGGGCGTATGCCACGGTAATATTGGCGGAGGAGATTGTCGGGATTTTCTTGTGGTTCGGTTTCATATCCCCACAGCACTTGGCGCACGTGTTTATGGGCTATCTCTGTTGCTGCTTCGGCAAGTCGGTCGGCAATACTTTGGTAGAGAATTGCTTTGTAGTCGTCTTCGCCAGCTTTTGCACGGGCTATGATGCTTTCTATCGCTTTCCCTGTGGTAACGGCAAATAACCCAATCCAATCGTTTAATACTCCGTCGGCATCGATGGGGCGGATATAGTCGGCAAGGGCGATACATTCGCTGTCGGGCGAGAGTTGGCGAGGTGTTGGCAGAGTATAGTCAGTCTCCTCATGGCGGTAGATGATGTCGTCGCCGCGACTTCCGGCCGGCAATAGCGCTATGCGGGCTGTGATGCCGTCGGTGTCGATAGTGCGTTCAAGATAGTTGAGGGCTGCGGTGGCATCTTTCCATAGCTGCATGGCTTCGGCAGCTTTGGCGCGTTGCTCTTGCGGGATGGCGGCGAGCCATTGTGCTCGGCAATGGTCGCATCCGTCGATTCGTGTCAATGAGGCAAATGATGCGTCCAATTTCCATGCCGCGAAAAATGCACGCCAATTGATGTAGCGTCGGGCATCGGCAATGGAGATGGTGAATGTGTGGAGACCGGGTTGATTGGGAACTGCAATGTCGGCTTGTGCCACACGGCTGCGACTGCGGGCTTCTTCAGGGGTGAGGCGAGGTTTGGATGCTCGTATATGTTCATCGCGAAGATGCTGTTGAGTGGCTCTCAATTCAGCTATTGCGGCATCATGAGTAGCCGGATTCAAGAGTTGTTGTGCCACTATCGGCATCATGGCTGCATCGCGGGTGTAGACAACGGGTCCTCCGTAGCATGGGGCGATTTTTACGGCGGTGTGAAGTGCCGATGTGGTCGCACCTCCGATGAGCAATGGGATTTTAAGCCCTTTTATCTCCATCAGTCGTGCCACATGACACATCTCGTCGAGTGACGGTGTGATAAGTCCGCTGAGACCTACGAAATCGGCATGCTCGGCGATGGCGCGTTCCACAATATCTTCTCCGGGTACCATCACGCCCATATCGACCATATTGTAGCCATTGCAATTCATGATTACCGATACGATGTTTTTGCCGATGTCGTGAACATCGCCTTTTACCGTGGCTATAACCATTTTTCCGGCAGAGGATGTCCCGGCCGATTGTTTCTCTTCCTCGATGTAGGGGGTAAGCCATGCTACGGCATGTTTCATGGCGCGGGCGCTCTTCACCACTTGGGGTAGGAACATTTTCCCTTCACCGAACAGGCTCCCGATTTTATTCATCCCTTTCATGAGCGGACCGTCAATGACTGCGACGGCACTACCTTGTTCGCGCATCGCTTCAGGGAGATAGGCATCCATTGCTTCTGTATGCCCTTTTATCAGCATCCGCTCGATGCGTTCGGATGCTGTGATATTTTCGTTTTCGACCGGCTTTTCCACCGGCTTTTCTCCGGCGCGTTCCGCTTTGATGCGGTCGGCAAGTTCGACAAGTCGCTCCGTAGCATCGCGATGGCGGTTGAGCACCACATCTTCTATGGCTTCGCGTAGGTCGGCGGGAATTTCATCGATAGGAAGCAATGCTGCGGCATTGACAATCGCCATGTCCATACCGGCGGCGATGGCATGGTAAAGGAATACGGCATGCATGGCTTCGCGTACATAGTTATTGCCTCTGAACGAGAATGAAAGATTGCTGACTCCGCCGCTCACTTTCGCTCCGTGAAGGTTCTCCTTAATCCATCGTGTGGCACGGATGAAATCTACGGCGTAGTTGTCGTGGGCTTCGATGCCGGTGGCGATGGCGAGTACGTTGGGGTCGAATATGATGTCGGTGGGGGGGAATCCCACTTTGTCGACAAGAAGGTTGTAGGCACGCGAACATACTGTGATTCGGCGTTCATAGGTGTCGGCTTGGCCCTCTTCGTCAAATGCCATCACCACTACAGCCGCTCCCATCTCTCGAATAGTGCGGGCGTGGGCGAGGAATGGCTCTTCGCCTTCTTTCAGGCTTATGGAATTTACGATAGGTCGTCCTTGAACGCGTTTCAATCCCGCTTCAATGGCGTCCCATTTAGATGAATCAATCATCACAGGTACTCGTGCCACTTCCGGTTCATTGCCGAGACGGGATATGAATGCCGCCATCTCTTTGGGGGCATCGAGCATGGCATCGTCCATGTTGATGTCGACCACTTGCGCTCCGGCTTCCACTTGGGTACGGGCTATTTCCACGGCTTCGTCGATGCTCCCCTCTTTTATGAGGCGGAGAAATTTGCGACTTCCGGCTACATTGCATCGCTCTCCGATGTTGAGGAAATTGCGTTCGGCAGATACTTCGAGCGGTTCGAGTCCGGCGAGGGTGAGCGACTGCGACGATTGGGGAATGGCGCGGGGTGACGCTTTTGCGGCAATTTCGGCAATGGCTGAGATATGTTCGGGGGTTGTTCCGCAACATCCGCCGACAATGTTTAGGCTGCCCGACGAAAGCATTCCGCTAAGCTTTGATTGCATCAGTTCCGGCGTTTCGTCGTATTCGCCCATTTCATTGGGTAAACCGGCATTGGGGTAGACGCTGACGGCAAAGGGATAGCGTTGCAGTGCTTCTACGTGTCGAGCCATTCCGTCGGCTCCGAATCCGCAGTTCAGACCTATTGACAGCGGCTCTAAATGAGCTATTGAGGCGACGAATGCTTCCAATGTCTGTCCCGACAATGTGCGTGAACTTTCGGTGAGTGTGACCGAAAACATTAGCGGCAGGCGGCAACCTTGCTTCTCCATGGCACGGCGGGCTGCATATCCGGCGGCCTTGGCATTGAGAGTGTCGAATATGGTTTCGATGAGGATTGCATCGACTCCACCTTCGATGAGTGCGGCAATTTGGTCGGTATAGGTATCGACTAATGTGTCCCAATCGACTGTTTCGGTGTCGTCGATTGACATTGACAGTGATTTGCTTGTAGGGCCCACGCTACCTGCCACCCAGCGTTGAGTGCCGGGGTTGGCGGTCATAAATTCATCGGCAGCTTGTCGGGCAAGACGCGCGGCGGCGATATTGATTTCTTTCACGCAATCAGAAAGTGCATAGTCGGCGAGCGATACTGCATTGGCATTGAATGAGTCGGTCTCGATGATGTCGGCACCTGCTGCGAGATAGCTGCGATGTATGTCGGAGATGACATTGGGCGATGTGAGCACGAGTAAATCGTTGCACCCTTTCAGACGGCATGTGCTATCGGCAAATCGTGTTCCGCGAAAGTCCTCTTCAGAGAGATTGCAACGTTGAATCATAGTTCCCATAGCTCCGTCAAGAGAGAGAATGCGATAGTTGACGGCTTCTATCAACGAAAGCGAACGGGAGGGGTATTGTAGTCCTTTGAAATCAGTGTCCATAGTCGGAATTGAAATAGTTGCGCAAAGATACGCAGAGGAATCGGAATATGGAAAACTGGAAATGGAAAATCGAAATTTTCGCTTGATTTTACTTCCCTTTTGATAATTTGCGGAGACGTCGGAACGAAAGGACGCATGCTGCGATGGCAAGGAGCGCGGTGAGCCAAATGTGACCTAAATCCATTGCAATGGCAGCAATCGAAGTGTAGAGGAGTGCGAATGAGGAGAGACGGAAGATGTCGCGACTCAGATGCATGCGATAGCGGAAGTGATAGACGCCCCATACGATAGCGGTATAAAACACATACCATGCGATATATGCAAGGCCGAGGCCGAGAAATCCGAGCAGTTGGTACCCGATAATGTTGAGCGCGAGTGAGATTACGGCACTTGTCAATTCGGTGAGCAGGTAGATTTTGCCATCACCGCGAGCAAGGATTACGAAGCCTATACACCATGATACGGCGCGGAGTATGGTGCCGACCATCGCCCAAGTGGCATAGGGGAGCATTACGGAAAAGTCGGATGTGTAGAGAATCCAGATGGCAATGTCGCGACAAGTAATGAAAATAGTGATGAGCGGCAACAGCACCCATATCGCCATAGTCATTTCGTGCGACACGAAAACTCCGGCACGACGCGGGTAGTCGTTGGCTTTAGTCAGACGCGGATAGTATTCCATCGCAATGGCGGTGAATACAAGACCTACGTAGCGGGTGGCTATCGTCCATCCGGCTTGGAAGTAGCCTACGGTGGCGGTGTCGGAATGGTGGTTGAGATATGCCATGAATGCATATTGTACGAGCATGGCGGTAAATGCCGACACGGTCATGTAAATGCCGAATACGACAAGACTTTTGCCCTCGCGGACTGTCTCCAATACGGTCATCGGAGGAGTGGGCTTTTGGACTTTCAGACGGTAGACCATTACCCAAACGAATATGGCTGTGCTATATGCAATGATCGACGGCAGAATACTGTCATCGCGCATGAAATAGAACAGCGGAATGGAGACGGCAAGCCCCGTCGAGAGTCCCCACATCGACGATTTCGCTACGCGCTTGAGATTTTCTGTGCCTTGCAGAATGGCTTGTTCTCCTCCGGTGATGGAGTTGATAAGAATGGCTATAGATAGAAGTATGAAGCCCCAAATATGGTCTTCGTTGCCGAATGTCCATTTGCTCAATAGTGGCGCAAATGCTATGGAAATCAATGCACCGAGCAGTCCGAGCCACAGCGACCAGCGGCGCACGACTGTAATCATTCGCCGTAGGGTGGAGTCGGACGTGGCTCCGGCAACATCACGTACGGCACTGTTGCGGATTCCGTATTGGGTGAGGGCGGTAATCATGTCGAGCGCGGTGTTGTAAAGCCCGAAAAGTCCGACACCGACTGCCCCTATCCATATTGCAACCAATTTTGTTCTGACAATGGAACATAGGATTCCGGTGACTTGTACGCCTCCGAAAATTCCTACGGATTTCAATACCGATGCCGATAGTGACGATGATTTCTTTTGCTGCTTCATGGCGGAATTACTTCACCCAAAGTTCGGGATTGAGTTTTTGTTTCTCTTTTCGGATTTCAAAGTGCATGATGCTGCGGTTGTCGTCGTCAGGGTCGGCGAATACATGTCCGATTGTCTGGTTGGCTTTCACTGTGTCGCCGGTTTTTACCGATATATCGCCAAGATTAGCGTAGATGGTGAGGTATTTGCCGTGGCGTATCATCACGATGGTGTTGAAGCCCGGCTGACGGAATATTGCCGATACTTTGCCGGCAAAGACGGCACGGGCAGTCCCTCCGGAGGCTACTTCGATGTCGATGCCGCCGTTGTCGGTCTGCACGTATGGCAGGTCGGCATGGCGCTGACGACCGAATCGGCGCACGATTTTGTATTTTCCGTTGACAGGGAACAGCAATCGTCCTTTGTTGCTTTCAAAACTTCCGGTCATAGCGCGGTCGCTGTCGGCCGATACGAAATCCGATTCCGGTTGCGGTGCTTTGGGCTTTTCTACCGCCGCAATTTCTTTTTGCTCTTTTTGTTTTTCCGCTTTTTTGTTGTCTTGTTTTTTCGACGATTCGGCTTTCGCTTGTTTTTGCGCTTTTTCGGCTGCAAGTTGCTGTTCGCGTTTGCGCTGTTCCTCTTCGGCTTTACGTTGTTGCTCGGCTATCAATCGGTCGAGTTCGCGGTCGAGAGCTTTGGCTTCTTTCTCTTTTTCTTTGAGAATTGCTCGAAGCGATTTTTCCTCTTTTTTCAGATTGGCGACAAGAGTCTTGGTCTCCTGTTGTTTGCTTTCAAGTTCTCGCTGCGCTACATTCATCTGAATGAGCGAATGATTTTTTGCATCTTGCATCTGTGCCAAGCGCGCTCGGCGTTCTTCAAGTTGTTTTTGCACATGGGCTATCTCTTCGCTTTTGCGTGAACGCCAACGCGAGAATTGCTGCAAGTAGCGCATTCGGCGATAGGCTTGGGTGAATGATTCCGACGAGAAAATGAATGCCAATTGATTCATTGTGCCTTGCCGCGATTGCATTTTCCGCACGGCTGCGGCATATTTGTCGCGCATGGCTGATAGCTGCTTGTCGAATTCTGCTATTGAGTCGTTGAGTATGCGAATGTTGCGATTGATGGAATCGACTTGCAGTTGTATTTGCTTTATTGACGCCGTGTTTTGGCGAATGTCGGCATCGAGGCGGTTGAGACGATTGAGCGAGTTGCGTGTTTTTTTCTTGTTTTCTTCGATTTCCTTTGATGTGCGTTTTATCTCTTGCGTGGTCTTCTGGCGTTCCCGCTTTATGCTCTTGACATTTCTTGCTTCCGAGGGTGCGGATGCAAGAAACAACGCTGTCAATATGAGAATAAAAAATCGCTTCATTGCAGAAAGAGAAATTGTTTAATTTTCGGAAAGAGTTTTGACAAGTTTGTCCAACGGAATCCGGGTGTATCCGCTTGGCTCTTTCCATTGATTGGTGATGCCGGTGTTCCATTGTGCGCTACCGAGGCTCCATGTCAACGATGCTTCAATATTGCGCAACCCTTTAGTCACATCGATATTGACCTTTTCAGCAATGTTGCCGGCAGGTGTCGATTGGTGGTCGGAATATTCGGCAATGGCAAGCACGCTTTCATCTGTTGCTCCTGCCACAAGTCGCAGGAGCAGATTTTCGGCTGATAGCCGGAATCCGTACTGTATGCCGTTTGGAGTGGCTTTGGGGAGGATGTCCCAATTATTGTCAATAGCGTTGAGCGACAGGCGATTGATGTCGGAACTGTCAAGACGTTTGTCGCCGAGAAGAAATGCTTGTCCGAGCAGCATATCTTGGATGTTGTCGAGCGAAAGAGGAAAATCCCCCTTTATCGCTGCAAGGCTTTCTGATATGTAGAGCTTTTTCAGCTTATAGGATGCATGGATGGAATCGTTGTCGACATAGAGTTGTGCCATTTCCATTCCGAATACGCGAAAAGAGATGTAGATACTTTCTCCTCTCACTATACGCGCTCTGCCCGAAACCGACATCCCCGATGGCTTTTTGATTGATACTTTCACCGGCATCGACACATCGCTCCAATCATGATAGTCGGTTATCATCGTGTTGTAATTGGCTGTGGCATCGGTGACGGTTTTATCATAGTCGGGCGAAGAGGTGGACTTTGACGAACGGCAGCCGACCATTAGGATGCCCAACGCAAGGATTGAGATTATTTTGGCGTATTGTTTCATGTTGCGTTTACTTGAAAAAATAGGTTTTATGTTTCACCTTGCGTTGCAGCAATTCGGAATCGGGAGCAAGCTCGAATGCCTTTTCCCAATACTCGACAGCCTGCTCCGGCTCGCCGTTCATAAAATAGATGTCGCCGGCATGTTCCCAAAGTTCTGCCGACCCATTGTCGTCGTTACATTCGATAGCTTTATCGATGTATTCTTTTGCGCGGGCGTAGTCTTTTTTCTTGAACATAATCCAAGCGTAGGTGTCGAGCGAATTGGCATTTTCAGGTTCTTTCTCGATTGTGATTGCACTCATGGCTTCTGCTCGGTCGAGGTCGCGACCTTCTACCGATAGGTAGTATGCATAGTTGTTGAGTGTCAGCAGATTGTCGGGATTAATGCGGATCGCTTGTTCGTAATAAGCATATGCGCTGTCGGTTTCCTCTTTTTGTGCATACACATCACCGATAGAACTGAGTATCGACGAGTTGAGCTCATAGTCAGCCGAATCGACCGTCTGCAACGCTTGCCGGTAGGCGGTCAACGCATTGTCGTAGTCTTTTTTCATGTGATAGCAACTCCCCTCGATAAAAACTATCATAGTGCTTTCGGGGTGATAGCGCAAAGCCCTATTGCCGGCATCTATGGCGCGGTCGTAATCGTCGGCTTGCATATACAGACTCATCAATGCCCGCCATCTGTCTTCGCTCGACGGGTCCATATCGACCACAATGCTTGCTTGTTCAGCGGCTTTGGGGTAATCTTTGATTGCTATCAGATATGAGCAATAAAGGTCGTGAATATCAGGCTCATGGGGATGTTGCTCAAGAAGCACGTCGAAAAGCCCTTCGATACGTTCGTATTGAGTCGGGTCGGTGTACAGCTCGCGTATGTATCCCGTAAGCAGTTGCAACTTTGCATCGAGGTCGAGTGTCTCAAGTTTGAGCGCGTGAAACACTTCCCGGTCATATCCTGCGCTGTCTCCAATCTCTTTGAAATAGTTGGCACGCGAATAGAATGCAACTCCGTTGGTGGAGTCGAGTTCGCAAGCGCGGTTGTGGTAATACAGGGCGGAGTCTCTGTCGCCTAACAATGAGTACAGTTCGGCAGAGAACACGTTGTATTGAGAATTTGCCGGCGAAGATGCCAACAATTCGTGAAGTTCGTTTTTGATGCCGGCGGTGTCGTGCAAGGCGTAATAGCAACGGATTTTATGTGTGGAGAGTGGTATCATTTTCCCCTCGGCACGTTCGATACGGCTTATTACCTCTATCGATTTATGCATATTGCTTGCTTCGCCGGTGGCGCTGAGAGCTTCGGCGTATTTCATTGCCATTTCCGACTTTTCGGGATAGATGGAGTCGAGTGTGCGCCACACGCGCAGTGCCTCGTCGTTAAACCCCAACCGACTGTTTAAAACTCCATAGGAATAGCTTGAATACATATCCGACGGCTGTGCATCGAAATGGCGGCGAGTCAATTCGTATCCGCGAGCAAACATTGCCGAATCCTGTCCGGCCAATGCCAATTTGAAATATCCGAGATAGAAACCTACGTCGGTATTGGTAGTGTCGAGCGCGAAAGCACGGTCGATAAGCTCGAAATAAGCATCTTCATTGCCTAATGCGTTTTGCCGTTGCGCCTCCATATACAGATAGTCGGCTTTACGCGCATCGGCACCATTTTGCCATGTGTCTTTGGCTTTGGTGTCGACGGCCATGACGATAACGGCCGCTAACCCTGCTGCAAACAATAATTTTTTCAGTAACGTGTTCACCGCTGAATCGTTTATTTTATGCCTGTGTGTCCGAATCCTCCCGCTCCGCGTTCGGTTTCATCGAGTGTTTCCACTTGCTCCCATTCGGCTTGCGTGTATCTGTTGAACACCATTTGGCAGATTCGTTCACCATTGTTGACTACAAACGGTTCGTCTGACAGATTGATAAGTATCACTCCCACCTCTCCGCGATAGTCGGCATCGATGGTGCCGGGTGTATTGACAAGGGTGATGCCCTTTTTCAGTGCCAAACCGCTGCGAGGACGCATCTGACACTCAAACCCTTCGGGAATTTCGATAAACAGTCCGGTAGGGATGAGTGCACGCTGCATGGGTGCAAGCGTTATCGGCTCGCGAAGCGAAGCGCGAACATCCATTCCGGCTGCTCCCGGAGTTCCATAATCGGGTAATTGATTTTCAGAGTGATTGATTACTCTGACTTTTATTTTATCCATAAATTCGGTCTTGATTGATAAATTCTTGCGAAAATAGCTATTTTTTGCCACAATAAGCCAATTGTCCCGCTAAATTATCCTAATAAATTTTAGCGATTAAGAAGCCAATCGGTTGCTGTGACTATTTTGATGGTTTTGTCTTGTGAGAAAATATCGCGAGATTCGCCTTGCATGATAATGAGTGTTAGATTATTACATCCTGTAAATTCTGCGCCTTTAATTAGACCTCCAATTTCTCTATTGTATAATTTTGTGGAGGGTTTTGTAAAGTCATAGCATACTTGTATGAGTTCCTTTATATGAGTTCGTTCGGTTATGATAAAATCTACTTCAAAATTCTTGTGTTTACGAAGATAGTAGAGACGGTCGGATTCTTTATTAAGACGTCGCATCAATTCAATGGCAATAGTATTTTCGAGTCTCCAACCTAAATTGTCGGATTGAATAATATTGTCATGATTGGATATAAATGCCATGTCTACGGCATAATATTTTTTGCCCGATTGCCGTTCTGTCGTCTTGTATGAGAATTTTGGTAGCGATTGGACAAGGTAGGCATTTTCCAAATATGCCATATAATTTTTTGCAGTGTGAATGGACTGAATGCTGAGAGATTTTGATACATCATGATATGAAATCTCTTGGCAGAAGCGATCGAGCGCCAAATTTGCCAATCTCCAAAGGGTTTCCTTATATCTGACATTATAACGCCGACAAATATCTTTGTTAACGATTGCATTGAGGAGTGATTTGGTATAATCGGATGGCATGTCGGTCTCTACTAATTCGGGAAAACCGCCGTTGAGAAGATATTTGTCTAATGCTCGTAAACGCAGAGCCGAGGCTTTAGTAGAGTGACTTGATATGTCTACTTTGGTCGCTTGGCAATATTCGGAAAATGAGAAAGGGTATAGCTCAATCTGATGATAGCGACCGGTGAGGTGGGTGGATAGTTCTGCGCTGAGCAGATTTGCATTACTGCCGGTTAAAATCAGATGTAACCCTTGTCGTAGCAGTCTGTTGACAAAAAGTGGCCATCCCTTTATGTTTTGTATTTCGTCAAGAAACAGATGCGTGAATTGTCCGTTTAATCGATATAACGTTTGCAGAATTTCATCTAATTGGTCTGTCTTTATTTCTATAAGTCGTTCATCATCGAAATTTACATAGGCAAAATTGACATTACTTTGCAGAAGTACTTTTTGGCAAAGCGTAGATTTGCCACTGCGCCTGACTCCGATTACAATTTGTGCGAGTTTGCTATCTAAAGATATATTTGATTCTTCTTTACGAGAGCATAAGGATGTAGTATCGGTGGCGAGTAGTTCATCGCGTTGGTCTGATAAGATTCGCAGAAAGTCCATAGTTTTGGGGATATTTTGTGCAAATATAGCTGTTTTTTTGATTAAACTGCACAAAATGTGTGATTTTTCAGACCACTAACTGCACAAAACTGCGAATTATCGATGCCATTAACTGCACAAAATGGATTTGAGGGCTTGTGCCAATTGGTCGGGGCAGGATGTGTATTTGCCGCCGCATGTGATGCCGTCGAGACGCGTTATCACCTCTTCCACTCTCATGCCTTTGACCAATTTGGCGATACCTTTCAGGTTGCCGTTGCATCCGCCGTGAAAGGTGATGTCGCCTACTATTCCGTCGTTTACTTCAATATCGATTGCTTGACTGCATGTCCCTTTGGTACGATAGGTGTATTTCATTGCTATTGTTTTATTGATTATTCAATGCAAATTTACACTTTATATTCAATATAAAAAACAATAAGGCTATCTCACGACAGCCTTAGTTGATGTAAACCTTAAAAATCTAATCCTATGAAAAAACTATCCCAAAATTAGTGGGATTGATTCAGTTGACCAAATCATAAGTCTCACTATTAGCGATAATTAACGCAAATTATCTTAACGCGCTGTGTTTTGCGAATTTACATGATGAAAGGTTGGTCGATTGGATGATTATTGTTACCTTTATGTCGCAAATTAAGACAGCACTTACGGAAATGGCAAAATTCCAGATAAACATCCTCGGGTGTGGCTCTGCCACACCGTCGTTGAGGCACCATCCATCGTGTCAGGTCATCGATTTTCGTGACAATCTGATGATGATAGATTGCGGCGAAGGGGCGCAATTGGCAATGCGACGTATGAGCCTGAAATATTCCCGACTCAATCATATATTCATATCGCATCTTCACGGCGATCATTGTTTCGGTTTGCCGGGGTTGCTTTCCACGTTGTCGCTTCACGGACGAAGCGGGACGGTGACTGTGCACATATTTGAAGAGGGGGCGCGGATATTTAAAAATATGCTCGACTTTTTCTGCCGCGACACCGGCTACGATATCAAGTTCAATATTATCCGTCCCACGACGGCTGTGATATATGAAGACGACGCTTTGGAGGTGTCGACATTCCCTCTTTATCATCGTGTGCCGTGTGTAGGATTTATATTTCGGGAGAAAGAAAAGCCACGCCATTTGATAGGCGACATGGTGAAGTTTTACAATGTACCTGTCCGTGCGCTTCACGGAATCAAGTATGGCGACGATTTTGTTACGGAAGATGGTGTCACAGTGCCCAATCAACGACTTACCCGTCCCGGAGAGCCTGCGATGAGCTATGCCTATTGTTCGGACACGATGTTTGATGCCCGTGTGGCTGAGGCTGTGAAAGGTGTCGATACCATATATCATGAGTCCACCTACGACGACTCGCTTGCCGCCAAGGCTCGCGACCGAGGTCATTCCACGGCATCGGAAGCTGCCCGAATAGCATCTATGGCGGGTGCCAACCGATTGATTATAGGGCATTATTCCAAACGCTACCTATCGGAGACCGAATTGTTGGAGCAAGCCAAAGCCCAATTCCCAAATACGATAGCTGCCAATGAAGGACTTAAAATCGATTTGTTATGAGACCCGATGAAATTACCGACGACGATATCAGATTCATGCGTAATGCGCTCGACGAAGCGCGACAGGCATTCGATGCCGACGAGGTCCCGATTGGAGCCATAGTCGTGTGCAAAGGTCGGATTGTAGGCCGAGGGCATAATCTTACCGAGACGCTGTCGGACGTGACAGCCCATGCCGAAATGCAAGCCATTACGGCTGCTGTAAATTCTCTCGGTGGCAAATATTTGCCCGAATGTACACTTTATGTCACAGTGGAGCCATGCTTAATGTGTGCCGGAGCAATCGGCTGGAGTCAGATACGGCGCATCGTATATGGCGCGTCCGACGAGAAGCGAGGCTATGCCACTTACACATCGCGCCCTCCGTTTCATCCGAAAGCCGTGGTCATATCCGGCGTTTTGGCAGATGAATCGGCAGCATTGATGCGCACGTTTTTCTCTCGTAAACGATAACCGACTAATTATAATATGATATGGAGTTTCTTGAAAAATATCATCTTTTAGGTCTTATAATCGGAATAAGCACATTCCTTATCATCGGAGTATTTCATCCGATAGTAATCAAGTGCGAATATTATTTCGGCACGCGATGCTGGTGGTGGTTTTTAGTGTTGGGCATAGTGTGTGTCCTGTTGTCGGTACTTACCGCCGATGTGCTGCTCTCCACATTGCTTGGCGTGATTGCGTTCTCCTCATTTTGGACCATCAAGGAAATCTTTGACCAGCAAGAGCGAGTGCACAAAGGGTGGTTCCCCCGCAATCCCCGCCGCCGCTATCCGTGGGACAAAGAAGGATAGGCAGAATATCGGTAGATGATTTGCATCGGCAGAGATTTTTGTGTACTTTTACCGAGTAAAACTTAAAAATGTAATGAAACTGTGTCGGCTCATCACTGTCCTACTGTTGTTTGCGGCTCTATACGGAGTGGCGGCAACACCCGCATGGGAAGAGGTGACTACTCCGACCGTAGTGGCTGAGCGGGTGGAATCCGACGGATTTGACATCACCACACGCGACGGCTACATTTATATTACTACTCTTCGTCCGGCCACGGTAAAGATATTTTCGATTCTCGGTCAGCTCATATCGCAAGAGACCGTTTCAGCCGGCACGCATCGTATGCGCCTTGACTCTCGTGGTATTTATATTTTGAAAGTAGGTTCGATAACCCGACGTATTACATTGTAAAGATACAATCGGCGAATAATTCGCCAAATATTTAGATACATAAATCCTCGAAAGTGTACGTTTTCGAGTGTCCGCAAATGGCGGGGTGTCCGTAATCGGACACCCCGCCATTTGCGCATATTGCTGATTTTCTGTTGATTACTGTTTTGGCATGGTAATGGCATGTATAATTGGCATAAGAAAAAATTTTTAGACAATGGATAGAGAAATATCAAAATCAGAACGCAGTAAAATCCTATTTACCCGATGGGGGAAAGTTGGGATTGTAATAGCGGTAGCAGTGGTGGCAGTCGTAATCCTTTCGATGGTATTGCGCAGCAGCATCAATCGTGCCGATGTCAGAATTGCCACTGTCGATCGAGGCACAATCGAAGCAAGCGTCACATCATCGGGCAAAGTGGTTCCCGCATTTGAGGAAATCATCAATTCGCCTATCAACACTCGCATCGTCGAGGCTTACCGAAAGGCCGGCGACGAAGTGGAGGAGGGGACTCCGTTGCTTCGTCTTGACTTGATGACGGCGCAGTCTGACTACAACAAGTTGCTCGACGAAGGACAGATGATGCGTTATCAACTCGAACAGCTTCGACTTAACAACAATACTTATCTCAACGATCTTGCCATGAAAGTGAAAATAAAAGAGATGAGTGTCAGCCGCATGGAGGTGGAATTGCGCAACGAACGCTATCTCGACAGTCTCGGTTCGGGAACCGGAGACAATGTGCATCAAGCCGAATTGGCCTACAACACCGGCTGTCTCGAACTTCGCCAACTTCGTCAGCAGCTTGCCAACGAGCGTGAAGTCAAGGCTGCCGACCTAAAAGTGAAACAGTTGGAACTTAATATTTTTGAAAAAAATCTCGCTGAAATGCGCCGCACTCTCGACGATGCACAGATACGTGCTCCGCGACGTGCCGTACTCACATATATCAACAATCAGGTCGGTGCACAGGTGGCTCAAGGTTCGCAAGTGGCTGTAATCTCCGATTTAAGCCATTTTAAGGTGGATTGCGAGATTTCCGACAATTACGGCGACCGCGTGCGTGTTGGCGGGACTGTTGCCGTCAAAGTGGGACACGATATGCTTCGCGGTATCGTGAGCAGCGTCTCTCCGATGTCGCGCAACGGAGTGATTTCATTCTCCGTGCAGCTCGACAGTGCCGACCATGCTTCGCTTCGCTCCGGACTGAAAACCGATGTCTATGTGATGAATAATGTGATGGAAAATGTGCTTCGCCTGCCCAATGCGTCATTCTACACCGGAGGCGGTTCGTATGAATTGTTTGTCTTGGAATCGGAAGGCGAATTGGTAAAGCGTAGCGTTGTGCTCGGCGATAGCAATTACGATTATATCGAGGTAGTGTCAGGTCTCGAAGAGGGCGACCGGGTCGTGGTGAGCAACATGAGTAATTATAAAAACAACAATAAACTTAAACTGAAATGATTAAGCAGTACATTAAACAAGCTTGGGCACAGGCTCGGCAAAACAAAACATTTACCGCCATTTATGTCGGAGGTGTAGCTCTTGCCATTGCCACGACGATGGTTTTTGCAATCGTCTATTATGTGAAACTTGCCCCGATTTATCCCGAAGTCAACCGTTCCCGTACGCTTTATGTCCGCGTGGCACAATTCACCTTTGATAATGGAAATTCTTGGCAATGGGCACTATCGCTGCAAGGTGTGAAAGAGATGTTTTATCCTCTCAAGAGCGCTGAAGCGGTGTCGGCAGAAAACACCATTTCCAACGTGTGCTACATCCAACCGTTTGATAACAGTGGCGATTTCAGTGTGTTCACTCGCTTTGTCGATTCGGCATTTTTCCGGATTTATGAGTTCAACTATCTTGAAGGAAAGCCTTTCACTGAATCGGATGTAGCTTCCGGCGCTCGTGTAGCGGTGATTACCGATAAACTCGCCTCAAAGATTTTCGGCACGTCGGAGGGTGTAACCGGAAAAACGTTTACGATGGAAAATATGCAATATCGGGTGACCGGAGTGGTTGAGGAGTGTGCTTCTCTTGCTTCAAGTGCATGCGGACAGGTATATACTCCCTATTCGGTCGTGTCGGGATATGACAATGTGGATTCTAATGTTCCGATTTATGGAGCCTATCATGTGAAAATACTCGCTCGCGAAGGCAACGGTGCGATTCAAGCAGTTAAAGACGAGGTAGCCGAGGTGGTACGGAAATATAATTCTCAACAGAGTAAAATAAAGATGAATATCTATGAGGAACCGACCACTCATCTTGAAAAATCGTTTCAGCAATATACCAACCAGCCTATATCGTGGAGTGAGACCATTCGGCAGTATGGTATTATAATACTTGTCCTTCTGCTTGTGCCGGCTCTCAACTTGAGCGGTATGATAGCCGGACGTATGGATACGCGAATGATGGAAATCGGCGTACGCAAATCGTATGGAGCATCTCGCACCGTGCTGCTCAATCAGGTGTTGGTCGAAAATCTCACGCTTACGCTTATCGGAGGCTTAATAGGTCTGTTGATATCGTGGGGATTGATTACGCTATGCAAAGATTGGATATTTACTGTGGTGGCAGGCTCTACCGACTTCCGAATATATAAAACGACAGTAACGGGCGAAATGCTTTTCTCGCCGTTGGTATTTGGTATCGCCCTATTGGTCTGTGTCGTTCTCAATCTTCTCTCGGCTCTTGTTCCGGCATGGAACTCCTTGCGCCACCCTATTGTAAATTCGTTAAACGCAAAAAGATAAAAGGCTATGTTTAAGCTAATTCTTAAAAACTTATGGAGTAATCGCCGTCGCAACGGATGGCTTCTTGCCGAATTGATTCTTGTCACCGTCGTGTCATGGGTTATATTCGACCCGATTGTAGTCATTACATCTGACTTTTCCGACCCTATCGGATATGAACCGGACAGATTGTGTCTTGTTGAAGTGGCATCGTTAGCCCCCTCATCGGCTCGTTATGATGCTTCGCGCGACGATTCGGCATCGATAGCGGAAGATATGATAAGAATAGTGGAGCGAATCAATCATCGTCAGGATGTGGAATGTGCCGCTCCGCTGACTTCTACCTATATGAACTCATCCAGTAGTATCAACACCGGTATTAGGCTCGATTCGGTCAACTTCATTCCTGTCAGCCAACTACAGTTTTTTGCAGGATACAATTATTTTACCGCCTATGGCATCGAAACGGCAGAAGGAAGTCCGTCGGCAGAGACATTGTCGAATATGTCGTATGGAGCTGATGATATCATTGTGACTCAGAGTTTGGCCGGACTTATTTATCCCGAAGAAAATCCGATAGGCAAAACGATTAAGGATTATGCCGGAACTGATTATCGTATAGTCGGTGTGGTAAAGGATGTGCGCCGATATAGCAATCTGCGCAATGCCATGGTTGCATTTAAGGCGGCATCCGGGATGGAGATTGACAAGCGCGGTTCCAAAGTGCTTGTCAGAGTAAAACCGGGAGTGGATACCGAAGCATTTGCCGAAGAATTTAAAGGGTGGATGGTAGGCGAATTAAACGCCGGTAATCTGTTTGCCCGAAAAGTGGAATCCTATACGGCATTTAATGACAATTATGAGTTTTTCAACGGCGGAGATGTGCGCCGACTCAATATTCTTCTCGCCATCTTCTTTCTTGTCAACCTATGCTTGGGTGTGATAGGCACATTTTGGTTGCAGACACGTTCGCGTAGCGAAGATGCCGGTGTGATGCGCTCGTTCGGAGCTACTCCCGCATGGATAATGTGGATGCTTATCGGAGAGGGTGTCCTGCTCACCACAGTGGCTTGGCTCATCGGTTCTATCGGTTATTTGCAGTGGGCATTGTCCGAAGGATTGTCGATAGGTAGTAATTGGAATGCCGAAATGTGTATCGGCGGATGGCTGTCCGACTTTTGGCAGCACTTTATCGGAGTATCTCTCATCGTCTATATAGTTATCGTAGCAGTGGTAGTGCTTGGTGTATATTTGCCCGCCCGTCGCATATCGCGTGTAAATCCTGTCGATGCTCTCCATGAAACAAACTAAACAAATTAAAAACTCTAAATTCAAAAATATATGTCAATGATCAGACTTAGCGGTATTAACAAGATTTACCGCACAAACGAAATCGAAACACTCGCCCTCGAAAACGTGAATATGAATGTCGAAAAAGGTGAATTTCTCAGCGTGATGGGTCCTTCCGGTTGTGGAAAGTCCACACTCCTTAATATAATGGGACTCCTCGATAAGCCCACTTCTGGTACAATTGAAATCAACGGGACCGACGTTTCGGCGATGAAAGATAAGGCCCTGTCGGCATTCCGAAACCGAACACTCGGTTTCGTGTTCCAGAGTTTCCATATCATCAATTCTCTCAATGTCATCGACAATGTGGAGATACCGCTTATCTATCGCAACGTTCCGGCTCGCGAACGTGCCCGTCTTGCTCGCGAAGTTCTCGAACGTGTCGGTCTTAGCCACCGACTTCGCCACATGCCCGCTCAACTTTCCGGCGGTCAGTGTCAGCGTGTGGCAATAGCCCGTGCCATTGTCGGTAATCCCGACATCATCCTTGCCGATGAGCCAACCGGTAACCTTGATTCCAAGATGGGTGCCGAGGTAATGGAACTCCTTCATACGCTCAACCAAGAGGATGGGCGCACGATAGTGATGGTGACTCACAACGAGGAGCAGGCTCGCCAGACATCACGTATCGTTCGCTTCTTCGACGGTCGCCAAGTCCTTTGAATTAAATTTCAAACGCTATATTAATTATGAGATATACGGTTGCTATAATATTTTTGAGTTTCTTTGCGTTTGCCGCCTCACTGCGAGGGCAGGCGGCAGTGCGCGAGATGACTCTCGACGAGGCCATCGCCATCGCTCGTGCTCAAAGCGTCGATGCGGCTGTGGCTTTGAATGAGTTGAAAACCGCTTATTGGGAATATCGCACGTTTCGTGCCGATTTGCTCCCCGAAGTGAGTTTTTCAGCCACATTGCCCGGCTATTACAAACAATACAGCCCTTATCAGCTCGACGACGGGTCGTACACATTTGTGCGCAACAATTACATGGAGATGAACGGTGAAGTATCGGTCACGCAGAATATCTGGCTTACCGGAGGCTCTCTGTCGCTAAACTCGTCGGTCGATTTTCTCCGCCAGCTTGATGGCGACAAGAACTCTCGATATATGTCGATTCCGATAGCATTGACGCTCAATCAACCTATATTCGGCGTGAACACCACAAAGTGGAATCGACGTATTGAACCGGTGCGCTATGAAGAAGCCAAGGCCTCGTTTATGAGCGCTACCGAGACTGTGGCCATGACCGCAATCAACTATTTTTTCAATCTCCTGATGGCAAAAGAAAATGTGGTAGTCGCAAAGCAAAACCTTGCCAATGCCGAAAAGCTCTATGAGGTGGCTGTTGCCAAGCGTGAGATGGGTAAGATTAGTGAAAACGACTTGCTGCGGCTCGAACTCAATCGTCTTGATGCCCGCTCTACGCTCACTGATGCCGAAAGCACCCTTAAAAGTCGGATGTTTCAACTTCGTTCGTTTCTTGGTCTGGATGAGTCGGTGGAATTGGAGCCGGTGTTGCCCGATGCAGTCCCCGAAGTGGATGTGCGTTATGCCGATGTGCTCGACAAGGCTCTTGCCAATAATTCGTTTGCTCGCAATGTGCGCCGTCGACAGCTCGAAGCCGACTATGAAGTGGCTAAAGCCAAAGGCGACATGCGACAGATCACACTCTTTGCTCAAGTCGGATTTACCGGTACTTCAAACAAGTTTGATACAGCCTACCGAGGGCTGAAAGATAATCAAGTGGTTGAAATAGGATTTAAAATACCGATACTTGACTGGGGGAAGCGTCGAGGCAAAGTGAAAGTGGCGGAAAGTAATCGCGAAGTGGTGGAGAGTCGTCTGCGTCAGGAGACGATGGAGTTCAATCAAGACCTTTTTATTCTTGTCGAACGATTCAACAATCAGCAGGCGCAAGTCGATATTGCGGCAATGACCGATACGATTGCACAGCGACGCTATGGCACCAATGTAGAGACATTCATGATTGGAAAAATATCGACTCTCGACCTCAACGACTCGCAAGTGAAAAAAGATGAGTCGCGACAGCAGTATATCAACGAATTGTTTCTCTATTGGTATTATTACTATCAGCTTCGCAGCCTCACGCTTTGGGACTATGTCCGCGGATGCGGCATTGATGCCGACATAGAGGCCATAGTGAAGCGGTAATCTCGATTTTGCAATTAGTAGGAAAAAATGTAAATTTGCATAAAACGATACTGATATGATACTGGTAGTTGATGATGATAGCGCGATACGGTTGTCGCTGCGTTTGCTGCTGAAGCGTGCGGGCTATGAAGTGCAGACCGTTGAGTCGCCTCAAGAGGCGATGACTGTGGTGCGTGCCGTTGCCCCCGAATTGATATTGCTCGATATGAACTTCACGCGCTCCACATCCGGTATCGAAGGGTTGACTCTGTTGAAGCAGATAAAGATTTTTCAACCGTCAGTCCCGGTTATCCTTATGACGGCATGGGGAAGCATACCTTTGGCAGTGGAGGGGATAAAAGCAGGAGCGATGGATTTTATCTCCAAGCCGTGGGACAATCGGGTGTTGCTTGAGCATATAGCCACTGCTCTTGAATTATCGGCGGCAAACCGTATGACGACAGAGAACGGCTTTGACCGTTCCAATATTATCGGTCGCAGTAAGTCGCTGATGGATGTACTTTCGACAATAGAACGGGTTGCCGCTACAAACGCGTCGGTGCTTATCATGGGGGAGAACGGTACCGGAAAGGAACTTATTGCCGAGGCTTTGCATCGCAATAGTCGCCGTGCGGCCAAACCGTTTGTGAAAGTCAACCTTGGCGGCATATCGCAGTCACTTTTCGAGAGCGAAATGTTCGGTCATCGCAAAGGGGCGTTCACTGGTGCTACTGCCGACCGTGTCGGTCGCTTTGAACTTGCCGACGGCGGTACGATTTTTCTCGACGAGATAGGCGATTTGGACATGAGCTGTCAAGTGAAGCTGTTGCGTGTGTTGCAAGAGCAGACTTTTGAGCCGCTTGGCGACAGTCGTCCACGCCGTGTCGACGTGCGAGTGGTCTGTGCTACCAATGCCGACCTTCCGCGCATGGTGGCTGAGAAGCGTTTTCGCGAAGACCTTTTTTATCGAATCAATCTCATTACGGTCACTCTTCCCGCTTTGAGAGAACGTCGCGACGACATCCCGCTTTTGGTGCGCCATTTTGCCGATAAAGTATGTGCTTCATCGGGTTTGCAGCCGGTCGACTTTACACCCGCGGCAATGTCGTTTTTGAGTCGCCTCCCTTATCCGGGCAATATTCGCGAACTTAAAAATCTCGTGGAACGCACGCTGCTCGTCGGAGGAAAATCGCTGTTTGATGCATCCGATTTTGAAGCCTTGTATCAGCGGGAAGAGTCTGCGACGACTCTTTCCATGGATGGGATGACACTCGATGAAATAGAGCGTTGTCGGATTCTTGATGCTCTCAAAAAGCACTCAGGCAATCTTTCGCAAGTGGCCGTAGAACTTGGCATAACCCGTCAGGCGCTCTACCGTAGATTGGAAAAATACCATATCGAACAGCCATGAGACTACGCTTCTTTTTTGTGATATTGGTGCTGATATTGCTGTCGCTAAGCGGATTGCTGCTTGCGGGGTCTATTCGTGAACACACGGTCGCGTTTTATGCCGTAGAGTGTGTGATAGTATTGAGCATAGTATTTTTGTATATATTTTATCGTAAAGTGGTGCGTCCGCTCAACACCATCGCCAATGGTCTCGATTTGCTGCGCGAACAGGATTTCAGCTCTCGTCTTGCTCCAGTCGGGCAGCGTGAAGCCGACCGTATTGTGGAAGTGTTTAACCGCATGATGCTTCAACTCAAAGATGAGCGACTGCGAGTACGCGAGCAAAACCATTTTCTTGACCTGCTCATTGCTGCATCGCCGATGGGCATAGTGATATTCGATACCGACGGCAGTGTGCGTCTCGCAAATGCTGCCGCGGTTAAGATGCTGTGTGATACACCGTCAGAGCGATTGGAGGGCAAGCGCCTTGCCGACGTCGGCACCCCGCTTGCCGATGCCGTGGACCGCATCGGCAAAGATAGCGTAGAAACAGTGCGCTTGAGCGACTCGATGATCTATCGATGCTCGCGGTTGGCGTTTATGAACCACGGTTATGCTCATCCGTTTGTCCTTATCGAAAGCCTTACGACCGAGGTGGTAAAAGCAGAAAAGATGGCATACGAAAAAGTGATACGAATGATCGCCCATGAGGTAAACAATACGATGGCCGGCGTCAGTTCCGTATTCGACACCGTCGACGCCTCTCTTTCCGATGTGGCTGATGCCGACGATTTGCGCGAAGTGCTTCGCGTGTGTGGAGAGCGTTGCCTCGGTCTCAGTCGCTTTATATCGGCATATGCCGACGTGGTGAAAATCCCGGAACCGACATTCGCCCGCGTAAATCTCAACGACACGGTGTCGTCGTGCAAAACATTTATGGAGAGTATGTGCCTCGAACGCAATATCGCGTTGCATCTTGATATTTGCGACTCTACACCGATGGTCGATGTCGACCCGTCGCTTTTCGAGCAAGTGCTCGTCAACATCATTAAAAATTCCACAGAAAGCATCGGTTCAGGAGGTGAAATCACTATTTCCACCACCGATTCACCCATCACACTTGAAATCACCGACAATGGCTCCGGCATCAGCGATGAAGTGGCAGGACGCATTTTTACTCCGTTTTTCTCCTCCAAGCCTAATGGACAGGGACTCGGACTGATTTTCATAAGTGAAGTCCTCAAAAAGCACGGTTGCACATTTTCTCTCCGCACCTACCCCGACCAACTCACTCGTTTTCGCATCCACTTCCCGGAAAAACGCTGACGTTTCGATGCTTGTATGGCATCGTGAATCAGTCTTCAAACAGTTGGCTTCGGGCAACCATGCACGCTCCCACCATCCCGGCTTTCTCTTTTAGAGACGATGCGCATACGATGGTGTCTTTGTTTACCAAATTGAGCGAGTATTTGCGGATTGCGGTTTTGAGTGGTTGAATCAAGTAATCGCCAGTCATCGACAGTAGTCCGCCTATTACTACTATTTCCGGGTTGAAAATATTGATAAGTCCGGCGATGGATTTTCCCAATTCTGTCCCGACTTCTTCAATCAGTTCGATACACAACATGTCTTCGTTGTTGGCAGATTCGATGATTTGTTCAAGCGAGATTTCTTTTCCCTCTTTCAGTTCTTCAGAAAGGGTCGAGATTTCTCCGATTTGGATTCGTTCTGTCAATTTGCGATATATGGCACGTCCGGACGCTTCTGTTTCGAGGCATCCTTTTTTTCCACAGTGACATATCACTTGGTTGTCGTAGGTATGGGTGTGTCCGAGTTCACCGGAGAAGCCTGATTTTCCGAGATAAATCTTTCCATCGATGATTATGCCGAGTCCGATGCCCCAACTTGCATTTATAAACAGGGCGTTGTTGAAAGAGTGGGCTTTCCCTTTCATAAACTCGCCGTAAGTCATTGCGCGAGTGTCGTTCTCGATGTTTGTCGGGTAGCCTACTTTTTCGGAGATAATTTGAGTCAACGGGGTCTCGCCGAAGTTAAACCAGCTATAACTATAGCCCGACTTTGGATTTACACGCCCGGAAATGTTGACACATATATTAAGAATTTTCTCTTTGTCGATGTCGACATCGTCGATGAAGTTCTTGATGATTGTGCATAAATTGTCGAGCCCCTCCATTGTATTCTCGAATGTATAGGGCACGTCCATTTCTTGCTCAATCAGGTCTCCGTTGAAGTTGATGAGACCGATATTTATGAAAAAGCGTTTTACGTCCACTCCGATGAAATATCCCGATGTGGGGTTGAGGCCATAAAGGCCGGGATTGCGACCGCCATTACGCTCTACTTTTCCATATACGGTGAGGTATCCGGCTTCGCACATATCGTTTATCAACTTGGTCGCAGTGGGGATGCTTAGTTCCAAGAAGTTTGATAAATCGGCAATGGTAGAGTTGCCATTGTGAATATAATAGGATATAATGCGCTTTTGAGCCAAAGCATTCTTGTTGCCGCGTTCTATCTTTTTCAATAATGTCTGTGTCATAATTCCGGAAAAATATGTTTTGTGACGGGATTCTTACCTATCGGATTGGACCTTTCCGACAAAGTTAATAAAAATTTTTAACTCAATGAGTCCTCTGATGGTGAAATATTTTGACGTTGAAAGGTGAATGACAAATATTTACGAAAAATGCATGAAGTGTTAATAAAATATTTTTAAAAAGACTTGCAAAATAAAAAAAACGGCATATTTTTGCAATGTATTTTTAAAAACTTAACTGACGCCGAAAATCTGATAGTAATGAAATCATTTTGCTCCATTTGTAGATAGTAATCGAAAAGTATACCACTATAATAATTGAAAAGTATACCACTTAATTAACGTTTTCTTCGTTATTTCGACCTTCA
>JBGUUQ010000145.1:0-26724 GCA_045133615.1 Muribaculaceae bacterium | reverse complement strand
TGGTCTGGAAGAAATCGCAAACGTTCTTCTAAGACCGCTCTACAAGCCGAAATTCGATGTGTTCAAATTTTTGTCATGTACTTAACGGAAATCGTATAACAGACACTTCTATTGGTTATAGTGCCTTTGACTTATGTGAATCTCTATCCGATCTTACACTAAGTAACACTCTTTCGAGTATCGGCGACAGGGCATTTAACAATTGTGGATCACTCACAAGCTTAAATTTAAAAAATGTAGTCAACATTGGCAAATATGCTTTTAACTATTGTGAGTCGTTAAAGTCAATAACCCTACCGAA
Source organism: Muribaculaceae bacterium (assembly GCA_045133615.1). GTDB lineage: Bacteria > Bacteroidota > Bacteroidia > Bacteroidales > Muribaculaceae > M3. The sequence goes on along the minus strand of JBGUUQ010000145.1, from coordinate 26,423 downwards.
CACGGTAAAGACTGTTGGGAAATCAGCTTTTAATAATTGTATAGCCTTAAACTCTTTCATGATAGGGAGTGGGGTAGAATCCATGGACTTTTCCACCTTCGGTTATTTAAATGAATTAATCGAGATAAATGTCGATGCTCAAAATCCGGTTTTTTCAAGCATTGACGGTGTTTTGTACAACAAGGACAAATCGACACTTCTACGTTACCCTGCAAAGAAATCAGGCGAAGTGAACATACCCTCCACTGTAAAAACCATCGGAAAACTGGCGTTCGGTCAATGTTCATTACAAAGTTCAATCATAATACCCAATTCAGTAACTACTATAGAAGATTTCGCTTTTCAAGGGGCTGTTAGTCTCACTTCTATATCTATACCCAACTCGGTAAACAGTATAGGGGGATACGTATTCGATTATTGCAAAGGACTTGTCTCCATCACCATTCCCAATTCGGTGAAAACGATGGGAAGTGCAGTGTTCTACCGTTGTTATGCTCTTTCTACGGCAGTCTTGCCCGAAACCCTTACTAAAATACCTGATAACTTATTCTGCGAATGTTCAGGTTTAAAAACAGTAAATGTCCCGGATAACGTCGCTGTAATCGAGCACCATGCTTTCTACAATTGTCTGAGGCTCGAAACAATAATATTTCCCTCGTCCCTGACCACTATTGACAGGATGGCTTTCTATAAATGTCCGCTTAAAACAATTACTCTCCCTGCCGGTGTGGAATCAATCAGCTCCAACTCCTTCGATACCTGCACAGCTCTTACTGCTATCAACGTAGATGCCGATAACCAATACTACTCAAGCATCAACGGCGTACTTTATGACAAAAATCTAACAAAGCTCATACTTCATCCTGCCGCAAAAACCGGGCAATTGGACATACCCGTTACTGTGATCGAAATCCAAGAAAATGCATGCAGTGATTGCATAGGCCTGACGTCCGTAACCATCCCCGGCTCTGTTACAACTCTCGGTAATTACTCATTCTATAATTGCTCAGGTCTTAAATCTATCACATTGCCGCCAACTGTGTCAACTATTGGCAACTATGCTTTCGCAAATTGTGTTTTCACCGATGTTTACGCTCTTCTTGATACTCCGCCCGCAATTGGCAAAAATTCTTTTCGTGACACATATATCGCTACGCTTCACGTGCCTGAAAGTAGCGTAGACAGCTACAGATCGGCCGAATATTGGTCTAACTTCGCCAATATCGTGGGCGATGCCTCGGGTATAGAGGATGTAGTTGCCGACAACGATGTCAACGCCGCGCCGGTCGAAGTATACAACCTCAGCGGCGTGAAAGTAAGCAACTCAACCGAAACTCTCGCCCCCGGCATCTACATCGTCCGCCAAGGTACTGTAACGAAGAAAATCGCAGTACAATAACACATATCAATTTTGCATTTATGTCGCCGATTAAATTGAAGTTAAATCGGCGACATAATTGTCTGTACATGGCAAATTTCGGCCAAATCCAAGATAGATCAATGGAAATCAACAGATCTCCAAGAGAGTAGGGGACCGGGGCTGTGGTATGAAAATACAAGGGTAAAATTTCTATAACTTTTATCCATCACATAATGCACCGCTCAAAAAAAATGATTACCTTTGCAGAAGTTTTCACCACATAGCCTGTTATGAACAATAATTATCCGCCTTTAAAGGTATTCTCAGGAACAAAGTCAAGGTACATTGCCGAGGAAATTTGTAAAGAATTAGGTGTAGAGTTAGGTAAAATGAATATCGCTCATTTTGCCGACGGAGAATTCGAAGTTTCGTTCGAAGAATCGATTCGCGGTTGCGAAGTTTACCTCGTTCAGTCCACATTTCCCAACTCCGACAATCTCATGGAGCTTCTGCTTATGATCGACGCAGCCAAACGAGCTTCGGCCAAATCGGTCATTGCTGTAATCCCGTATTTCGGATGGGCACGTCAGGACAGAAAAGACAAACCCCGCGTATCAATCGCAGCCAAACTTGTCAGCGATCTGCTCGTGGCCGCAGGTGTTGACCGAGTAATCACAATGGATCTCCACGCCGACCAGATACAAGGCTTTTTCAACATTCCCGTAGATCACCTTTACGCTTCATCTGAGTTCATCCCGTACATTCAGAGCCTCAAGCTCGAAAATCTGGTAATTGCAACACCCGACGTAGGAGGAGCAAAACGCGCCAACAGCTACGCAAAATACCTCGATGTGCCTCTGGTGCTTTGCCACAAGCAACGTGCCAAAGCCAACGTGGTGGAAAAAATCACCGTTATCGGCGACGTAAAGGATAAAAACGTAATACTTATCGACGATATGGTCGATACTGCCGGAACAATCACCAAGGCCGCCGAACTTATGCTTGCCGAAGGAGCAAAAAGCGTGCGCGCGCTCTGCACTCACGCTATCATGAGCGACCCCGCAACTGACAGAATCAACAACAGCGGACTGACGGAGATAATCTTTACCAACTCAATCCCTTATACAAAAGATTGCTCCAAATGCACCGTTATAAGCGTGGCACGTCTGTTCGCCGATACCATACGTCGCGTACACAGCAACGAAAGCATTTCGTCGCAATATCTTATCAAATAAGCACTCAGTAGCAGTCTGTCTGCTGATTGCCCGGTATAAGAGCTTGTCTAATCACAAGCTCTTTTATTTTTCAAAATGTCATGAATACAATTTTTTTCGACTCACTTAAAGTAGGGGTGTACTGTATTATATTCCTCGTATTGGTATGGCTCGGGGTCTGGATTGCTAACGGAGTTATATGGCTGGCCGGGTTGCTTCCCGACTTCTCAGGTGCCATTCTTAAACTGTCAAGCGAAAGCGCTTCATGGTGGTGGCGTGCTCTTGCGTATTCCACATTGGGGTTGCTATGGCTATATCCATGTGTTTACGTGCTGGTTATCAATACGATGGGAAACGCCGGTCCGGATCCTATATATCGTAAAGAGTGGATAGTGATTGCCATCCTTACCGCTCTTATTTGCATGATTTATGACCCACGGTTGGGGGCGATATTGCCTGCTTCTGTCTTTGAATTTTTCAGCTCGACATGCAACGCATATCTCGTCACTGACTTTCCTCCAACAAACCCGACGGAGTGTATTATACGATTTTCGATATCTTCATACTTGTGTCCTGTTGGCTCGGTTGCAGTATCGCGAACTACAACCACGACCACGGCAATTATTGAAAATCAGTCATATAACGGTCATATAAGTGATAGTCAAATGCTCCTAACAAGCACACCGTTTCAGTAGATTACAGTATTTTCACCGATAATTTTACTCTGCATCATTTTGAAAGAGTGATATCAGTATCACCTTACAAATCATAATTTGCAGAATCTGCGAAACTATTGCGTTATTTCAAAAGCCATCATTCGATGATGGCTTTCTCTGTATATGGCATAGTTCCTGAAAAACAAATCCGCAAGAATTTCAGATCAAAAACTCATAGGAGAGAATTAGTGTGTATGCAATTTAACATAATATCGATTATCAATTTGTGCTATTAAAATTATATAAAATGTTCATGCTGCAATGTTGAATGTTTTGTATATGTCCGGCTGATGTCAGACTACGATTTGAGCGTTCGATTGATTTTTAGTATCTTTGCATTGTCAAATGCAATCCGATTCTGTTGTTGAAACTCCATTCAGTTTGACTCGCTATTTTATTTTCATAATTTTGCTTCTCTTAGGTAATGCATCTGCATTATCTCAGGCCAAGGAGTATTTTCTGAGCGGTATGGTGCGCGACTCCGTTACTATGGAGCCGTTGCCTTATGCATCCGTGACACTCCTCGATGGCAAAGCCGGAACTCTTACCGACACTCACGGCATTTTTGGCATGACGGTACCACGCACAGCTTCTGCTTTCAAGGTCACGTGTATGGGATATAAAATCAAGAATGTTCCCGTCTCTTATCGTTCGACAAATCTTTATGATATTTATCTTTCACCTGAGGCTACTGAGCTCAACGAGGTTGTAGTTCGCAAGAAAAAGTATTCTAAGAAGAATAATCCTGCTGTAGAATTTGTAAAACGTCTTAAAGAAAGCGGCCGTCTCACTGACCCTAAGCGCAACAACAAATTTTCTTACATCTGCGATCAAAATATAGCATTGGCAATCAATGATTTTGCAGAAAAATCTGAAAATTCGGCGCTATTCAAGCGTTTCCCTTTCATCTGGGAATATGTTGACACGTCCGAGGTTTCGGGAAAACCGATACTTAATATCATATCACATGACAAAACAACTCGGACAGAATATTCCGACAACGGTAAAACACGTCACGACAGCATTTTATCACAGCATTCTGCAGGAATTGACGAAATCGCTGACGTTGAATCGATGCGCGTATTCTATGAGGATGTGTTGGGCGAAATAGACCTCTACGACAACGACATAAATATACTTCAAAATCGTTTCGTAAGTCCCCTTTCGCGCATCGCTCCGGACTTTTACCGTTTTTATCTTACTGATACGGTGCAAGTTGATAATGAACGTTGCATCGTTCTGTCGTTTTATCCGCGCAACGCAGCCACCTTTGGATTTATCGGCCAGATATACGTACCGGCCGACAATCCCAAGATGCCCATCCGACGCATCACTATGCGTACATCTCCTGAGATAAATCTCAATTTCATCCGCTCGCTGCGCATAACACAGAATTTTATCACAGCCGACGACGGTTCGGCTCTTAAAATACTTGACGATATTACCATCGAGGCACGTCTCATGCCCGGTACGCCAGAAATTTACTGTCGCAGAAAGGCAAACTACCACGACTTTGTCATTAACGATGAGTCGGCTTCGGTTCAACACATTGTCATGTCTGCCGACTCCGGACATCATAACACAACCACCACCGGGTCAGTCACATCCCTACTCTACCGGCTACGTTCAGTTCCCGTTTTCTATTGGGGCGAAAAAGTGCTGAAAATACTTGTAAACGGTTATGTACCTACCTCGAATCCGAGTAGATTCGATTTCGGACCTGTGAATACAGCTATTAGCCATAATTCCTACGAAGGTTGGCGTTTCCGAGTCGGAGGCATGACTACTGCCGCGCTGTCGAAACGATGGTTCGGTCGCGGATATGCTGCTTATGGCGTTGATGACAACCGCCTTAAGTATAGTGGCGAGGCTGAGTATTCGTTCATTGATAAAAAACAACATTCGCGCGAGTTCCCGATTCGCTCGCTTCGTGCAACTTATACATATGACACTGATCATCCGGGTCGTCATTATCTCTTTACCAATCCGGACAATTTTTTTCTTTCATGGCAAAGGATGAAGGACAAACACGTGGCTTACAAACGATCGGCAAAGTTGCTCTTCACATGGGAATTTCAAAACCACTTCTCAATACTGGCCGAAGTGGCTTCCAATCGTCTCACTCCTACCACTGATATGCTTTTTATTGACGGAAACGGAGTAAATTATTCGCACATTAATACCTCAGGCATCACTCTCACGCTTCGCTATGCCAAGGGTGAGAAGTTTTATCAGGGACGTTCCTACCGCATTCCCATAAATCAGGACGCTCCCATACTGATGCTTGCCCACACTTTCGCACCGGCATCTACATTCGGCAACACTTTCGCTCTTAACAAAACCGAAATTTCAGTATCAAAACGATTTTGGTTTTCTGCCTTCGGCTATGCAGATTTTATGATTCAGGGCACACACGTATGGAGTCGGTCGCCCTACTTCAATCTGTCAATACCGAACGCCAACATTTCCTACACCATACAACCCGAATCGTTTGCGTTGATGAATCCGATGGAGTTCATCACCGATACTTCCGGTTCGCTTTTCTTTACCTACAACGCCAACGGCGCAATATTCAATTACATACCTTTTCTAAAAAAACTGCGGCTGCGGGAGGTCTTTACCACATCGATGTTTATGGGCAAGCTGAGTGACAGCAATAATCCCGTATTGCATCCAGAGATGCTGAGATTTCCGGTAACCACAAGCGACGCCTCACGCACACCCTATGTTGAAATCGGAGTCGGTCTGGACAATATTTTTTCATGTCTTAGATTTGATTACGTCTGGCGCATTACCCATCGCAACCCATCATACCCAATCGACCGCAGCGGCCTCAGAGTTGCATTCCACATGACTTTCTGACCTCGGCGTAAACTATTTACCACCTCAGGGCGTATTAAATTTGACACTTCGGTCGCATGGACCGAAGTCTTGTTAAATGTCTAAATCAATTGTTTATGAATGAGAAAGTAAAAGGGAACATAGCGATGGGCATCTCGAAAATTTTGTCAGGATTGAACGAGAATGCATTGAAATTTCTTGTGCCCCGATGGATGTCGCCGTTTTCGGGCGTCGTGCTGCGTCTTGTCTTTGGCAGCGCCGCATTTTGGGTATCCGGGCTGATTGCACGCAAATCACAGAAACAGGCGACTGTAAAACAAAAACTTTCTTTGTTTGTGATGGGAGCAATACTCATTTTCGGTTATATGTTCTTCCTGCTTGCCGGTCTCAAATACACCACTCCTGTTACGTCATCAATATTCATTAGCCTTCAACCGGCCATTGTCTTCATTATTTCGGCCTTCTTCCTTGGCGAAAAAGTTACAAAAATGAAGATCATCGGTATTGCACTCGGAATAGCCGGAGCTACCGTATGTGTAACTACGCAGCACACGTCGTCAGTATCTTCCGACCCTACTTTGGGCGCGTTTCTGTGCTTCTGCAGTGCATTGTCCTACTCCTTGTTTCTGATATTTTCGAAGAAATTTCTCCTCACGCTCGACGACATTACCGTTTCAAAATGGAGTTTCACGGGCGGTGCGTTTTCAGCCTTGATTGCAACGATTTTTGTAGGATGGGACGCTCCCGTACTTGCTCAGAGCATATTTTCAACGCCCATGCTTGTGCTGCTGTTTGTACTCATATTCCCAACTTTCATCAGTTATTTCTTGGTAGATACGGGCTTGAAAACATTAGCGACGACAGTTGTCGCATTATATTCCAATCTCATTCTTGTTGTTGCCGCCATAGTGAGCTATATTTTGGGGCAGGACATTTTCAGCTGGTGGCAAGTGCTCGCGATTGGTTTGATCGTCTGCTCGGTCTATTTCACAGAAAAGGCCGAAAACAAAAGCAATATATAAATTAAGCTAAAATTATCGCCTCTCTCGCGTAATTTTTTGTAACTTTACAGCGTAAAACGATTATTTAATCATGAGAAATAAAACAATACCGGTTTTGTTGCTCACCGGCTACCTCGGAAGTGGTAAAACAACACTTGTAAATCACATCCTCTCCAATGAGCGCGGCATACGATTTGCTGTCATTGTCAATGATATAGGCGAAGTAAATATCGACGCCTCGCTCATTCAGAAAGGCGGCATTGTCGATACGAAAGACGACAGCCTGATGGCTCTCCAGAACGGCTGTATCTGCTGTACGCTTAAAATGGACCTGGTCAAGCAAATTGTCGACATCATAGCAGCCGACCGTTTCGATTATATAGTTATCGAGGCAAGCGGTATATGCGAGCCGGCGCCCATCGCACAGACAATCTGCTCAATGCAAGCTATGGACCAAGTGCAGGAACTTCCGGCCATGCCACGTCTCGACTGCATCTGTACCGTAGTCGACGCAATGAGGCTTCGCGACGAATTCGGTTGCGGCGACCGGCTCAAGAACGAAAATATCGAAGAGGAAGACATCGAGAATCTCATCATCCAACAGATTGAATTCTGTGACCTTATCCTTCTTAACAAAGCCTCTGAGGTAAGCTCCGACGAACTCAATCATATCCATGCAATCATTCGAGCCCTCCAGCCGAGAGCCCGCATCATTGAGTGTGACTACGCCAACGTGTCGCTTGACAAACTCGTCAATACCCACCTTTTCGATTTTGAAAAAGTAGCCACATCTGCTACCTGGGTAAGAGAAATCGAAGGTATCGACCACGACGAGGACCATGACGAGGATGACGATCACGAAGAACATGAACATGAACATGAACACGGACATCATCACCACCACCATCACCACGACGAAGGCGAGGCTGAGGAATACGGTATCGGTACATTTGTATATTATGCACGCCGGCCCATGGATCTCAATAAATTTGACTTCTATGTTGACCGATATTGGCCAAAAGAAGTAATCCGAGCCAAAGGTGTATGCTATTTCGAGCAAAACACGGATATGTCGTACCTTTTCGAACAAGCCGGAAAACAAAAATCCCTCTCCGAGGCAGGCAGGTGGTACGCCACTGCTCCAAAAGAAGAACTTGAACAATTCCTCGCAATGGACCCCGGATTGCGTCGCGATTGGGATGAAAAATACGGCGACCGAATGCAAAAAATAGTATTCATAGGCCGCAACATGGACAAAGAAGGCATCAAGCGCATGCTCGACTCATGCCTATCCGACGAGGAATAATAGCTGAGGCTATATCAACTTTTTTACACCAACGCCCTGATCGCAATGCACAATCTGGGCGTTTTTTAAAGCGAATTCTCCAAATCGTCGACGTACTCGGTCTCTACTTGCGGTTTTTTACTGCCCGATCGCATCCATGGGGCTTTATTGAAAATAATAAGGAAGGCTGCTCCGCGTACCGATAATTCGATACACATTGCCAGCCATACGCCCTGAAGCCCTAAAGTCGGTGCCAATACAGCTGCGAGCGTGAGTCTGACTGCCCACATTGACAATAATATCACACACGCAGGCACAAGAGTGTATCCTGCTCCCACCATCACGCCATAAGTAACGATCGCGGCTGCAAACATAGGCTCGGCGAATGCTTCGATGCGCAGACATTCGGTTCCGAGACACTGCACGGCTGCATCCGGAGTGAAAAGACTCATCATCATCGGAGCTGCTATCCACATGATAATACCCATTACAGTCATCACTGATACTCCGATAATAATGGCAAGTTTGCCAAAGCTGCGTGCCGTGTCTTTCCGGCCGGCTCCGAGACTCTGACCAACCAACGTAGTGCCGGCGTCTCCGACTCCGAACCCCGGCATATAGCATAAACTCTCGGCCGTGATTGCGAACGAATTGGCTGCTATGGCAACAGTGCCCAACGGCGCTACGATGACTGTTGTCAATATTTGTGCTCCGTTCATCAGCACACGTTCGGCCGCGATGGGCGAACCGATACCCAATGAGCGCTTGAATGTTGTCATAAAGGGCAATCTTATTGTAGACTCTGTCTGCTGTGAGCGCTTCAAGACAGAGCGCTTCATCATATACCACATCAGTGCGCATGCGGTTATGATCTCAGCCAAAGCCGTACCTATTGCCGCGCCCGTAACTCCGAGTCCTGCGCCCGGAAAAGAGAATCCAAATAAGGTATGACTGTCAAAAATCAGGAAGTAGTTAAAAACAAGATCAAGGACACACATCATCACATTGAGCAAACCGGGGACTACCATATTGCCTGTGCAGCGTATCATCGAACTTGACAAATATGTCATAAAAAAGAACGGCAACGCCATACTGAAAATGCCGAAATAGGCAGATGCGCCACCAGAGATTTCATCATTGCCACCGAGCCAACCGGGCAAATACGGACTGACACAGGCTCCGGCCAAACCGAGAATGAATCCGAGCACCAATACCGACTTGATTGCATGTTGCAATACCTGACGTGCCTGAGGATCTTTTCCGGCACCGATGAGATGTGCAACCTGCACCGAAAAACCGGTAGACAATGCACCCCCTAAGCCAAACACAAGCCAGGTAGTAGTAGCCATAAGACCTACCGAAGCTGCAGGAGACGCCCCTAACCGCCCTACCATGGCAGCGTCGATGTATTCCATAAGAATAGTGGACAGTTGCGCCATTATGGCAGGCCAACTCAACGATATCACGAGTTTTAGCCTGTCAGAAGACGAGAGCGGACGCCCGCTGCGTAGCTGTTGGGTCAGTTCTGACATTTTTCTTCTCTGCTTTTGCGTTTGCAAAGGTAATAAAACATTTTTTAACCACATCGCCTTTGGCACACTTTTTGCTTGAAGTGTTATATATAAAGCGACATATGTCGCTCACGACTGTATCATCAATCAAAATTATAACTATATGACACAAGGTAAAATTGGCGTGACAACGGAAAATATATTCCCTGTCATCAAAAAATTCCTTTACAGCGACCACGAAATCTTCCTGCGCGAACTGGTTTCGAACGCTGTCGACGCGACACAAAAACTGCGCACTCTTTCCACTTTCGGCGACTTTAAAGGCGAGCTCGGCGACCTCAGTGTTGAAGTCTCGATCGACAAAGAAGCCGGTACGCTCACCGTTTCGGATCACGGCATCGGCATGACTGCCGAGGATATCGACAAATACATCAATCAGATTGCTTTCTCTGGCGCCGAAGAATTTCTCAGCAAATACAAAGATACTGCCAACTCAATCATCGGCCACTTCGGTCTTGGCTTCTATTCCGCATTTATGGTTGCGAAAAAAGTCGAAATAGACTCGCTCAGCTATAAGGAAGGCGCCGAGCCTGTGAAATGGACTTGCGACGGCTCGCCGGAGTACTCGATGGAAAAAGGTTCACGCACCACTCGCGGCACGTCGATAGTTCTCTACATCGACGATGACGACAAACAATTTCTTGAAACATCAACAATCTCCGGCTTGCTCAAGAAATATTGCCGTTTCCTCCCTGTGCCGGTAGTCTTCGGCGTGGAGCAAGAGTGGAAAGACGGTAAAATGCAGGACACCGACAGGCCCAACATCATCAACTCCATGGAGCCCAGCTGGTTGAAGAAACCGTCGGAACTCACCGACGAGGATTATCTGAAATTCTACCATGAGCTCTATCCCGGACAGGACGACCCTATGTTCTGGATTCATCTCAACGTCGACTATCCTTTCACCCTCACAGGCATATTATATTTCCCGAAAATCAAAAACGACTTTGAAGTAACAAAAAACCGTATCCAGCTCTATTGCAATCAGGTATACGTCACCGATTCGGTAGAAGGTGTGGTGCCTGAGTTCATGATGCTGCTTCAAGGTGTGCTCGACTCGCCCGACATCCCTCTTAACGTCTCAAGATCTTATCTTCAGAGCGACTCGGCGGTAAAGAAGATTTCGTCGTACATCACTAAGAAAGTGAGCGCCCGTCTTGATGAGCTCTTCACCTCAAACCGCGCCGACTTCGAGAAAAAATGGGACGATATTAAGATCTTCATCGAGTACGGAATGCTCACCGACGAGAAATTCTACGAGCAAGCCGTAAAGTTCGTCCTGCTCAAAGACACCGAAGGCAAATACTTCACGCTTGACGAGTATCGTACGCTTGTAGAAACAGAACAAAAAGACAACGACGGCACTCTGGTATACCTCTATACCACCGACCCGGTAGGACAATATGCTTTTGTACAGGCTGCTACCTCACGCGGCTACAGTGTGCTTGTCATGGACGGCCGACTCGACACTCACTTTATCGGATTGCTTGAAAACAAGCTCGACAAAGTACGCTTTGTGCGTGTCGACTCCGATGTCATCGACAACATCATCCGCAAGGAAACCGAAACCAAGACCACAGTCACACCGGTTCAACGTGAAATCATCACTCGTGCGTTTAATACTTGTCTTAAAGCCGAGCAACCCGATGGAAAAGCCAATTATCTCGTTTCTGTCGAATCGTTGTCTCCCGATGCTATGCCCGTTGTCATCACAAGCAACGAGTATATGCGTCGAATGAAGGAGATGGCCGCAATGCAGGCCGGAATGTCGTTCTACGGCGAGTTGCCCGACAGCTACACTCTTGTGGTTAACGCAAGCAACGCTGTGGTGCAAAAAATCCTTGCCAATACGTCAGAATCGCTGCAATCTAAGATTCAGAACCTGATAGACAAAGGAGTCGAGCTCGGCAAGCAGGTTGATGCCCTTAACGAAGACGAAAAAGAAAAGAAAGCGTCGCTCGAACAGGACATCGCCGCTCTGCGTGAAGAGCAGAACAAGCTCATCGACGACTATGTAGCAGCAACTCCACAATTCTCACAGCTCACCGACATAGCCCTTCTGGCGGCCGGTCTGCTTAAAGGTCAGCAACTTGCAACATTCCTGAACCGAACCGTGGAAATGCTCAAATAAAGTCCCGAATAACACATCCAATACATCAATATCAAGAATCCCCCTCTTAAACATCTGTTTTAGAGAGGGATTCTTTGATATAGTGCCGAAAACTGATTACATATTCATGCCACCGTCAACTTGAATTACCTGGCCTGAAACGTAGCTCGACATATCCGAAGCAAGGAAGGTTGCCACATTGGCGATATCTTCTACCTTGCCGCCGCGGCGCAGAGGTATCTTCTTGCACCACTCCTCACGCACGCTGTCGGGGAGAGCGGCTGTCATGGCTGTTTCGATAAAGCCGGGAGCGATGGCGTTGGCGCGTATACCGCGTGAACCAACTTCCTGAGCCACACTCTTGGCCAGAGCAATAAGGCCGGCTTTTGATGATGCGTAGTTGGCCTGGCCTGCATTGCCGTGTACACCTACTACCGATGCCATGTTGATGATTGAGCCTGTGCGCTGACGCATCATCTGGGGCAGAACAGCATGGATAAAGTTGAACGCGCTCTTGAGATTTACAGCAAGCACTGCATCCCACTGCTGCTCGGTCATGCGGAGCATGAGACCGTCTTTTGTGATACCGGCATTGTTGACAAGAATGTCGATGCGGCCGAAGTCTTTAATGATTTCATCGACCACTGTGTGCGTTTCTTCGAAATTGGCGGCATTGGATGCATAACCTTTTGCTTTTACGCCAAGAGCCTGAATCTCTGCCTCCGTAGCTTTGCCGTTTTCATCTATTACAAGGTCGGTAAAGGCGATATTTGCGCCTTCCGATGCAAATTTGAGAGCAAGAGCCTTGCCGATGCCTCGTGCGGCGCCGGTGATAAGAGCTGTTTTTCCTTCAAGAAGTTTCATTCTTAATATATTATTGAATGTGATATAGTTAGCAGGGTAAAACGGATGCTGTCCCTACCCTTTTACGAGCACAAAGTTAAGGATTTATTCTGATATTTCCAAATTTGTGTATTTCGTCAAAATGAAGTAACTTTGCATAAAATTGTACCGGTAAATGAAGAATATACGCAACTTTTGCATCATAGCCCATATCGATCACGGAAAGTCGACACTCGCCGATCGCCTTTTGGAATACACACACACTGTGGCGGCAAAAGATATGGAAAACCAAGTGCTTGACGACATGGATCTTGAGCGCGAACGAGGTATCACCATTAAAAGCCATGCCATACAGATGGACCACGTAATTGACGGCGAGCACTATACGCTTAACCTTATCGATACTCCGGGACACGTCGATTTTTCGTATGAAGTCTCGCGCTCAATTGCCGCATGCGAGGGCGCACTGCTCATCGTCGATGCCTCTCAGGGCATTCAGGCTCAGACTATTTCCAATCTCTATATGGCCATCGACAATGATCTTGAAATCATACCGGTCATTAATAAATGCGACCTCGACTCGGCCAAGCCCGATGAAGTGGAAGATCAGATTGTCGACCTCTTAGGCTGCAAAAGAGAGGAAATTATCCGCGCCAGCGGCAAGACAGGCGCCGGTGTGGAAGAAATACTCCAAGCTATCGTCGAACGCATCCCGGCCCCTCAAGGCGACCCCTCGGCTCCGCTCCAGGCTCTGATTTTTGACTCGGTTTTCAATCCTTTCCGTGGCATCATTGCCTATTTTAAAATTGTGAACGGCACCATCCGTAAAAACGATTTCGTAAAATTTGTATCAACCGGCAAGGAATACCATGCCGACGAAATCGGTGTGCTTAAACTGCAGATGTCGCCGCGCGATGAACTCTCGGCAGGCAATGTCGGTTACATCATCTCCGGCATCAAGACATCAAAGGAAGTGCGGGTAGGCGATACTATCACTCATGTCGAGAGACCATGCTCCTCGGCTATCGAAGGTTTTGAAGAGGTGAAGCCGATGGTCTTTGCCGGTGTATATCCTATCGAAACCGAAGATTTTGAGAATTTGCGCACGTCGCTCGAAAAACTTCAGCTCAACGATGCTTCACTCACCTTCACGCCCGAGTCGTCGATGGCACTCGGTTTCGGCTTCCGTTGCGGCTTCCTCGGACTGCTGCATATGGAGATAGTGCAGGAGCGTCTTGGCCGTGAATTCGGCATGGATGTCATCACCACTGTGCCTAACGTATCGTACAAGGTATTTGATAAGAAAGGCAACATGACCGAAGTTCACAATCCTTCCGGTCTCCCCGATCTCACTCTCATCGAACATATCGAAGAGCCTTATATTCGAGCCTCAATCATTACGACCACCGATTTTATCGGTCCTATAATGACCCTTTGCCTCGGCAAGCGCGGCGAACTTATTAAACAGGAATTCATCTCAGGCAACCGCGTAGAAATTGTTTTTGATATGCCTTTGGGCGAAATTGTCATCGACTTTTATGACAAGCTCAAAAGCATCTCAAAGGGCTACGCTTCGTTCGACTATCACATCCACGATTTTCGACCCTCGAGACTGGTCAAACTTGACATTCTGCTCAACGGCGAAAGCGTCGATGCTCTCTCTACTCTCACCCATGCCGACAATGCAGTGACCTTCGGACGACGCATGTGTGAAAAATTGAAGGAACTGATTCCACGCCACCAATTCGACATCGCCATACAGGCTGCTATCGGCGCAAAAATTATCGCCCGCGAGACTATAAAGGCCGTGCGTAAGGATGTAACAGCCAAATGTTACGGTGGTGACATATCGCGCAAGCGCAAACTGCTTGAAAAACAAAAACAAGGTAAAAAACGCATGAAACAGATTGGTTCGGTAGAAGTGCCGCAAAAGGCCTTCCTCGCCGTGCTCAAGCTCGATTAAAACTGTTAAAAGTACCTTTTACACTTGGCGAAGACGAACAAAAGTCGTAACTTTGCGTTATAAAAGCAAAAGGAGGCAAGAGAGCCACCACATCCCATCACCACATCAAAGTAGATTGGGAAACTCTTCAAATCTATCAAAAATTCCGAGACAAGCTATCCCAGCCAATGTCTGGCCTGATTCTACTCTTAGAGCAGAAGAGTCATATCGACTCCATTGGATTACAAAGGTTGGGGCGCACTCAAATCCTGTCAATTCGGAGTTTCATCTACATCCTTTGATGTGGCATTATAATAAGGACGATACTCGTAACGGTTTTATACGCAGAGCATCGTCCTTATCTTTTTATTGTATCGACTCGTGATGTTCAGAAGCCGAAAACATTATCATGTGCGCTACGATATTCAGGGTCGAATATCATGTTTAGCACGTGAGCGAGGCGCAATCCCCCTCTGAGCAGCTGCATCTCGGCCACGGGCGTCCATTCTGCTACATAATTATATGATATGTTTGTGCCCGCCGGTGTCGCCTCATAAATCCTTTTAGCTATTTCCCATGAACTTATGCCCCAATCATTGAAGTCTCCTTTGATGATTTCGGCAGCACTGGCAGCCGGCATTTCGCGGTCGAGCTGATCAGCCCACTCGGTGTAGCTCCATTTGTGGCCGGATTCGATCACGTTATTGTCCCACACTGAGTGCAGATTGGCGTCACGGTTAAAAAATTTGACTTTGATTTTATTGCCGCCATAGTCGGAGAGACGTCCAAGATGCATTGGCTGATGAAGATCGCCGATTAGATGTGTTACTATCTTCAGCGCAAGAGCTTTCTGCTCGCATGTTGCTGTTGACGACGCCAAAACTGCAACCTGCCCGGTGAGCCCGGTAATGATATTGCCGTTAGGATGCTGCGCCGAGAGATTGTAATCACCTGACCCGTCAACATTTTTATAGTGCCATGTCTTGGTGTAGGCCAACGGTTTGTTATGGCTCGCATTGTCGAGCCAGTTGCTCCAGTAAACCAAAGAGCGACCTTCAAACAATGAGTCTACCGCGGTTCGGGCTACCTCGGTGAGATGACGCTCTGCGATGTGAGCAGTGACATCATGCCCTTTCTGACTCCATGCAAAAGCGGCATTTCCGGATAATGAAAGAGCTATTAAAAGAATCAATTTTAAAGAATAATTTATCATTACGCTGAAAATATTAATTATAAGTTGCAGATATTCAGGACATAAAATGGCTCTTGAAAACGTATAATGATACACATCACTCTTAGGAGGATAATTGAGACCGACATATGTATATTGATTTCTTACGCAAAGATACGCAAAACTTTTTGGTAATCAATAATGTATGATAATAATTTCTATAATGTTTCGATATTTGCAAAATTTTTGCTAATTTTGTATCACATTTTTTACTATTATGGATTTCAAGGATATTTTCGCTCAATTGCAGTCTGCCGTCAATGAGCATCCCGACCTGTCTGCAGAAGAGGCTATCGACCTTAAACTCACCGAAATGGGTATCAGCGAAGAGACTCGCAGCAAGGTAGCTGAGGCTTTCCGCCTCATTGATTCGTACCAAAAAGAATACGACAACCTCCGTGCCGCCAAAGATCATGGCAAAACTCGCCATGCCTGGCTTGAGCATCGTCTCGATAAAATGACCGAACAATTCCCCGACGAGGAAAAGAATGTAATTCTCGCCGCTATTGCCAAACAATTTCAAAAAATCAAGTCATGGATATCGAACATCTGAAAGACATTATAATTGATGATAACGATACAGTGTCGAGCATCGAACAATTAAAAAACGACATTGATATCGCCGATGCACTGAAACAAGTGCCCCATGTCGAAGAAGGCACTAAAACAGAACTGCTTACGGCAGAACAACTTGCCGGCGACGAACCTCTTACCGATGAAAAGAAGAAACTTGCCGCCGCTCTCGCAGCAGCCGAAGAACTGGGCATAATCGAGGCAGAAAAGCCCATGACCGCCTCTACTCTGGCAAGCACTTCCGACAGTCTTGTCGAAGAACTCCGCGGAGACTATCAGGTAGGCTCCGGTCAAATCTACCCGGAAGAAGCTCACGAAAACGCGCTCGACCATCAGGCATCGCGTCTTACCGGGAACATCGGGAATATGCTCGACCGTATGGTTGACAACATTGGACACGCAGCCGATTCCACAATCAAAGTTTGGGCCGACCGCGCTTTCGACTGGATTGAAGAGCAATGGCCCGAAACTCAAGCTTTCCGCCCCGCAGCCGAAAAAGTGGTCGAAATTCTTGATGAAAAAGTCGTACCCGTAATCGTTGAGGGCGCTCGCAAAGTTGCTGCTAAAGTCAAAGACGCTGTAGCGCGCGCCGCCGAGACAGTAAAAGCTACCGCCAAGAAGGTGGGAGAGAAAGTTACGGGATTTCTAAAAGGCCTCTTTTCATGAATATTTCTCCCATTGCCAGACGCGTTAAAATCCGCATTACTTCGGGCGGTTCGAGTCATTCTGATCTCGACTCGCTGCTGCGCCGTTTCTGTCTCACAGATCTGGAGCCCCTAATTGCCGACGGACGGTTAAGCCGCTGGCTTGTACAGATTGGCGAGTCTGATAAAGCAAAAGAAATTGAATCTTTTGCCGAAAATAAATTCGCTGATGCTGAATCCATCGTAAATATCCTGCACATATTCTTTGATTTCACAACCCCGGTTGAACTTGCAAAACATTGGATGCAGGCTCAGCTATACGACAATATTGCCGGGTTGTATCAACTTCCGCTTCTCCGCGCCGACATCGAATTGGCCCTCTATCTCGCCGGGCAAGATTTCAAAACTCAGGAAATCGCTCATGCCGACTTTTGGATGCAAGTATTCCAAAGCCTGAAGCCTGATGATGCGCAATCGATGTTAAGCATGGCTCCCTTTTTCTCTCGGCTCGGAATGAATGTAAAGCTGAAATCGTTGATGCGTCAGTTCTCTGACGATGAGAATGTAAAGAATGCATTGAGCAAATCCGTAAACGAGACCATACTTAAAGAGCTAAGGTTCTGGATAACCAATATACGTCTGATCAGGGAACATCATCCCGCTGTCAGGCTCGACACTGCCGCATCTTCAGAACATCTCAATGGCTTGCTCTACCACATAAGCAAACTCAACCGCAGCTACTACTCCAAAGATAAAGAAGAACAGGCTCTGCGATATCGCCCACAGATGATAGTCGGGAAAGATATCGTAACCGACATTCTCAATTCGCACGTAGCCGCATCTTATATGCTTGTGTTCAGAGTTCTGGCTTCTCTTTGCCGTATGCAGTATTTCAACAAGGAAGGAGCCTTGAATATCGGCACAGTACCCGGTCTCGACCTGCTGAGCAATCAACGCATCGAATACAGTGTCACCGCCGACCCTAAAATCAAGGAAATACGTTCGGTCGCTGACTTCTGCAATGCCACGTTCGCCAATCAGATCATCTATATCGTAACCGAAACGCTGATAAAACGACAGGAATATTATTTCGATTGCGCTGCCGACAGTGATGATTTAGTTTCGGAAGAGCACGACGAACTTGCCAACCCTTCTTCCTCGCCTGCCGACCCTCTTGACGTTTCATTTAGCAAAGACCGATGAAAAGCAGCAATATATTGGATTTCAGAAAGATGGTAGATGTGAATATACCTATCATCTATATCTGTAATTACGACTTTGTGCGCGTTGATGCTCTTATCGCAGAGGCTGTTGCCGGCGCGCCTGTCAAAGAATGGACTCCGGCGTTGGGTCTCGTGAATTTTGCCTCAAAAACGCCGGAAACCAAATTGCCCGTATCATTGACCGACTTCCTGCAAACTGAATATCTGCGCGAAGCCCCTTACGACGACGAGACTTTTAAACCCCTGCGGCCTCTGCCACAAAAATTTCTTCTGCTCAAAGAGATACAAGACCAAATCGACGACCCGCAGGTGCGTACCCTCTTGTTGCAGATCGCTCAGCGACGTCTCTACGACCCATGGTACAACACCACTGTTGTCATTGTTTCGACAAAGAGCTACGTACCGCAGGAGCTTAACAATTACGTAAACTTTCTCGACATTCCTCTTGCCGACGATGAGGAAATATCCGAACTGATCAGTCAGCATCTTGCTACAAACGAATATACCGCTTTCAAAGATGCAGATATCGCCGAACTTGCCTCAACGCTTAAAGGCATGACATCTTTTGAAATTGACCGTATGCTTGATGTGGCTATGAGCCAGAACGGATCGCTCACTGCCGATGACAAGGATATGATACTGCGCCGAAAAAAGGCAATGGTCAAGCAGGCCGGTATCCTCGAGCTCATTGACGCCCCCGAACGATTGTCGGATATCGGAGGTATGGAATCCCTCAAAAAATACATCTTGCGTAAAGCAAAAATCGCCAAAAGCTTTACTCAGGCGGCGCAGTATGGCGTGAGTATGCCTAAGGGCGTGTTTATTGTGGGTATGCCCGGATGCGGTAAGTCGTTGTGCGCCCGTGCCACGGCCAACATTTTCGATGCTCCGCTTCTGAAATTGGACATGGGCAGCCTTATGGGCAAATACGTTGGCGAAAGCGAGAGCAACCTACGCAATGCCATACGCATCGCCGAAGCCGCAGCACCGTGCGTACTTTGGATCGACGAGATCGAAAAAGCTTTTTCGGGTATAGGCGGCCACAACGATATCATGACACGTATGTTCGGATATTTCTTGTCATGGATGCAGGACAAAACAAGCTCGGTCTACATTATCGCCACAGCCAACTCCGCCGAATACCTGCCTCCTGAACTTAAACGCAAAGGCCGCTTCGACGAAATATTCAAAGTACTCCTGCCAAACAAAACCGAACGCTCCAACATCTTTGAAGTACACCTTCGACGCCGCAGCAGCTCTCTGTCGCTCAAAGGCGTTTCGTGGAAAAGCTGGCTCGCCAAGCTCGCCGACGTGACCGACGGTTTTAACGGCGCCGACATCGAATCGGTAATCAACGAAGCCACTGAGGAAGCTTTTCTTTCGCAGTCTCCCATCACGCTCGACATGCTTGTAAGAATCACAAAATCTACAAAAAGCATAACATCTACTTGCCCTGAGCAAATCAAGGCAATGGAGAAAATATTCAATACACACGACTTTACAAATGCCGGTTGATATTAAAATGCGCGTAATATCGGTGGATAAAATCTCCGCCGGATTCGCTTTACTGAAATTATCCCCTGTTGATACCACTTTGCCCGACTCTATCATGCCGGGACAGTTTGTGCAGGTTGATATACCTGACTCAAAGACGACATTCCTGCGTCGTCCGATTTCGGTGTGCAACATAGAAGCCGGCTGCTTGTGGCTGCTCGTCCGAGATGCAGGTGCCGGAACAAATCGTCTGGTAAACTCCCGTTCGGGAGATATTTATGACATCATTCTCCCTCTCGGCCACGGCTTTACCCTCTCCGAAAATCACAAAAGAGCGCTCCTGACCGGAGGCGGTGTGGGCGTCGCTCCCCTGCTCTTCTTGGGTAAAACATTAAGCGCAAAGGGAGTGGACGTGACTTTTCTCATCGGCGCCCGCAACAAAGACTCTCTTCTTATTGTCAACCATCTGATAAAATACGGAAAAGTATTTATAAGCACCGACGACGGCTCTGCCGGCACACCGGGAACTGTCATGGCCAATCCGATTTTACAGAAATCTTTTGATATGATCTATTCTTGCGGCCCGACACCGATGATGCATGCCATAGCCGATTATGCTCAAGCTCGGGGCACTGAATGTGAAGTGTCGCTCGAGAACATGATGGCATGCGGTCTTGGTGCATGCTTGTGCTGCGTTGAAGACACAGCCGACAGCGGTAATGTGTGCGTGTGCAAGGAAGGTCCGGTCTTTAATATCAAGCGTCTGAAATGGAATCACTAAGAACAAACATAGCCGGGCTGCAACTCGACAACCCCGTGCTCACTGCATCAGGAACTTTCGGCTACGGCGAAGAATTTGAAACGCTGACCGATGTAAATTCTTTGGGCGGGATTATTGTAAAGGGCACGACTTTGTTACCGCGTCAGGGCAATCCGTCGCCGCGTATGGCCGAAACACCGTCCGGCATGCTCAATGCCGTGGGATTGCAAAACAAGGGCGTGGACTATTTCATTGAGAACATTTACCCTCGCATCGCTCGGAAATTCAGTTGCGAAATCATTGTAAACGTTGCCGGCTCGACAATCGAAGACTATGTCGAAGTGTGCCGTCGTCTGCAGCCTCTGCCTCGCATCCGTGCCATTGAAGTCAATATCTCGTGCCCAAACGTCAAACAGGGCGGTATGGCTTTCGGTACAACTGCTTCCGGTGCTGCCGAAATAACCCGTGCAGTGCGCAATGCCTGGGACAAAACACTGATTATGAAGCTGTCGCCCAACGTAACAGACATCACCGAGATAGCACGTGCAGCCGAAAGCGAAGGCGCTGATGCCGTGTCGCTCATCAACACGCTCTTAGGCATGGTCGTTGATGTGAAGCGTCGGCGTGCTTGTCTGTCGACAATCACAGGCGGTCTATCCGGACCGGCAGTGCGTCCCGTGGCCGTACGCATGGTTTGGCAAACAGCCAAAGCTGTACAAATACCCGTAATCGGTCTCGGCGGCATTTGCACTGCCGACGACGCACTGCAATTTTTTATGGCCGGAGCAAAAGCTATAGAAATCGGCACCGCCTCGTTTATCAATCCCAATGCCGGAGCCGATATCGTAGATGGGCTAAAGAAATACATCGAAGACAACCGTTTGACATCTTTACAAGATATTATCGGCATTATTTGACCGGTTCACTCGACAATCAATGTCTGAAACGAATAAATCAGTTATGGCCGGCGCTCCCAATGATTTGGGGTCTCAGAGCATCGGGAAACTCCTGATGAAATATTCCGTGCCTGCAATCATTGCCAGCGTCGCCACGTCCTTATATAATATTATCGACAGTATATTCATCGGTCAGGGAGTAGGTCCGATGGCAATTGCCGGACTTGCCATCACTTTCCCTCTGATGAATCTCGTCATCGGCTTCTGCACGCTCATCGCAGTGGGCGGCGCTGCTATTACATCTATCTTCCTCGGTCAGAAAAACCTTATGCGCACCACGGAGGTATTGAACACTGTTACAGGCCTCTGCATTGTTCATGCTTTGGTGTTCGGATCGCTGACCTACATTTTTCTCGATGAAATTCTCTTCGTTTTCGGAGCCACTCCCGAGACTATTCCCTATGCTCGGGAGTTTATGACCGTGATATTATGGGGCACCCCCATCTCATATCTGTTCATCGGTCTCAACAACATAATGCGAGCCTCGGGATATCCAAAAAAGGCTATGTATTCGGCTCTTTTCTCTGTGGCGACTAATGTAGTCTTAGCTCCGATATTTATTTTTAAATTCGATTGGGGCATTGGCGGAGCTGCTCTTGCGACAATTATCGGACAGGCTGTGGCATTGGTCTGGGTGCTCTGCCACTTCTTCTCCAAAACGACCTACGTACACTTTGATTTCAAGATCGGCGGTTTCTCTAAAATCTTGATTGAACGCATCTACGCAATAGGTCTGTCTCCCTTTTTGATGAATTGTTGCGCCTGCCTCGTAGTGGTCTTTCTCAACAAAGCGCTGCTCGATTATGGCGCAGCCGACGGAAACATGGCAGTCGGCGCATATGGTATTCTCAACCGCACCACGATGTTTTTCGTTATGATTGTTTTCGGCGTCACACAAGGCATGCAGCCTATTTTAGGATATAATTTCGGAGCCGGCAACTGGCCGAGAGTGAAACGCACACTCTACACCGGTATATGGATAGGTTTCGCCATCACATCGCTGGGTTGGGCCCTGACCGAGATTTTTCCCGATGCCATTTCGCGGATGTTCACAGATGACCCTACCATTGTAAATATCGCACGCTCAGGTTTCCGCATTTATTTCATATTGTATCCGGTTGTGGGCGTGCAGATTGTGATACAGAACTACTTTCAGTCAATCGGTAAGCCCAAGCTGTCGATTTTCCTCTCTCTTACCCGCCAGTTGCTCCTGCTTCTGCCCCTGTTATGGCTTCTTCCAAGATTCTGGGGCATATCGGGCGTGTGGTCGTCAATGGCGGGCAGTGATTTTCTATCTTTCTTGCTCGCAATTATCGTAATGTACATAACAACACGCAAATATACCAAAAACTATGCTGCGCAGCATCCAGGTCAGGGTAACGCCTGAAATAGCATTTACCCCGCTCAAATTGCGGGCTTATGTCTCCACTATTGAAGATGTAGACATCAACCGCATACTTAACATCGACATACGCAAGAGGTCGATTGATGCGCGGCAACGCCAGGTGATGATCAATCTCACTCTCGAGGTGCACATCGACAGCGTAATCCCGGCATCGGACATCCCGGCTGCCGAAACTGCCTATCGCCCTGTCTCCGATGATGCGCCTCAGGCAATTGTGGTAGGTGCGGGACCCGCGGGACTCTTCGCCGCTCTGCGACTCATTGAGCGAGGCATCAGACCTGTTATCCTCGAACGAGGCAAGAGTGTCGATGATCGCAAACCCGACATGGCCGCAATCAGTCGCACCGGACACATCGACCCCGATTCTAATTATTGCTTCGGCGAAGGTGGCGCCGGCGCTTTCTCCGACGGAAAACTGTACACACGCAGCAAAAAACGCGGTTCGGTGGAGAAAATACTCGTCACTCTCCATCAGCACGGAGCCTCGCCCGACATTCTTGTTGACGCTCATCCACACATAGGCTCCGACAAACTCCCCGATGTGATACGCGCCATACGCAATACTATTATACGGTGTGGAGGCGAAGTGCATTTCTCGTCCCGTGTCGATAATATTATTATCGAAAACGGTGCAGTGAAAGGCGTGAGAACGGGAGACACAGAATGGCTCGGTCCTGTTATACTCGCTACCGGCCACTCGGCTCGCGATGTGTACAGAATGCTGAGTGACAACAATATCGATATGGAGGCGAAGGGTATTGCCGTGGGCGTGCGCCTGGAGCATCCGCAGGAGCTTATCGACCGTATATTTTATCACTCCGCGATTGGACGAGGTAAATATCTGCCTCCGGCCGAATACTCATTGCTCACTCGCGTGGGCAATCGCGGCGTATACTCGTTCTGTATGTGTCCGGGCGGATATATAATACCGGCCACGAGCCAACCGGGGCTTTTCGTCTCCAACGGCATGTCTCCGGCTTCACGCTCGACCAAATGGGCCAACTCCGGCATGGTTGTTGAGATACTTCCCGATGATGTGGACGGCGATGATCCGTTGCGCATGATGCACTATCAGGAGGAAATAGAACGAAGATTCTTTCTCGACGGCGACGGCTCTCAGAATGCGCCCGCTCAGCGGATGACCGACTTTGTGGCCGGACGCTCTTCTCGCGATTTGCCCGCGTCCTCTTTCACTGCCGGCATCCATCCGGCCCGGATCGACCGGCTGCTGCCGCAACCGGTGGCAACGCGTCTGCGCGAGGCCTTCGTCGAGTTTGACAAAAAATATCATCGCTTCCTCTCTCCGGAGGCTACGGTGATAGGATGCGAAACACGCACATCCGCCCCCGTGAGAGTAATACGTGAGCCACAGACCTTGCAACACATCAGTTGCCCCGGGCTATACCCCGCCGGCGAAGGCGCCGGATATGCCGGCGGCATTGTATCGGCCGCTATCGACGGCGACCGTTGCGCCGATGCTCTCGCCGATGCTTTGTTTCAGACAAATTTCTTGAAAAATTAAACTTCTATAACACAAAAATTTATACGTCTACACAACGCAAGGCCTTCGCTTTTTTGTATGTTTTTACAATATTTCAAGCGAGTGGACGTTAATAATTTGTTAACTTGTAAATCTTACCCAAAGACATTAAAATGAAATTTCATCATTTAATCATTTTATGCGTCGCTTTACTCGCATTTTCGTCTTGTAGTAAAAAGACCACCGAACTTCCCTATTTTACTAATATTGATGAAGTTGATATTTCAAGCACCTCAGATTATAATATAAAAATCGAGCCGGGCGACGAGCTCTTCATTCAAGTTTCATCAACTGTGCCCGGAGCCAGCGCCCCTTATAACCTGCCTGTGGCAACACCTTCGCGCTCAGGTACAGACAAGAGTTTCGAACAAGGCAAAGTGCTTACCTATACCGTCGACAACAACGGCGAGATAAATTTCCCTGTCTTGGGTAAAATCAAAGTACAAGGTCTCACGCTCGACGAGCTCACCGAAAAACTTACCTCACTTATCAGCGCCGATGTCACTGACCCTACCGTGACCATCGAGATGATGAACTTTGTGGTCAATGTCGGCGGTGAAGTGCTCCGGCCCGGACGCATCGGAGTAAATTCGCGACGTTTCAGTATCCTTGACGCTCTTGCACAGGTCGGTGACCTTACGCAATACGGCAAACGCGAATCGGTTCTGATTATCAGAGAGGAAAACGGCAAACGCACTCACGCCCGCCTCAACCTCAACGACGCCAACGTGCTCAACTCGCCCTATTTCTTCCTTAAACAAAACGACTACATATACGTTGAGCCCAACGAAATCAAGTCTGACAACGCCCGATACAACAGCAGTCTCTCTCAGCGTCTGCAGATCGGTTCGATCATTCTTACCACAGTTTCGCTCATCACCTCCACCGTAATTGCACTTACAAGATAACATAAAAACAGGAAGTGAGTGGGCGCCTTTACAGCGACCGCTCATTATCATTATACCATAAACTATGGAAGATAACAAAAAAGCCGATCCGAGTTCATTTCAAATCGATTTCCGCGCTTTCTGGCGTATGTGCCTGAAAGAATGGAAATGGTTCGCAATCATAATATTCGTTTTCGCCGCTTACGGAGCTTACTCCTATTTTAAATCTCCTCAGATGGCGCAGGTCACAGCCTCTGTAATGCTCCCCTCTTCGTCGGGCAGCACAAACATGGTGCTTGACATCGCCAAAAACTTTTCGCTCGGCGATATGTTTGGCGGTTCTTCTTCGACAGAAAACGAGTCAATGGTTCTCGGCAGCTATGACCAATATCTGCGCACCACCCACAAACTCGGTCTCAACATCGGATATTCGTACAAAGGACGGCTGAACTGGAAAGATGTGCACATCAATCCGCCTGTCAAGATCGATTTTGCTCAGTCGATAGCCGACACTTTGCAGATAACTCATTATTTCGAACTCACACGCAACGACGACGGCACCTATGATGTCGAAGCCCAATTAGGGAAGGCGGAATATGAATTTGAAGGCCAACATGTGCCCTTCACCTTGCATCTTCCCACCGGCGATTTCACAATCTCGACCACTGAGTACATGAAGAACTTCAAAAAAAATTCAAAATTCGGCATTGTCGTCGCATCATACAGCAATGCCGCACAAGGTCTTGCAAAATCAGTGGAAGTGAGCATTCCCAGCAAGAAAGCCGACTTTTTGGCGCTTTCGTATGTAACCTCCGAGCCCGAGTATG
>JBGUUQ010000144.1:0-7645 GCA_045133615.1 Muribaculaceae bacterium | reverse complement strand
TATTGCATGCCGCACGTCTTATGGGTTGCAAGGTCAAGTATACCGGCATTTAAGGGCTGCTCGTCCATTGTCGGGGGGTAGACTGCTTGAGCGAAGTGGCGACACTCCGCGTAGATAAATGACAGGCCGCTGCCGCGTCCATCTTTCGGGATATGACGGCAGCGACATAACCCGGCTTACAATCCGGCTGCTTTTATTTTTATATAACCCAACCCGATTGCCTTATAATAAAGACATGACAAACGACAATACCCGACATCGCATGAGTTTCGGCCAACGACTTCTCAATCTGAAATCATTGGCATCATCTTTATGGGAATATCTATCCGAAGGAGTCTGGAACGACACTCGCGAATATTGGTATGTCAATCTCATTAAAACAGCAAATCTATCTATACGCTCATTCCTTAACGCCGACCTACAGACACGCGCGGCTTCGATGACATATCGCACATTGTTAGCCGTAGTCCCGGCGTTGGCTCTATTATTTGCCATCGGGCGCGGATTCGGTTTTCAAAACATTCTTCAAAACCAACTATTCGACTACTTTCCATCACAAACCAAAGCCATCGAGACGGCTCTTACATTTGTAGACTCCTACCTCAATCAGGCATCTCAAGGTATATTCGTTGGCGTTGGCATTGTGTTTTTGCTGTGGACATTGATTTCGCTACTTGGCAACGTTGAGAGATCATTCAATGTAATATGGGGAGCAAAAAAAGGTCGCAGTTTTGTCAGAAAATTAACCGACTATACAGCGATATTTTTCATTTTGCCGGTCTTGATGATATGTTCAAGCGGATTGTCGATAATGATGTCGTCCACAATCCAAAATTCAGGAGCATTGAGTATGCTTTCGCCAATCGTATCATTTTTGCTCGACTTTGCTCCTTACGTATTGACTTGGCTGTTTTTTGCCGCTGCATACAAGTTGATTCCAAATGCCAAAGTAAAATTCAAATATGCCCTACTCGCAGGATTTCTTGCCGGCACATCGTTCCAGATATTGCAAGAACTATTCGTCAGCGGACAGATATATGTATCAAAATATAATGCCATATATGGAAGTTTTGCATTCCTGCCGTTGTTGCTTATATGGCTGCAACTGACATGGATGATATGTTTGTCGGGAGCTGTGTTGTGCTACTCCGCCCAGAATATCTTTCAATTTAACTTTGCCAACAATATCAACTCCATATCGGCCGACTACCGACGAAAGATTTCAATCGCAACAGCATCGGTAATCGCCAAGCGATTTGAGCAACGTGAACCACCTCTATCCGTGCTCGATTTTGCCACGTATTTCAACATGCCGTCGAGGCTTATCACAGATATTCTCGATGAGATGGTAGATGTGGGGCTATTGTCACAAGTAGTCAGAAGCGACGACTCATTCGGCTATCAACCGGCTGTCGATACCAAGCATTTCACACTCGGATTGCTCATGAAATCGCTCGACGACCGCGGAAATTCAGGATTTATCCCCGGATTCGACCAACGATTTGCCGCTGCAATAGCCATCAGCGATAAGACCCTTGAAGACGCCTACAAGACCGCCAACGAAATTCTTGTGGCAGATCTTCCGTTCAACCTTGAAACTCCATTAAACGAAAATAATCAACCAAAATCAAAAAGAAAATGAAAAAAGCTATTTCAACGACCTCAGCTCCCGGAGCAATCGGTCCGTACAGCCAAGCAATCGACGCCGGCGCATTTGTGTACGCATCAGGTCAGATACCCCTCGACCCTGCCACCGGAACAATGCCGGAAGGTATAAAAGCACAAACAGCCCAATCATTGGCGAATGTCAAAGCCATTCTCGCCGAAGCCGGTCTTACAATGGACAATGTGGTTAAAACCACCGTATTCCTTGCCGACATGAGCTTGTTTGCCGAGATGAACGAAGTCTACGCCACTGCATTCAATGCCCCCTTCCCCGCTCGCTCCGCAGTTGCTGTTAAAGAAATCCCCAAGGGCGCACTTGTGGAAATCGAAGTAATCGCCATCCGATAACCGGACTAAAAACAATCATAATAATAGCGCCCTTTGTACTCACAGCCAAAGGACGCTATTATTATTTTCCAAAATTCTTACTCCAGACTCGAAAGGAGGTCGGCTACAACAAATGTGCTACCGCCCACGAAGATAAAATCATTGAGCGCTGACTCAGCCAAAGCGGCACTATATGCCTCGGCAACTGTGGGGAAACAAGTGCCACACAACCCTTTTTCGTTAGCTATACGCGCAACTTCTTCAGCTGCGAGAGCACGCGGAATAGATGCCTGTGTAAAATAGTATTTAGCATTACGTGGCATCAAATCAAGTATATGAGTGATGTCTTTATCGTTTACGAATCCTATGACCAAGCGCAACTGCGATGTTGCGACAGATGCAAGCTGTCGGGAAATATATTCCCATCCCCCCACATTGTGGCCCGTATCGCAAACCACCCGCGGCGATGATTGTAACGTCATCCAACGTCCCATCAGCCCTGTCAAGCGACACACATCCGACATACCTTCGGCAACAGCTTGACCGGAAATATTCAATCCGATATGTTGCAACTGTTCCAACGCGGTCAATATAGTGGCGGCATTGCGTGGCTGACAATCGCCCGACAACGCCCCACGGATGTCGCCCCACGGAGTGGAACGATAAAGATAACCATCGTCGACTTTTACCGCTTCCGTGTATGGACGGCGCTCTTCAGCATAAATTATAGGAGCTCCGACTTCGGCGGCTTTATCGGCAAATACTCTTTTCACTTCGCCCTCAGCCTCTCCGATTACGACAGGTATCGACGACTTTATAATACCGGCTTTTTCCGATGCAATAGCCGGAAGCGTATCACCAAGAAACGCCGTGTGATCGAATGAAATATTAGTAATGACGCTCAATATCGGAGATATGATATTCGTACTGTCCAAACGTCCTCCGAGCCCCACTTCCACAACAGCAATATCCACCTTTTCTTTGGCAAAATATTCAAATGCCATCATCATCGTCAATTCAAAAAAGGAGGGATACACCCCAATCGACATTGCACGATAACGCTCTACAAAATCCACCACTGCCTCGCGGGAAATCATACGACCGTCGACCCGCATACGTTCCCTGAAATCGACCAAATGAGGCGATGTGTACAACCCCACTTTATAACCGGCCGACTGCAATACGGCTGCTATCGTGTGTGCGGTACTACCCTTTCCGTTCGTTCCCGCCACATGTATTGTGCGATAACATTTGTGAGGATTGCCGAACGCGTTGTCGAGAGTTCTCGATGTATCAAGTCCAGGCTTATATGCCGGAGCACCGGCACGCTGAAACATCGGCAATTGCGTGTATAAAAAATTAATGGCCTCGTCGTACGACATCATGGTTTTAATATATGATTAATCCGGCTATGCCGGCAAGAATTATTACAAGTATTGGATGTATTTTAACAAAATGAACTAAGCAAAAAGAGGCAATACATATCATAATGCTACACACCACATTATATTGCTCCGTTCCAAAATTTTCACCGTTCATAAGCAACAATGCCGCCGATGCAATAAGTCCGACGGTCACGGGTCGCAATCCGGCAAATATGCCCTTTATCGCAGCACTATCACGATGACGGCTGATAAAATGGCTCGTATATATAACCAGCATAAACGATGGAACGACCACAACCAATGTGCAAAGGAGCGAGCCTAAAATTCCCCAAAGCGGAGAGGCAAACATGACCGGGTCGGCGATACTCGGCGCTACATAGCCTATATATGTGGCCGAATTTATCCCTATCGGACCGGGAGTCATCTGCGATATAGCAACAATGTCGGTAAATGTCTGCGGAGTCACCCATCCGGGACCTACAATTTCGCGCTCGATAAGAGCGAGCATTGCATATCCTCCTCCGAAACCGAACAACCCGATTTTCAGATAAGCCCAAATCAGTTTCAAATATATCATTTGTCAACCTCCTTCCCGATAGCTTTAAAATATCGTGTGTACCATAAGTATCCGCCCAATCCACCTATGATTATATATATAATGGGGTTGGATAATACCGGTATCTTCGACCATATGAGCAATGCCACCACAATAGGTATCGCAACTGTCTTCCATCCTATTTTGGCTGCACGAGCCGCCGATATTACCGGAGCAATAATCAATGCCACTACGGCAGGACGAATACCTTGGAATATGCGACTCACCACATCATTATTTTTAATGATATCCGGCGTCAGAAATATGGCAATAATCAATATGATGATAAATGATGGAAGAATCGTGCCCAATGCAGCGCTTATACTGCCCCGCATGCGGCGTAACCGGTCACCTACAGCTACTGCTATATTTACCGCCAAAATTCCGGGAAGCGATTGCGCAACAGCAAGCAAATCGAGAAATTCCTCCTTGTCGAGCCAATGATGCTTATCGACCACCTCTTTTTCCATTATCGAAATCATGGCCCAACCGCCACCGAACGTGAATGCTCCGATCTTAAAAAACGTCAGAAACAATTGTAGATAGATATTACTCATCTCCTGTCTTAAAATTCAGGGCACAAAATTAGTAAAATTCCGCCAATAACAAACCGATTGAACACTTGTTAATGAAACATAGTTATAATTAAAAAGAAAGAAATTGGCCTATGATAAGAATTATTTGCCGTAAATTTGTAAAACACAAACCACTCGAAAACATGAATAGATCATTACAAATATTTGGAGTATCGCTCATCGCATTAGCGATGTCGGGCTGCTCAGTGTTCAAAAGTAACAGTACGAAAGTGTCAGGCAACGATGCCGTAAAGTCGACCACCGTCACATCCGAAACACCCAAACAGACAAATTCACATCATCATTCTTCCTCCAAAGCGCAAATGACATTGTCGGAACAAATTCTTGACGGAGAGTGGACTATCGCCGAAGTCAACGGACGTAAAGTCACCGGAGAAGAGCGTCCTTACATCACATTCAGCACCTCGGAAAAGCGCATATACGGCTCAAACGGGTGCAATATAATAAACGGAGACTATACAATCGACGACACAAACATGCTATCGTTCGGCAATCTGCTGACGACACAGAGAGCATGTGCCGACGCACCTTTTGAGTACGAAATCAATCAAGCGCTCGACAAAGTGAGAACATACTCGGTCGAAAAGAAGGGCAACGAATACTACCTAAGCTTGCTCAACAGCCACAACCACCGCATAATGACATTGCGCAAACACAATATGGACTTTCTAAACGGAGCTTGGCGAGTAAAAAGCATCAAAGGCAAGAAAGTAGATAACGATAATGTGCAATTGGTAATCGACATTCCTGAATTGAAACTACATGGCAATACCGGTTGCAACATCCTCAACGGCTCACTATGGATAGACCCCGACAAGACATACTCTATCCAATTCCAACAAATCGGCACAACACGCATGCGCTGCGAAGAGGATACGGCAAAAACCGAAACCGCTCTCCTTATTGCCCTCGAAGAAGTGGAAAGCGCAAAGTCGGATAACGGAAAAATAAAAATGTATGACAAAGACGGAAACAAATTATTGGAATTGACTAAAATCGAATAACTTTTTCCCGACTTACAATTATTTAGACTATTACAATGCCTCGGTATCGCAAGATATCGAGGCATTTTGTTATCGCTCCGCCCTTTTCAATAGACATTTGCAAGCAAAACGAAATATTTTTCAAACATTTTGCCATTTTTATTTGCGTATCAAAAACTTTTTGCTTTACTTTGCGTCGTAAACAAAGCTAAATGACACCAAAAGTGGTGAATGTCTAACATTAATAGGTATAATCATTATGAAAAAGCTGAAAGAAATGAAAAGATTGTTTAGTGTTATGTTTGCAGCTACAGCAGTTGCAATAAGTGTTTCAGCCGAAGATGTGGAAATTGCAATTCAGGGCGACCTCGTGAGCAGCTATGTATGGCGCGGAATGTATCAGACCGGCACAAGCATCCAACCCACATTGGGAGTCGGCTACAAAGGATTGTCGCTTACTGCATGGGGCAGCACCGACTTCGACGGAGCCTCATCATCCGACGGCACAGCCTCCAAAGAAGTGGATTTGACACTTGCATACGCATTTGAAAAGGGGCTGACAATTTCCGTGACCGACTATTGGTGGGCAGGACAAGGCGCCAACCGCTATTTTCACTACGGCTCCGGGACTGCACACTACTTCGAAGCCGGAATCTGCTACGAACTTCCTTGCGATAAATTTCCGTTATCGATAGGATGGTACACCATGTTTGCCGGAGGAGACAAAAACATCGACGGCGACCAAAACTACTCATCTTATTTGGAATTCAACTACCCGTTCTCCGTCAAAGCCATCGACCTCAATGCCACGGTAGGCATGTCGCCCTATAAATCGCAACTTCTCTACGGATGCAATTCATTCGCAGTGACCAATGTAGCGATAAAAGGCACCTACACCATCAATGTAAATGAGCATTTCTCTATTCCTCTCTTCTCACAACTCATCTTCAATCCGAGAGCAAGCGATGCCCACATCGTGTTCGGTGTAAGTTTCGTCCCTTCGCTCTAAGCTCCCTCTCTAAAGTTCTACATGGTTAATTAGGTATATATTTTTTGGAAAAGACGATTAAAGGTTAATATTTTAATTACGTGTTTCTTCCTTGCGGAGGCGTTTCATTGAGATAATGCAATGCTTCCGCTTTTCATTTCATCGTAATACGGGCGAGATAGTCATAATGAGCACCCTCGGCTACAAGTTCCGCCTCAAACCCGTTTTGTTTGGCATAATACGAAAGCGTGTCGAAGTCTACATACAGCCAGTCAAACAAATCGCCGGTAATTCCACGATACTTCATGCGAAAATCAACTTGACCATAGTATTCACCAGCCAAATCGACCTCAAAACTGCCGTCCTCATCCTCATAAAGGTAGCTCAAATCACTTGAATCCATCAATATCGCCCCACCAGGAGCAAGCAATTGCTTCATTCTCGCAAAAAATTTGTGCATATTGTCCAATGTGCCGATTATCCCCGACCCGTTCATCAGAAATAATATCGTATCAAATCGCTCGGCAAGCGCATCATCATATAGATTCACTTGGCGGGCATTCAATCCTCGTTCGCGCATCACCTCTACCGACAACGGAGATATATCGATAGCCAACACCGACTTTCCCATCTTCTGCAACTCCAACGAGTGGCATCCGCTGCCGGCACCGACATCCAAAATCTCCCCCTCACTCATATTCAGAGCCATTTGTTCAAGCTTCGACATATCGCCAAACTTACGAAACAAATCCCTCACCGGTATTTCATCCTCATCAAATTGAGAAGACAACACCCTGAGTTTACCCGCACGTCCGGTCTTATAATAATCATATATCGCGGCACCCATCGGGTCATTATCCCGACGCAGCAACGCATTTTTTAAGTCATCTCTATTCATCATCCTATATATTTTCCACAAAATTACACATTCCCCACAAAAAAGTCGCAATAAAATTTGCACAATTAAAATATACTCGCTACCTTTGCACTCGAAATCGAAACGCAACACAATGCTACCGATTGGAGAGATGGCAGAGTGGTCGATTGCGGCGGTCTTGAAAACCGTTGAGGGTCACACCTCCGGGGGTTCGAATCCCTCTCTCTCC
>JBGUUQ010000143.1:0-54422 GCA_045133615.1 Muribaculaceae bacterium | reverse complement strand
GCGAAAGTTTTGCAAAGTTACTGCTAAATTTTGAATTACCAAAATTTTCTCGAACTTTTTT
This sequence comes from Muribaculaceae bacterium, assembly GCA_045133615.1. Taxonomy (GTDB): domain Bacteria; phylum Bacteroidota; class Bacteroidia; order Bacteroidales; family Muribaculaceae; genus M3. The sequence goes on along the minus strand of JBGUUQ010000143.1, from coordinate 54,361 downwards.
GAGATTTTTTTGTTTCAAATCTCTTTCGCATCATTTTCACGCTCGATTGCCGATCGCTTTCGGCGGCGTTGCTTTTCAAAAGCGAGTGCAAAGGTAGACACTTTCCGCTTTCTATCCAAATATTTTTGGCACTTTTTTCAAGACAAATTTTGTCGGTTTGAACCAAATCGCTATCAATCACTCGCTTATGCCCCTAAAAAATTATGCTGCAAAACATATTTTCTCGACAAAACTTTCATTCCGAACCTATTTTTCATCAAGACGAAACACAATTCGTTGCATTCCATCCTGAAATCTTGCGCTTGAAATACGGAATCGACCGATTTCGCTCGTACGCTCCACATGAGCGCCTACGCACGGACACGCGTCATAATCACCGATATGCACAATGCGCAACGCCGCCGACACATTATCGGGCAATCGCTCCAAATCATATAGTCCGACAGCATCAGCAGCCGAGATATATTCCATTGTCACCGGAAGATCGCACTCTATTTGCTCATTTACCACCCGTTCTATCTCGGCGAGTTGCTCCTCAGTCAATGCTTGCGCCATCGGGTAATCGCATTTCGACTTTTTGCGCTCAATATGCGCATTGCGCGACCGTTTGCAACCAAACATTCGCGCCATTGTCCCATTCAACAGATGCTCTGCCGTGTGCATCGGAGGGTATTCCTGCTTATTGTGCTCGTTTATATTTCCAATCATACCAATCGATTGTTGTCTATTGTGTAATACCCGTCAACTTGCGCAACTTATTCGGCAAATCGATATTATTGTTCACGCCGCTGAACATTTCTGCTCCACATCCGATTGCAAACACAGGCACAGGATTGGCAGTATGATGCACAGTGGTCCACCCTATTCCGGTATGGGTATCCATCACACGAAACACCTCCACGGCAAATTCATTAAAACTATTGTACATCGTCTTTTGATCCTCACTGTTTCGCAAACGGAACGTACGGTCGAATTTCTCCATCAATCGTGCCGTTTCATCTTCTGTCACCGGAACCGCACGCCAAAACCCGAACTTATCTTCGAGATATGCACGCATATCCGCCCATTTATACTCCTGATTCGATTTCAACAACGCTTTGATTGCATCACTGAAACGGTCTTTCGACACTCGTTGATAATCGAGATATTGCAAATCCGCCGTATATCCGTGAGGAGTGTTTCCGATAGCCAACCCACCGGTTTCATGGTCGGCAGTAACAAGAATAAGCGTTTCATCCGGATGCTCGCGATAGAAATCCACCGCGATACGAATCGATTCGTCAAACGAAAGCACATCGCGCACAATCGTAGCTGCATCGTTTGCATGTCCGGCATGGTCGATTTCTCCACCTTCCACCATCATAAAGAAGTGGTCGGGAGAATATTTCATCAAATGATTTATACACTCACGTGTCATTTCCTGAAGAGTCAACGCTCCGGCTACTGAGTCAATCGTATAGCCTACTCCATTATCATGCGGACGATTATTTCCAAGCAAGATCACTCGACGACTCTCCACTTCGGCAAGTTTATCCACACCATAGACTACTTCAACACCGTTGGCTTTCATTATATCCATCAAATCGGTAGGCTGCCCCTTCTTCGTCAATCCTCGCAGTTCAGCTCCTGCCATAAACTCAAATCCCGACTCTGCCGCCTGCTTCCCTATTTCATAATGGTATTTACGTCCGGGGACATTTGCATAAAAGGCACCGGGAGTGGCATCATCCGGAGCCACGGTCGTGATAACACCCACGCCATATCCTTTAGCTTTCAATTCCTCTGCAATTGAAGTTACGGCAACAGTATCGGGAGTCATACCTATTATTCCGTTGCGAGTCTTCACTCCGGTGGCAAGAGCCGTTCCGGCTGCAGTTGAGTCGGTAATCGGATTCGACGCCGAATAAGTCAACACCGTTCCCGCCACGGGAAACGTCAGCATCATAAGCACACTGTCGCTCGAATGAACATCGCGCAAATACGTTTGAGCAGTATTCACCTGTCCAAATCCCATTCCATCTCCTATAAAATAAAAGATGTACTTCGGAGCATTTGCCATGGCACTCACAGCCACCGACACCAACAAAACAACTGATAACAATCGTGATTTCATTTCTATATTCGCTTTAGTATTTTTAATTTTCTTAATTTTCATTCATTTTCAACATCGGATTGATAAACGTTCGGTCATTGCTCAATCGCGGAATTTTTCGCTGACCACCGAGTTTTCCGGTCGAAGCTAGCCAATCGTCAAACAATCCGCATCGAGCCTCTACCACCGACAATCGGTCAAGAAATATTCCCTTATATCGCTTCGCCTGATAGTCCGAATTTTCCTCTTGGAGAAATCCATCGAGCACATCAGCAAATCTATTTATATCATCCGGAGCCTTGACAAATTCCACAAGCCATTCATGTCGACCGCGAGCGCCGCCAGTTGCAAAAACCGGTGCTGCCGTATAATTGGTCACCGAGCAACCCAATTCTGCACACGCACGAGCCAATGCCGCATCAGCATTATGCACCATCAACTCCTCTCCGAATGCATTTATAAAATGTTTCGTCCGTCCGGCTATCGTGATTTTCACCGGAGCGATGCTCTCCACTCTCACCGTGTCGCCGAGCATATATCGCCATAGGCCATTACAAGCTGTAATTACAAGAGCATACACTCTTCCCGGCTCCACTTTCCATATCGGCAACGCCGTCGGAGCCGGAGAATCCACCTCATCAAGCGGAACAAATTCGTAAAACACACCGACGTCGAGCAACAGCAGCATCGACGGATCATCTATAGCGTTTTGTACGGCAAAAAATCCCTCCGAAGCATTATAAGTCTCCAAATAGCGCATCTTGTCTACGTCAGTAATGGCTCGATACTGCTCCCTATATGGTTTAAACGAGATACCGCCATGAAAAAACACCTCTAAATTAGGCCACACATCATGAATCGTCTGCGCTCCGGCTTTCTTTATCACCTCCTTGAGCACGGTCAGAAACCACGATGGTACCCCAGATATGTTTGTTATATTTTTCCCGATTGACGCGTCCACAAGAGCCGGCAACTTTTTCGACCAATCCTCCATCAGAGCAATCCGTTTCGACGGCACTCTCACAAGATTGACGAGCGGATTGATATTATCTATTAGATTTGCCGACAAATCCCCTACCGCAACTCCCGGAGGCAAATTAAGTTCATTGCCATAGCTGCCGCCAAGGATAAATCCCTTCCCGGAAAAAATTCTGCTGTCGGGATATAGATTCAAATAGTGGGCCACCACATCGGTTCCGCCTTGATAGTGGCATCGACAAAACGATTCATCCGTTATCGGTATATACTTGCTTTTACCATCCGACGTACCCGACGACTGCGCATAATGAGTCACTCGTCCGCGCCACAGAATATCGCGCTCGCCGGCAATCATACGTTCCACCAACGGTCGAAACGATTCATATCCGCCGATAGGCACTTTGTGAGAAAAATCCTCATATGTCTTTATCTCTCCATATCCATATTTCTCCCCCCAAAACGTACGCCGCGACTTTGCCACCATTTCGGAAAGTTCACGACGCTGTATCGCCTCACTATCGGAAGCATACCGAAGCGAAGCCGCCACTCGACGGGAAAAATAAGGTCGTACTATCGATGTTAAATTCATATTACCGACGTTTATGGACTTCAAAGTTAGCAATTATACGCGTAAATCCCCTCACATTCAATATGAAATTTATGCTACAAAAAAGACAGCGAGTCATCACGACTCGCTGCCATATAATATTCAACTATACTATTATCTATGTAATCAGAACGGGAAATTGATACCGAAATTGACACTTGCATTCGACGACAACGGCACTCCCTGCTTGGCAAGTTTAGATATCGTATGATCCATGCCGAGAAATAGGTTGAATCCCGGAGTGTTCACATTCATTATCCAACCGAATGCGCATCCGTAAGTACCCATTGCCACATTTGCACCGGCCGAAAACGCCTTCACCGGGTTTACATTAGCCGACAATCGGAACTCGGTCCATGTATATTCGCCTTGCAGACGAGTAGTATTAAGAAGACCAAACGAAAGATTGCGATACAGCGGGAAATTATATTGAGCGGCAAAATTAAGCGTTGCACCAAGCATCTTCGTACGCGAACCCTGATCTCCCATATCGTTTAGCTCGTACAATGCAGAAAGGTCATCGCGCATATTGTCCCACTCGTTTTCAAAGCTGTTGGTCGCGTCATCATCTACATTAAAGCTATACTTGTCGGTCGAGAACTCCTGAACACCATTGGTCGATGCAAGCACATTATTGCTCCAATTAATAAATCCGAAATCCAACACCGATGCCGAGAACGTCCAATCACGATTCAACTTAAATTCCGCACCCAAGTCAAATGCCATACCGAAACCATTGATACCAGTACCATCAACATCAAATCCCGACACATATTCATGTCCCGTACGGTCGTTGACATCGCGCTCATAAGTCAGCCCCTTTATGCTCGATTGAAGCTGACCCTCTACAACTGCATTCCATGAATCTTCACCGAGAGTAAGATAAGCCTTGTCAAATTCTGCATCGATATTAGCGCCGCCTACCAGAAACTTCATTGTAGCACCTACGCGCCATTGATCGTTAATCTTATGAGAGTGACCGAGAGCAAGTTCCACATATGCATCTGCATGCGCACGCACATCCGAAATGTCGTAAGTAGTATTTTCCACTCCCTCTTTCAACAACGAAAAAAGCGACTTCGGAAGTTGAGTCTGCACATTGGTTCGTACATTTAAGGCAATAGTATTATATCCTTTGAATGCCTTGAAACCGGCAGCAAGAATTCCCACCTTAATATCGGCACCCAATCTGTTTTTATCATTGATTCCATCAAGAAACTCCGATGCGCTTACCGACGGATTCAAAAACGTAGTAGTCTCGCCGTTCACATTATATAGCACATCATCCAACGACAGATTTCCGTTAATACCGACATTCATATTTCCGAGAGCCGGCATTGCCACAAAATTGCGCTCGTTTGCTATCGCCGGATTCATTTGATAGCGATAAAGATATCCTTCTGTAAAATATGCCGAACGAGTGTTTTGAGCCGCACATATTACGCTTGATGCAGCCAACACTGCTGTCAATGCAATTGATTTTATATTTAGTTCCATTGTGATAATCTATTAGAGTTCTTTGATATAATTTCCGGATACTTTCACCTTGATATTGGTCAAATGTATATATTCCGACGGTTTAAGGATTTGATTGTCTTCGCCGGGGACTGCCACAGCCTCAAACGTGATGCCGTCGAGATGTGTCACTTCACCCGTGATTCTTATATTGATTGGTTTATCGGTTTCTCCGGCACCGACTTCCACCCCTTCGATCGACACATTGTTTATTCTGTTTCCGTTCACATCGATAGGATAGCCGGTCATCACTATATCGAGAGGCAGATTATTGGAAACGTTTGCACTTACCTCCAACTTTTTGATGGTGATTGCATCGACATCTTCGTCGTTCCAGCCATCTTCAGTGCTTTGGTACACTATCTTCGTTCCGGCGCCCAATTCAAGCGGAGAGAACAGCGTGTAATTGCCGTGAATCAATCCCAGATCCGTTCCGAGGAGAAGATTTTCCACCGGTTGGCTCGGCACTTCGGGATCATCCAAAGTCACTTCAAGCGTCGACGGCAATCCATTACCACTAAGCACAGTGGCAAGTGATGAATATGGCACATGTTCGGCATTTTCATAGCCTCCGTAATACTGTTCGGGACGTGACGGCGACAAGCAGAACACATTCATCGGATTTGCTGCCGTTCCGGCAATTTCAAAATAGTCATTGTCCAACGTATGAATCGTTGCCGGCTCATTGTCACGAATAGCCGTAATAGTTATACCGGCATGAGCTTTCAAGTCGTATTGAGCCAACGGATTGTTCAGTTTCAAATAGATTTGAGGGTTCACAAGCACAATATCGGTCTCCTCTTGAGCCAACACATCGGGGATGTCAGTCAATGAGATAGGAGCAATATCCATTCCCTCCAACGTATATTTGATTTCTCCCGAAAAACGATTGATTACCAATTGACTCAAGTCAAAATGATTGTGCAACTTGATTGTTTTAGGCAGGTTTGAGAATCCGTAACCCGAAACGAAATCGCTTTCGGTAACCACCAACTCACCATCATAGATACCCACCTTATCACTAAAGATAATCGTATGAGTGTCGTGGTCATAGACGATTCCCGCATCATCGATATCAATATCCGTCACATTGATTGTATATGCCAATTCCTCCCCTTGATGCTTGGCATCGGGAAGCGACAAGATGCCGGTTTCCGGATTGTAAGTGCCTCCTTCGGCAGTCAATGTCAACCCCTTAGGGACTTTCAATTCCAATCCGCGCAACGTGTATGACTTTACGATTCCTTCAAGACCGGAAATTGAGAAGATAATCTTCACCTGAAATTCCGTTCCGATTTTAGTCATATCGACAATAAAATCGCTTACCGAATGTGTCTCGTATGTAAACGGCGAAGTCAAGTCATCGATTGGGTAATGCAATTCCAAATTGCCCGTTTTGACTTGTCCGGAAGTTACCTCTTGGATATTACCAGCCAACTCTACTGTCGAAGTTGTCGGCTCTACAGCCGGCGCATTGATTGTCACCTTCTCGATAGAAATATTGTCGGACGTGAAATCCCCCTCTTCGGTAAATACATATTCGTCATTTACAATCGAGATCTGACTGCCTTCATTGATTTCGATAATGTTTTGAAGCTTTATCTCGTCGATGTTTATCGGAAGAACAAGATCTTTCACCTGAAATTCCGCGGTTGTATCGATATCCGACAAATCATAATCATCGTCGACACAACTTGTCATGGCAAGCAACGACATAGCAAGCACAGAGTGTGATAACTTTAGTAATTTTGCATTCATATGTGTTATGTTTGGTTAATATTTTGCCCGCAAAGATATACATTATCTCTTTACCCCCCCTATCATTAACATATTTTTATACAAATCTTATTATTCATCGATATTATCGCCGGATTCGACCGATTTTTCATTGTTTTCTCGACCTTATCACTTAAAAAAGCACCGAAACAAGACAAAAAATAGCATATCCCCGAAATTAATGCTATATTTGTACCAATAATAATCTATCATCAATCAAACTCATCATGAAAAAATATTTGTCATGGCTCCTTATCTCTATTGTAGCCATCACTTTCACCTCTTGTGAAGAAGAAATCGATGCTCGTGTGTCAGGTCTTGTAGGCTCATGGGAAATGATTGGCACCCAAGACGGCGCACCACTTCCCGGACAAGACAATATCTTCACATTCTACGACAACTGTACCGGCTTGTACGAAGCCTACGACGAATTAGGCAATTGGGAAGAATATCCCTTCGAGTGGGAATGGGAATCCGGATTCAGCTATCAGTCTAAAATCGTCTACATCTATATAGGACACGACACATGGACCTATAATTACTATATCGACGAGTACGGCTATCTCCGACTTTTGGAATACTCCAATCCCAACGTCTACTCTATCTATCGTCCATTATACTAATCCGATTGTTATGATAAAAAACCTCCTGTTCGACCTTGGCGGTGTAATATTCGACATTCGTCGCGAACGTTGCGTTAAAGCATTTGAGCAACTCGGATTAGCCGAAGCCGACTCCTTATTAGACAACGCATGCCAACGAGGAGTATTCCTCAAAATAGAGTCGGGAGCAATCGAGCCCGATGAATTTCGCAACCGTATCCGCTCAATGATACCTCACGACGTCACCGACCAAGAAATCGATAACGCATTCTGTCAATTTCTCATCGAGATACCACGTCATCGGTTGGAAGCATTGCGCCAACTGCGCAATCGCTATCGCATCTATATGCTATCCAACACCAACGCTATCATGTGGAACTCAAAGATTGCCGAAAACTTCCGACAGGAAGGACTGACCGTCAACGACTATTTCGATGGCATCATCACCTCCTTTGAAGTAAAAGCCGTGAAACCCGACCGCAAGATATTCGAATGCGTCATCAATCGTTTGGGCATCAACCCTGCCGAGACACTGTTCCTCGACGACGCTCAAGGCAACCTCGACTCTGCCGCTACACTCGGCTTCCACACTGCCCTTGTGGCGCACGGAAGCGAATTTATCGACCTCATTCCATAACGATAATGTCACAGCGGCTGATTGCAACCATAGGAATGTTCGACGGTGTCCATATCGGGCACCGTTTCCTCATCGATTTTCTTCGGTCAGAAGCGACTCATCGCAATCTAATCCCGGCAACATTCACATTCAACCGCCACCCACTGTCGATTGTACGTCCCGACGCCGTTCCCCCAATGCTGTCGTCGCTCCAAGAGCGCATCGACCTCCTTCACGAAGCCGGAGCGCAATACGTCGAAGTGCTCGACTTCAACGAACAAATGCGCTCGCTATCTGCCCGACAATTCATTGCAATGCTCCACGACCGATATGATGTAGACGCACTGATAGTAGGCTTCAACAACCGATTCGGTCACGACCGCATCGACGGCATCGAACAATATCGCACAATCGGAGCCGAGATAGGAATCGACATCATTCAAGCGCCGGAATACCACGGCATTGCATCTCCCGTCAGCTCCTCCATCATACGCAAATACCTCTGCGAAGGCAATATCGACCAAGCATCCGTATCGCTCGGTCGATGCTATACACTCACCGGCACAGTTGTCACCGGCAAACAACTCGGTCGAACCATCGGCTTCCCCACTGCCAACATCAGTCCGCTTGATACCCAAAAGCTCATCCCGGCATCGGGAGCCTACGCAGTCACCGTTACCACCGCCGATGGAATTCCACGCCCCGCCATGCTCAACATCGGCAGCCGACCGACCATCGACCGACCCAATGCCCCTATTTCACTTGAAGCCCACATTTTTGATTACAACGCCGACCTTTACGGCACAACAGTCTCCATCACATTCCACGCCTACCTCCGCCCCGAACGCCGGTTCCCGTCGCTCGAAGCTCTCCGCTCCCAACTCGACGCAGATGCATCATCGGTCAAACAACTATTCAACAAATAAAATGAGCCTCTTCTATCGGCTCATCAATTAAATTACACGCGCTTTACAAAAAGCACAAAACTGTGCACATAAAGGGAATCAGTCCCATCCATCGTCTCGAATTAAAAATTTCCATATTAATTCATTGTTAATGAATGAAGGCATCTCATATTTTATATCATTCCCCTTTGAATCATACCCAATATACCTAATACCAGTGATTAAGGCACTAACTTGCATTTCAGATATATTATCAATCCGAAATGTTCTTGCTTCAATATCGGGACAATATCCCATAAACGTCCCCCCAAGTTTAGATACAATACGTAAACCAACTGGTGGCTTTGAAAGGTATTTGGCATAAACCTTTGTTGCAACGTAATATGATTCGTTCGGATTCAAACCATAATTGCGAATCCATTCTCCAAATCTCGCAATTTCCCAACCTCCAATAAAGAATTGATTACAGCCTTCTACAATATACTCCGAATCATCCAGATAATCAATGTATTCGATTTCTGAACATTCGTATGAGCGTGGAAATGAGAAGGAAACACAATGAATAAACTCTTCTTCATTAGAATAGTACTTTTGAGAAGAATTTAGGGTTATTGTATTCCCGTCTTGCATGGTTATACTTATTATATTATCTTCAGACTCGCAACTGCAAAGCAGAAAACTCATAACGACTAAAAATAATTGCATTTTCATATCACAATTGTTATTAACAGTTACATAAATAAATGCTGTAAAATACTTTCACCTTTGAATAAGTATAAGACATGAAACAAACTACTAATAATAGTGCCAAGAATACAGCAATGATTATTACTATACCCATCGCACTAAAGTAGATGGGATTTCGTCCCAAAGATAACGAACTTTTTCAGAATGTTTGATACATTACTATAAATGAACGAAAAAATTACACTATTTCATACGACTTCCATGTAAAACGTGATGATAGAAAGAGACTGATTAATCACAAACTCACTCCTTTGGCATTGACAAAAGATGGTAAAATATGGCTTGCCATTTGCACCATATCACTTGCAACAGGCAATAAATCCGGAAATGTAACAATGAAAAAACTCGGCGCCGATTTATTCTACGAGTACTCTTTTCATAATCACAATTGGAATCTACGTACAGAGATAAACTTATCTGAAACTGAACGAAATGTACTATTGCTTTCCACACAGGGATACACTATGAACGATATTGCAATCAATCTTTGCAGAACTATAGATGCCGTAAAGGGATGCAAACGTAACATATTTCAAAAAATGGGTGTTCGTAATATCACCGAAGCCATCACATACGCTCAAAATCACCAACTGATTTAGCGCCTATAAAAAAACACGACCCTCTGAAAAGAGGGTCGTGACTAAGTTATGAACAAATTTACGCTTAAATTATCTTATCCAATTCTTTTACATTTTCAGCTACATCCGCATCAGTTACCTCATAGTTTGTAAGGTCGCCGGCAAGATAGCGGTCGTAGGATGCCATATCAATCAATCCATGACCGGAAAGGTTGAACAAAATAGTCTTTTGAACGCCTTCTTCTTTTGCCTTCTTGGCTTCGCGAATAGCGGTAGCAATAGCATGAGAACTTTCCGGAGCAGGAATAATACCCTCACTTTGAGCAAAAAGCGTAGCCGCTGCAAACGTTTCGAGTTGCGGTATGTCTACAGCCTCAATCATGCCGTCTTCGCGAAGCTGGCTCACTACCGAGCCGGCACCGTGATAGCGAAGACCGCCGGCGTGAATATTGGCAGGTGAGAAATTATGACCCAACGTGTACATCGGAATCAACGGTGTATATCCGGCCTCGTCACCAAAGTCATATTGGAACACACCGCGAGTCAACTTCGGACATGAAGCAGGCTCTGCCGCAATGAAACGAGTAGAACGCTCGCCGGTGAAATTATGACGGATAAACGGATACGATATACCCGCAAAGTTACTACCGCCGCCGAAGCATCCGATTACGATGTCGGGATATTCACCGGCCATCTCCATCTGCTTTTCTGCCTCAAGACCGATTACTGTCTGGTGAAGAGCCACATGATTAAGCACCGAACCAAGCGTGTACTTACAGTTGGGTGTCGACATTGCAAGCTCCACTGCTTCCGAGATAGCTGTACCGAGTGAGCCTTGGTAGTTGGGACAATCGGTTAGAATCTTTCGTCCGGCACGTGTCGACATACTCGGCGATGCCACCACCTGTGCTCCATACGTTTGCATGATAGAGCGACGATACGGCTTTTGGTGATACGACACCTTCACCATATACACCGCCAATTCCAAACCGAAATGCTTTGCAGCCATCGATAGCGCTGCGCCCCACTGACCCGCACCGGTCTCGGTGGTGATATTCGTCACACCTTGCTTCTTGCAATAATAAGCCTGTGCAATGGCCGAATTGAGCTTGTGTGAACCTACCGGACTCACACTTTCATTCTTAAAATATATATGAGCCGGCGTATCAAGAGCCTTTTCAAGACCGCGGGCACGTACCAACGGAGTCGGACGCCATATTTTATACATCTCGCGTACTTCATCGGGAATTTCAATCCACGTGTCGGTCGTATTCACCTCTTGACGCGACACCTCCTCGGCAAACAGCGGAAACAAATCCTCTGCCACCATCGGCTTTTTCGTCTTAGGGTCAAGCAACGGACGCGGCTTGTTGGGCATCTCTGCCACCACATTATACCAAGCCGTAGGTATATCTTTTTCTTGGAGAATAAACTTTTTGGATTCCATATCTTTTGTATTTTTATTCTATCACAGGTATATTTATTCCTTTTTCACGTCACAAAGTAAACAAAAAATACCCATTCATGCAACTTTTATCGCATTTTTAATTCAAAATTGCATTTTCGCTTACATTTTGAAACTTACTTTTCATAAACCTTTCTTTACGTCAAAATGTTTTAAGGCAAAATCATATCTTCAATGAAATCCATCGAAAATACCCTGCTCGACCGGCGCAGCATCCGACGCTACGAGCGACAAGAAATCCCCGACGACGCTCTCCAACTCATCTACGAGGCCATTCGCAACACCCCCACAAGCTACAATGGACAGCAATATTCCGTAATCGACATCGACAATCCGGAATTAAAAGAACAGCTCTATAAAATCACCGGACAAAAGCAAATACGCACCTGTCGGCGGTTTCTCCTCTTTTGTGCCGACTACAACAAAATCTCTGTTATCGCCGATGCACGCGGCATCGATATGCCTCCGTTTTGCCACACCGCCGACGGGGTGATTGTCGGTGTTATTGATGCCACTCTTGCGATGATGAGCGCACTTGTTGCAGCCGAATCGCAGGGGCTCGGTACTTGTTGCATCGGCTACGCACGCACAGCCGCACCCGAATCCGTAGCCCGATTGCTCCGCCTTCCGCAAGGCGTATTTGCCGTATGCGGACTCGCCATCGGAATCCCTCGCGAATTGCCCGATTTGAAACCCAAGCAGCCCGCATCTCTGCTAATACACAGCAACACCTATCGGAGCGATTCGCTCCTTCCCGACCTCATCACCTATGATGCCGACGTCACATACTTCAACCGCACCCGTTCAGGAGATACAACCACCAACGATTGGGCGTCGCACATCATCGACTATTACCGCGAAGCCATGTCCTACAACATCCTCAACGCACTCCGTCGCCGCGGTTTCGACATCCTCTCATGACCGCCTAAATTCCTCGCCTCAATCGCAATTTGTTCGGATTAAATCGGTAACTTTGTAATCTTAATAATTACATATATGAATACCGACATTCTTCGCGAATTATTTCGCTCCCTATACGGCAATGAACCAATCGATATAATTGCCCTGTCAGGTTCAGGGTCCAATCGCCGATACTACCGGCTGACTGCGCCCACGAGCAGCGTCATCGGAGTTATCGGCACCAATCTCGACGAAAACCGTGCATTTCTCCATCTGGCCCGTCATTTTCGCGAAAAAGGGGTACCGGTACCTGAAATTCTTGCCGTATCTCACGATGAAATGGCATATATCCAGAACGACCTCGGCGACTGTCATCTTTTCAACATAATTAACTCCGACCGCTCTTTCTCCGAGCCGACAGTCGAATTGATGCGACAATCTCTCCGACAGCTTGCCAAAATACAATTTCTCGGAGCCGAAGGACTCGATTTCTCGCTCTGCTTTCCTCTTGCTCAGATGGATGAACGCACAATTCGTTGGGACCTCAACTATTTCAAATACTGCTTCCTCAAAGCCACCGGAATAGATTTTGCCGAAGAAAAACTTGAAGACGACTTCGATGCAATGGTTGAAATTCTCGATCAAGCCCCGTCCGACACATTCATGTATCGCGACTTTCAGTCACGCAACATAATGCTTCGCAACAATACCGAGCCTTATTTTATCGACTTCCAAGGCGGAAGAAAAGGACCGTTTATCTACGACGTTGTCTCATTCCTTTGGCAAGCCAAAGCCCGTATTCCCGCCACGCTCCGCAAATCCCTCATCGACGACTATCTCAACGCCGCCGGTCAATACACGGAGATTGACACCGTATTGTTCCATCGACTCCTCCCCCATTTCATATTGTTCCGCACATTGCAAGTACTTGGAGCCTACGGCTATCGCGGATATTTCGAACGTAAAACCCACTTCATCGAAAGCGTTCCGTTCGCTCTCGCCAATCTTCACGACCTCCTTGACCAATACTCCTTCGACCAATACCCCCACCTCGTCGCAACACTCCGCAAAGTCATTGCAAAACTGCTGCCCGGCAACTCCAGTGATGAAACGCCCGCGCTAAAAGTCAGAGTCATGAGTTTCTCATATCGTCGAGGCATCCCCGACGACCCTTCCGGCAACGGAGGCGGCTACGTATTCGATTGTCGTGCTGTCCACAATCCGGGACGCTACGACCGCTACAAACCTCTTACCGGTCTTGAGCGACCCGTTATCGAATTTCTCGAAGCCGACGGCGAGATACTCCGCTTCCTCTCCGATGCTTATTCGCTTGTCGATGCATCGGTAGCTCGCTATATCAAACGCGGATTTACAAATCTTATGGTCTCATTCGGTTGCACCGGCGGTCGCCACCGTTCAGTCTATAGTGCAGAGCACATGGCAGAACACATCAACCGAAAATTTGGCGTAGAAGTCGAACTAATCCATCGCGAACAAGAAATCACCCGTATTCTGCCACCCCACAAAATTCAAGCACAATGAAAGCAATGATATTTGCCGCCGGACTCGGCACTCGTCTCCGACCGCTCACCGACACAATGCCGAAAGCCCTCATCCCGGTTGCCGGCACGCCGATGCTACAACGTGTAATTCTCCGTATGATTGCAGCCGGGTTCGACGATATTACCATTAATGTTCATCACTTCGCTTCGATGATTGTCGACTTTCTCCGACGCAACAACAATTTCGGCATCTCCATCCACATATCCGACGAATCCGACCTGTTGCTCGACACCGGCGGAGGCATTCTCCATGCCCGCCAATGGCTCGATGGCACCGAACCGATACTCGTCCATAACGCCGACATCCTTACCGACCTCGACCTCTCCGACATCTACCGGCATCACATCGATTCTCATGCCGATGCAACGCTACTCGTCGACCGACGCGACACATCCCGTTATCTGCTTTTCGACAGCAACAACAGCCTTTGTGGTTGGACCAATACCGCCACCGGCGAATTTCGCCCCGACGGATTCCGATACGACCCGCAGCTGCACACCCCCCTCGCATTCGGAGGCGTCCACGTCATTTCTCCATCGATTTTCCTCTCTCTCGCCGAATTCTCCGACAATCCGGTATTTTCCATAATACCCTATTATCTAAGCGCGGCGGATTCCAAACGCATCATCGGTTACACCCCGACCTCCCCCTATTCATGGCACGACATCGGCAAACCCTCATCTCTCGCCGCCGCCAATGCCTCCCTCCAATAACTCCTCTCTCAAATAGAAAATTTCAGCAAACAAATAAAGCCATCGAAAGTGCGAATGCTTTCGATGGCTTATTTTACATTAATTATCCGATTATTTCACCGCCACTTTCGTCGTGCAGTTTCCGATTGTGAGCAAATATATTCCGGGAGATAGTTGCAGTTTTGTCTCCGCCCATGTCTTTCCGGCAGCCACAATCACACCGGTGATAGTCCTTACCACACATTCATCATTCAGATTCACCTCATCCGCCTTTACATCATTTATCGCCGAAGCTCCACCGGTAGTGAAATACACCTCTGCGACAGATATATTGTCATAGTAACCCTCCGGCATACAGACTTTTACCTGCACACAATATGTGGTGTAAGGATTAAGACCTGTCACTGTAGCTTGAGCCCATCCGTCGCAAAAAGAATCCGCCTCAACAAATGTCTCATCATCTTCCTCATAATTAAGGACAAACCCGACTTTATTATAATCATAAGTTCCGGTAATCACATACCCAATCAACTTCGCAGTAGTTCCGTCTACCTCCACATCCATCACATCGCTGACAATACGCCAAGAAGGATTGTTGTCTCCTGTATGTTTATAGGTAAAATCTCTCGAATAATACTTTCCGTCATCTGTAATATAATAAGCCTCATACTCATACTCCTTATCCGGCTCTAAATCGGTCAACACAAAACCCATATACCCACCCTCATTTATTGGCACCGGCAACGTTTTCACATCGTCCGTCCCGGCTTCCCAATACTTAATACCGTTACCTTTGACTTTTTTGCGTGAATTTGTATACAACCATATCTCTGCCTCTGTATCCGAAAGTTTTCTTACTTCCGACTCTCGCCATGATGCATTGCAAGTAAAAGTATAATAAAATTCTTCCATTCTGCCACTCGGCAAATTACATTCAGCCACAAAATCGTATTCATCGCTTGCAACCAACCCATAAAACGAAAAATACAGCGAAGATTCGCTACGTCTTACCCCTTCCACTTGAGAGCCATCCTCATTCAACAAATAAACACCATCTATCGACTCAACCGCAATGTATTGAGCATAGAAATACACACAAAACTCAAACGAATCAGAGAATGTGCAACTATTTCCATAGCGAAGATACTTTGCTTCTAAAACACTGCTCGATGTTCCGCTGAAGTACTCACCCAATCTTTTCAAACAACAAGAATGCACAACGAGTTCCGTCTGCGTAGGCATCGTTGCCAAAAAGGACATATCTATATCTTTGTTCCATATTTCAACCCACTCCAAAGAACACCCTGTAAAATTTCCGTTGCCTACTGCACTCACCGAGCTTGGCAAATCAAGCGAAGTCAATGAAGTATTGCCGACAAATACTTCATCATCTATTTCCACCACAGATGCCGGTATTTTTACCGACGTAAGATTAGAACACGTGTGAAACGCATATTTATTGATTTTTACCACCGAGTAAGTCATCCCATACGAGTCTGTAACCGTCGATGGAATCACTACATCTCCCGAATAGCTCTCTGTCGCATACTTTGTCGGGTCCGGATTTGCCGACGAATTGGCTACCGCCACCGTCTTAGCCGTACTCGATACTATTTTATAATAAATTCCATCAATTTTAAAATCCCACTTACCGACGGCTGCTGCCGATAACATGACGCATCCAAAACTCAACGTCAAAACTAATCTTTTTACCATTCTATGTATCTCTTTAAATTAAATAAGTAAATCGTTACAAATTTACACATTTATTTTATACGATACAATCATTCCGCCCCGCCGCACACACCTGCACTCACATTTTGCCACAAAAAATATTTTTTTCAAGCAAAAAGATAGGTATTTGCGAAAATAGTTGTAACTTTGCATGGTTTTCACGATAGAAATCTTGTTAACCGCTATTTTCATCTACAACTAAATTCTATCGTATGCGAGAAACAAAACGCGCACTCCTGATATTGGAGGACGGTACAACCTACGAAGGTAAATCATTTGGCTATGAGGCAGCTACCGCCGGAGAAGTAGTGTTCAACACCGCGATGACCGGATATCCGGAAAGCCTTACCGACCCTTCCTATGAAGGACAAATCCTTATCACAACTTATCCTATTCTCGGCAACTATGGCGTACCTCCTCGCCGCGAGAAAGACGATGTAAGCGAATACTATGAGTCTACTCATATCCATTGCAAAGCAATCGTATGTCAGGACTACTCTTGGGAGCATAGCCACTGGCAAGCCGACAGAAGCCTTGCCGATTGGCTCAAAGAAGAACAGATTCCCGGCATCTACGGCATCGACACTCGTGCCCTCACAAAGCATTTGCGCGAAAAAGGCTCTATGCTCGGAAAAATCATAGTTGATGGTGCCGGCGACATCGATTTCTACGACCCTAACAAAGAAAATCTCGTCGGCAAAGTAAGTTGTAAGCAAGTTGAAGTGCACGGATCCGGCTCAAAGACTGTTGTCCTTGTCGATTGCGGAGTAAAACACAACATCATCCGATGCCTCACCCGCAGAGGAGCTAAGGTGATTCGCGTTCCTTGGGATTACGATTTCACATCGATTCCCTACGACGGGCTATTCATTTCCAACGGCCCCGGCAACCCCGATATGGCAGAAAAAACAGTCGAAAACATACGCAAAGCCATTGCCATAGGCCGACCGATTTGCGGCATCTGCATGGGCAACCAACTGCTCTCAAAGGCCGCCGGAGCAAAGACCTACAAGTTGAAATACGGACATCGCAGCCACAACCAACCCGTGCGCCGTATCGACTCCAATCAATGCTTCATCACCTCGCAGAATCACGGTTTTGCAGTCGATTCCGCCACACTGCCCGACGATTGGGAACCTCTATTCATCAACATGAACGATGGCACCAACGAGGGCATTCGTCACAAGTCAAAACCGTTTTTCTCGGCACAATTTCACCCCGAAGCATGTTCAGGGCCTAAAGACACCGAATTCCTATTCGACGACTTTATCAATATGTTGTAACCACGCAGTGATAATCACAATATGAACACCCAGAAAGATAGCAAAATAAATAAAGTACTGCTCCTTGGTAGCGGAGCATTGAAGATTGGTGAAGCCGGCGAATTCGACTATTCAGGTTCGCAAGCTCTTAAAGCGATGAAAGAAGAAGGCATCTCCACCGTGCTCATCAACCCGAACATCGCAACCGTACAAACCTCCGACGGATTCGCCGACAAGATATACTTCTTACCGGTTACACCTTATTTTGTTGAGAAAGTAATCGAAAAAGAACGTCCCGACGGCATCCTTCTCGCATTCGGCGGACAGACTGCACTCAATTGTGGAGTAAAACTACACGAAAGCGGCATCCTCGACAAATATAATGTACGCGTACTCGGTACACCCGTACAAGCCATTATGGATACCGAAGACCGCGAACTTTTCGTCAAAAAGCTCGACGAAATCAATGTAAAAACCATTAAAAGCGAAGCCGTAAACACCCTCGACGATGCCATACGTGCCGCCGAAGACCTCGGCTACCCCGTTATCGTGCGTGCCGCTTACGCCCTCGGCGGACTCGGAAGCGGATTCTGCGATAACCGAGAAGAACTTATCTCCCTCGTCGAAAAAGCACTGTCATTCTCCCCGCAAGTCCTCGTCGAAAAATCCCTCAAAGGTTGGAAAGAAGTGGAATACGAAGTAGTTCGCGACCGCTTCGACAATTGTATCACCGTCTGCAACATGGAAAACTTCGACCCGCTCGGCATCCACACCGGCGAAAGTATCGTAGTGGCACCATCACAGACCCTCTCCAACGAAGACTACCACTATCTGCGCAAACTCGCTATCAAAATCATACGCCACATCGGCATTGTAGGCGAATGTAACGTGCAATACGCATTCGACCCCGCGTCGATGGACTACCGAGTAATCGAGGTCAACGCCCGACTAAGTCGTTCGTCGGCTCTTGCATCCAAAGCCACAGGCTATCCATTGGCATTTGTTGCTGCAAAACTCGGTCTCGGCTACGGATTGTTCGACCTTAAAAACTCCGTAACCAAAGAGACCTCCGCATTTTTTGAACCGGCACTCGACTACATTGTCTGCAAGATACCCCGCTGGGACCTTGGCAAATTTCACGGCGTACGTCGCGAAATCGGCTCTTCCATGAAATCCGTAGGCGAAGTAATGGCCATCGGCCGCACATTTGAAGAAGCCATTCAGAAAGGGCTCAGAATGATTGGACAAGGAATGCACGGATTCGTCGAAAACAAAGAAATCGAAATCGAAGACATCGACCGCGCACTCCGCGAACCTACCGACAAACGCATATTCGTCATCTCCAAAGCCATGCGCCTCGGATATACCGTCGAACGCATTCACGAACTGACAAAAATCGACAAATGGTTCCTCTATAAACTCCACAACATCGTCTCAACTTCTCGCGAGTTGGAATCAATCGACGCCATTGCCGACATCCCCGCATCGCTCCTCCGCCAAGCCAAAGAGCAAGGATTCTCCGACTTCCAGATTTCACGAGCCGTCCTCAAGTCTTCCATGACCGAAGCCGACCTGCTCTCAATGCACAACTATCGCAAAGGCCTCGGCATTCTGCCGGTCGTAAAGCAGATCGACACACTCGGTGCCGAATACCCCGCACAGACCAACTACCTATATCTCACCTACAACGGAGCCGAAAACGACGTAAACTACCTCCACGACCATCGCTCCATCGTAGTACTCGGTTCCGGAGCCTACCGCATCGGTTCGTCCGTCGAATTCGACTGGTGTTCGGTCAATGCCCTTATGACGGTGAAACGCGAAGGATGGCGTTCGGTCATGATCAACTATAATCCCGAAACCGTATCGACCGACTACGATATGTGCGACCGTCTCTATTTCGACGAACTCACCTTCGAGCGCGTCATGGACATTCTCGACCTCGAGCAGCCGCATGGTGCCATCTTGTCAGTCGGCGGACAGATTCCCAACAACCTTGCTACACGTCTCGACGAACAAAACATCAATATCCTCGGCACATCCGCTCAGAGCATCGATAACGCCGAAGACCGCCACAAATTCTCATCCATGCTCGACAATCTCGGCATCGACCAACCGCGATGGAGAGAATTGACCTCGTTCGACGACATCAACCGCTTCATCGACGAAGTCGGATTCCCAGTGCTCGTCCGACCCTCCTACGTCCTTTCAGGCGCAGCGATGAACGTATGTTCCAATTCCGAAGAACTCGAACGATTCCTACAACTCGCTGCCAACGTATCTAAGCAGCACCCCGTTGTAGTATCAGAGTTCATCCAGGGAGCCAAAGAAATTGAAATGGATGCAGTGGCTCAAAATGGCGAAATCAAAGCATACGCCATCTCCGAGCATATCGAGTTTGCCGGAGTACACTCCGGAGACGCCACCATTCAGTTCCCCCCGCAGAAACTCTATGTTGAGACAATGCGACGCATCAAAAAAGTATCGTCGTGCATTGCAAAAGCCCTCAACATCTCCGGCCCGTTCAACATTCAGTTCCTCGCCAAAAACAACGACATCAAAGTCATCGAATGTAATCTCCGCGCATCCCGATCATTCCCGTTCGTCTCAAAAGTACTGAAACTCAACTTTATCGACCTCGCAACGAAAGTAATGCTCGGCATCCCCGTCGAAAAGCCACACAAAAACGCATTCGACCTCGACTACGTAGGCATCAAAGCCTCCCAATTCTCCTTCTCTCGTCTGCAAGGAGCCGACCCGGTTCTCGGTGTCGACATGTCATCGACCGGCGAAGTGGGATGTATCGGAGCCGACACCGACGAAGCCAT
Organism: Muribaculaceae bacterium; assembly: GCA_045133615.1. Lineage (GTDB taxonomy): Bacteria > Bacteroidota > Bacteroidia > Bacteroidales > Muribaculaceae > M3. The sequence goes on along the minus strand of JBGUUQ010000143.1, from coordinate 33,501 downwards.
TCTCAAGTCAATGCTCTCTGTCGGTATGCGCGTACCCTCTAAAGGCAACGGTATTCTGCTCTCCACCGGCACCGCCAAGCAAAAAGCAGCAATGCTCGATGCCGCACATCGTCTGCACAACGAAGGCTACAAACTATATGCCACAGGAGGAACCCACTCATTCCTCAACGACAACGGCATTCCCGCCACTCGCGTTTATTGGCCGAGCCAAGGCGACATGCAGCCGCAAGCACTCGATTTGCTCCACAACAAAGAAGTGGATATGGTCGTAAATATCCCCAAAAACCTCACCTCCGCCGAACTCTCAAACGGCTATAAAATCCGTCGCGCGGCAATAGACCTCAACATCCCACTGTTGACCAACGCTCGCCTCGCATCGGCTTTCATACAGGCATTTTGCGACCTTCCTCTCGACAGTGTCGAGATAAAATCATGGGACGAATACTAAATTCCTATACTTGTTCAATCTCGGAACGTGATTCGCGATTGCGAATCACGTTCTTTTTTTATCCCGCAATCACGACAAGAAATGTTGCACATTTCAAAAAAAGTATCTACCTTTGCCCTCGGAAAAAGTTGTATTCATGCAAATCCATTCGGGGCGTAGCGCAGTCCGGTTAGCGCACCTGCTTTGGGAGCAGGGGGTCGAAGGTTCGAATCCTTTCACCCCGACCACAAATCAAAAAGCGTATTGACATGATGTCAATACGCTTTTTTACTACCCTATGCAAAAATTTAACGCAAAAATTTGCTTCGCAGTTGATTATATTTTACTATATTCGCAGTCAGAAACGATAGCACCCCGATGCCATCGAGCATCGCCGAGCTACACTATTAGAAATCAAAAAGTTACACAATATGGTATTTAATTTCCGCATAGTTTCCGACGAAGTCGACAATTTCAAACGAGAAATCAATATTGATGCCGATGCCACATTCCTCGACCTGAGAAATGCCATTTGCGACTCCGTAGGCTACAGCAAAAACGAAATGAGTTCATTCTTCCTTTGCGACGACAGTTGGGAGAAAGAAAAAGAAATCACCCTCGAAGACATGGGTAGCGACTCCGATGAAGACGTTTGGTTGATGGACGAATCAATTCTCAGCGACTTCATAGAAGACGAAGGTCAACACCTTTTGTTCGTATTCGACTATATGACCGACCGCGCCTTCTTCATCAAGATGAAAGAAATCATGCCCGGCAAGTCCCTTAAAGACCCCGTATGCACAGTTTCAATGGGCACCCCTCCCCCGCAAACAGTCGATATGGAAGAATTCGATGCAAAAATCGACCTCAAAGCAGCATCTGTCAGCAGCGACGATTTAGGCGAAGACTTCTACGGCTCCGACGAATTTAATGCCGATGAATTCGATGCCGAAGGCTTCGACGAAATGACATTCGACGACAAATACTAATCACCACACACACAGCATAACAAAAGCAATGCGAGACCCCTCCGAGTCTCGCATTACTTTTTTTCAATAATCAACTTTTCATACAACATGCAAAACAGCAAAAATTTGAACAATAAAAGAACTTTCGCCTCCTTTTCTGTTCATTTTTTAGCTACACATAACAAATTACCCAACCCATCCTCATTGTTTTTTATCATAAATAATTATTTTTTGCTATTCTTTACTACATATAAAAATAGCGCGTAAGCCATTGCGGTTTACGCGCCATTAATTATCTTATCTACAAGTGATTACTTCACTTCCTCAAAGTCCACGTCGGTCACACCGTCGTCGCCTTTGGGAGCCGAACCGGCACCGGGTTGAGCACTTGCCTGACCGGCTTGCTGTTGAGCCTGTTGCTGAGCATTGAGAATATCTTGCTGTGCGGCACCGAATGCTGTTTCAATCTCCTTGATTGCAGCATCGATTGCAGCAATATCCTGAGACTTATGAGCATCTTTCAACTTGCCGAGAGCTGCTTCAATAGTAGATTTCTTGTCAGCAGGAATCTTATCGCCAAGTTCATTAAGTTGCTTTTCTGTTTGGAAGATGATAGCATCAGCCTGATTAAGTTTGTCGATACGTTCCTTTTCCTTGGCATCGGCAGCAGCGTTGGCAGCAGCCTCATCTTTCATACGCTTGATTTCAGCATCGGTAAGACCGCTTGATGCCTCAATGCGGATGCTCTGTTCCTTGCCGGTAGCCTTATCCTTGGCTGATACATTGAGAATACCGTTGGCATCCACTTCAAATGTCACCTCAATCTGAGGAATTCCGCGGGGTGCGGGAGCGATACCGTCGAGGTGGAAGCGACCGAGAGTCTTGTCATCCTTAGCCATCGGACGTTCACCCTGAAGCACATGGATTTCTACTGCGGGCTGATTGTCGGCTGCCGTTGAGAACACTTCGCTCTTGCGAGTCGGAATCGTAGTATTGGCATCGATAAGCTTGGTCATCACACCACCGAGAGTTTCGATACCGATCGACAAAGGCACTACGTCGAGGAGGATTACATCCTTCACATCGCCCGAAAGCACACCGCCTTGGATAGCTGCACCGATAGCCACTACTTCGTCGGGATTAACACCCTTTGAAGGAGCCTTACCGAAGAACTTCTCTACGATAGCTTGGATAGCGGGAATACGAGTAGAACCACCCACGAGGATTACCTCGTCGATTTCTGAAGCCGAGAGACCGGCATCGCGAAGCGCCTGTTCGCAAGGCACGATGGTAGCTTGAATCAAGCGGTCGGCAAGTTGCTCGAACTTAGCACGGGTGAGAGTCTTAACCAAGTGTTTGGGCACACCATTCACCGGCATGATATACGGAAGATTGATTTCAGTGCTGGTGCTCGATGAAAGTTCAATCTTAGCCTTTTCTGCTGCTTCCTTAAGACGCTGGAGAGCCATAGGATCTTGACGAAGGTCGATACCCTCATCATTGAGGAATTCCTGAGCCAACCAATCGATGATTACGTGGTCGAAGTCATCACCGCCGAGGTGAGTATCACCATTGGTCGACTTCACTTCAAACACACCGTCACCCAATTCGAGAATAGAGATATCGAAAGTACCGCCACCGAGGTCGAATACTGCAATCTTCATCTCCTTGTCGCTCTTGTCGAGACCGTAAGCCAATGCAGCGGCAGTAGGTTCGTTTACGATACGGCGCACCTTCAAACCGGCAATTTCACCGGCTTCCTTGGTTGCCTGACGTTGAGAGTCGTTGAAGTAAGCAGGAACGGTAATCACAGCCTCAGTCACATCCTGTCCGAGATAATCTTCGGCAGTCTTCTTCATCTTTTGAAGAATCATAGCCGAAATTTCTTGCGGAGTATATTCGCGACCGTCAATGTCGACACGCGGAGTATTGTTCTCACCGCGAACCACCTTGTAAGGCACGCGGTCGATTTCCTTAGCTACTTGATCAAATGTTTCACCCATGAAACGCTTGATAGAATAAATCGTGCGCTTAGGGTTGGTGATAGCCTGGCGCTTTGCGGGATCACCCACTTTGCGTTCACCACCGTCAACAAATGCCACTACCGACGGAGTGGTATTGCGACCTTCACTGTTAGGGATTACAACAGGATCATTACCTTCAAGCACTGCAACGCATGAGTTGGTAGTTCCCAAGTCAATACCGATAATCTTTCCCATAATTAAAATGTTTTTTTATTGTTTGTTATTTTATTTTCTGTCTATCATGTCCGCCTTACATCAGCGAGACACCTACATAAAAACAAATCTCGTGCCAAAAAAGTTGACTCTTTGTATCATTCTGTAAATCATATGTTTGTACACCCATCAACAAACATGTCACTCCGTGTCAGTCATCTGCCATAATTGTCATGTTTGTCATTTATGTCGGTTAAAAAGAAAGAGAGAAACAAGGATATTAGAAATATATTTGTTAAATTTGCGACATAAAAGGTGGGAAAGGGGCTAATCGTGTCTTTTCCACACTTTTGCGCGTATAATAAACAGTAATATAAACCATTTCAATAAATTAATTCGTTATGAATATTTCTCACATCGAACACGTTGGTATAGCCGTTCCATCGCTCGACGAAGCTATCCCTTTCTACGAAAACATCCTTGGCCTTAAGTGTACTGCCATTGAGGAAGTTGCCGATCAAAAAGTGCGCACCGCATTCTTCAAAGTCGGTCAAACCAAAATCGAGTTGCTCGAAGGCACTGCCGAAGACAGCGCAATCTGCAAATTCATCGCCAACAACGGCGGTCGCGGAGGCATCCAACACATCGCATTTGCCATGGAAGATGGCGTTGCCAACGCTCTCGCTGAAGCAGAAGGCAAAGGCTGCCGTCTCATCGACAAAGCACCCCGCAAAGGTGCAGAGGGTCTCAACATCGCATTCCTTCACCCGAAATCTACTTGCGGTACCCTCATCGAACTTTGCGAAGATCCCAACAAGTAATCACTCATACACATTAATATATTAAAGACAGATATGAGCACTCAGCTTGAAAAAGTACAAGAGCTTATTGCCCTTCGCAACGAAGCTCGCCTCGGTGGCGGCGAAAAAGCCATCCAAAAGCAACATGAAAAAGGCAAATACACCGCTCGCGAACGCATCGCTCAACTTCTCGACGAAGGTTCGTTTGAAGAACTCGATATGTTCTTGCGTCATCGTTGCACCAACTTCGGCCAGGAAAAGAAATCTTACCTCGGCGACGGCGTTGTAACCGGTTACGGTACAATCGACGGTCGTCTTGTTTACGTATTCGCACAAGACTTCACCGTATTCGGCGGTTCACTCTCCGAAACCATGGCATTGAAAATATGCAAGGTAATGGATATGGCCATGAAGATGGGCGCACCCGTCATCGGTCTTAACGACTCCGGAGGCGCACGTATTCAAGAAGGTATCAATGCACTTGCCGGTTACGCCGAAATCTTCCAACGCAACATCATGGCATCCGGTGTGATTCCCCAAATTTCAGGTATCCTCGGCCCTTGCGCAGGTGGTGCTGTTTACTCCCCCGCCCTCACCGACTTCACCATCATGACCAAAGGCATCTCCTACATGTTCCTTACCGGTCCGAAGGTAGTGAAGACCGTTACCGGTGAAGACGTTAGTCAAGAAGCTCTCGGTGGAGCTGAAGTTCACTCATCAAAGAGCGGCGTAGCACACTTTGCAGCCGAAGACGGAGAAGAAGCATTGAAGATCATTCGCAAGCTCTTCAGCTACATTCCCCAGAACAACCTCGAAGAAGCACCCCTTGTGGAATGTACCGACCCCATCGACCGTCTCGAAGATTCATTGAACGAAATCATCCCCGATTCAGCCAACAAGCCTTACGACATGTATGAAGTGATTGGTGCAATCATCGACAACGGCGAATTCCTCGAAGTACAACGCGACTACGCTAAAAACATTATCGTCGGATTTGCACGTTTCAACGGTCAATCTGTCGGTATTGTTGCCAACCAGCCCAAATATCTCGCCGGCGTACTCGACAGCAACGCATCACGCAAAGCTGCTCGCTTCGTTCGTTTCTGCGACGCATTCAACATTCCCATCGTATCGCTCGTCGACGTTCCCGGATTCCTCCCCGGTACCGGACAAGAATACAATGGCGTTATCCTCCACGGCGCAAAACTTCTTTACGCTTACGGAGAAGCTACCGTACCCAAAGTTACCGTTACACTCCGCAAGAGCTACGGTGGTAGCCACATCGTGATGAGCTGTAAGCAACTCCGCGGCGACATGAACTACGCATGGCCTACTGCCGAAATCGCAGTTATGGGTGGCGCAGGTGCCGTTGAAGTACTCTACGCCCGCGAAGCCAAAGAAGCTGAAGATCCCGCAAAGGTACTCGCCGAAAAAGAAGCCGAATACAACAAACTTTTCTGCAACCCCTACAACGCAGCAAAATACGGCTACATCGACGACGTTATCGAACCGCGCAACACTCGCTTCCGCATCATCCGCGCATTGCAACAACTCCAAACCAAGAAAGTCACCAACCCCGCTAAGAAGCACGGTAACATTCCTCTATAATAATTGGAAAAATTATGAACAAGAAGATTCTTTTACTTCTGATTGCCGTACTTTCTTGCGTAGGCATCGCCCAAGCTCAAGGGCGCAAAGCTCTTCGCATCAACGAGGTTATGGTACAGAACGACAGCAACTTCGTCGACGACTACGGCTTGCACACCGCATGGATCGAGCTGTTCAACTCGTCGTATGCTCCGATGGAGATATCAAGTGTATATCTCACCGACGACCCCGCTCAACCCAAGAAATATCCTGTGCCCCTTGGAGATGTCAACACTGAGATACCTCCTCGCCAACACGTTGTATTCTGGGCTGATAATGAGCCGAACAAAGGCACTTTCCACCTCAGCTTCACACTAAAGCCCGGACAAGACAATTGGATTGGTGTTTACGATGCCAACGGCATCTCACTCATCGATTCGATTACCGTCCCCGCAGCTTTGCAAGCCAATCAAACATTTGCTCGTAAAGAAGACGGAAAAGGCAATGGTATTGAAGCGTGGGAAATCCGCGACGGTTCCAACGAACTTTACATCACTCCGAGCAGCAATAACGTGATTGTTGATACAAATCAAAAGGTAGAACTTTTCTCTGAATACGATCCTTCCGGTACTGCGATTACGATTATGGCTATGGGCATCGTGTTTGTTGCATTGTTGATTCTTTGCATCTGCTTCTATGTTATTAGCAAGATTGGTGAATCTATCACCAAACGCAACAAGCTTAAAGCTCAAGGTGTTGCAGCTAAGGAAACTGAAACTATTCCCGAAGGCGACTCCGGAGAAGTTATTGCTGCTATCGCTATGGCTCTCCGCGACCACCTCGAAGCTCACGACAAGGAAGATGTAGTGCTTACAATCAACAAAGTGAAGCGTGCATACTCTCCGTGGAGTTCTAAGATTTACACCCTCCGCGAAACTCCTCGTCGATAATCACCGATTTGTTTAACACAATCACTTTTTACTACAACAATGAAAGAATATAAGTATAAAATAAACGGCAACACCTACAAAGTTGCCATCGGCGATATCGACAACAACATCGCCCAAGTTGAAGTCAACGGTACTCCCTACAAGGTTGAGCTTGAAAAGAAACAAGCACCCGTGACCATCGTTAACGCACCCCGTCCCTCTGCTGCTCCCCGCACACAGACCGGTGGTAAAGTCATCGCTAAACCCGCTGTCGAAAGCAAAGGTTATGCCGTTAAAGCTCCGCTTCCCGGCACCATCCTCTCTGTCAGCGTAAAAGTTGGTGACGTAGTTAAGGCTGCCGACACCGTGCTCATCCTCGAAGCAATGAAGATGGAAAACGCCATCCATGCAGGACGCGACGGTAAAGTTGCCGCAATCAATGTCAATGCCGGTGATGCCGTACTCGAAGGCAACGACCTCATCGTTATCGAATAATCTTAAGAGACTACGACAATGAATTTTAGCGAATTTATTTCGAACAACTTCGCGACATTCTGGGATCTCACAGGCTTCGCTAACTGCACTTGGCCTCACATCGTGATGATTCTCGTCGGATTGTTCTTTATGTATCTTGCAATCAAAAAGGACTTCGAGCCAATGCTCCTTGTGCCCATCGGCTTCGGTATCCTTATTGGTAATATTCCGTTCAATGCAGAGGCCGGACTGGAAATCGGCATCTACGAAGAAGGCTCCGTCCTCAACATCCTCTACAATGGTGTTAGCGCAGGCTGGTATCCCCCGCTCATCTTCCTCGGCATCGGCGCCATGACCGACTTCTCGGCTCTCATCGCCAATCCGAAATTGCTTCTCGTCGGTGCAGCTGCTCAATTCGGTATCTTTGGTGCCTACATGGTAGCTCTCGCACTTGGCTTCGCACCCGACCAAGCCGGTGCAATTGCAATCATCGGTGGTGCTGACGGTCCTACTGCAATCTTCCTTTCATCCAAACTCGCGCCCAACTTGATGGGAGCAATCGCCGTATCGGCCTACTCTTACATGGCCCTTGTTCCGGTAATTCAACCGCCGATTATGCGACTCCTCACCACCAAAAACGAGCGACTTATCAAGATGAAACCCGCGCGTGCCGTTTCTCAAAACGAGAAAATCATCTTCCCCATTGTCGGCATGCTCCTCACCTGCTTCGTCGTGCCTTCTGCACTTCCGTTGCTCGGTATGCTCTTCTTCGGTAACTTACTTCGCGAATGTGGCGTGACCACTCGTCTTGCAAAGACAGCAAGCAACGCGCTTACCGACATCGTCACCATTCTCCTCGGTATGACTGTGGGAGCTTCGACTCAAGCATCCGAATTCCTTACCGTTGAAACCATCGGCATCTTCGCCCTCGGTTTCATGGCATTCGTGATTGCATCGGCTTCAGGCGTGCTCTTCGTTAAGATTTTCAATCTTGTATTGCCAAAAGAAAAGAAAATCAACCCGCTCATCGGTAATGCCGGTGTATCGGCAGTGCCCATGTCAGCTCGTATCTCCAACAACCTCGGTCTCGAATACGACCCCTCCAACTATCTACTCATGCACGCCATGGGTCCGAACGTTGCCGGCGTAATCGGATCAGCCGTTGCTGCAGGTACGCTCCTCGCATTCCTTGCATAAGCGACAATCAATCCTTGTTATACCAAAGCGGTTGCAATTCATTTTGCAACCGCTTTATTTTTTTGTGAACAATTTATTACCTTTGTGTGTTAATCCTGATATAATACCGATCGACAACAGTCGGCACTACTATTCACCACAAAATCGAAGTGCAATGATTACAAAACACGTCATCGACACAATCTACCGCAAATATCGACGAAAGCCCGCCTCGCCGGAGCAACTCGACATTGCCCAACTATTCGACGAATCGCTCAACCCTCTCAATATCGAGGTTGACAACAGCGAAATCACCATCGGAAGCATCGACAAACGCTCCCCGTTCCACTCAATTCCGCTTTCTCGCATCCATGGCATCGAAAGATTCGACAGCGCCACCGCCATAGTGCTCCACTCATCCATCATCTTCCTTAGCCGTAAAGGAAAAGGCGTAAACGTCCATATAAAAGAGCCCCCCCGCTCCATTTGGCAAAAAATCCGTTGGTGGTTTAGCCGATAATAGATTGATTGAAGCACAAAAATTTCTATATTCCACGCATTTGCAGTATCTTTACCAAAAATTTAATCCAAGTAAGAATATTCATTACAATCGCGATATGTACAGATCAAATACCTGCGGAGAACTCCGCATCAACAACGTCGGTAGCACCGTCACACTTGCCGGTTGGGTACAGCGCACCCGCAAAATGGGTGGCATGACATTTGTCGACCTTCGTGACCGCTACGGCATCACACAGATAGTGTTCAACAACGAAATCAACGCCGAGCTATGCGAAGCCGCCAACCATCTCGGCCGTGAATTTGTAGTCCAAATCACAGGTACGGTAGCCGAACGCTCAAGCAAAAACCCCAATATGCCCACCGGCGATATTGAAATCATCGCCTCCGAGCTTAAAATATTAAACCGCAGCGACGTTCCCCCGTTCACCATTGAAGACGACACCGATGGTGGCGACGACCTTCGTATGCGCTACCGCTATCTCGACCTTCGTCGAGGAGCCGTACGTCGCAACCTCGAACTTCGCCACAAAATGGCATTTGAAATTCGTCGTTATTTAGATGAAAAAGGATTCCTCGAAGTCGAAACCCCGGTTCTCATAAAGTCAACCCCCGAAGGAGCTCGCGACTTCGTCGTACCCTCCCGCATGAATCCCGGAGAATTTTATGCACTTCCGCAGTCCCCTCAGACATTCAAACAACTTCTGATGGTCAGCGGATTCGACCGCTACTTCCAGATTGTAAAATGCTTCCGCGACGAAGACCTTCGTGCCGACCGTCAACCGGAGTTTACACAAATCGACTGCGAAATGTCATTCGTCGAACAAGAAGACGTGCTTCAAACCTTTGAAGGTCTCGTGAAACACATCTTCAAATATGTAAAAGACATCGATTTCACCGAGCCGTTCCCCCGCATGACATGGGCAGATGCAATGAAATACTACGGCAGCGACAAGCCCGACACCCGATTCGGCATGCAATTCGTGGAAATCAAGGACCTCACCGTAGGAAAAGGCTTTGCCGTACTCGATGACGCAGAATATGTAGGAGCAATTTGCGCCCCCGGATGTGCAAATTACACCCGCAAGCAACTCGACAAACTCACCGACTTCGTAAAGCGCCCGCAGATTGGAGCCAAAGGCCTCATGTGGGTAAAAGTTGAAGAAGACGGCTCAATAAAAAGTTCGGTATCCAAATTCTACTCCGACGACGAGTTGCGAGTATGGGCCGACCGTTGCGAAGCCAAGCCCGGCGACCTCATCCTCATCCTTGCCGGTGACACAATGAAGACCCGCAAGCAACTTTGCGAACTTCGTCTCGAAATGGGCTCACAACTCGGACTCCGCGACCCGCAGAAATTCTCATGCCTTTGGGTCATCGACTTCCCCCTCTTCGAATGGGACGACGAAACTCAACGTTTCTACGCAATGCACCATCCATTCACAGCCCCCAACCCCGAAGACGTACATTTGCTCGACTCCGACACCGGAGCAGTTCGAGCCACTGCATACGACATGGTTGTCAACGGCAACGAACTCGGCGGAGGCTCCATCCGTATCCATGACTCTGAGTTGCAAGACAAAATGTTCCGCCTCCTCGGTCTTACCGAAGAAGACGCACGCTACAAATTCGGATTCTTGATGAACGCATTCAAGTACGGTGCTCCCCCTCACGGAGGTCTCGCATTCGGATTCGACCGCTTCGTATCCATCCTTGCAGGACTCGACTCCATCCGCGACACAATTGCATTCCCCAAAAACAATTCCGGTCGCGACACAATGATTGATGCTCCATCAACCATCGACGATGCCCAACTTCAAGAACTTTGCATCGCCACCGTTCTTCCCGAAAAAGAATAACAGCGAAAACTTATGCGCATAGGCGATATAATCCACGAAATCGAGCAAATGGCACCGCTGCCGTTGCAAGAAGACTACGACAACTCCGGTATGCAAGTCGGCAATAAAGCCGACGAGTGTACCGGTATTCTCCTGTGCGTCGACGTCACCCCCGACATCGTATCGGAGGCCGTCGAGCGAGGATGCAACCTCATCATCTCTCACCACCCGCTCATTTTCCGAGGGCTGAAACGTCTCACCGGAGCCACACAAGTCGAGCGCTCCGTCATTCAGGCCATTTCCGCCGGCATTTCCATATATTCAAGCCACACATGTCTCGACAACGCCATCGATGGCGTCTCGCATGAAATGGCATATCGTCTCGGCGTAGACAAGCCCGCAATACTTTGCCGACAGGAAAACCAAATGATGAAACTCGTCACAATGGTACCACACGACCATGTCGATGCAGTCCGCCTCGCCCTCTTCGATGCCGGCGCAGGTTCACTTGGCAACTACGACTCTTGTAGCTTCGGAGTACGTGGAGAGGGTACATTTCAGGCTATCGATGGAGCAAACCCCTACGTCGGCAACATCCACACGATGCACATCGAACCGGAGACACGACTTGAAGTATTGCTCCCCGCGTGGCTTCAATCCAAAGTCGAACAAGCACTTTTGGCAATTCACCCATACGAAGAACCGGCCTACGATTTCATTTTGCTATCCAACAAATGTCGCCATGCCGGGTCTGGTGTCGTTGGAAATCTCCAAAAGCCCCTACTTGCCGCCTACTTGATTTCCCTCGTAAAAAAAGCATTTGGCTCACCGATTGTACGCTGCACAACTCCCCCCGACCAACCGATTTCGCGCATTGCAATGTGCGGTGGTTCCGGAGCATCGTTTATCCACGATGCCATAGCTGCGGGAGCACAAGCCTACATCACATCCGATGTCAAATATCACGACTTTGTCGACCATGCCCGCGACATTTTCATCATCGATATAGGGCATTATGAGAGCGAACATTGCACAAAAGATATTTTTTATCACATAATTAGCAAAAAATTTCCTAACTTTGCAGTCTGTTACTCTGATAAAGAAAAAAATCCGATAAACTATAAGTAGCTATGGCTAACGATAAGACTAAAAACGAACAAGGCACAGTCGAAGAACGACTCAAAGCTCTTTACGAGCTTCAGACTCTTCTCTCCGAAATCGACCGTATTCGCACCGTGCGCGGTGAGCTTCCCCTCGAAGTAAAAGACCTCGAAGACGATATCGAAGGGCTCCGCACCCGTATCGAAAAATACCGCAACGACATCGAAGAACTTCGTCGCAAGATTGTTGCTGAAAAAGAAAAAATCAACGAATCGGCTGCTAAAATCGAAAAATATAAGCAACAGCTCGACAACGTACGCAACAACCGCGAATTCGACCTCCTCTCAAAAGAAATCGAATTCCAAGGTCTCGAAATCGAAGCCAGCGAGAAATATATCAACGAATTCGGTCGTGCAATCGACAATAAGACCAACGAAATCGCTGCCACCGAAGAGACTCTCAACGACCATCTCCACATCCTTGGCGAAAAGAAAGCCGAACTCGAAGAGATTGTTTCCGAAACAAAACAAGACGAAGAGCGCATCCTCGAAAAAGCAAAATCTATCGAACCGCGCATCGACGCTCGCACACTCGCCGCATTTAAGCGCATCCGCAAAAATGCCCGCAATGGTCTTGGTGTGGTTTATATACAACGTAATGCCTGTGGTGGTTGCTTCAACCGCATTCCGCCGCAAAAGCAAATGGAAATCAAGATGCACAAAAAAATCATCGTATGTGAATACTGCGGTCGCATCATGATTGACCCCGAACTTGCCGGAGTTACCGTAGATTAATACAACTCTACAATATCTCATCATCGGAGATGCGCATCACTGCGTGTCTCCGTCTTTTTTATACACTCATTGGTCGATTTTTTTGAAAAAGCAGGCTTAATATGCAAAAAGCACTAAATTTCGGGGATTTTTGTCAAAAAATTTGTGTAACTTTGCAGCCTGCTTTGGTGTGTAGAAACACCTGCAGATAGTTTATCCTACAAAAAAATATTCCGCATATAAACTATGAAGCTATTACAAGCTAAACTCGACAAGTACCAAGAGCCGCAGAAAGCCAAAGCTGCCGGCATTTACCCTTATTTCCGCGCAATTTCAAGCGAACAGGACAGCGAAGTAATCATCAACGGCAAAAAAGTGTTGATGTTCGGTTCTAACTGCTACTCAGGGCTCGTTAACGACCCGCGCATCAAAGAAGCAGCAATCGAAGCTACCAAAAAGTATGGCACCGGTTGTGCCGGTTCTCCGTTCCTCAACGGCACCCTCGACCTCCACAAGCAACTTGAGGCTCGTATCGCCGAATACATCGGAAAAGAGGATGTAATGATTTATTCCACCGGTTTCGGTGTTAACCTCGGTGTTGTTTCCACCCTCACAGGTCGTGAAGACTATATCATTTGGGACGAACAAGACCACGCTTCTATCATCGAAGGTCGTCGACTTTCATTCTCAAAGCAACTCAAATACAAGCACAACGATATGGAGTCGCTCGAAGCGCAACTCCAAAAGTGTGAACCCGACAAAGTGAAACTCATCGTTACCGATGGTGTATTCTCTATGGAGGGCGATGTTGCCAATCTTCCCAAAATCGTGGAATTGGCTAAGAAATACGATGCTGCCGTAATGGTTGACGAAGCTCACGGTATCGGCGTATTTGGTCGTGGAGGTCGTGGCACTTGCGACCACTTCGGAGTGACAAAAGATGTCGACCTCATCATGGGTACATTCTCTAAGTCTTTTGCTTCTCTCGGAGGATTCATCGCTACCGACAAAGAAATCACCAACTTCCTTCGCCACCACTCTCGTTCCTACATCTTCACTGCCAGCATCACTCCGGCATCCACTGCCGCCGCTCTTAAGGCACTTGAGATTATGGAAACCGAGCCCGAACACCAAGAGCATCTTTGGGAAATGACCCGTTATGCACTCGAAGGATTCCGCAACATGGGATGCGAAATCGGTAATACATCCACTCCGATTATCCCCCTCTATATCCGCGACAACTACAAGACGTTCCAAATCACTCACGATTTGAGCGAAGAAGGTATCTTCGTCAATCCGGTTGTTTCACCGGCTGTTGCACCTCACGACACTCTCATCCGTTTCAGCCTTATGGCTACACACACTAAAGAGCAAGTCACCACTGCTCTTGAAAAGATTCAGAAAGTGTTCCGTGCTCACAACCTCATCCCTTAATAGGATTACACTCACATCAAATAAGAACGCCGAGCGATGCATCGCTCGGCGTTTTCATTTATATTTAGTATCGCTATTTCTCCGTATTATAATATGTGACTTTACATTCCGGAGGAAATGCATCTTCGCCTATGGTAGCCGACAACGGAACTGATACCGTTTTCAATTTCTTGCACGCATAAAACGCCCTTGCTCCGATTTCTGTCACCGATGGAGGAATCACCACATGCTCCAACTTATTGCATGCAAAAAATGCCTTCTCCCCTATTTTAGTCAACGACGCCGGAAATTCTATACTTTGTAATCTTTCGCAGCCGAAAAATGCCGTACCGCCTATTGTCGTTATCGAATCGGGCAACACTATAGACTTCAACTTTTTGCAATTAACAAACGTTCCCGCCTTTATCGCTGTTACGGATTTCGACATCCTTACCGACTTCAGATTATTGCATAGAGCAAACGTATTCGCCCCAATATGAGTTACACCTTCCGACATCTCTACTGACTCTAATTTGTCACACCCCATGAAAGACTCCGCCATTATGCTGTCCACCGAAGCCGGTATTTTCATAGTTTTCAATTTAGAGCAAAAAGTAAACGCATGATATCCGATTTTAGTCACCGACTCCGGCAGTTCTATCGCTTCTAAATTCCTGCAAAAAGCAAAAGCATACGTGTCTATTTCCGAAACCATGTATCGTCGGGAATATTCCACCTTTTCAGGAACCTTAATGCTGCCATAATATTCCTCTATACTGGCATCCCCGTTACAGGTTACCGCAACGGCATTATTCTCCGTTTTTATTATTCGATAATAAAGCCCTCTGGACTTAAAATCAAATGCCACTGCCTGAATCGTGCCTAATGCCAATACAGACAAAACGAATAAATACTTTAGTATTTTCATACGCACTTTAATTAAATATCATCTATAAGTATAAAAGCGGCCCAATAATACGGAGTGGCGAAAGGAGCATATTCACTTATAGTCTCCTGCTCTTCCCTTATTCGAGTATAAGCCGTCTTTCGGTTCACATACTCTTTCTTATATCCGGTCTTCAAAAAATTCTGAGCCTCATATAGTGCCGTTGTCGGACTCTGATTTCTATCAAGCACCTCATAAAACTTTGTCATAAACACTCCGGTTGCCTCATCGCTTATCTCCCACAACGTGGCTACTACTGCTCCCGCTCCCGCCTTTTTCAGACCTCTAACTATTCCGGCCGGTCCCTCGTCACCGATTGCTCCTTGAGCCGACTGACAAGCCGAAACTACCACTATATCGACATTTCTCAAGTCCATATCACACAATTCGCGGGCTGAGACTATACCATCTTCTCTATCGCCATGCTTATACGCAATGTTGGCTCCCGACAATGCTATTCCCGATGCAAGCATCGACTTGTCTTCCAAAATCGAGTCTCTTAATACTTCCGGCACCGAAGGTACCGACACATTCAATGCATATCCATGAGTTGCCAAATGTATCTTATTATATTTTCGAGCCTCAAAATCCTTTTTCAACGCCTCCTCCGATTTCACATAAGCCGTATCTGCCACACTCGACACAATACTGTCGATTGATTGGATTTCTTTTCGAGAATATGCTAAATATTTGAAGAAACCGGTCTTTATCGGTGCAAATTGAAGCAAGTAATTCACGGCATCGTGATTTACATCCGTTCCGTTCGATATAGTATCGCCAAGTGCGTTATAATCTAAACCGCCCACAATAAGCAAGCGACCTTTCTCAAACTTTCTATTACTTCTGTCAAGAATATTTGCCGTTGTAGTAAGTCGATAAAAAGTCTGATTACCAACCGAATCACACAACGGATACAGATATTCGATAGCCAACATATTCAGCAAGCCGTCAGGGGCAAAGTACACCCTCTTTGCGTCTTTTACATAGTCACTCAACGATGACCATATAAAATCAGCCAACTTTTTATCCTCATACATTTGCTCTTTCACACTCTTATTATATGGTGCGCAAACCGCATCAAGCAATGTGTGACGACGGATTCTAAACCCGTTCAAGTCCCCCTCCGCCCATAGTGGCACAAATGCCACTTTTCGTCCGGCGGACGACGACGGCACCACGATTGCTCCGTACCATGCAGTTTTCTTTTTGGTTGTCGAATCATACTTGTCATATCTGACAAATTCGATTGCAATCTCATCCGGATTCAGTTTCTTCCGTATGTCATCACCTCGTATGCCAAGTCTGCGGTTCACCTTATCTGCCAATGCGGCTGAATCGCCTCCGCCAAGCAACGCAACTTCGCGACGTAGCAATGCCACATCATAAAGAAATTCAGGAGCATAACCCTCCAACGCAAAAATATCCGACAACAATGGTTTTTCTTTCTTCCAGAAGTCCAACCTATTCTGTTCTGTCATTGTCGCGAAATTATGCTTTACATATTCAAGTTCTTTCTCATAAAACGCCTTATATGCGTTTTCCGCACCGGGCATATCTCCTTTCAGCATCAAGATTTCCGCCTTTTTACGAAGGGCGATTATATAGTCCGAATATTTGCGTGAGGGCTGATATTTGGCAGCAAACCAATCCACTGCTCTGTCTATGTAGAACAACGCCGAATCATAGTCAGCCTCGCGAGCCTCTACAATAGCCAAATTAGACAACGCAATATAGTATGAATCCTTCCCCTGCGACATTCGCCCCAAAGCGGCCGACAAATCCTGCCGGGCAAATCGCAGCGTATCTGCATCATAACTTTGGCTCAATATATATCCACGATTTTGAAGCTGAATAATCATATCAGCGCTGTCACCTGAGTCCTCAATAATTTTATTTAATATATCGACGGCTTCACGATTGCGGTTTTGTCTGAACAGTATATTAGACCTATATAGATTCCTATTCTGAAAATTATGGAGACATACGATTCTCGACAATACACTGTCGGCCTCTTGATAGCGTCCGCACATCACATACAAATCCGCCAAACCAAGCATGATAGCATCATTGTCATCATCATCGCCGATATATCTCATTGCCGACTGATACGATGACAATGCCCTCTCATATTCTCCGAGCGCCACATAACAATGAGCGAGTTCATTACACGCATTCAGCTTGTACGGCATGATAGCGCCATCCGTATTCAATACCTTTTGATACAAATCCGAAGCTCTCACATAGTCCTCCTTGGCAAAATACTCCTTTGCTGCCATCAAGTGCGAACGCGCCACATTCCTTTGCGCCGGCGATAGTAGACACAATGTCATCAATAAGCATGTGAACAGGCTCCTCCTCATTTCTATTCAATTAATTTGCTACCATCACGACACTTACCACACAATCTGATTTGTTTTCGATAGTGTATCTGACGTTTCCCATTCTTTCTTGAACCCATTTCACCATTCCGACTGCACCGTTTTCATATTCGCTTCCGCCATAAGTTGTCTCTGTCGCACAATCAGTCACACTGACGCTTATCATGGCATCAGGCTCCGCTGCAACAGCAAGAAATACACATCTTTTTCTTACTCTGTCCTGATAAACGACTTTAGAATGTGGCATAATGGCTATATTTTTCACTCGGCAAGATGATGGTACCGGCCTCAATTGCCCGTCCGGACGATAAGGAGTCATATTCGCTTTTGCTTTAGCGTATCCATAGGAAAACTCAACACGCTCCTCTTGATGCGCCAAAGCAGTCGTGTCGATTGGTGTCACATTCAGTCTCGATATATCGATTACCCGCTCATTAAGCAACTCCATCGCATCCTCATAAGCAGTAAGGTCTCCGGTGGATTCTCCCGCCCGTATTTTAAGGCAACCTTGATAAAACGACCTCATCGCACTATTACTGCCCAATGAATCCAATGGTAATGCTTGCGCCGATGCTATCAACGCCATAGCCAAACTTATCAACGACAATATATACCTCATAATCCTTAATTTATTTACGTCATTCTATCGCATCAAGCAATATAAATGCAGCCCAGCACTTAGGAGAGCTATATCTGTCGATACGCCTCACCGCATCCTTCGCTGCATTAAACGCATCATGCTTCGACTGTCCTGAAATCCAATTTTTATAAAACTCCGTCATCAATAGCGATGTAGCATCGTCGTCCACTTTCCACAACGACATCAAAATGCTATTGGCTCCGGCCTTTTTAAACCCTCGTTGCAGTCCGAACACACCATCACCGGATATATCTCCCTTAGCTGTTTCACATGCGCTCAGTGCAATCAAATCAAGTCCGGAAAAATCAAGCGTCGATATTTCTTTAGCCGTCAGAACTCCGTCATCCACCCCTTCGGGGATGACTTCGCCCCCGCACTTATTATCCGCTCCGGCAAAAAACAATCCGCTTCGTGCCAATGCTTTATCTTCTACGCTACTCTCGCTCGCATTTTCATCGAGAAACTCACTCTCATCAGCCTCCTCTTGAGTCAAATAAAATCCATGCGTAGCAACGTGTATAATTTTACACTTCTCCCCGCTCAACGATTTAAATGAAGCCTCCGTTCCTTGGCTTCCGATGTAATCGCTTACAGAAATTTTATCCTCTGCCGTATTCCGGATTGTATTGACGATATTTAATGCCTCCGTCTTCGTTCCGGGCAGATAATCGAGCGACATCACCCCTTCTCGCTTCCTATTTTCCGAGTATTGTGCCGCCTCAGCCACCATGTCATCAATCGAAGTATCATAAATCAACCCGCCGTACACCGCAGCCCTCTGCTTTGCGAATCCCTTACGCGAAAGCACCAACTCTCTGGTCGACGAAAGGCGATAAAAATTCCATGACTCTGAAACAATTTTATTCTCGTTTCGCCAATCCGGAAGCGACTCTATCGCCATATTATAAAGGTCGGCGGCGGGGGAAAAATACACGTTGCGAGCCATGTACGGTTCCAATTTTCCCCAGAGGGCGCGGGAGAGATTTTTCTCATCAAGGGAGCGAATGGTCTGACCCTTGGAAAATTTTGCGAGGGGGAGAAATTTCGGGAGAGCCATCTTTGAGTTCAACACTAACGCGGCATATATCGTGGTGTCATTCTCTACCGGAAATTGCAAAAACTCCACTGCCACGTCGTTGTCGCCAAGTTTTTCCTTTACATCGGTCCATTTCACCGACAGTCGCTCATATTCCGAGCCGGCAAGCCGGCACTCGCGCATAAACGCCTTCTCTTTCTCTTCTGCCAAAGCTGCAAGCCGGTTATACTCGTCAGGTGTATTCGGCTTATCTCGCTCTGTTTTAGCGGTTTGCCACTCTTCATAGAGGGTTTTCACCGTTGGCGACTCATCTGCCAATCGCAGTAGCGTAATCTCGGTATTCAGCAAAAGACCTTTCGACAACAATGTGGCATCATACGCCAATGTCTGAAGCGAATCGCTCCCGATTCGATATGTAAACATCGGAATCGTAGCCATATACCACTTTCTGTAGGTATTCCATATACGTTGTCGGTTCTCTCCTACTTGCATCATAGAGTACCTGATATTGTCGTCAAGGGCTTTTGTACAAGCTATCATATTGAGCCCGGCATCTTGCCAATCGCCGGTTTTATACTGATATTTCGATATGGTTTCCAGCGAGTTAAGAAGTTGTGGCGTATTATACGATGAAATTTTCGAGAGTATCTTTTGTGCGCGTTTTTCCAATGCGATTGCCTCATCGTAATGCCCTAAATCGCTCTTATATGCAGCCAACGAACTCAAGCATAATGCATATTTGGCGTTCAGTGTCGTGCTGTTGCTTTTAAAAATATCAATTGCCTGCTGTATAAGTTCTATTGCCTTGTCGATATTTCCGCTTGCTCTATAATATGATGCAACTTTCTGTAATACAGCGGCATACGCATTCGATTTATCTTGTCCGTTTTCACGATATAGAGCTAACAGATTCTGCATATCACCGAGGGCTTTGTCGGTCTCGCCACACCTATATCGAAAATGAGCAAGATTTTCAATCCACAATAATTTCGCTTTTTTGTTTCCCTCAACAATCTGTTCTTCGAGGCGCGCGGCGTCGGCACATCGGCCTACATGATCATACATACAGGCTTTGGTGTTCAGTAGTTCATTGTAATATCCTTGCAGTTTAGAGTTGCCCGCAGTAATGGAAAGGCCCTTTTCAATCCACTTTTCGGACTCATCAATATCGCGGGCCGTCATATAATATACTGCCAGATTCACCACCGAGTTTACATACTCGACATCACTGGTTTTCACTATTTTAGCCCAACTTGATTCTGCTTCCAATCCAAAGTATAAGGCGACTGAAGTCCATCCGATTTCATTGAAATCGCGCGAGAGGTGATCCAGAAGATTTGCGTAAATTTTTGTCCGTAATACCGGACCGCCACGTTGATTCAATTCTCTATAAAGGCCATATCCGAGTTGTCCGGCTGTATGATACTGACCGTTGTTTTCAAGGGTGTAGAGCTCTTTAATCAAATTAGTTATCCTTGTTACATCGCCTGCACTGCCTCCGGATTTGACCAATGCGGCACCAAACTCACTGCCCCATTTTGCATCCTTAAATATCTGACAATGAGCGATGCACACTGTAGACAGGAGTATAAATATTATAGCAGCACGACGCATATCACCGAAATTTATATGTCAGACTTATACATTTCTTCCATCTGCTCAATGACGAGGTTTAGGGGAAAGTCAAACGGGATGACTATTTTGCTAAATCCGAAGCTGATTTCAATTCCGGACACGTAACTTTCTTGGAGTTGCTTGCGGAATTTATTGGCGTAATTCTTTGAACCACTGCACTTTATCGAGCGACACGCGTGCAGGGGAATTGAGACGGCGAGAAAATCTTCCTCGTCGCTATCGCTCCACTGCATTCCTACCAATGAATACACTGCATCTCCTATCAAAACATCGTTGGTCCATATGTCTTCTGGGTAGGCGTCGAGGGAAATTGTCATTGAGGTTTTAAAGCGTCGCTCTTTGGCGGGCTGCGTTGCGGCTTTTTCAATCAGTGACTTTAGCTCTTTAACAAGCTCACTATCACCGTCTTGCATGTAGACCATGAGTAGCGAAGTGTTGTTGACATAGGAGGGGACGTAAACAATTTTACCACGTAGGTTTGCGTCTTTACCACATATGTCAAACAGTGGTGTGGCGTAGCCTTTGAGGCCGGCGGAGGGGGTAAATTTTTCGATTTTGAGCCATTCGGGGAGGGAGTTTGAATGGGCAGGGAGGAGGATGAGGAGGGATAAGATGAGGAGTAATTGTCTGTGCATGAGAGAGTTATTGACAAGAGGTGATGAAATGATGCGGGGATGTGCACTCGTGGAGTGCGTGGTCGACGATGAGATGTCGGTTGGCCATGGTGGCGATGGTTGACATTTCGTGGGATACGAGGAGGATTGTGGTGTCGGGGGCGAGGTCGGCGAGGAGTTGGTAGATGTGGTGCTCGAATTTTTTATCGACGTAACTCAGTGGTTCATCGAGGATTAGCACTTTGGGATGGGATATGATGGCGCGTCCGAGGAGTGCTCGTTGGAGTTGTCCGCCGGACAGTGCTCCTATGGGTTGGTTGGCATGGTTTTGGAGGCCTATGAGGGAGATTGTCTGTGCTATGTGTTGCTGTCGTTGTTGTGGTGTGAGGGTGCGGTCGGCGAGGAGTCCGGAGGCTACGACTTCTTGGACTGATATGGGGAATCGGCTGTCGATCATGTTTTTTTGGGGGAGGTAGCCGATGGGTAATTCGCTGACTTGCTTGCCGTTGTGGCGATAGATGACTTGTCCGCTTGTTGGCTTGAGGAGTCGCAGGATGACTCGGAGGAGTGTGGTTTTTCCTCCGCCGTTTGGTCCGGTGATTGCGACATAATCGCCTCGGCGGATAGTGAATGTGATGTCGCGCAACACTGTTGTAGTGTTGTACATCACTGAGACTTGATTTAGTTCTATTAAACTATTCTGTAGCGAGTGCATGCGCGATACTTAACATTTCTTGATCCCACTTGTAGTTGAGTGGGTTGATGGTTATCATTTTTGCTCCGATCTGCCGGTTGATGACTTGTGCTTGGCGGGTGTCGAATTCTTTTTGGAAGAAGAAGACTGTGGCGCTATCTTGCAGGGCATGATCGATGTGATGCCGGAGGGCTTGGACGGTGGTTTCTTTGCCTTCGGTGCCGATGGAGATTTGATGGAGCTGATAGTCTCTTGCGAAGTAGCTCAATGAGGGGTGCCAGACGAGGAATGAGGTGCCTTGCTTGGGGGCGAGCATTCGTCGGATGGTGGCGTCGAGGGTGTCGAGCTCGGTGATGAATCGGTGGTAGCGGTCGGTGTAGTAGTCGCTGCCTTTGGGGTCCATGTCGACGATGGCTCGATACATGTTGGTGGCGATGATTTTGGCGTTGTGGACGGAGCTCCATGTATGTGGGTCGACTTCGTGGCTGTGGTGGTGATGGTCGTGGGTGTGGCTATGTGTGCCGACGATGAGGTTGATGCCTTCGGAGTTGTTGAATATTTTGATGTCGGGGTTGTTGGCCCGGACTTTGTCGATGATTGCGGTCTCGAATCCGATGTTTCCGATGCAGAAGTAGGCTTCTGAGTTTTCGAGGTTGACGAGGTGGGTGATTGCGGGTTCGTAGGATTCGGGGTTGCCTCCTGATGCGAGCAGGCATTTGACTTCGTAGCGGTCTCCGACGATTTTTTCGAGGAAGTATTTCTGTGGGAGGATGCTGACGGTCACTGTGGGTCGCTGCTGTGGGTCTTTGCCTATACAGGCGGTGACGGCTACGGAGATGGCGACTACAATGATGAATGCTATATATCGAATTATCTTTGTCATGATGGAATTATGTTTGAATAATACAAAGATACGGAAAAGATTAGAAAATTGGGTAACGAATCTTTCAGATTCGGGGACCTATTTGTCGCTTTCCGGTGGTGACCTCGCTACGCTCGGCTACCACCGGCTACTTTTAATGATTGCTTCGCAATCGTCGAGAGGCTCGACGGCCAGTTTTAGATGGAGCGGTGAGTCACCGCGGACAGTCGAGGGAGTCAACGAGCAAAAATAAAAGAGAGAAGGATGCAAAGCAATTTTGCTATATGCCTATTACGAAAGATATGTTACACTGAAAAGATTGCTTGAATGAGGAAAATATTATTCGCCTCGGCATCGCTTTTTCCCTATGATAGAACCGAGTCTTCGAGGAAAGAGAAGGTAGAGGACTTTGGGAATGCCGCAGATGAATAATACGAGAATAACGAGAGTGGCGTAGATAGCTCCTATCACACCTCGCTCGTACCAATGAACCGCTTTTTTATTGCTTTTATTGGCTTCCATTATTCTTCGGTGCTATTCACATCGCAACATTGGCAGTTGCTTATTCAAATTTAATGGGCGGCTCGGCAAGGTCAAGCATATGTATCGCGATAGCGTACATAAAATCTTGTGTCAAAAGATACCCATTTGACATATCATCGGGTTGCGACTCTTTAAGCAATGCCATGAGTTCTTCATCTGCCATAAGCACTTCTCTGATTTGGTCTGCGATAAGTTCGTAGCCAAAAAGTTTTGAGGGAAAATGAGTTAATGGCGGATATTCAAGTTCTATCTCATTTTTGAAGTCGTTCCAAACGGAGTTTTTATAAAGATAGTGCTTGTCAGGGTATCTAAACGCGAGAAAAACAGAATTTGAACGTTCGCTTTGGAAATCTCTGTCGGTGGGCTTGAAATGTCCGGCTTCAATGTGGCGATTATGGATCGCAGCGATTTCATCAAGGAAATTCTGACTGCGTTCATAAATAGGCTTCGTTTCATCATAAAGACCGACGAAAGCATTTCTTACATCATCAGGAGCAATGACCGAATGTTTTAGAATCATTGATAATGGAAAATACATCGGTCCGGAAAGAAGATTTTTTGCTTTGCTGAAAGCCTCACGAATGTTGGTTGCAAAATCTTCGGCGTTGATGTCAAAATGTTTTTGGAAGTGCTTAACGGCGTCCCATTTATATTCTTCTTTGGGGTGAATTTCAGCCCAATATTTCTTATACCAAGCAAGATAAGGCGCAATCTTTGTCGCCATATCAGCGTCGGGGTTAACCGAAGTCAGCAACACCTTGCAACGCTTCGTAGCCGACTTTTTTGCAGGTCGAGCGACATAATCGAGTTTGCCGTATCGGTCATTGTCATCGTGCTGACTACTTTTAGTGACATTCGCAAGAAAAGTAGGATTGTAAACGATATATCCGTTTTCGTCAACAGCCGGAGTCAGTTTGAAGTCAGAAAGCAAACGAACTTTGTCTTCATCTTCAAGCGTTGGTAGCCATTCTTGACGCAATCCATAAGCCACAGCATCCTTTGTGAAATCGAGATAGCGAGGATTGTGTTTGAAAAAACGTTTCATGGCAACCATAATACGCTTAAGATCGCGTTCTTCAATAGCCTTAAAGTCAAGCCGCACCGTAGGGGTTGCTGCAGCGATTAGCGCATCGTCGATATGAAGCATATTGTTTTCAGCCGCTACGATAGCATCGGCAAGTTCAAACAGAATGCGAGAGCAAACTAACTTGTTATTATCTGTTGTTGACATAGTAAATTTTTAATTCCGGTCGTTTAGATTTTCGATGTATTTATTTTATTTGAGTTCTTCGTATGTTGTAGTTACATAAATCTATATCTCTTCTATTCCAATAGATTTAAGATATTGATAGGTGCCGTCGTAGAACTCAGGCAAGCGGGTTTGGTCTTCTGGAAATCCCTCTGAATTCAGCCTATGATTGCCTTCTGGAACGCAAATAATAATACCTTGTCTGGCTCTGGTCAACAATACACGGTAGGCATTGAGCATGTATTTGCGGTTTTCGGCATTGTTTTCAGGATTCCATTTGTTCTTGCCATTGAATTTGAAGAACCGCCAATCTCCATTATGGTATCTCATATCTGCATCCCATAGAATGCATGCGTAGTCTAATTCAAGCCCTTGCACCTGAATCTCCGTTGCTGCCTCCTCAAGATAGTTGGATGAACGTACGTCGGTCTTGTCTTCTAAGAACCAATGGATTGCATTCTCATCTCCTTGAGCCAACACACTGACCGCCTGAGGCTTGAATCTTGCAGCAACTTTTGTCACCAAGATTCCCGTCTGCTGCGTGCCTCTTGCTTTCGCTCTGAGCCATGTGCGGGCTTTGTTGATGTCGCGAGTGAGAAGTATGGGATAACCCTTTTCTTTCACATCACGATAGAGCGTCGCTGCATCGGGGCCAAATGACAGCAAGGAGTGAACAAACGAAGATAGTGTCTCTGCTCTGAACGAACGTAGACTGACAGCAAGATGAAGGTTTTCAGAATAAGTCACATTGTCATTGTATTCCAGCAATTCATTCACTTTGCCCTCAGCATATTCTGGTTCGGTGAGTTTGTTGGAGATATACACCTTCCAATGTTTGTATTCTTCATTGAGTGCCTTAATCCATTCAGAGATGCCCGCTTCTCCGGTGTTGATCTCCTGCCCTCCTCCAACGAGGCATATAATAACAGCCCAGTCCTGACGTTGATCGAGCGACCATATCAAGAAAGATGCTTCGGAAACGGGAAAGTTAGGCACCTTCAACTTGTTGCCATACGTTCCTCCTCGCTTCAGATAGTCAGCGAGTCGCTTGTGAGTCCATGAGCGTTGGGCTTCATCGAAGATAGCTACATGCTCTACTTCTCCGTAGCCAGTCTCTCCGTGGCTGACAGCTTTCTCTGGATCGATCTCAAGTCGGCCGTTTTCTACGGGATTCTTTATCTTGGCCAACATGTTGTCACGGTAGCGATGGATGATTTGCAGGAATTCTCTCACCTCTCGACGAGAATCAGAGAGATTCTTCTTCACGCCCCTTTCTTTGCATTTTTTCTGATTGTCAACGGCAAGGGCTTCTGTCAACACAGCGACCAATGGACCGTTGCCAGAGAGATAGACGGCACCATTTTCTTTGTCTATTTCGCCGTCCTTATAAGACTGCTTGATGGCGACATCCAGTCCCACCAGAGTTTTTCCGGCACCGGGGACGCCAGTCACAAAACAGATACTTTTCTCCCGATTGCGCTTACTTCTGTCTATCACATCAAGGATGAAGGCTATGGTTTTGTCTGTTGAAACTTTGTCGGCTTCATGGCGGGTGATGTCTTCGACCGAGTGGTTCTCATATAGTGTACGAGCAGCTTCAATGATGGTTGGTGTAGGTGAATAGGGGCTGATCAACCACTGCCATCCCCAGCGTTCGTGGTCATATTCTTTTGCTCCCGCAGCAAGAACTTTTTCAATGACTTGCTGCAAATTGTCGCGACCTGCAATTAGTGGGTTGTATATCTCATCATCGTATGCTGATGGCTGAATCGTTACGGTTTTCTTTTCATACTCTGTTGGAACGAGTATGGGGGCAATGGGACGGTCAGCGCAATAGAGATGAAAATTTTTCAAATCGAGCGCATAGTCAAGAACCTGTTCCATATCGGCTTGCATGGCTTCACGTTTCCCGACCTTGAACTCTAAACAAAATACTACTCCCTTGATGAGGAGCACGATATCCACTCGTTTGCCAAGACGGGGTATGTCATACTCGAAGAATATATATGCATCTTCATCCTTCCATGGGGCAAGAACTTTCTGCATAATTTCGATTTCGCCCATCCAAGCTTCATTGGTAGTGGTTTGGTCAACGCCATGAAACGATTGCACTATATTTCCAAAAACCTCTATCGGGTTCATCTGCAAGAAATCGCTGACAGTTTTCTTATAGAGGCAACGGCTATGATTATGGTAGTTTTGCATATAATGCTGAATTCAATTTTATCATGTTAGAGAAGTGTTGGTTACGAATTTACTTGATTTTATGCTCTCTTCCAAGAGAAAACGAATTTTATTTCATTATTGAGAACGATGTTTATAAAATTGCTTAGATTTTTAGCATGGTCATGGGCGGCGAGTCGCCACTGACAATTTTGGGAGGCTCGGCTCCCAGTTTTTAGAAGGACGGGGAAATTAACGAATCTTTCAGATTCGAGGACCTATTTGTCGTTAACCGGTGGTGAGCGGCGAGTCGCCGCGGACGATCGACCGGCTATTGCTAATGATTGCTTCGGTGGCGAGTCGCCACTGACAGACCAAGGGGCTCGACAGCCAATTTTTAGGTGGGCGGGGAAATTAACGAATCTTTCAGATTCGGCAGGGGTAACCTTGCTTTCCGGTGGTGACCTCGCTGCGCTCGGCTACCACCGGCTATTAACTAATGATTGCTTCGCAATCCAATCAGGCGATGAGTCGCCGCGGACAATCGACCGGCTATTAGCTAATGATTGCTTCGGCGGTGAGTCACCGCCGACAGGCGGGGTGGAATAGCAAAATCGGTTGGTGACAATGTGTCACTAACCGATTTCTGTATTTTGCTTGGGTTTTAATTATACCGGATTCGGTATAATTGATTAATAGAAGCGGCGGATGCCCATGATTTGGCGGACTTCGGCGAGGGTGTCGGCGGCGCGCTGGCGTGCTCGCTCGGCTCCTTGACGGAGTACGCGGGCAAGGTAGGCGTCGTCGTTCTGTATGTCGAGGATGCGTTGGCGGATGGGGAGTGTGACTTTGAGGATGTCTTCGGCTAATTGTTTTTTGAGGTCGCCGTAACGGATGGAGCAGTCGGCGTAGGCTTGGCGGAATTGGGCAACGACTTCGGGGGATGAGGTGAGTTCGAGGAGGGTGAAGAGGTTGCGGAGTGGTTCGCTAAGGGGTGAGTTGGGAGCCTGGGGACCTTCGTCGGTGACGGCTCGCATGACTTTTTTGCGGAGGACTTTTTCTTCGTCGATGAGGTAGATGCAGTTGCCTTCGCTTTTGCCCATTTTGCCTGATCCGTCGAGTCCGGGGACTTTGACGGGTGCTCCGCCGAAGTCGAAGTTGACAGGTTCGGGGAATAGGTCGACTCCGTAGTAGGAGTTGAATCGGCGTGCGAATCGGCGTGTGAGCTCGAGGTGCTGCTCTTGGTCTTTTCCGACGGGTACTTTGTGGGCTTTCTGGATGAGGATGTCGACGGCCATTAGTGTCGGATAGGTGAGCAATCCGGCGTTGACGCGTTTGTTGGAGTCGGTGCCGATGATCTGGCTTTCGATTTCGGGGTCGTCGTCGCGGTCGGTTTTGATGCCGAGGGCTTTACGGGCTTTGTCTTTGAAGGATGCTGTGCGCATGAGTTCGCCGATGCCGACGTGCATGTTGAGGAGGAGGTAGAGTTCGGATATTTCGGGGATGTCGCTTTGGACGAATATTGTTGCTTTTTCGGGGTCGACGCCTGCGGCGAGGTATTCGGAGAGGATGCTTTTTACGTTGGTGTGGAGCTGTGTGGGGTCGGGATGTGTGGTGAGGGCATGGAGGTCGGCGATGAAGAATAGGCAGTCGTAGTCGTCTTGCATTTTGACGAATTTGCTGAGTGCGCCGTAGTAGTTACCTAAATGGAGGTTGCCTGTGGCTCGGATGCCGCTGAGTACTGTTTCTTTCATATTTTGATTCGTATATTTATGCTGCAAAGGTATAAAAATTTACGGTGAATATCTAAATTCTTTGCTATATAAATGGGGAGGAGAAGGGAGGTGCCCCGTTTCGGGTGGGGAAACGGGGCGGGAGGATGGGACCGGAGGGGCGGTGGGTTATTTTACTTTGAGGGTGGTGGTGGCGGTGGATGTGGTGGCTTTCAGGAGGTAGAGTCCGGGGGTGAGGGGTGCGGAATAGTGGTGGGTGCCTGCGGCGTGGGGTGCGCTGCACAGGCGGCGGATGTGTGCTCCGGTGAGGTCGTAGAGGTCGAGGGTGAGGTGGTCGGGAACGGCGAGGTGGATGGTGGCATCAAGGGTGCCGTCGACGATGTGGGCGTGGCATTGGGGGAGGTCGGTGGTGATGGCGGGGATGCCGGAGGGTGCATAGTCGAGGCTGACGGGCTGTGCGTAGAGGTCGTAGGAGTCGTCGATGCGCTCGTCTTGCCATGCTGCTATGCAGTGGTGGTTGGAGATGATGGGGGTGGCGTGGATGTTGCGCTTGGAGCTTTCGACTGATGAGACGAGGCTGGTCTGTGGCCAGAAGGTGGAGCCGTCGGCGGGGTCGATGCGCATGGCGCAGAGGAGCTGATGGGAGGAGTATTGGTTGGGCATATAGGTGTAGAGGATGAGGAGGTCGCCATTATCGGAGGCAAGGAGGGCTTGCTGGTTGATGGCGGATTGGGTGAGGAGGTCGTTGCGCTTTCCTTGGGTACCGTAGAGGCGGTTGCCTTGCATGTCGAGTTTCTGAAGGATGAGGCGCTCGGCTGTGGAGACGGTCTCGTAGTAGCATGCGTAGACGCAGTTGTCGGCGGGGCTATATGCGAGGCGTACGCTTGTGTTGGCGTTGGTGGTGTCGTCGAGGGGGAGTCCGCCTTTTTCGGTGCGTCCGAGTCCGTAGGAGCCGTCGGCGTTGACTTGTGCGATTTGTGCTTTGAAGTTGGCTGTGAGGTCGGGGTCGAGGGTGTAGCGCCATGCTGCAATGACTCCGCCATTTCCGTCGGAGATGAAGTCGGAGAATGTGTAGACGGGCTGGTTGTCGAATCCGCCGTCGTAGATGACTACGTCGTTGTCCCAGACGGTGGTGCCGTCGGCGTTGTAGCGGCGTACGGCAAAGTCGTAGTTGCGGTTTTGTGTGTAGACGATGAGGAATGTGTCGTCGATGGATGGTAGGAGCCATGAATATACGACGAGGTCGTCGGTGTCGCCAATGCGCAAGGGGGCGGACCAGATGAATTGTCCGTCGGCTGATATTCGCTCGATTTCGACGTGTGCCAAACGGTCGATTACGGTCCATGAGAATATGAATGAGCCGTCGCTGAGGGGGAGTATGTTCATAAATCCGGGTGCGTCGCTGACTTCGCCACGGTTGAATGTGATGCCGCTGTCGCCCCAGAGCATTTCGCCGTCGGGGGATACTTTATATGCGGTGTAGGTCATGGATTTGGAACCTAAGCGGTTGTCGTAGACTACGACGATGGCGTTGTCGTCGGCGTCGGTGATGAGCATCCGGCGGTTTTTGTAGAAGGTGGAGGTGGTGGTCTCATCGGCGATGAGGAGTCCGTCGTCGCCAAAGAGTTTATTGCCGTCGCAGTCGGTGAGCTGGAGGTATTTCTTGATGTTGCTGTCTTGGTATATTCCGTAGGTGAAATATACTCCGCCGTCGGATGTGGCGGCAAGGTAGATGTCGTCGGAGGTGGCGGATGCGATAAGGGTGTTTTCGGATGAGTCGTTCCACTGTGCGGACGAAAGAAGTGCGCCGGAGAGCATGGCTAAAATAAACAGTATCTTTTTCATAAGTTAATTGTGTATTAATGATTTAATATCGTTTTATTGAGGGGAGGTGCCGAGCTTGGGGAGGACGGCATCGTGGATGGCGGGAGGGGCTGCGAGGATGGAGATGTTGCGGTCGGGGCGGAATCGGGTGATGGATGCTCCGGCTTCGGAGGCTATCAATGCTCCGGCACAAACGTCCCACGGGTGGAGGTTGAGCTCCCAATATCCGTCGAGGAATCCTGCGGCTACGTAGCAGAGGTCGATGGCTGCGGAGCCGAGTCGGCGTAGTCCGCGAATCAGTGGGAGGATGCGCCCGACGTTGTCGAGATTGTTGTCGGGGGATGTGTTTTTATCGACGGGGAAGCCGGTGGCCAATACGGCTTGGCTGAGAAGTGTGGTTGAGGAGGGGTGGATGGGGTTGCCGTTGAGATATGCGCCTTGGCCTTTGACGGCGTGGAAGAGTTCGTCGAGATACGGGGCGTAGACGACTCCGAGGATGGCTTCGCCGCGGTATTCGAGTCCGATGGAGACTGAAAAGAGCGGCAGACCGGAGGAGAAGTTGGTGGTGCCGTCAAGGGGGTCGATCACCCAACGATAAGGGGCGTCGTGGAGTTCGGCTCCCGACTCTTCGGAGAGGATGGAATGGGTGGGATATTTGGCGTGCAGCCCGGAGATGATGGCTTGTTCGGCCGCACGGTCGGCTGCGGTGACGACGTCGCTATCGTTGAGCTTTGCTTTGATGTCGAGATTGTCGCCACGAAAGTAGCTTAACTGGATTGCGCCTGCCTGACGAGCGAGTTGAATCGCATCGAGCAGTAATGCCGAGGTGTCCATAATGGAGAGGTGTTATTTCACTTCGATGGGAACCTGTCGCTTGAAAACTTCTTTGAATGAGATGAGTGATTCGGTGCGTGCAAGTCCCAATCCTTGAAGTTGAGTGTGGATAATATGTAGAAGATGGTCGTTGTTGCGAGCGTAGAGTTTGATGAACATGTCGTACTGTCCGGTGGTGAAATAACATTCGACCACTTCGGGAATTTTTTTGAGTTCTTCGACCACGGAATCAAATTGAGAGGGGTCTTTGAGAAAGAATCCGATGTAAGCACATGTTTCGTACCCAACGGCTGCCGGATCGACTAAAGCTTCGGTGCCTCGAATGGCTCCGGACTGTGTGAGTTTTTGGATACGTTGGTGGATTGCGGCTCCTGAGACTTTACATTCTCTCGCGATTTCGAGGTATGGCTTGCGTGCATTTCGAGCCAATGTACGCAATATTTTATAATCAAGGGAGTCTAACTGGGTTTGTGCCATTTTCAATATGAATAAGAATTACGAAACAAAATTAAGAAAAATCTGTTTTCAGAACTACATTTTCATGAGAAATTTAATCAAAAAAGTGATAAAAGGTGGCATTTTGTTGCAAAAAGCGGTATTTTTGTGCCATGATGTATCTAAAAAAGATAAATAAGGAGGATATTGAGTCGGCTCGACGGCTCTATGTCTCGGCGTTTCCGCCGGAGGAGCGCCGCGACTGGGAGGATGTAATCTCACGGGCGGGTGCGCCGGGGGATGGTTTTGTGATGTATGGGATATATACGGAGTGTGGCTTTGAGGGGTTTATGACGGTGTGGCGGTTTAAGGCGATGAGATATGTGGAGCATTTTGCCGTCGCTGAATCGGCTCGCGGCAAGGGTATCGGCGGGATGGCGATATCGAAGCTGAGGGATGAGGAGGATGTGCCGGTGATATTGGAGGTGGAGCTGCCGATATGCGGCGCTGAGGCGCAACGACGCATAGGATTTTATGAGCGGCACGGATTTACGGCGCATCGCGATTTCAGATATGTGCAACCGCCATACGGGGAGAATCTACCGTCGGTGGAGCTGATGCTGATGACTTCGGGCCCGGTGGACCTAAGGGAAGCGACTCGCACGCTGCACCGCGATGTCTACGGAGTGACTGATGAGGCGCCGGCTATATAACTGCGGCGATGGCGAGGTAGATGAAGTAGATGCACACTACGACTTTGAGGACGGTGCCGCAGAGGAAACCGATGAGTGAGCCGAGTCCGGAGCGAATGGCTTCGCTCGTTTTGCGGTCGGCCAACAGTTCGCCGACGACGGCACCGAGGAAGGGACCGACAATGAGTCCCCATGGGAGGAAAAACATGCCTATAATCGTGCCTATCGTGCATCCCCACGCGCCCCATTTGCTACCGCCGGCATATTTGGCGCCAAGCGCGGGGACAACGTAATCGAGGATGATTGTAATGACGACCAAGAGTGCTCCAATGATGAGTTGCGTGGCGGAAAATTGCACCCCGTCGGTGAAGTGGAGCAATAATATGCCTATGTAGGATATAGGTGGTCCGGGCAACATCGGAGCGACACAGCCGATGAGTCCAACGACAAGGCAAAGAATCGAGCAGATAATCAATATTATGTCCATACGCGCACAAAGGTACTCCAATCCCCACGATTTTCATCTGTCGAAGATGTTAAAAAAAATGAGGGCCCCTATTCTCACGAACCGGGCCCTCCGCTCTGAATATGTGATAAGAACAGTAATTACTTACCATCTGCTGTTAAATTAAGATAAGATCACTTTATTAGTCATTACTTTTTATTGCCATTAAATTTTGCCTAACATTCGCTAATGCGAGATTTATTTAAGGGAGAATTAATTTATTCCATAAAGATACTATATTTGCGTTGAACAATCAAACATTTGCGCAATAAATTAGCGAATAATGTTTCTTTCTCCGATACATAGCGACCAATTTCCGCCAATACGCTTAGGAGAAAGCATAAACCGCATTGTATTGGGAATATCACTGCCTTCTTCTTGTTCAAACATTGTGATTGTATAACGTATTTCCGTATCAATATCACTATAAAGAGACATTTCGTCAACCTTATTGTAAATAATAACATGAAAGTATACCAAAAAATAATCTAAAAGTATACCATTTTTCTTCTATTTGCAAAGATATCAAAAGTTGG
>JBGUUQ010000142.1:0-11344 GCA_045133615.1 Muribaculaceae bacterium | reverse complement strand
ACAATACTGCAATATGTCAATTTCATCAATCATCGGAAAATTGGTCAAGTGAAATACGCACTAATTTAATTCATCCAACAAGTTATTATTTACGTTTTGTGAATTTATAGTCATCACCGATAGTATAACAATGACGACTGACAAAATGTATTTTCTCATATTGTTATTTCGTTTTGTTTATAATATTCTTGATGCAAAGATAGATTCAATTATTTCGCCGAAGCTACCATGTTTAAAGAATAACATACCATTATTATAGCGGATAATCTTCGATGCAGTGTCGATTTATGTTTGGCAGCTGAATTTTTTTTGTAATTTTGCGATGATAATACAACAATCTTCGGCATAATTTGACTTATCCCGGAAATATGTTTTTATAAAGTTTAACCTTGACTTATACGATACTATGAAAAATTTGATGATATCGGCTGCAATTTTTGCCGGACTGGCACTTGCTTCTTGCGGTGAAGATACGGAATCGATCAATCCGCCGGAGCCCGAGAAGCCTGAAGTGCCGACTCCACCCAAGGAAGAAAAATTACATAAATATAAAGCACCATTATATTGGAGCGTTTATGAATACTGTTATGAATTGGAGAAAAAGGGCATCCCTCAGTCGAGCATGGACATCTCTCCTTCGGAATGGGACAAGATAATCGACTGGATCGCAACCGATCTCAAACCATACGGTTATGATATGATCTGTACCGACGGTTTTATTCCGATGCTTTCCAATGACGGATCAGGTTATATGAGCCACTACGGCTCGATGCCTCTCAAAACTCTTGTGAAGAAGTGCAAAGAAAAAGGGCTCAAGGTAGGTGTTTATGATAATCCTCTCTGGATACATGGCCCGAATGAAACACCGGTGAAGGGTACGAACTACACTTTCGGCTCTCTGGACTATAATGGCAAAGGCAAGGTCGTTAATCCTGATGCCAATGATTTGTGGTTCCATTGGGCTGTGGCCGAGAATCCCGGGACAAGAGAATATATCGACGGGTTCTTCAGACATTTCGCAGAACTTGGCATCGACTTTATACGCATGGATTTCCTCTCATGGTATGAGGACGGAAAAGACCGCAACATGGGCGTCGTAGGCAGAGGTTACGGAAGAGATTCCTATGCTTTGGCTCTTAAATATATATGCGAATCGGCTCAGAAATATGGCATATTTACCTCTCTTGTTATGCCTCATCTCTACAAGGATGCGGAGCTCGAAGCAAAATACGGTAACATGTTCAGGATTGTCAGTGACACCGCCGACGGCGGCTGGTGGCATTGTTCGTCGCGCGATCAAGGCAAAGCTTATACAACGTGGCCCAACTGCATGAACATGTTTGACGGCTTTACATACTGGTCGCATGTCTCAGGTCGGGAAAAAGCCATTCTCGACGGCGATTTCATCAGACTCAATAAGTTTGCCTCAGACACAGAACGTGAAACAGTTATATCACTTCAACTCATGGCCGGCGGGCCTATTGCCGTTGCAGATCAGTACAACACGATAGGCGATAACACTAAGTTTTATACAAACGAGGAGTTGCTTGAACTTAATACCGACAGATTCGTCGGCAAACCACTCTCCTACAAACTCGGCGACCGCAACAATGAGATCTGGTACGGACAGATGACGAATGGCGATTATGTTGTTGGTCTGTTCAACAGATCAGATAGTCAGCGCTCATATTCTCTCAAGCTTGAGGATCTTGGTATCGACGGAGAATGGAATCAGCGCGATCTGTGGAAGCACGCCGACGAAGGTTCATCGTCAGTGATCGAAGCCAAAATTCCCCCTCACGGATGTAAGATTGTAAGGCTCTCCAAATAAGGGGCATTACCTAATACTAACTCATCATTCCTCGGGATCTGTAAGATGCAAGATCTCGAGGAATCTTTTTACTGTGGCAAGGTCGCCGGTATATTTGCCTTTATCCTCACTTAGTTTGCATGTACTGCAATAGAACGGCCACGACTCTGTGATCTTTACGTCCAAGAGTTTGATGACTATATTGTTAGGCTTTATATTATCGAAATCATTTGTGAAATGAGTGCCGATTCCAAATGAAGGAATGCATTTGTTCTCCGCGTACTTCTGTATTTCAATTGCACGATCTACATCAAGCCCGTTGCTGAAAACAATCTGTTTATGCCGCGGATCGATGCCCAAGCTATTATATTTTGCGATTATCTGATCGAGCTCATTGAAATTGTCGCCGCTATCTACTCTAAGTCCTTTGAACATGTTGGCGTAGTCTTCCGAAAAATTCAGACTGAATATTCGCCAGCCGTATGTGTCGTAGAGGAACGTGCCCAAAGCGCCACGGTAGGTATTTGCCCAGGTTTTCATTGCGATATAGTTGGCCATTTGGGGACCGTACATGCCGGCGATAGCACAGATTAGTTCATGTGCCATTGTGCCGATAGGCAGCAGATTATACTTCATGGCAAAATAGACATTGCTCGTGCCTATAAATTGTCCCGGACCATTCATGGTGTTCCGGCAATCACACATCGCTCTGATTACAGTATCCTGAGCCTTGAATGACGCTCTGCGGCGAGTGCCAAAATCACTGAACGTGCATCCGGCGCTGATAAGGCGGCGAGCCTTGTCCTGTGATTTTGCATAGTATGACTCATAATCGAGATCTTTGGCCTGACCGGTCATGATATAGTATAATTCCGACACAATGGCAAGGATTTTAACCTCAAACAAAATGGTGTCACTCCAGCAACCTTCGATCTCAATTTCGAGATGTCCATCGGAATCCTGCGACACAGTAACCCTGCGGTGATCGTAACGGAATCCTTTGAGATAACTGTAGAACCATGCCGGGATATACTGACATCGTTCTCTCATAAAGGAAATCTCTTCATCGGTGATCACGACATTTTCGAGCATTTCGATCTGCCGGCGTAGTTCATCCGCAAAGCCGTCGGGATAGACAGTGTTATATCTATCATTAAACTTATACTTTACCTGTGTGCGCGGAAAGTTTTCTATCACAGCGCAGCACATGGTGAATTTGTATAGGTCATCGTCGGTGAAATGTTGTATTATCTGTCGCATTTTCTAAGATGTGAAGCTTTAGTCTTTGTTGAACATTGAAGAATCACGGCATGGCGATAACTTTGTTTCAGCTTCAATTGTAGCGTGGTCAACACCATATTTTTTTGCCTTGCGCTTCATATCGCTGATAATGTTGTCGAGCCGTGAGGTGTCATCTATAACGGCATGGACCGTCAGGGCATTTTCGGTTGTAGATAGTGGCCATACGTGCAAATGATGTATCGACTCGACACCTTCAACATCTGCAAGCGCTTTCTCAAGGCCGGGCATATCGACGGAATCAGGGACAGTGTCAATAGACATCCGTGTGCTCTCTATGATGAGTTTTCTCATTGACCACGCGATGATCAAAGCTATTACAATGCCTATTATCGGGTCGATGATATAGCAGCCGGTGAAATGAATTACTATACCGCCTACGACAACACCGACCGACACAAGAGTATCAGCGGCCATGTGGAGAAATGCAGCCTTGATGTTCATGTCATGGCCTTGGTCTTTCATAAACAGCCATGCCGTAACGCCGTTTACGATCACTCCGACAGCCGCAACCCATGCGATCGCATCACCGTCGACAGCCACCGGATGTATAAGTTTCCTGATCGATTCAAGGAGGATAGCCCCCACGGCTATACAAAGCAACAAAGCGTTTAAGAACGAGGCCTGTATTGTAAATTTTTTATAGCCGTAGGTATGCCTTTCATCGGGCTTATGCGACATAAGTCTGAATGCCACTAAAGCGATTATGAGAGCGGCAACGTCCGACAGATTGTGCCCGGCATCCGAAAGCAGCCCCATTGAGTGGTAGTACAGACCGAACACAGCCTCAATCACAACGTAGGCTGTGTTGAGAGCGATGCCGACAAAGAAAGCCGTGTTGATCGACTTTCTTTCCTGTGACCTGTTATGCAAGTGAGCTATATGTGACATATTCAGATCCGTTTGTCATATTTATATTATAACAAGCGCAAGTAGTTAAGGTTGCGTCATTTTGTTAAAGTTTTATTAAACTTGGATTTATTGTATTCCTATTTCACGGGATATATCTAACTTTGCCCTATGATGACGAAAGCAAAGATACTTGTCGTTGACGATGAAGAAACCCTCTGCGAAGGCCTTGGCTTTAACCTTGAGGCAGAGGGGTATGTCGTAACTACTGCATTCAGCGCAGAAGAGGCGCTAACGCATAATCTCGCCGATTTCGATCTTGTTCTGCTTGATATCATGATGGGTGAGATTTCAGGCATTAACCTTGCCCGAATAATGAAGTCGAATCCGGCCACGGCATCGGTGCCTATAATATTCTGCACAGCCAAAGACTCCGAGGATGATATGATTACCGGCCTTGACCTCGGAGCAGATGATTACATCACCAAACCGTACTCGCTCAAGGCAGTACTTGCCCGAATAAGGACGGTTTTACGGAGAACATCGCCCAACCGCTCTCTGCCGGAAAAAGGGAGTGATCTTGTTTCGTATAAGGGTTTGGTTATATCCGAGGCAAATCGGACTTGTTATGTCGACGGTGTGGAAGTGAAGATGCCACGCAAGGAGTTTGAGATCCTTCTGAAGCTGATCTCAAATCCGGGCCAGATCTATTCGCGTTCTGAACTTCTCCATGATATATGGCCGGAAGAAGTCATCGTTCTCGACAGGGTAGTGGATGTCAACATAACCCGTATTCGTCAGAAAATCGGTCCCTACGCCAAGAACATTGTTACTCGGTCGGGGTACGGCTATGGTTTCTTCGAATAAAATATCATATTCACAGCGACTTTTTGCCTGGCTACTCGGGTACTCGCTGCTACTTGTCGGTTGCTTCGTTGCCTTTCAGTATCATCGCGAAAAGGAGTTTAAGGCCGACGTGATCGATGCGCAGCTGCAGTTGATAAATACATATATACTCACCGAAATGGCTGACGGGATTGATGTCGCGGATATCGACCTCAGTCAGTTCAAATCGTTTGACAAATTACGACTCAGCGTTATATCTGTCGACGGGCATGTGATGTATGACAACACTCTTGATTCACTGCCCGGGACGAATCACCTCGACAGAGCCGAGATGAAGCAGGCGCTCAACCAAGGTCAAGGTTTTGCAGTCAGAAGGCTGAGTGAGAGTACCGGTGACAACTATTTCTATTCTGCCCGAAACAGCGGCAATGGGTTTATCGTGCGCACAGCGGTGCCTTATTCTGTGTCACTGATCAGCCTCCTTCAGGCTGATTTCGGTTTCCTATGGATTATGGGTGTCGTGGCATTAGGCATGTGCGTACTCGGATATTATGCCACCCGACGAATTGGTCAGCATATCAAACGGTTAAAAGAATTTTCCGAGAACGTGGAGAAGGGTGTCAGAATATCTGATGTCGAGCCATTTACGAATGACGAACTCGGAGAGATTTCCAACCATATCATAAGACTCTACGCCAAGCTCCAGCAGGCTATAGCCGACAGAGACAGCGAGCACCAGGCCGCTATGTTTGAGCAGCTTGAAAAAGAGCGCATTAAAAAACAGCTGACCAATAACATCAATCATGAGCTAAAGACGCCGATAGCGTCAATACGCATTTGCATCGAGACATTGCTCACTCACAAAAATTTAGACGGGGAAAAGCGCGATCTCTTCCTGCAGAGAAGTCTGGCAAATACCGACCGCTTGCAACGTCTTCTCACTGATGTGTCACTTCTTACACGAATGGACGACGGCAGTGTCATGATAGCAAAAGAGCCTCTTGATCTGACAGAAATAATTAAAAATGTCGTAGAAGATCGGAGGATTTTTGCTTCGTCAAAGGGTATTGTTATTGAAAATTCAATTACAGAGTCGATCAGCATCACAGGTAATTCATCCCTTTTGGAGGCAGTTTTCAATAACCTGATTGATAACGCGATCATTTATAGCGGCGGATCAATTATCCGATTGGCGCTGGCTGCCGATTACAGCGACAAAATCGTCATCGCCTTGTCGGATAACGGAGTAGGAGTTCCGCAAGAACATCTGCTGAGAATTTTTGAGCGTTTCTATCGTATCGACAAAGGTCGATCGCGCGCTGCCGGAGGCACCGGTCTCGGTCTCTCGATCGTCAAAAATGCAGTTATCCTTCACGGCGGCAATATCAGTGCGAGGAATCTCAACACCGGTGGCCTTTATTTTGAAATCACCTTGTCAAAATAAAGTATTGTTAAACCGCATTCGGAATTTTTTAATATAAGGTTAAAAACTTTGAAACATAAATGAAATGTTTTCTGTTTTACTTTGTAGAGTAAAAACAAGTAACTTAGAAAACAATGGAGATTCTGTTTCTTTGTGTAATTATCTTTTTATTTCTACTCGCGGTCTTTGACCTGTCGGTTGGCGTAAGCAACGACGCAGTCAATTTTCTAAACTCAGCAATCGGATCGAAAGCTGCTTCTTTCAAGCGTGTGTTGATTGTGGCATCAATAGGTGTCTTTATCGGTGCGGCAATGAGCAACGGAATGATGGACATCGCCAGGCATGGCATCTTCCGGCCTGAAAATTTCTCGTTCTACGACCTCATCTGCATTTTTATGGCGGTTATGGTGACCGACATAATCTTGCTTGACATCTTTAATTCGTTGGGAATGCCGACTTCGACAACAGTTTCGATGGTTTTCGAGCTCCTTGGCGCAACATTTGTGGTGGCTTTGATTAAAATGGCCGGAGGTTCTGATCTGGGATTCAATGACCTTCTCAACACAGAAAAAGCCTTGTCGGTGATTCTCGGCATATTTTTATCTGTCGCGATAGCGTTCTTTTTCGGCACCCTGGTGCAATTCATTTCCCGAATGATCTTCTCTTTCAATTATAAGAGCAAACTCAAGTGGAAGATTGGCATTTTCGGAGGCCTGTGTGCTACTGCAATAGTATATTTTCTGTTGATCAAGGGAGCAAAGGATCTTACTTTTATGACTCCCGAGGTCAAGGCCTGGATCAATAACAACACAGGACTGATCATCATATCGTGCTTCGCGTTCTTTACGGTGCTGATGCAATTGCTTCACATATTGAAGGTCAATGTGCTTAAAGTGATTGTTCTTATGGGAACTTTCTCACTGGCCATGGCCTTTGCCGGTAACGACCTTGTCAACTTTATTGGTGTTCCTCTAAGCGGACTTGCCTCTTATCAGGACTATGTTGCCAACGGCTCAGGCGATGCAACCGGATACCTTATGGGCTCGCTGAACGGACCGGCTAATACTCCGTTATATTTTCTCATAGGAGCCGGAGTTATTATGGTTGTGTCGCTTGCGACTTCCAAGAAGGCAAGAAATGTAACCAAAACAGAGATTGGTCTTGGAAGTCAGCAGGGCGGCGACGAGATGTTTGGATCATCGCGCATCGCGCGTCGGCTTGTCCGCTGGAGTCTTACACTGCTGTCATGGGTTCGAAAAGTGACACCTCCTCGTGTCCGCGCATGGTTCAACCGCAGATTCAATGTGGATGAGACAATCATGGATCAGGGAGCTGCATTCGATCTTGTCCGCGGCTCAATCAATCTTGTTCTTGCCGGTGCTCTTATCGCCCTCGGCACATCTCTCAAGCTGCCGCTTTCAACCACGTTCGTCACTTTTATGGTCGCAATGGGTACATCGCTTGCCGATAAGGCATGGAGTCGTGAAAGTGCCGTCTTCCGCATCACCGGTGTAATGTCGGTGATTGGCGGCTGGTTTGTGACTGCCGGTGTGGCATTCATCGGGGCCGGACTGATCGTTGCAGCTATGCACTTCGGCGGCCATTGGGTGATGTTCCTGCTTGCGGCGCTTACTATATTCATCATCATTCGCAGCAATATAAGATTTAAGAACAAAGCCGAGGCAGATAATGGCGATGCATTGTTCCAGACCATAATTTCGACTCAGGACAAAACTCAGACATGGCCTTTGCTGATGATGTATATCACCGAACAGCAGCAAAAGTTTATGGCTTATGCCGAGGAAAAATATCGCGACATCACATCGGCTTTTATAAATGAAAATGCCGGAATGCTCGGCAAAGCAGAGTCGAGTCTTTCAAAGCAAAAGATTCTGCTTAAAAATGCGCGCCGCAAAGAAACGTTATGTCTCCGCTATCTGACACGCGAAATGGCGATCGAGAAAAGCACCTGGTTTTATCTGAGCAACAACTGCTGCATGGGTATCCTCTATAATCTCCGCCGCATCAATGAGGTTTGCAAGGAACACGTTGAAAACAATTTCCTGCCTCTGCCAAAGCGTTATGGCGAGGAATACGAACTTGTCAGGACGAGAATCACCACCCTGTTTAATGACACACTCGACATTATGCAGACTGGCGATCTTGATGCCATTACACTTCTCCGCCGCCATTGCGATGAGATAAAGGACATGATATCGGATACTTACCACCATGCTCACGACCAGCTCCGCGACGGAGACACCTCGGCAGTCGCTGTGTTGTATGTCTATGTCAATATGTTGCAGGAGACTCAGGAATTGGTTTCATCGCTCCGCAAGTATCTGCGAGCTTTTGCAAAGTTGAGAGATTCTGAATATCGCACACGTCCCGCTCGGGTTTAACAATAGTCTGTAATAATGAGGAGGCGCATCTGAGAGTTTAGGTTCTGCAGATGCGCCTTGTTTATGTCTTTGTAGAAACTCTAAATATTCCTACTTTTAGGTATGGTCTGTTACGGAAAAAGGGTGTAACTTTGCAGTGTCACTCACAAAGAGCGACTGCGATATGATAAAGTCATCACAAAAATACGGAGCATTCGACACTGTAAGGGATCTGGTTGAAGATAATAACCAGCTGCTTCTGGTTTTAAACCGTTTCCACATTCCGTTTGGTTTCGGCGAAAAAAAAGTATGTGAGATATGCGAGGAAAATGGCATTGATTGCCCGACGTTCCTTGCTGTCGCCGAGTTGATAAGCGGCAAACGGTTCTCGGTGGCCGATGTCGATTTGCTGACATTGATACCCTATCTTCGTGAAGCACATTCCTATATCCTCGATTTCAGATTGCCCGATATCAGGGAAACACTTGTAAGTGCAGTGCATCAGCCTCGAATTGATGACGTGGCTGTGCGCATAATCAAATTCTTCGACGAGTATGTCGACGAGGTGAGAAATCACATGGACTATGAGGATAGGGTAGTGTTTCCTTATATCGAAAACTTAATTAAAGGAGTGCGTTCGGATAGTTTCCGAATAGCTGATTTCGCCTCGAAGCATGAGTCGGTAGTGTCGAAATTAAATGAGTTGAAAGACATTTTCCTTCAACATTATTCGATGCCGAATACCCGGATGCTCAACCGCGCTTTGTTTAACATCGCAGCCTGTGGCGACGATCTTGTGTCGCATTGTGAGATTGAGAATTATCTCCTTGTGCCTGCTGTTGAAAATCTTGAGCGTGAATCGGAAATCACAATCAAGCCGCAGAAAACATCAGAAAAAGATACGTCGGCGCATCATCCTTTGAGCGACCGAGAGAAAGATATAATCCGTCTTGTCGCACATGGCCTGTCAAACAAAGAGATAGCCGACAAGCTCTGTCTGTCGTTCCATACGATCACAACATATCGCAAGAATATCAGCTCAAAACTTAATATCCATTCAACTGCCGCCCTGACTATCTTTGCTATAATCCAGGGCATTGTTGACCCCAAAGAAATTGAGCTGAAGTAACCCGAAAATTTATAAACCATACTTGCCTCTGCCAGTTAGTTGATAACCGGCAGAGCTTGACTATGCCTATGCTTTGTCGCAATATCCCAAATGTAGGATATTGGCTATCAGGATAAAAACACCATAAATCGGGATTGCAGACCTTATGCCGTCATTGTAATTTTGCAGCGTCAGAAATTACACGAACAAATAATAGCTATCTTGCATATCCTTAAAGAGTTAGAAATGGATAGGAAAAAGATTATAATTATGGCTGCTGCCGCTGCTTTGGCTCTCGGCATTGGCATTTGGCTTTGGAATAGTTTTATATCGCCGACGAAGATTGCTTTTGTCAATTATCAGGCTATCAGCCTCGGGCAGATTTCAAAAGCTAACGATAATTCATTCGTCAAGATATCTGAACTTGGCACAGAAGAGCTTGACCGGGTGGGCGATTTCGACATGGTTTTTGTAAACGGCATGGGGCTTCGTATAACAGACGAACAAAGGCAACACCTCCTCAATGCGGTTGCATCGGGAGCATTCATACTGACTACCTCAGCCACTAATCCACAAAATCAGATAACTTCTGTCGATTCTGTGGCACTTTCCAGTTTGAGTCAGTACCTCGTCGGGGGCAGGAACAATTATCGAAATATGCTTGCCTATGTCAGGAGATATATTGACGGCAAGAAATTATTTACGCCCGAACCCGAAGATCCGGTCCTCGCGCAAAAATCGCTGTTGTATTATCCGTCAGATCATGATGAACTTCAATTCGCCTCGGTGTCTGAGTATGACGCATGGCTAAAGAAAAACGGGAAATGGCATGAAGATTCGCCTCGAATCATTCTTACCGGCCAAATGGGCGTTCCAGACAGCCTTGTGGCACATCTCGAACGCAGTGGTAACATTGTATATCCCGTTACTTCATTTCA
The DNA here is from genome assembly GCA_045133615.1 of Muribaculaceae bacterium. Lineage (GTDB taxonomy): Bacteria > Bacteroidota > Bacteroidia > Bacteroidales > Muribaculaceae > M3. The sequence goes on along the minus strand of JBGUUQ010000142.1, from coordinate 690 downwards.
GCCTTTTATTGCCGGAGGCCACGCAGATTCTATATCAGCTTCAGCCGTGATCAATATGGCACATGGCCGGTTGGGCGACATGTCAGTTGCTTGGTTGAAGTCGAAAAACATACCTTTGTTTGCTCCTTTAAATGCCAACAGGGATCACGAGGATTGGCTCGATGATAAAATGGGCATGAGCGGAGGTTTCCTCTCTCAGAGCGTTGTTATGCCGGAAATCGACGGAGCAGTGCTGCCGTATACCTTATTCGCTCATTTCGAAGGCTCGGACGGATTGCCGCTCGTCGAGGCTATTCCGGGCCGCATTGAAAATTTCGTGTCAACTGTAAATAACTATATTTCATTGTCCCGGAAGCCTAATAAAGATAAAAAGATAGCTATATTTTATTTCAAAGGGCCGGGACAAAGTGCTCTCGTTGCCGAAGGAATGGAGGTAGCCCCCTCATTATTCAATCTTCTGACGAGACTCAGATCTGAGGGCTATAATGTGAGCGGACTGCCGACAGATGCCTCCGGCCTTGAAAGGTTGATAGCTAAGAATGGCCGATTATTCAATGATTATGCAGTCGGCGCAAAGGCTGATTTTATTAAAGAAAACAATCCTGTACTTGTTGGATGAATTAAATTAGTGCGTATTTCACTTGACCAATTTTCCGATGATTGATGAAATTGACATATTGCAGTATTGTA
>JBGUUQ010000141.1:0-1736 GCA_045133615.1 Muribaculaceae bacterium | reverse complement strand
AAGGAAGGCAAACACATCGTTTGCGGCGGTACGACATCGACTATAGCCGCACAGTATTTGGGCAAACCGCTTATCCCAAAGTTGGATTTCCCCGATCCGCAGATTCCCCCGATTGCCGAAATCGAGGGTGTTGATTTGGTCACAGAGGGCGTTATCACCATGAATAAGGTGCTGGAGTATGCCCGCAACTATCTGGCGGACAACGATGCTTATTCCGAATGGAGCTACAAGCGCGACGGTGCTTCACAGATATGCCGTCTGCTTTTTGAAGAAGCCACCGACATCAATTTCTATGTTGGCAAGGCGATAAACCCCGCTCATCAGAACCCCGACCTGCCGATCACCTTTAACATAAAGATGAGTATTGTCAACGATTTGGCAGATTGTCTGGACAAAATGGGCAAGCGAATTCGAGTGAGTTATTTTTAAAATATTATTTGGAGGCGTAGGATTTTGCGTAAATTCGATACCGCAGTTCAGTACCTCAAGTACAAAGTGCTGAGAGAGGTTGCAAGATTTTCCTTTAAAGGAAATTTGATGGAGAAAATTACAGATATTCCCAAGATCATCACACCCGGCAAGGAGCCGACAATGCGCTGCTGCGTTTACAAGGAGCGCGCAATTCTGTCCGAGCGTGTTAAGCTCGCAATGGGCGGAGATTCGTCCAATCCGAACGTGATCGAGGTTATTGATATTGCATGCGATGAATGTCCGATGGGCGGCTACAGTGTTACCACAGCATGCCGCGGATGTATTGCACACAGATGCGAAAGCGTATGCCGCCGCGGAGCGATTTCGTTTGACGAAAATCACACCGCTCACATCGACAAATCCAAGTGCGTTGAGTGCGGTATGTGCGCTAAGGTATGTCCCTACGGCGCTATACACAACCTCAAGCGTCCTTGTGAGCGCGCCTGCAAGGTGGATGCTATCTCGGTGGACGAAAACACAAAGGCTGCAAAAATCGACAACGATAAGTGTATTTCCTGCGGCGCATGTGTATATCAGTGTCCGTTCGGCGCGATAAGCGATAAATCGTACATTCTCAATGTAATCGACCTGCTCAAGAAGAGTGTTACAAATAATTACAAGGTGTATGCAGTGGTTGCTCCGTCGATCGCCAGCCAGTTTACATATGCTAAAATCGGTCAGGTGGTAACAGGTCTCAAGGAGATGGGTTTCTATACGGTAGTTGAAGCTGCTCTCGGCGCGGACATGGTCGCAGTCAAGGAAACACAGGAGCTTGTGGAAAAGGGCTTCCTCACCACATCCTGCTGTCCCGGATTCGTCGCGTATATCAACAAGCATTACCCGAATATGTCGGAGCATATTTCGCACAACTATTCGCCTATGGTGGAAATCGGCAAGTACATCAAGGATAATGAGCCGGATGCAAAGGTCGTGTTTATCGGCCCGTGCACAGCCAAGAAGATGGAGATCAAGCGTGAGGACGTAAAACCCTATGTTGACGCGGTAATCACCTATGAAGAGCTTCAGGCGCTGTTTGACGGCAAGGAAATTGATATAACCACACTGCCCGAGGGCGTGCTGGATAATGCTTCCTACTACGGCAGAATTTTCGCCCGCAGCGGAGGCGTGTCAGATGCAATTGTTCAGGGTCTTAAGGAACTCAATATCACTGATTTTGATTATAAGCCCGTTCCCTGCGACGGCATAGAGCAGTGCCGCATGGCTCTGCTTAAAGCCTCTAAGGGCGTGCTCAACGGCAACTTCAT
>JBGUUQ010000140.1:0-6232 GCA_045133615.1 Muribaculaceae bacterium | reverse complement strand
TACGCACGAATATAAGAAGAATGGCCTTGTGCTATTTGACACTCGGCCTGCATACGATAGAGGGTCAATCTGCAATCTATCGGCCGGTGGACGTATGGAGCGTATACTTATCAAGGCCCTTTGGCAGATGTCCGATACCTATCGCGGCGGTTATATCTTCCAAGCGAAAGAGACTGCACAAGATTTCGCGGAGAAGATAGCAGCATCCACCGGCCTGTACACTTGGCTACAGGAAAAGAAAGAAGAGTGGGAAACACCAATACATAAATAATATGAACGAAATAATAAAATGTAAGGACTGCGCGTTCTATAAAAACGGATGGTGTGACTGTTATGATGTCTCTGCGCCATTAAGTGGTAATTGTTATAATTGGTAATATAATATGACAGTTAATTTTGCACATTGTTTGTTTGAGCAATCTGGCACCTTTCGTGATGAGTTCACCCGGGTAGGAATACCGGCTAAGGACTACGACCTATGCAATGAGTTTGGTCGTACTGATTGGCAGGGTGATTTGTTCTATCAGATAGAACTTGCATTCCTGGATAAGAGTTCAATTTTTGATTTCTTCGCTGCGGACGATTTGATTTTTGCTTTCTTTCCTTGTACCTACTTTTGCGGGCATAACGAAATGTACTTTTGTGGTACCAATTACAACTTTCGGCAGCTAACAAAACCGCAGATGCTCGATAAGATTTTGGAGCGTGCACAGTTAAGGCACAACTACTATGTGACGCTGCTAAAGTTCTGCCGAGTAGTGGAGAGTAGGGGCCTACGCGCTATCATTGAAAATCCATACAACGCTCACCATTATTGGCGGTTTAATTTTCCATACAAGCCTGCGGTTATTGACATGAATCGGAGACGCTCGGGGGACTATTTCCGAAAACCGACGCAGTATCTTTTTATCAATTGCGAGCCTGCCGGTAAGATGAGTGTACAGTTAGACAAGCCGGAGAGGTTCGTTGAAGACCATTACGGAATAGACCGCTCACTTATATCACCTGACTATGCGCATAATTTCATATGCGACCATATATTGGGTATAGAATCGGGTCACACCCAACCCACATTATTTTAATAACCAACTAAATTTTTTATCACTTATGAAATGTATCACGATTATTGGAAATCTCGGTGCAAATGCAGTAGCACGCACCACCACGGATGGACGACAACTAATGTCCTTCAACGTAGCAGTCAACACCTCTGGCGACCCTCTATGGGTGAATTGCATTGGGGCCATGCGAGAAAAGTTGTTTCCGTATCTCCTAAAGGGGCAATGCGTGTGTGTCGTTGGGGACGTGTCTTTCGGTGTATACCAGGGTAAGATAGATGTCTCCGTCAATATCGATAAGTGCGAACTCTGCGGCAAGGCCCCGGAGCAATCTTCGCAGCAATCATCGCAGACCGAGCCGGTAAAGGAGGTGTATTGATATGTCGTGCGGACTATGTAGGTACTACGATATTTGCGTCATTCGCAACGAAGACACCGACGCTTGCAAGGAGATTAGAGACATGAAGATTAACGAGTTATAGTGTTTTGAACTCATACCTCTTAAACCCTAAGAAAGGACGGACACATCGAGTGCTCCGTCCTTTCTTACTATCATACACGCGCACGCATGTTGCCCTCTTTTAAAGAGGGTGATTTGTAAATATAACCGCCGTTAAGTATTACGGCGGTCGAAATTACAAACCCATACACCTACAACCAACGACCGACGCAATACCCACCCAAAACAATCCACGCATATTTCCACCCATGCCATTCGGGTCCCTGGCGGCGGCTTGTGGCACATTGCGCCGCCGCATGCCTGCGGCATTCAGCGCAATACCAGCGTCCTCGGGCAGGCGTCGGGGCCTTACCGCCGGTGCCCCTGCCCTCGGATTACCACGCAACAACCATCCCATAAACTACCACCCAACAACCCACCCATAAAAAACCACCCACAAGCCGGGCACCTTCCGCCTCCGTCGCATATACAAATGCGACGTCGTGCGGAGGTGCTCCGTCTTTCTGCATCGCACTTTTGTTCGCCCATAGTCCGCGCATTTGTTTTCCTTGGTCGCCGCCATGGTCCGCGTCCGTCGCATAGGGGCGCCGCTTCGCTCTGCCCTTTGCAATGCGACGTCCTGCGGACATGTGCGGCTCCTTGGTATCGGGTGTCTTTTCGCCCTTAGTCCACGCAATACCATCCCATTTGCAGCTACCATTAGCGGACATCGCGGCACCACGGCGCGAGCCGCGTGACATCCATCTATAATGGCAGAGTGCCAAACCGCTCCCCGAGCATCGCACCAACCACGCAAGCGCCGCGGAGAGGCTTCCCGAACTTTGTCCGACTGCGTGCCGTTACATGCGAACTGCCGAACGTGTGCGAAACCTTTGCGGCAGATCGCACGTCACAGCACTTGCGTCCAAAGATTCGGGAAGCCTTTCCGAGGCGCTACCTCCGCACTGCGATGCTCGGGGAGCAATTCGGCGCTCTGCCATTATTCAGCCGGTGCCACTTGGCGACCTCGCGCCTACTATGCAGCGTCCAGGTACATTGTGCGCTCGCTTTCGTCGCTCTCTTGACGTTCGCTCCTTCGCTCCCCTACATTTTGCCGGCTGACGCTCGGCAATCGCGCGATTTGATATGTATTGGCGGGTCCTTGGGGCGCTTCTCGCTTGCTCCCGATGTCATCGCCTGTCCGCCTTCTCCCCTTCCGGCGGACTTCCGCCCTTTCGCCATCGGTCGCGCTCGCCCGAGTGACTGCCGCTTCCCTTCCGGTCGCGGCTCTGCGCGCTCGCTTTGCTCGCGCGCGAAACTTTGCGGCGCGCGCCTTCCCTCTCCTGCCCAGCGGGGTTCGCGCTCACTGCGGTCGCGCTTGCCCCTCCACGCTTCCAACTCACGCGCGCCGTGCGCCTAATTTCCGACGGTCGGACATCGCGGACGGACACGCTCAAAGCGCGTGCGATACCATGCGGAACGCTCGCGGAATGGTGTGGGGGAGTGTTTACGCTTCGCGTGCAGTCCCCTGCGGGGGGGAAATGTAAATTGGTAATAGTGTATAGAATTATTCCGATACGATTGGCGATGTTTGCCCTCGTTGGCCGGCTATGTATTGCGCGTAGAGGTCCACATCAATCTGCAGGCCGGTGTCAGATAATAACTCAATAACGATAGACGGCATTAGCATTTTTGCATACTTGGTCAGTCCTAATCTCTCATACTTTGCTTTTCGTTTCTCAATAGTCTGTTTGAGGATGTAAGGTGTGCAGCCGGTGGCCCAACAGAATTGCGATTTCGTCATCGCGATGCCGACAAATGCCGGTAAAAAATTACGTTTCATAATCAATGTGTTATTTTGAAATGTGACATTTTGATATCTTTTCGGTCGCAAAATTACATTTTTTTTGTGAAATTTGCAAATATTTTTACATTTTGATATATTTTTTGTATATATCTTCGCCATAGAAAAGTGAAAAAAAGTGAAAAAACCTCAAAAAGTGAGGGGCATTTGCACACCCGGCTAAAAAGCAGTACCTTTGCACCATCTTTTAATCATTGTGTATTATGAATTGGAAAGACATTCTCAAAATCGTCGCCCAGGTAGTTATCGCTGCCCTTACGGCATTACTGACGTCTCTTGGTCTAACGTCCTGCAACGTTAGCCGGGTTATTACTAATCAATCGGAATACTACCAAAAGGGCGATACCTCGGTAGTAATCCAAACAAAAACTATTGAAACGTACGACGCGTATAAGCGATAGCGCGTGTACCTATGTGTAATCATAAATACTATTGTTTGTTATGGCATTAAAAGCAACAATTGGATACATTCCCACAGTGGAAAGTATCAACCGAAAATTCGCGCTTCGTCGTGAGAAAATCAACCACGGTGAGGCCTCTCCTAAGTGCTATTTGGGTGGTATGACACGTACCATCTATCGCGCTGGTCAGGGTACTATCGCCAAGAATTTCTTATTCATGCGTAAGCACGCTATCAACGTGCCGCCTACTGCTGAGCAATTAGAGATCAAGCAGTTGTTCACCCTTACCACAAAGAGTGTGTCCTTCATTATGAAGGACATTTCACAGCTTACTTCTGTGAAAAATCTGTGGCTGCAGGCCAAGGAAAATCCTGCTTTGCTCATCAAGGGCATATCGGCATACGGCAAGACCTACCGCGGTTGGATTTGGTCTGTATGCTGGGTGCGTTACGCTTACGAGGAAACTCCTCAACAGGTGAACACCTTCCCGACTGCATTCGATGCGTAATCGCTCATGCGGCTAATCGAAAGGGGCCCTTTTGGGGTCTCTTTTTTATGTTTTACAACATATTTCTGCATTTTTCTGCCGAAAAATTTGCATATCTCAGATAATTGTTGTACCTTTGCACTCGGAATTGGAAAAGCAACTACTTCGTCCGGTAAAGCGGAGAGGGCAACGCAGGGGTGCGACCTTTGAGGAATAGCCGGACGAAAAACACATACCGCGAGCGAGCGGAGAAAAAGAGGGGAGCCTTTACCAATTCCGGCTCCTCTCTTTTTCGATTTCTATTGCATATGAAACCTACATACGTATTGCTTTGGGAAATCATTATCGACTTTGTAATTGACACCTTGCGACACCTCCGAAGATGTTCACATCGGTGAAGTATACCTAATCGGCAGTAAGTAAAATAACGATTTTCGTCACATTTGTGAACATCCTGCGGGGTGTTCATTTTTTTTTTTATATGTTTAACTTAATGAAAGGAATTGGTTATGTTTAGAAATTATCTTTTAGTGCTTAATGGAAAGGCTATTGCTGACTATTTTACTCGCAGTCGCGCGTTAAAAGGTTTTAAGCGTTGGTGTACTCGTAAATATTGGTGCGATACGCTTGTGCTTTTTGACCTTAATAGTGGTGAAACAATAGCAAGTTCATTGTAAACTTAAAATGAGTAAAGTAAAACCAATCAATGAGTATCGTTTCCGTCTCATCGACGGAGCGTGGAGAGAAATCACCGAGGATGCCGGCATACTTGCCGACGTTCTCGGCCGTTGGGATCTTGATTTCGATTATCGCATCCAATTTGCGAGAGTGTATGACTATGAGCGCGGCATCTGCTTTTACTATCGCGTTGATAGTGGTCTAATAACGCTAACCCTCTGGAAGATATGAAAACGTTCTATATTGTTATGACAATAGGTCACTATTTTATCGCAGCCGGTAGCGGTTGCAGTCTAACCACTTCGCTGAATTACGCAAAGCATTTCACATCTATTTGGAGCGCTACTAATTTCATGAAGCGTAATAAACTGCAGGAAGATTACTATTATATCAAAAAAATCTGTCACCAATGATATACGTCCTTTCTATAGACTGGCTGTCGGTATTCGGTATCTTTGCCGGTGAGGGCGACACATGGAAACCGATGGAGAGCACCGAGTTCACGTATAAGCGTGAGTCGTTCGGTACTCGGTGTTTCTCCGTCTTCCATCGTGTGCGCATAGCCAATAGTGAGGGCGGTTGGGACGAGTTTGCCGAGGTGCAGAGTGTTCCTTACTCATCTATCTTGCCGCCTTACGCAATTATCATACGTTTCGTCAATCGCGTGCTATACATGCCGGACTTTTGGCAGGTGGTCGAACGCTTTCTATCGCTCAATCAGATAGAGATACGCGGTATCACACGTATAGACATATGCGCCGATTTCAACCAATTCGCTACCATTGACCCAAAAGCGCTCATTGAGGGCTTTGCCGGTAAGCGCTACCGCCATATCGGTCGCGGTGTAGGCTCCTTGGGTTTCAACCATGGTGTACATAATGGTGACTATGGAGTCAACTACACAGGCCTAACCTTTGGCACCCATTCAAGTGACGCGCATTGCTATCTCTACGACAAGACCTTTGAACTACTTACTCAGGGCGACAAGCCATGGATTCGGGAACGTTGGAAGAGGGTAGGCCTTGACGAGCGGAACGTTTGGCGCCTTGAGGTATCTATAAAATCTGCAGGTCTCAAATTCAAAGACAAGAAGACCGACCGCAAAATTGAGGTCAACTCAGCTATGATAGCCGATGGTGACGAACTCGACAAAATCTATCATACTTTTGTGCGTCGCCTTTTCTCGTTCGTGCCTAATCGCAAGGGCATTACAAACATTACGCACGAATATAAGAAGAATGGCCTTGTGCTATTTGACACTCGGCCTGCATACGATAGAGGGTCAATCTGCAATCTATCGGCCGG
>JBGUUQ010000139.1:0-12260 GCA_045133615.1 Muribaculaceae bacterium | reverse complement strand
CAACTACGAAGGTGGTTGCTACGCTAAGGTTATCAACCTCGACAAAGAAAGCGAACCCGATATCTACAACGCTATCCGTCGCAACGCACTTCTCGAAAACGTTACCGTTGACGCTGAAGGCAAAATCGACTTCGCTGACAAGAGCGTTACCGAAAACACTCGCGTAAGCTACCCCATCAACCACATCGAAAACATCGTTAAGCCCATCTCTAAGGGTCCCCACGCTAAGCAAGTTATCTTCCTTTCTGCTGATGCATTCGGTGTACTTCCTCCCGTATCTATCTTGACTCCTGAGCAAGCTAAATACTACTTCCTCTCCGGTTTCACCGCTAAGTTGGCAGGTACCGAACGCGGTATCACCGAACCGACCCCCACATTCTCGGCTTGCTTCGGTGCTGCATTCCTTTCACTCCACCCCACTAAGTACGGTGAAGAACTCGTGAAGAAGATGGAAGCTAACGGCGCTAAAGCATACTTGGTTAACACCGGTTGGAACGGTACCGGCAAGCGTATCTCTATCAAAGATACCCGTGGTATCATCGACGCTATCCTCGATGGCTCTATCAACAACGCTCCCACCAAGAAGATTCCTTTGTTCGACTTCGAAGTTCCCACCGAACTCCCCGGTGTAGATCCCAACATCCTCGATCCCCGCGACACCTACACCAACGTTGAAGACTGGAACGTTAAGGCTAAAGACCTCGCAGAACGCTTCATCAAGAACTTCAAGAAATTTGAAGGCAACGAAGCCGGCAAGGCCCTCGTAGCAGCTGGTCCCCAACTCTAATCGAGCATAACAACTCATTATAGCGAAAGCGCCACTCCCATCCGGGACGTGGCGCTTTCTTTTTATATTGTCAATCAATAAAAAAGCTCAATTCAAGCCGCACATCATTTTACCCCCGATTCGCATTCGTACACTTTCGCCAAAAAAACTAAGCAATTTAGTTGCATAACTAAAATATTTAGTTTATATTTGCGATGTCTAAATTTTACAACGATGAAATCTCTTACCGAAAAAGAAGAAGAATTGATGCAGATATTCTGGGAGCGCGGACCACTCTACGTTCGGCAGATTGTCGACCTACACCCCGACCCGAAGCCGCATTTCAACACCATCTCCACATTCGTGCGACTGCTCGAACAGAAAGGATATGTGACTCACGAAAAGACCGGCAACACATTTCTCTATCGAGCCGCCGTATCTCGCGAAGAGCATAGTCGCTCCACCCTGCGCAAAGTCGTCGACCGCTATTTCGGCAACTCCCTATCAGGCGTGGTAAGCGCTCTTTTCAAAGACGAAAAGCTCACCGACGACGAAATTCGCGAGCTTATCGACAAGGTCACAAACAAAAATCAACAATAAATAATACCACAACGCCATGGGAACCTTATTTGCATACTCCATCGCAATATCCGCTATTCTTATAGTGATGCATGCCCTGTATCGAGCCACAGTATCGCATACCACTCACTTTCATTTCAACCGTGCCGTTCTGCTTGGCATCTACCTCGTTACAGTCTCTGTGATACCCGTTGCCACATTATTGCAATCGCATGGTAATATAGCGATAGGCGAGCTTTCTGCCGCGCCGATCATTCCGACCGACATCGACATCAAGCCGACCGAACCGATCCACCATACCCCATGGCTGACCTATCTTCTTTGGATATATATTATCGGAATAATATTCATGGCCACGCGTCTTCTCATCACCGCCGGAGGGCTAGCTTGGCTCATAGTCCGAAATCCTCGCCGGAAATGCGGTCGCTACACCCTCGTGTTGCACAACCGCCCGAAGCTCGTACCGTTCAGTTGGTGCCGATGGATAGTGATGCGCCACGATGATTACGACGAAACAGCACCCATCACGATAGCCCACGAAACAGCTCATTTGGACGAACGCCATTGGCTCGACCTGCTCATTGCCGAAGCGACACTCATCGTCACTTGGTACAATCCCGCGTCATGGATGCTTCGCGACGAACTGCAAAGCATACACGAATTTTCCGCCGACCAACGTGTCATCTCCTCCGGCATCAATCCACAGCAATATCAACTATTTCTAATAAAAAAGACTGTCGGCACAAGGTTCCAGTCTCTTGCCAACAGTCTGAATCACAGTTCACTCAAAAAACGTATAACTATGATGTTATCTAAAAAGTCTCGCGGCAAAGCACGCATGCGTGCTTTAGCCCTCGTGCCGGCAGTGGCACTCGCAGTAGTTCTTGTCAACAATCCCGCAGTGGCATCAGTCCTCGGCTCTATCGCGTCTACGCCCACCTCGGTCGAAGCGCCCGCTCCTGTTGACAAAGATACGAAAAAATCCGTAGCCACCGACAAAAAAGTAATGACCGCAGCCGATGTCATGCCTCAGTATCCCGGAGGAGATAAAGAACTCCTGAACTTCATTGCGGCAAATCTCCGTTGGCCGGAAGGTGCCGATAAAACCAAGAAAGGACGCGTAATAGTGCAATTCACCATTACAGAAACCGGCAAAGCCATCGATCCAAAAGTCTTAATGAACCGCATCGGTGAAGAATTCGGAGCAGAAGCCTGTCGCGTGATAAGTCTTCTCGACAACTTCCAACCCGGCATGATGGACGGCAAACCCGTGGCGGTAAAATACACTCTTCCCATCACATTCGCGCCCTCCGATTCAACCAACAACTAATCCCCCTCATTCGACATAGAAACAGCTATCATCAAGAAGAGGTCGGCAATTGCCGGCCTCTTTTCGCATTATCACACACTATTACTTCCCCGAATTCGGTCATTATGGATTTTTTCGTTAAATTTGCATTATACAAATAACCGAAAAATCATGAAAAGATACCTCCTTTACAGCGCAATTGCGCTTATCGCCACAGGCGCATCAGCCGACGACGAAGTAGTAGTGCCCGACAGCACCGGATTCAAATTCACCGATGTAAAAATCGTAAAAACCACACCCGTCAAAGACCAAAACAAATCAGGAACATGCTGGTGCTTTGCCGGTAACTCATTTTTTGAAGATGAAATCATCCATCGCGGTGGTGGCGAACACGACCTCTCGGAAATGTTTGTCGTGCGCCAATGCTACCTCGACAAGGCCGACAAATATATCCGCATGAACGGCACAGTAAACTTCTCTCAAGGCGGCTCGATTCTCGATGTACCCTACGTATGGGAACGCTACGGAGCCATTCCGGAAGAAGCCTATGCAGGATTGGAGTACGGAGAGACATCCCACAACCACTATGAGCTCGAAGCAGCCATGAAGGGCTACCTCGATGCCATCAAAAGAAACCCCAACCGAAAAATTTCTACGGCATGGCGTCGCGGTCTTGAAGCCATTCTCGATGCATATTTCGGAAAAGTACCCGAAACATTCACCTACAAAGGCAAGACCTACACTCCGCAATCCTACGCTCAAGAGATGGGATTGACCGCCGACAACTATGTAGCAGTCACCTCATTTACCCACCATCCGTTCTACAAACCGTTCGTGCTCGAAGTTGCCGACAATTGGCTTTGGGGACAGTACAACAATGTACCCATGCAAGAGATGAAGAAAATCGTCGATAAAGCCATCGACAACGGCTATTCCGTTGTTTGGGCTGCCGACGTGAGCGAAGGCGGATTCAAATGGCGTAACGGCTACGCCCTTCTTCCCGCTGCCACCGACGAAGAGAGTCTCGAAGGCACCGAACTTGCCCGTTGGACACAACTCTCCGACAAAGACCGCGAAGAAGAGCGATTCAAAATCCACGGTCCCTGCAAAGAGGAAAAAGTGACTCAAGAATCACGTCAAGCGGGATTTGACAGCCAAGAGACCACCGACGACCACGGCATGGTGATTATCGGTCGTGCAGTTGACCAAGATGGCAACAAATACTACAAGGTGAAAAACTCGTGGAACACCAACCAGCTCTACAATGGTTATTTCTACGTTTCCGAGCCCTACTTCCTTGCCAAGACCATCAGCATTCTCGTCAACAAGGCAGCAATCCCCTCCGACATTGCCACAAAGATGAACCTCTAATAGTTTTTTGAGACAGCACCCCTAAGACACTACTTAGGGGTGTGCCGTCTCAATGTGACCAAGAAAAGCATCTGCGGTCACCGAATTACACTTCAACATAGTCCCCTTCAATCAACTTATGGATTTACAGTTTTCGGAATCGGAAATCAAAGACCTGCTCGACCGCGAAGCCGCCCGCATCAATTCCGTCGAATTCATTGAGCGCGACCCTGTGCAGTTTCCCCGACGTTTCGAGCGGCTTCAGGACATAGAAATCACCTCATTTCTATGTGCCACTATCGCATGGGGCAACCGCAAAATGATTTGCCGCAATTGCGAAAAAATGCTCTCGCTGATGGAGTATCGTCCGTTCGACTACGTGATGGACAAAGGGTTTGAAGAACTCCCCGACCAAAACATCCACCGCACATTCTTTGCGACAAATCTCCGGCACTACCTCCGCGGACTCCACGCGATATACGCCCGCCACGGCTCCATTGCAGAATTTGCCCGCGCCAAGGCCATTGCCGCATCCGAATTTCCATCGTGGACACTTGTGGCAGAGATGAACCGCACATTTTCCGAAGCCAATCAAGGCATTTCAGATTCCCGTTGTCTTCCCGGCAATCTTGCCACAACAGCCCTGAAACGCATCAACATGGCATTGCGCTGGCTCGTGCGCAACGATGGCATCGTCGACCTCGGAGTCTGGGATGTGATAAAGCCATCGCAACTATACATTCCGCTTGATGTCCATGTAGGGAATACCGCCCGCGACCTCGGTCTTCTGTCACGCCATAGCGACGACCGGAAAGCAGTAATCGAACTTACCGACACCCTCCGCCGCTTCCGTCCCGACGACCCCGTATGGTACGACTATGCCCTTTTCGGCATCGGAGTAGATGGTATTAAGCTAAATTAACGACATCAAGGCCCATTGCCGCTGTTCTAAATTGTATCTTTACAAATTAAAAACAGAAACAGACATGAAATCTCTCATATCACTATTAGTTACCGTCATCTTAGGATGCAGCGCAGCATTCGCCAACGGTCCCGAAATGAAAATCACCGAATCGTCTCACGACTTCGGCAATATTAAAGAGGCTAACGGCTCCGTGTCGTATGAATTTGAGTTCGTCAATTCAGGCGACGAACCGCTAATCATTTTGTCAGCCAAAACAAGTTGCGGTTGCACCGTTCCCTCATACCCCAAAAAGCCGATTAAACCGGGAGAAAAAGACAAAATAAAGGTCACTTACAATCCCGCGGGTCGTCCGGGAGAATTTCACAAAGAAGTGAGAATAAAGACCAATGCAAAAAGCAAGACCTCTGTGGTGAAAATTTCAGGAGTAGTTATCCCAAAGAAATAGTCAGCTATGTCGCTACGCCATACCATTGCCATATTCACAACCCTGTTTGCCATATTCACAACATCGGCAGAAGCTCGCATCGAGTGGGTCGAAGAGACTCACGATTTCGGAGTGTTCCGCGAAGAAGCAGGCAAAGTCTCTTGCCTGATGAAAGGGGTTAACACCGGTGATGAGCCTCTTGTAATACTAAGCGTAAAAGCCAACTGTGGCTGTACCATAGCCCGCTACTCTCGAAATGCCGTCGCACCCGGCGACACCGCCGTCATCACCGTCACCTACGACGCCATAGGCCGACCGGGACGATTTACAAAAAAAGTCTACGTCGACACCAATACGGAACCGAAACGCTCCACTCTCACCATCAAAGGGGTGGTCATAGGCACTGAAGCCACACTCCACAATCGCTATCCCGTCGAAGCAGGAGAATTGATGCTGCGCACGACCGTTGTCCCCTTTGGAGAAATACTGAAAGGGAAGTCGCGAATCGAATTTTTCGAAGCCTACAATCGCAGCAACGACACCATAACCCCTCAGTGGCACAACATCCCCAAACATATCACCGTCAATGCTTCTCCCAAGACAATTCCCCCCGGAGAATCACTCACTTTTTCCCTCTACTTCAACACTTTGCTCTCCGAGCAATGGGGATTGGTGACCGACTCCCTCATGCTCTCTCCGGCAGCCACATCCGAGCTGCGTATCCCGATAGCAACCACCGCCATAGTAAAGGAAGATTTCTCCAAACTGACACCCGGCGAACGCCTTAAAGCCCCTCGATTGGCCATCTCATCGGAATCAATCGATTTCGCCCGCATCAGTCGCGGCGAAAAACTCTCCGCCACATTCACCATCGACAATTATGGAGACTCACCCCTCCTCATTCGCCGCGTCTACACCGACGACCCCGGCATCACCATCAAAGTGAACAAAGACAAAGTAAAAAAAGGAAAAACAGCGGAAATCAGTGTCATCGTCGACACCTCGCAGTGTCGAGGCGACATCCTCAATTCTCGTATCACAGTAATCACCAACGACCCCGAACGCCCCACTGCAATGGTGCGCATCGTAGGTCAATTCAAATAGCTTCTCCCATGGAACATATCGAAAACGAAGACCAGTATCAAGGACTGACTGTCAATAGTGGCGTAGAGCAACCGCCTATCGTCAATCCATATATGCAACGTCGCAAACGTCGCTCTCTCCCGTCGACAGCCGAAATGGTTGAAGGCATTCTCAAAGGCGACGTGACAATGCTCTCGCGTGCCGTCACCCTCGTAGAAAGCCTTGCGCCCGAACATCAGGCAGTGGCACAAGAGGTGATTGAAAAATGTCTCCCCTATTCTGGCAACTCCCGCCGCATAGGCATCACCGGAGTCCCCGGTGCCGGCAAGAGTACATCTATCGACGTTTTCGGACTTCACGTACTCCGCGACGGCGGCAAACTCGCTGTGCTCGCCATCGACCCGTCGAGCGAACGCACCAAAGGCAGTATCCTCGGCGATAAAACCCGTATGGAGAAACTCTCCGTCCATCCCAACGCATTTATCCGCCCCAGCCCATCAGCCGGCTCACTCGGCGGCGTGGCGCGTAAAACCCGTGAGACTATCGTACTCTGTGAAGCAGCAGGCTACAACAACATATTTGTCGAAACCGTAGGCGTAGGACAAAGCGAGACCGCAGTCCACTCAATGGTCGATTTCTTCCTTCTCATCCAACTCGCCGGTACCGGAGATGAACTGCAAGGCATCAAACGCGGCATTATGGAGATGGCCGACGGAATAGTAATCAACAAAGCCGACGGCGACAACATCGATCGCGCAACTCTCGCCCAAGCGCAATTCCGCAGCGCACTCCATCTGTTCCCGCCCACAACTTCGGGATGGATGCCCGAAGTGCTGTGCTATTCCGGATATTATGAGCTGGGAATACCCGAAGTGTGGGATATGATAGACCGCTATTTTGAATTTGTGAAAGGCAATGGCTACTTCGACCAAAAACGTCAACAGCAAGCACGATATTGGATGTTTGAGACTATCAACGAAAAATTAAAGAGCCATTTCTACAACGACCCCGACGTAGATGCACTGCTCCGCGACAAAGAAAAACGCGTTCTCGCCAATATGCAGAGTTCGTTTACCGCAGCTCGCGATGTGCTCGATTTCTATTTCGGACGATAATGGCATTTTGATTTATTAACTAAACATCCTCCGATTTTGGCACAGCACCATCCCTATCTTTGCAACGTAAACAATAAAAACAAGCAGACAAAATGATAAACATAGGAGACAAAATCCCGCAACGCCTCGGCATCGATGCCAACGGCAATGAGATTACTACCGACACATTTGCCGGCAAGCCGATGATTATCTATTTCTATCCTAAAGACAACACTCCGGGTTGCACGGCCGAAGCCTGCTCATTGCGCGACGGTTACGGAAAGCTCATCTCCATGGGATATGCACTTGTAGGCGTAAGCAAAGATTCCGAAGCCTCTCATCGCAAATTTGCAGAGAAATATTCTCTCCCTTTCCCGTTGATTGCCGACACCGACACTACGCTCAACCAAGCATTCGGAGTGTGGCAGAAAAAGAAAATGGCGGGACGCGAATACATGGGCACCGTACGCACCACATTCATCACCGATGCCAACCACTGCGTGACCCATATCATCACTAAAGTCGACACCAAAAACTCAGCCGACCAAATTCTTTCACTCATCGAAAACAAATAAAAAACTATAACAACCTATACCATCATGGAAAAAACCGAAAAGCCCAAGAAAACCACCTTAAAGAAAGGTGCGGCAGCCTCCGAAGACCCTCGCGCAGCAAAGCTCAACGCCTTGTCGCAAGCAATGGCTCACATTGAGAAAAACTTCGGCCGCGGAGCCATCATGAAGCTCGGCGACGATGCTGTGGAGCAAGTGGAAGTAATCCCCTCCGGTTCTATCGGACTTAACTTTGCCCTCGGCGTGGGAGGTTACCCGCGCGGACGTATCATCGAAATTTACGGACCGGAATCATCCGGTAAGACCACTCTTGCCATCCATGCAATCGCCGAAGCACAAAAACTCGGCGGTATCGCCGCCATAATCGATGCCGAACATGCTTTCGACCGTTTCTACGCCGAAAAACTCGGAGTCGATGTCAACAATCTGCTTATCGCACAACCCGACAACGGAGAGCAAGCTCTTGAGATTGCCGAGCAACTTATCCGCTCATCTGCAATCGACATCATCGTGGTCGACTCCGTTGCGGCTCTCACCCCCAAGAGCGAAATCGAAGGCGATATGGGCGACCGCAACATGGGTCTGCAAGCCCGCTTGATGTCACAAGCCATGCGCAAGCTCACCGCCACCATTTCACGCACCAACACCACCTGCATTTTCATCAACCAGTTGCGTGAAAAAATCGGTGTGATGTTCGGTCCGTCGGAAACCACCACAGGCGGTAATGCACTGAAATTCTATGCATCGGTTCGTATCGACATCCGTTCTGCCACTACTCTCAAAGACGGCGACGATGTGTTTGGTCGCGTCACCCGCGTCAAAGTCGTTAAAAACAAAGTTGCGCCCCCCTTCAAACGCGCTCAGTTCGACATCATGTTTGGCGAAGGAATCTCCCGCACCGGCGAAATCATCGACCTCGGTGTTGAATACAACATCATCCAGAAGAGCGGCTCATGGTTCAGCTACGACGGCACCAAACTCGCTCAAGGTCGCGATGCTGCCAAGCGCGTGATTGCCGACAATCCCGAACTTGCCGAAGAACTTGAAGCAAAAATCATGGAGGCAATGAAAGCCGACGGCGGACAACTTATAGCAAGACCGAAACCGACTCGCTCTACCGAGAAAGCATCCTCAAACGAGCCGATAGAAGCACCCGACTTCGACGACTCTCTTCCCGACGACTTCTCCATCGACGAGAATGCCCTTGATGACTAATCCCCAAAACTCTATATATGAGGCTGTGTCAATTTTGAAGTGCCCCCCAAAAGTTGGACGGATTAAACATTATCCGATTTTAGAAAGAGTTCGGTATTGCACCGGACTCTTTCCTTTTAACCGAGATTTGATTCTTTTATTGTTGTAATATTCGATATATTCGCCCAAAGCCTTCATGAACGCAGCTAACGCAGCTATTTTGCGGCACCCGGTCGTGACAAGTCACGGACCCTACAAATTGAGGGAGCTTTGGTTCGCAAAAAAAATTGGAAATAATGGGGCAAATTTGTAACTTTGAGGGTTGATTATGAGCAGTTCGGGTAAGAAAAAGAGCAGATGGAGCTGGCGGCGCTTTGCGTCGCGCCATTGGCGTGTGTGCCTTGCTTTGGCGTTCGGTTTTTTTCTCAGCTTGGCAAATTATTGGGTTGACAATTGCCCCAATTCACTGATTGACGATACCGGCAATTTGATTTTCACGGAGTATCTGACCGACCGCTATGCCCATTCGGAGGACATCGACTCGGTGCTTTATGTCAACGTGGCCTACGACAAGGAACTCGTCTCTCTCTATGATGATTTCGGCGATACGCTTGGTACGGCATCCGTCACCAATCGCGCCACGCTCTTGCGGTTTCTTCAGGTTGCCGAGGAAGCGGGCTATCGCTATATGGTGCTTGACGTGCGCTTCGAACCGGGCATGTATACGCCGGCAGATTCCGCTTTGTGGACTCTTATGGGTCGCTTGCCGAGGTTTGCGTATAGCGCTCATTCACAGTCGGGCGATGCCGCCGCGAATCTTGCCGGTCATAATGCCGCATTTGCGGATTACAGTGCGACGATGACAACCGGTTTCACCCGCTGGCAATTTTTTCGATCCGAAGGAGAATCGATTCCGTTGAAAATGGCCGGCGAGCTCAACGGCGTTGAAATCAACAATCATGGCCTTTGGTATTCCGACCGAGGCCATATATGCCGCAATGCGCTGTTTATCCCTTTGCCTTCCGATTTGCTTCTTTCCGAATATCCTGACGGACGAGTGCGCTACCCCAATCTCGGTTCACAGATTCTGCGGTTTAACTCCGAGGAGGAAATTGCCGAGATGATGCACGATAAGATTGTGATTATCGGCGACTTCGGAGCGGATACCCACGAAACATATATCGGCCCGGTGCCTGGTCCGGTTCTTATTTATGAGTCATATCGTCAGCTTGCCGCCGGGCATCATCGGCTCAATCCGCTGTTCTACCTGCTGATTTTCGCGTTCTTCTCGCTGATGAGCTGGTGTGTGCTCCGACCCGGGTCGTTGCTTGGCAGAATCAAATGGCTCGAAAAACATCCCATTTTGCGGTTTATCATTTCATTCATCAGTTGGAACGTGACACTTAAGATGCTGAATATCGTTTGCTATCTGACCTTAGCCGAAAACTTTATTACTCTGATACCGTCATTATTTCTCACGATTGCAGATTTTCTCACCGTACAACCATCAAAAAAACAGCCCTCGAAATGAAACATATTTTATCGCTTATCATCGCATTGCTTTGCTGCTTCGGCAGCGTAGCGCAAGTCGCTCAAAACGAGCAACTCAAAATAACTCGCCTGACCGGCGAGTCGGTCAAAGTCGGCAAACGATCACTGAAGGTCGGCGACTCGTTCAAGGCCTCAGACGCGATTGTATGGACGTCGGACAATCAGATGCTCGAAGCCAAGAGTGCGTCAGGCAATATTTATCGCTTTTCGAAGCGCCAGTTTGACTCGAAGAGTGGCGCGAAGTCCGTTTATGATTTCTTTTTGCGCATGAACAAGGCTTCGACCCGCAGTGCAACCGATGTGGATTTCACGTTCACGCAGTCGCCAAAAGCCAATCAGGTGCCTGAAAAGCGCCTCGCCCTGGTTATCGGCAATGCGAATTATACGGATATTTCCGCGTTGCGCAACCCGATTTTCGATGCCTCGGCAATTGCCGACGAGTTGGGCAATCTGGGTTTCGACGTAATCGAGGCCTACGACGTGGCTTACGCCGATATGGTCACTGCGCTCAATAATTTCGCTTCGCGCGCCAAGGATTATGACGCCGCTTTCTTCTACTACTCGGGCCATGGCCTTCAGGAAAACGGCCACAACTACCTCATTCCGGTCAATGCCAAACTGGAATTCCGCTCGGAGCTCGACAAATGCCTCAACACTTTCGATGTAATCGACAAGATTGAAGCCAGCGGAGTGAAGTCGCGCATCATTTGCTTCGATGCCTGCCGCGATGTTAAAACCACATGGACTCGCTCGGCGACTCAGGGTCTGACCACTATTGAAGGCGCACCCGGTTCCGTGGTGATCTGCTCGACGCGCAGCGGTCAAGTGGCGTATGACGGCGAAGGCGACAACAGTCCGTTTGCCTACGCCATCCTGAAGGCACTCGAAACCAAAGACCGCAGTTTCCCCGAGGTCACCCAAGAAATCGCAAACACAACCTACGAACTCACCGGCAACAAACAATGGCCCAGCGTCAGCGGCGCACTGACCACCTCCTTTATATTCAACCCGATAGCGACCACCACCGCGCCGCGAACTGTAGCCAAAGCTGTTGAGCGAGAGGTTGAGTCGGCGATTGCGGAGCCGGTTCAGGAACCGGCATTGCCTGCGCCCTCGATGGAATTCAATGCCGTCGGCGTTGATGCGAAAGTCACGTCGGTATCTCGTCAGGGCAGCAATGTGGTTGTTGACATTGTGCTGACCAATATGGAGTCAAAAGCCAAAAACGCAAAAATTCTTGATCAAGAACCTTGCTATCCCGGATTTGACGATTATCAGACTCAGGCCTACGACTCCAACGGCAATGCATATCACCTCAAAGACAGTTCAATCCGCATCTTGCGCAGCAACGGCAACTCCTACGGCGACCAAAACCTCCCCGCAGGTATTCCCGTCAAAATAAAAATGATCATA
>JBGUUQ010000138.1:0-2769 GCA_045133615.1 Muribaculaceae bacterium | reverse complement strand
CTGCGCTCCGCGTTTCTGACGGCCCCATTGCAGGTTGTAGGATACGCTGATGTAGGGCATACGCATATCGAGGCGCATGTGCTGCTCGTTGCGGTTCCACTTGCTCAGCGACTCGCTTCCCTGATCGTATTTGCCAAACGGCATTATGATACCTGCCGAGAACTGCCATGATTTCCAGTTATAGCTTAGGTCGATGATGTTAAGATTCTCGCCCCAACTGATTTTCTCGCCCCAAAGGTCGCGCTGCGCTCTCACGTACCGGCCGCTGAGTACGAATCCCCAGTGCATGAGCTGAATCTGCGCGTTGCCGCTCCATGCGTTGCTGTGATGATTATATCCAGTGCCGCGCATACGCTCCATTCTGAATTGAATATAACCACTTGCCATAAGCCAGTTTGGGATTATTTCAATTTGGGGAGCAAGGAAGAACGATAGATTTTGCAGACCACGGCTGTTCTCGTATGTGGTAATGAGTTTGTCTCCCTCCCACTGCAAAAGCGGTGTGATGGCATTGGGCGATGTGAAGGCACGGATACCGAACGAACCGCTGACACGCGGTACGTTGAAGCCGTAGCGAAAAGTAAGCATATAGGAGTTGGCTGTCTTGAGATTCTGATTACCCACACGCCACTGGAATCCGTCGAGTTGCTGAGGCACGATGTTGGTTTCGGCCAGCGACGGAGTGGATTGCCACGAGGTGAAGTTGAGTCGGAAGTTGTGGTTCTGATTGAGCGAATAGGTAATAGTGGCCTGGGGGCGAGGACTCCATGAGTGGCTACCTTGATTTGTTTCCTTGAAAAGGTAGTCGGTATATTGTACGCCCATTCCGGCAGTGGCCGTCCATTTTCCGAAGCGGTGGAAATATTCGGCAAAGAGATAGACCTTATCTTGACGCTGATGGAATATGTCGCCGCCAAGACTCTCATACTGTGAGCGGTTGCGGTTGGCGGTGTAAGACGCTCCGGCGGTGAAACGCCCGTTACGCCAGTTCTTGATGTAGTCGGCCTCTATGGCGTAAGCCTGATTCCGGTCCTTGATATTGGTGTGAATGTCGGTCAGATAGCTTGAGGCACCGGCCAACTGCTCGATATAATCCGAGTATGAACGTCCGAAATAAAACGAACTGTTGAAATTGACTATGAGCATCTGCTTGTGGGCGAAATTCTGCTGCCAGTATAACGACAGAGAGGGTGTACCGCCCTTGTCACCGTGGGAGTCAGTCAGAAGTATATCATCAGAGCCGTCGCTCAGCGATAGAAGTCCGTTATAGAGAAATTTGTCTGTGAGTTTCTGGAACAAACCGAACTCTGCCATAAATACTGTGGTATCGGGCTTGATGTAGCTGTATGAGGCCCAGGCGTTGGCAAAAGAATTGTCCATCGTGCCGCCGCGAGAAGTCTCGTTGCGGGTCAAAGTCGAGCCGTAGGAATATGTGAAAGTTTCCGTATAATCGCGATGCGTTTTTAATTTGTTGGTAAGCTTGAAGTTGCCACCTACTTCCCACTGCGAGCGCCCGGTATTGAATTTTGCGTCGGCCATATAGAAGCCCCAAGCCTGGTTGAGAGCCGGGCGAGCCTGTGCCATCAGTGAGCCACCGACCGTCGGATTGGAGACGATGAAATTCAAAACATAGTTTGCGCCACCGTAGCGAAGGCCGGGATTGTCTATCCATTCCACACGTTTGATGGTTTCGGGTAGAAGGGTACGCACCTGTTCGATTGATGATTCTCGACCGTTGATGCGCACCTGCACCGACTGGCCGGCGGCTTGAATAGTGCCGAGCGCATCACTGACGGTAAGGGTCGGAATCATAAGATTGTTTAGCAACTGCAAGCCGTTCTGCGAATGTTCTACGGCGGTTTTAGATGGATGATAGACATCCATATCGGCCTTGCGGATAACTTTTGGTGCCTGTATTACAACTTCTTGCAGTTCCTGAGCCGGAATAGAATCGGCAGACTCCGTTTGTGCCACAGCCGACATGGCGCAAGACAAGGCCGTTGTTGTGATGATTATTGATTTCATAGAGTTGGGGATTACAATTTCACGATGCAAAATTAGTGAGTCGCTATATCATAGACGTAAACAAATGTTGAAAAGTGACAATAGCGTCTAAATATTTTTTCGCAGACGGCTCAGATGTGTCGGAGTTATATTCAGAAACGAGGCTATGTCTTTGAGCGGAAATAATGAAAACAGGTCGGGATGTTTGGAAATAAGGTCATTGTAACGTTGCTGTGCCGTCTTGCAATGTAAATCCACATACCTGTCATAGACTGTGGAAAATACAGCCTCGGTACCCAGCATAACGATGTCGCGAAATTCAGAGTCTGTTTTAAGCCGCTCGCCGAGTTCGACAGTTGAGATGCAATATATTTCGCACGGGGTTTCGGCGATTACCGAAGTCCTCGCTTTCTGTCCTCGAAGTGAAAAGGGAAAATCAGTTACGTACTCTCCGGCAAACTCCAGTCCGACAACATGCTCGGTGCCGTCATCGCCATATGCCATATATTTCAGTGTGCCGGATTGAATATAACCGAAGTATCGGGCGACGCTGCCGGCATTGAAGAAAGCCTCGCCCCGGTCATAATGGCGTAATACGCCCTCTCGCAAGCATAGATTACGCAGATAGTCCACCGCCGGACTTTCAATATATGTATTGAAGTTCTTCGTCATATACAGTTGTTTAGTAGATGACAAAAATTAATTTTTGTCAGTTATACGATTGATTTTTAATTAGTTATTACTTGTAAAAGTCCCTGAAAATTA
>JBGUUQ010000137.1:0-11535 GCA_045133615.1 Muribaculaceae bacterium | reverse complement strand
CCCGAGGTGTTTTTCATAATAAAAAAATGGGGCTTTAAAGCCCCATTTCCTATTCTAATTTACCAACTGTTTTTGGCAACATTACCTTTTCGGTTGAATAATATCCTAATGATTGTAGCAACTGTCTATTCCACGTTTTTCGCTCCTTGTCAAATACCCATCCCCACTTATTGAAATACTTAATCATATTGCAAATATGTATCCAAAGCATCTTTGCACTATGATATGAGGCGGCTCTATGGGCGTGTGTGACAGTTGCGTATGGATAGTACATTGTTCGATATTTGCGATGCATTCGTCGAGTGATGTCTATATCTTCGGGATACATAAAGAATCTTTCGTCAAACAAGCCTATATCTTGAAAGCATCGTGTGCGAAACAGCATGAAACTTCCTTGTTGGTACGGGACATTAATCGGATTTGTGCGATTGGCAAAGCGCAAAAGATACCTGTTATTAGACTTTTTCGACATCCATTTTGGCAGAAATCTGCGAAAAATCAAGTCGCATGGAGTAGGTAGCAGGCGGCAGGTATATTGCTCGGATCCATCCGGAGAAATAATCTTAGGTTGAACTTGAGCCACATCAGATTCTGCATCCATATATCCAATCAATTCCGATATTACATTCGACGAAAATTGAATATCCGAATTCAATACCAAATGGTACTCGGCTGCGCTTTGTATGCTATTCCGAATCGCTATATTATGCCCGGCTCCGTATCCAACGTTGTCGTTCGCTATATAGATAGTGTTGGGATATTCCGAGCAAATATCCTTTATATACGATTGACTAGAATTGTCAATGATATAAGTAGTATCAATAATCGTTTCTGCCAAGCATGACAGGCATGTGGCAAGTTCGTTTTTTTCAGTGTTGTATGTGACTATTGATGCCGTAATCATAGCTATATATTTAATAAAAGCCCCATTTTGAAGATGGGGCTTTTATATTGGTTTGTATTTTGCCAAATTATACTCCGAGGATGGCCTTCATCTTGTCGTAGGCAGCAGAGAGACCTTCTTTGTCTTTGCCTCCGGCTTGTGCAAATCCGGGTTGTCCGCCACCGCCGCCTTTGATGAGTTTGGCTGCTTCGCGAACCGTTGTAGAGGCATTCATGCCATCCTTGACAAGGTCTTCTGTAATCATAACGGTAAGGAGCGGTTTACCATTCATGTCGGCAGTTGCGGCGATGAAGACGGTGTTTTCCGGTGATTGAGCACGGACACCGAATGCTACGTTCTTTACAATTTCAGGAATCCGTATGCCACCGAGAGAAACAACCTTGATGCCGTTTACTTCTTTGGCCTTACCGATGATTTCAGCGATAAGAAGTTTTACCCGTTCTTGAAGAGCTTCATCTACCTGCTTGCGGAGATCTGCATTTTCTTCGATATGCTTACGAAGAGCCTGAATAATGTTGGGAGCGTTGTTAAACATTGCTCCGATTTCTTTTAGCGTGTTTTGCATTTCAACGATGCTGTCTTCCACTGTGGCTCCGGTGATAGCTTCGATACGGCGTATGCCGGCGGCAATACTACTTTCAGAAAGAATCTTAATCATACCGATATTTCCTGTGTTGGGTACGTGGGTACCGCCACAGAGTTCAACCGATGAACCATATTTTATCACGCGGACTTCTTCGCCGTATTTTTCACCGAAAAGAGCCATTGCTCCCATTTCGTGAGCTTTGGCGATAGGAACATTGCGATGTTCGTCGAGTGAAATAGCCTTGCGAACTTTGGCATTGGCGAGGCGTTCTACGGCTTCGATTTCTTCCGGGGTGAGTTTTTGGAAGTGAGAAAAGTCGAAACGTAGTACATCGGGAGATACGAACGAACCTTTTTGTTCTACGTGTGTGCCGAGCACTTCGCGCAAAGCTTCGTGGAGCAAGTGGGTTGCCGTGTGGTTACTCGATGTGGCCATGCGGGCATCTTCGTCGATTCGGGCTTCAAAAGTGGCGTTGACATCGGTCGGAATTTTCTTTGAAAGATGCACTCCGATACCGTTTTCACGCTTGGTGTCGTAGATTTCGATTGTTTCGTCTCCGTTGGAAAGAGTTCCTCGGTCGCCTACCTGTCCGCCCATTTCGGCATAGAAAGGTGTCGAAGAGAGCACTATTTGATAGTATTCGTTGTTTTTCTGTTTGAGCTTGCGGTAACGTAGGATTTGAGTGTCGGTTGCCATTTGGTCATATCCGACAAATGTTTGTTCGCCTTCGCGTACTACTACCCAGTCTCCTGTCTCAACTGCAGCGGCATTGCGTGCACGAGCTTTTTGAGCGGCCATTTCTGCGTCAAACTCAGTGTGGTCGAGAGTCATGGAGTTCTCTTTAAGAATCAACTCGGTCAAGTCGAGAGGGAATCCGTATGTGTCGTAGAGTACGAAAGCCTCTTTTCCGGAAATTTCGCTTTTGCCGGCAGCTTTTGCTGTGGAAATGGCATTGTCGAGAAGTCGAATTCCGTTTTCAAGAGTGCGGAGGAATGAATCTTCTTCCTCTTTAATCACTTTCATGATGAGTTCGCGTTGCTTGCCAAGTTCGGGATAGGCGGCGCCCATGCTTTCGATGAGAGTATCGATGAGACGATACATGAATGCCTGCTTTTGGTCGAGGAATGTATAGGCATAACGAACTGCGCGGCGAAGGATACGACGGATTACGTAGCCGGCTTTTGCATTTGAGGGGAGTTGAGAGTCGGCAATGGAGAATGCGATTGTGCGCACGTGGTCGGCGATTACGCGCATTGCGATGTCGACTTTGGGATTTTCTCCGTACTTTTTATCGGCGAGTTCTCCTATTTTTGAAATTAACGGAGTGAACACGTCGGTGTCGTAGTTGGATGTTTTGCCCTGAAGAGCCATACAAAGACGTTCGAAGCCCATGCCGGTATCGATTACCTTAGCGGGGAGCGATTCGAGAGAACTGTCGGCTTTGCGGTTGTATTGCATGAACACGAGGTTCCAGATTTCGATTACTTGCGGATGGTCATGGTTGACGAGGTCGCGTCCGGGAATTTCGGCACGTTCGGCATCGCTGCGAAGGTCGATATGTATTTCGGAACAGGGGCCACATGGACCTGTATCGCCCATTTCCCAGAAGTTGTCGTGCTTGTTTCCGTTGATGATATGGTCGGCGGGCAAGTGTTTTTCCCAATAGCCGGCTGCTTCATTGTCGCGGGATAGATTTTCTTCGGGAGAGCCTTCAAATACGGTGGCATAGAGGCGTTTCGGGTCGAGATGCAACACATCGACAAGGTATTCCCATGCCCAATCGATAGCTTCTTGCTTGAAATAGTCGCCAAACGACCAGTTGCCGAGCATCTCGAACATAGTGTGATGGTAGGTGTCCATTCCTACTTCCTCAAGGTCGTTGTGCTTGCCACTGACACGAAGGCACTTTTGCGAGTCGGCGACGCGCTTATATTTCGCGACGGCATTGCCGAGAATGATGTCTTTAAACTGATTCATTCCTGCGTTGGTAAACATCAACGTTGGGTCGTCCTTAATTACCATAGGTGCCGACGGGACAATCTGGTGCCCCTTGTTGCGGAAAAAGTCTTTGAAAGACTCGCGTATTTCCTTAGCTGTGAGCATGTTCTGTAATTTTATTATATAATAATGTTGTATTAATTCGGAATTAATTCTTATTTTTGTGATAAAATAATCTACAAAAGTAATCCAAATCCATTACTTTTGCAAAATTAAGCAATGTCAAGTGCCGCGAAATGAGCAAAAAAGTATTTTACAGATATAATCCGGCTACCGATAATTATGAACGCGTCTATCCGTCGTGGAAGAATCATGTGTGGGTAGTGGTTCGGCATTTTGTGGTGAGTCTGCTGATTGGGGCTGCATTTGTCTATGCTGTGTACCAGTGGGTGGATTTTCCGCGAGAAAAGGTGCTTCGTAACGAAATCGAACAGCTTAATGCCGAACTTGATGTGCTTAATGAGCGTCTCAATCGTTCGTTGGCTGTGATGAAGGATGTGACCGAGCGCGATAACAACTTTTATCGAGTGATGATGCAGGCAGAGCGAATCCCGATGGCGCAACGATATGCAGGACTCGAAAATGAAAATCTCTATAGTCATTTGAATCCGTTGAGTGATGCCGAGTTGATAAAGACTGTATCACTGAAAATGGATATGCTTGACCGTCTTCTATATACGCAGATAAAATCTTTTGACGAACTTCGGGAGCTTGCCGGTAAGCAAAAAGATCGATTGGCACATGTGCCGGCGATACAACCTGTCTCGGAATTGGAGTTAAAGCAGATGGCTTCGGGTTATGGGTATCGTACGGATCCGGTCTATGGCACGGTCAAGTTTCATGAGGGGATGGATTTTGCAGCCGATATAGGGACTCCGGTTTATGCAACGGGTAACGCCAAAGTGGTGGATGCCGGATGGGATAGCGGATATGGCAATGCCATTGTCCTCGATCACGGGTACAATTATACGACCCGGTATGCACATTTGAGCAAGATACATGTGAAGCCCGGACAGACGGTGAAGCGTGGTGACCTGATTGGAGAGGTAGGCAATACCGGAAAGTCTACGGGACCACACCTTCATTACGAGGTAAGATATAACGGAGTGCCGCAAAATCCGGTTAATTATTATTTCTACGACCTTACTCCTCAGCAATATAACGAACTTATCACAGCATCGGAAAATGCCGGACATGTGATGGACTAAATCGATATGCCATGAATGATTTGGATAAAAAATACTATAAGATAAGCGAGGTGGCGGAATTGCTCAATCTGCCGGCTTCCACGCTCCGGTTCTGGGAATCGCAATTTACCGTCATATCACCGAAGCGCAACAATCATGGCACACGATTTTACACACCTAAAGATATCGAAACAATCCGAATGATTCATTTCCTTGTGAAAGAAAAGGGACTGAAACTTGATGCGGCACAAGATCAGATACGCCGAAATCGAAGCGGGGTGTCGCGCCGACATTCGGCAATAGAGCGGTTGAAAGAGATTCGTAACGAACTTCAGCAGATGCTCGATGCACTACACTCTATGAGATAGAGATGTGAGCATCATTCGGCATTAAGAATTTCGAGATATCGGTCGTAGGAAATATGCCGTCCTCCCATTGAGCGGAGATGTGGCGTTTCGAGTTGGCAGTCAATCATACGCCCACCATTGGCTGCAAAAAAGCGGGCAAGGGCTATCAATGCTATTTTTGAGCCGGAGGGGATGCGTGAAAACATACTTTCTCCAATGAATGTGGAGCCGATGGTCACTCCGTAAAGTCCGCCGACAAGATTGTCGTCGTTGTCCCATACTTCCACACTTGCCGCCCAACCTTCGCGATGAAGCCGTGTGTATGCTTCGATTATGCGCTCTCCGAGCCAAGCACCGGCTTCTTCGGTGCGATTTTCGGCGCAGGCATGAATCACTCCGTCAAAATCTTCGTTGAACGTGACGTGATAGAGTTGTTTGCGCAGTAATGTACGCATCGAGTGAGAGATGTGAATTTCGTTGGGGAAGATAACGAATCGGTTCATCGGGCAATACCAATGAATTTGGTCGGAGCGCCAATCATTCCATGGAAATATCCCGTAAGAGTAGGCAAGGAGCAAGCGGTCGGAAGAGTAGTCGCCGCCTACGGCAACCAGTCCGTCGGGTTCTCCATTGCGAGGGTCGGGAAACCAAATGTCGTTGTCGAGTTGTATTACCATCAGGCTTTGAGTATGAGCTTATCGTCTGCGATTGTGATATGGGCATCTCCACCATTGCGTAGCGAGCCGAAAAGTATGTCGTGGACGAGCAACGGCTTTAGCGATGAGTTGATGACGCGGTCGAGTTCGCGTGCTCCGTATCGTGCCGAGAATCCATGCGCGAGAATCCATTCGGATGCTTCGAGGGAAAGTGTAAGCCTTATATTGCGAGCGGAGAGTCGGTTGGACAATTGCTGCATACGTTTGTCGAGAATGAGACGAGCCATTTCAGGTGTCATGTCGCCGAATACCACCGTAGATGAGAGACGATTGATAAATTCAGGCTTGAAACGGCGGCGTACCTCTTTGAGCATGGCATCCACCGGTCGGACTTGAGAGCCGAACCCTACCGTTGCAAGATGTGCGTATTGCGCTCCGGCATTGGAAGTCATGATGAGTATCACATGGCGGAAGTCGACGCGATTACCTTTATTATCGGTGAGTGAGGCGTAGTCCATCACTTGTAGAAGTGTATCGAAGATTGACTCGTGAGCTTTCTCGATTTCATCAAGCAGGAGTACGCATCGCGGAGTCTTGCGTATGGCATCGGTGAGCAAACCTCCGTCTTCGTAGCCTACATAGCCCGCAGGGGAGCCAATCAGCTTGGCAACGGAGTGCTTTTCGGAAAATTCGCTCATATCGAATCGCTGCAATGGTACTTGCAACTCTGATGCCAATACGCGGGCTATTTCAGTCTTACCGACACCGGTCGGTCCGACGAAGAGCAAAGATGCTTGCGGTTTTTCGTCGTCGGATAATCCGGCGCGAGTGGCATATATGGCTTCGACAACAGTGTCGATGGCAGAATCCTGCCCGAATACTTGGGCGCGGATACGATCGCGCAGAGTGGCAAGCGTGGCAGTGTCATCGTCTTCGGCAGTGTCGGAGAGGGTGTCGACTTTACACATTTTGGCTATGATGCTTTCAATGAGTTTTTTGTCGACTGTCTGAACTTCAACGTCGGGTATCGGGTGCAGTTCACGGTAAGCACCGGCTTCATCAAGGACATCGATAGCTTTATCGGGAAGCGAACGGCCGTTGATGTAGCGAGCGGCCATGCGTACGGTGTGAGCCGTCACTTCCGGTGCGAAAACGATAGAGTGGAACTGCTCGTAGCGCTCTTTGAGTCCGTCGAGAATTGCAATAGCTTCCTCTATGCTCGGTTCGGGGATGTCGATTTGCTGGAATCGGCGCAGAAATCCTCGGTTGCGTGCGATATAGCGATTATATTCGTCGTAGGTGGTAGAACCGATAAATCGAAGGTTGCCACGTTCGAGGTACGGCTTAAGTATGGAGGAGGTGTCGAGGGCGCTGTCACCGATGGCTCCTGTGCCGATGACGGTATGAATTTCGTCGATATAAACGATGGCATTGCCTTGCGACGACAGTCCATCCATGATGGATTTGAGACGTTGTTCCATCTCACCGCGAAATTGTGTCCCGGCTACAAGGGTGCTCATTTGTAGTTCGTATATTTTGAACCCTTTGAGTCGGTCGGGGACTTCTCCGCGCTCTATACGAGCGGCAAGTCCGTAGACGATAGCCGTTTTTCCCACTCCCGGTTCACCGATATGCAGCGGATTGTTTTTATCGCAACGACACAGAACTTGGATGGTACGTTCGAGTTCGGCTTCACGTCCTATCAACGGATTATGAGCTTTGAGGTTGTCGTTGATGCATGTCATGTGTTGTCGCCAAGGTTCGGAGGTGGCAATTCGTTCCTCTTCGGCATCAAATTCTTCGTCTTCCTCGATTTCGTATGAACTGACAAGTGCGGATATGAATTGAGATTCATCGCTACCTATTTCATCTGACAGAGCATGAGCGGCAAACGATTCGTCCAACCGCAGCATTTCGGAGATGATATGGGGTATTGTGATATACTCAGACTCAGCCCCCATAGCTTGGGTTTGGGCTTTTTGAAAAATTTGCGACAGTTGCATCGACATTTCCGGTTTATGCTCGAATGAATCGGGAACGATTTCCATATTGTCGTCGATGTATCGGTGCAGACGTATCAATAGTCGTTCGTGATTGCCTCCGACCATCGAAAGGGCATCGCGGGTTCCCCATTGTTCGACAATGGCGATGAGCAGATGTTCCGGAGTGATAAATACGTGTCGATGTTCGGCAACGAATTTGATTGCCGACTCAAATGCTTTTCCGGTATAGTAAGAAAATTCCATAGATTTAATGTCAATGCGTGAGAGATTATTAATCGGCAGGTTGGAGCGAAAGTCGAAGCGGATAGCCCTCGCCGCGTGCCAGAGTCACGGCCTTGCGCCGTTTGGTTTCGGCTATATCGTAAGGATATATGCCGGCAATGCCTTTGCCGGTGTTGTGAACGTCGAGCATCAGCCGTTCAGCTTCATCCGCACTTTTGAAGAAGATTGTGGATAGTATCATGACCACAAAATCCATCGGCGTGAAATCGTCGTTGTGGATTATCACTTTAAATCGCCGCGGTTCGCGAATGCGGTCTTTTATATTGATTGAAGTCTTCTGCTGTTCCATTCCACAAAATTAACGAATAAAGATGAAAGAGAAAAGGTGGCGGGGTAAAGAATGTCGATATAAAATGGCAGAAAATCAGAAAATATTTGTTATTTTTGGGTTATAAAAATTTCCTTATGAATAAGAATATATTTTGGGCGAGTGGAGGATTATTGGTGCCTTTGTTGTGCGGATGCGGTGAACATCAAGATGTGCAACGTCCCAATATCATCTATATCATGTGTGACGACCTTGGTTATGGCGATTTGGCATGCTATGGGCAATCTTATATTCAGACACCTAATATTGATAGAATGGCACGCGAAGGGATGCGGTTTACTCAGGCGTATGCGGGTAGTCCGGTCAGCGCTCCGTCGCGGGCTTCGTTTATGACCGGTCAGCATACGGGGCATACTGAGGTGCGTGGCAATAAGGAATATTGGCGCGATGTGCCTATGATGAAGTATGGCGATAACGATGAATTTTCGCTCGTCGGTCAGCATCCATACGATACCGCGCATGTGATATTGCCTGAAATAATGAAGGATAACGGCTATACCACCGGCATGTTCGGCAAATGGGCGGGAGGATATGAAGGTTCGGTTTCAACGCCCGACAAGCGGGGCATTGATGAGTATTTCGGGTACGTATGTCAATACCAAGCACATCTTTACTACCCCAATTTTTTGAACAGATACAGTAAATCGCAAGGGGATACGGCATTAATTCGCATAACGTTGGATGAAAATATTTCTCATCCGCAACATGGAGAGGGGTATTATGCCCGTACTCAATATTCTGCCGATATGATTCATCGGGAGGCTTTGAAATGGATTGACAGTCAGGATGGAAAGCAGCCGTTCTTCGGTATTTTTACTTACACATTGCCTCATGCCGAATTGGTGCAGCCGGAGGACTCCATTTTGCAATATTATAAGGAAAAGTTTGCCAATGACAGCGATTGGATTTCGCCTGAGTGGTCGCGTTACAACTCATCGTATCAAGCCCATGCGCAGTTTGCAGCTATGGTGACTCGTCTGGATGCTTATGTGGGAGAGGTGTTGGCAAAATTGCAAGAAAAGGGGTTTGACGAAAATACGTTGGTCATATTTACAAGCGATAACGGTCCTCACTGTGAGGGTGGTGCCGACCCTGCGTTTTTCGGAGAAAATGTGCCCTTGCGTGGCATAAAACGCCAAACTCACGAGGGTGGTGTGCGCATTCCGTTTATTGCACGATGGCCAGGCACTGTGCCGGCGGGAGTGACAAGTGACCATCAATTGGCATTTTATGATTTGATGCCTACGATTTGTGAATTGGTCGGTATTGATAATTATGTGGAAAGATATACCAATACGCGGATGGATGCAGACTATTTTGACGGATTGTCGTTTGCTCCCACGTTGTTAGGCAAGGGTGAGCAAAAGGAGCATGAGTTCCTGTATTGGGAATTTGAAGAAACCGATCAAGTGGCAGTGCGTATGGGCGATTGGAAAATGATTTCAAAAGGGGGTGTTATATCGTTATACGACTTGTCGCATGACCTTCATGAGGACAACGATGTGGCAGCAATGCATCCCGATGTAGTAAGAAAAATGGTTGGAATCGCGATAGCGCAGCACACTGAAAGTCCCTACTTCAAAGTCACAATGCCAAGTGCTGATGAATAATCGGTTACAATAAAGCAAACAAATCACTTAAATTTCGATATTCAACGAATTATCGTTATATTTGTGAATGTTAATCTAAATACCAAATCCTTATGGATATTAATAGTATCATGAATGCCCTTGAGGCAAAACACCCCGGAGAAAAAGAGTATCTCCAGGCAGTAAAAGAAGTACTTCTTTCGGTAGAGGATGTGTATAACCAACATCCCGAATTTGAAAAAGCACGCATCATCGAGCGTATGGTTGAACCGGACCGTATCGTGACATTCCGCGTGACATGGCTCGACGATAAGGGCGATGTGCAGACCAACATCGGCTATCGAGTGCAATTTAACAACGCTATCGGTCCGTATAAGGGCGGTATTCGCTTCCATGCATCGGTCAACCTCTCTATTTTGAAATTCCTCGGTTTTGAGCAGACGTTTAAGAATGCACTCACCACGCTGCCTATGGGTGGCGCGAAGGGTGGCAGCGATTTCTCTCCGCGCGGAAAGAGCGACCGTGAAATCATGCGCTTCTGTCAGGCATTTATGCTTGGATTGTGGAAAAACCTCGGTCCCGACCGCGATGTGCCTGCCGGAGATATTGGTGTAGGCGGTCGCGAAGTAGGATATATGTACGGAATGTATAAAAAACTTGTGGAGGAACACACCGGCACATTTACCGGCAAGGGTCTCGACTTCGGTGGGTCTCGCATACGTCCCGAAGCCACCGGATTCGGAGCCCTCTATTTCGTACAAGATATGCTTGCCGCCAAGGGCGACAGTATAGAGGGAAAGACAGTGGCAATCTCCGGCTTCGGCAATGTGGCATGGGGTGCCGCTCTGAAAGCTACCGAACTGGGTGCAAAGGTGGTGACAATATCAGGTCCCGACGGTTATATTTATGACCCTAACGGAATTTCGGGTGAGAAAATCGACTATATGCTTGAACTTCGTGCGAGCGGCAACGACGTTGTGGCTCCTTATGCCGAAGAGTTTCCCGGTGCAACGTTCTACGAAGGACGCAAGCCGTGGGAACAGAAAGTCGACATCGCCCTCCCGTGTGCCACTCAAAATGAGCTTAACGGCGATGATGCCCGTATGCTGATTGATAACAATACACTTATCGTTGCAGAGGTATCAAATATGGGCTGTACGCCTGAAGCTATCGATGCTTTTGTCGAAAGCCATCTCTGCTACGCTCCGGGCAAGGCTGTCAATGCCGGCGGTGTAGCTACTTCCGGACTTGAAATGAGCCAAAACGCGATGCACTTGCAGTGGGGAGAAGAGGAGGTAGACCAAAGACTCCACGGCATCATGCACGACATCCACACACAGTGTGTGAAATATGGTACTCAGCCCGACGGCTACATCAACTATATGAAGGGTGCAAATATTGCCGGCTTCATGAAAGTTGCCAATGCCATGATGGGACAAGGTATCATTTAGTAAATATCCATTACTACCAAAATAAAGTCCCCTGTCGGCATTGCCTGGCGGGGGACTTTTCATTTAGCAGAAATTATTTTTCATAATTTCATGATTTTAGAGTTGATAATATGGTTGTATTTAGTGTGACAGATTATTACATAGCATCCTTTTTTTAACGATGATATGTCCATGTCTTCTCCGCTTTCTTGTCGCCGAACAGCA
>JBGUUQ010000136.1:0-5304 GCA_045133615.1 Muribaculaceae bacterium | reverse complement strand
TCGGTCGCAACCGACTTCGGTAAACATCTTTAATCCTCATACAAGACCACTTGGTTTTTTCCTCACAAGGAGCGAGCCGAGTGGTTTTCTTTTATCGTTATCGGGCAATTCATCACTGCTCGATGTCACATTACTGTGTCTTATTTTACAGCCTGATTTGATGATACAATGGCTGTCTCTTTTCGTCACACTTTGATATTTCACTACGCAAAGTTCGGGTATCATTCACTACACAAGGACACTGCGAGTTCCGCTAAAAATCTCAAATAAATAGTATTTTCCGGATAAATTTCGTGCTAGCGAGTGCAGAGCAGAGCTTGCTGATTGAGAGCATTTATCTTCCACAATTTCAATAGCTATCTTTTCCATTTCCAAACCCATTACTAGGAGGATGATTTGTGTCAAGGAGGGTGCTTCAATCAGGCGTCAAACAACATAGTCAGTGCCCCGAAGGGGGGAGGCTAAGTTAATGCATAATGCTTAATTCATAATTCATAATGCTTGATTCATAATGCTTAATGCTTGATGCTTGATTCATAATGCTTAATGCATAATTCTTAATTAAAAATTATTTTTGGCATTTTGTCTAGATTTTCTCAATTCATAACTTCAAACTTCCTTTCTCCTTCGCTCATCTTTCCTCTTCGATTGCACACTTATGCGCATAAATGTGTAATAATTGTGTCATTTTGAATTGTTTTTTGTATCTTTGTCAAGATATTTCGTAATTTAGAATAATTATTGACAATTATGAACATACTTGAATTAAGCGAACAAGAAATAGTGCGTCGTGGCAGTCTCGACGAAATGCGTAAAATGGGCATCGATCCCTATCCCGCAGCAGAGTTTAAAGTAACCGGTTATACCGATGAGATAAAAGAGAACTTCAAAGACGATGAGCCTCATCGCGAGGTGAGCATCGCCGGCCGCATCATGAGCCGCCGCATCATGGGTAAGGCTTCATTTATTGAAATACAAGACTCTTGCGGTCGCATACAAGTATATATCAGTCGCGACGACCTCTGTCCCGACGAAAACAAAGACCAATACAACATCGTATTCAAAAAACTCCTCGATATAGGTGACTTCATCGGCATCGACGGATATGTGTTCCGCACTCAAATGGGCGAAATCACCGTTCATGCTCAAAAACTCACCGTGTTGAGCAAATCATTGCGTCCACTCCCCATCGTGAAAGTGAAAGATGGTGTGACTTACGACGCATTCGACGATCCCGAATTGCGTTATCGCCGTCGTTACGTTGACTTGGTTGTTAACGATGGTGTTAAAGATATTTTCATCAAGCGCAACAAGGTTTACACCTCAATGCGCAACTATTTCAACGAACATGGCTACATGGAAGTTGAAACACCTATCCTCCAATCAATCCCCGGCGGCGCATCGGCACGCCCATTTATCACTCACCACAATGCGCTCGATATTCCTTTGTATCTCCGCATTGCCGATGAGTTGTATCTAAAACGCCTCATTGTGGGTGGTTTTGAAGGGGTTTACGAGTTCTCTAAGAACTTCCGCAACGAGGGTATGGACCGCACCCACAACCCTGAGTTCACTTGTATGGAAATCTATGTTTCTTACAAGGACTACAACTGGATGATGGACTTCACCGAAAAGATGATTGAACGCATCGCGCTTGAAGTGAATGGCACCACACAAGTGAAAGTGGGCGACAACGTTATCGACTTCAAGGCTCCTTATAAACGTGTCACTATGATTGATGCCATCAAGGAATTCACCGGCATCGACATCACCGGCATGGACGAAGTGCAACTTCGCGACGTGTGCAAGCAACTCGGCATCGAAGCCGACGAAACAATGGGTAAAGGTAAACTCATCGACGAAATCTTCGGCGAAAAATGTGAAGGCAACTACATACAACCTACTTTCATCATCGACTATCCTATCGAAATGTCGCCATTGACCAAACGTCATCGCAACAATCCTGAGTTGACCGAACGTTTCGAATTGATGGTTAACGGTAAAGAGCTTGCCAACGCTTACTCAGAGCTCAACGACCCAATCGACCAATATGAACGTTTCGTTGAACAAATGAAACTCGGTGAAAAGGGCGACGACGAAGCGATGATTATCGACAAAGACTTTATCCGTGCGCTTGAATATGGTATGCCTCCAACATCGGGTATGGGTATCGGTATGGACCGTCTCGTGATGCTCATGACAGGTCAAACAACGATCCAAGAAGTGTTGTTGTTCCCTCAAATGCGTCCCGAAAAGACTCAACGCCGCGACAAAGAGGAAGCATACACCGCAATAGGTGTTCCTGCCGAGTGGGTTGCTCCACTTCAAAAAGCAGGTGTGCTCACTATCGACGCACTCGCCGAAGCAGGTGCCGGCAAATTGCACCAAGACCTTTGTGGTATCAACAAAAAGTATAAACTCGAACTCAAAAATCCTTCAATCGACGATGTAAATGCGTGGATTGACAACGCAAAGAAATAACTTAAAAGAAAATTTCTCACCGAGTTTATACCTTAATTATTTACCAAAAGATACACTGAATGAATTTTCCAGGAAGAATAGCAGTGATGGGCGGCGGTAGCTGGGCTACCGCCCTCGCCAAGCTGTTGCTTGAAAACTGCGAAATGATAGATTGGTATATGCGCCGCGACGACCGCATCGAGGATTTTAAACGCTTGCGTCAT
This sequence comes from Muribaculaceae bacterium, assembly GCA_045133615.1. GTDB lineage: Bacteria > Bacteroidota > Bacteroidia > Bacteroidales > Muribaculaceae > M3. The sequence continues at coordinate 2,620 of JBGUUQ010000136.1, read as the reverse complement.
AACCCCGCATACCTCACCGATGTCCACTTCGATGTGCAACGCATCGAATTTTCAAGCGACATCAACAAAGTGTGCTCCGAATGCGACACTTTGCTCATGGTGATGCCATCTCCCTACTTTAAAGATCACCTCGCAAAACTCACCGTCGACATTAGCGATAAATATATCGTTTCGGCTGTGAAAGGGATTGTGCCCGACGAAAACGAGTTGATTTCTGACTATATGATCGAGAAATATGGTGTGCACCGCGACCACATGTTGGTTATCAGCGGTCCTTGCCATGCCGAAGAGGTGGCCCTATCACGTCCGTCATACCTCACCGTGGGTGGTCACGACCTACCTCATGCCGAGAAATTCGCGGCATGCATCGCCGGTCGCAACACTCGCACAATCACCTCTGACGACGTTGACGGCATCGAATACGCCGCCGTGCTCAAAAACGTCTACTCTATCGCCGCCGGCATTGTGCATGGCATGAAGAGAGGCGACAATTTCTCGGCTATGCTTGTGGCAAACGCTATTCGCGAAATGGAACGTTTCCTTGAAACAGCGGCTCCTCGCCAACGCCAAATTTGCGACTCGGTTTACCTCGGCGACTTGCTCGTGACTTCTTACTCTCGATTCTCACGAAACCACAACTTTGGTTCTCTCATAGGCAAAGGCTACTCTGTGTCGGTTGCCAAGATGGAGATGGAACAAGTGGCCGAAGGATATTACGGAACAAATTGTATCTATCAAATCAATCAAAAGTTAAAAGTAGACACTCCTATCCTCAACGGAATGTACGACATTCTTTATCGTCGCGTATCGCCCGAAAAAGCTATTCGTGCTATGGCTGAAACTTTTGTATAACAATAAACATTTTAAGTATAGAGATTATATAATTGATTAAAAATGAAAACTATCAACGTAAACATTAAAGATGTGCTCAGCTTCGTGCCTGAAGCACAAATCGAAGCTCTCGACAGCGCCGCTGCCGACGGACTTGAAAAATTACACAATGCATCGGGCGAAGGTAACGACTTCCTTGGTTGGCTCGACCTCCCCACTCGCACTCCTGCCGCCCTTCTCGACGACATCGTGGCAACCGCTCAATCGCTCCGCAACGACTGCGAAGTAGTAGTGGCAATCGGTATCGGTGGTAGCTACCTCGGTGCAAAAGCTGTAATCGAAGCTCTCAGCGACACTTTTGCCGCTTATCGTGGCACTGCTCCGGCTGTGCTTTTCGCCGGTCAAAACATTGGCGAAGACTACCTCTATGAACTTCAAGACTATCTAAAAGATAAAAAATTCGGTATCATCGTGATTTCTAAATCAGGAACCACTACCGAACCCGCTATCGCGTTCCGCTTGCTCAAAGCGCAACTCGAAGCACAAATGGGCAAAGCCGAAGCATCTCGTCGCATCGTGGCTATCACCGATGCAAAACGTGGCGCTCTCCGTCAGCTCGCTACCGAAGAAGGCTACAAAACATTCGTTATCGACGACAACGTGGGTGGCCGCTTCTCAGTGCTTAGCCCTGTGGGATTGCTCCCTATCGCCGTGGCAGGTTACGACATCAAAGCGCTTATGCAAGGTGCTATCGACATGGAAAATGCCACTAAGGAACATTCAAAAGATAACATCACCGAGATTTACGCTAAAACTCGCAACGCGCTCTACAATGCCGGCAAGAAAATCGAAATTCTCGTGAACTATAACCCAAAACTCCACTACTTCAGCGAATGGTGGAAACAACTCTACGGTGAAAGCGAAGGTAAAGACCAAAAAGGTATCTTCCCCGCTTCGGTCGACAACTCTACCGACCTCCACTCTATGGGTCAATGGATTCAAGACGGCGAACGCACTATCTTCGAAACCGTCATCTCGGTTGAAGAACAAGCTCACTCGGTTATCATACCAAGCGACGACGCTAACCTCGACGGATTGAACTACATCGCCGGCCGTCACGTTGACGAAGTGAACAAGATGGCCGAACTCGGCACTCGCATCGCTCACATCGACGGTGGTGTGCCCAACATGCAAATCACTATCCCTGCCCTCAAAGAAGAATACCTCGGTCAATTAATCTACTTCTTCGAAAAAGCATGTGGCATCAGTGGTTATATCCTTGGTGTGAACCCATTCAACCAACCAGGTGTAGAGGACTACAAACGCAACATGTTTGCCCTCCTCGAAAAACCGGGCTACGAAGAAGCTACCGCCGCTATCAGAGCCCGCATCTAAAGAATAATTTTTCATAAGTATATACATGACTACGGCATCGCGTTTATTCGTGATGCCGTTTCTTTTTTCACCCTAAATCTCAAACATTTCGTCAGCAATTCAACACGATTCGACATTAATGGTTGTAGTGATTTCACATAGCAGCATGTTTCATCATATCTTTGTATCGTAATCATTAACTAAACAACTATTAAACGTCAACATTATCAACAAACTAAAACAATCGGAAGTTTTTTGGGAACTCGTACAATCACTTATTACGAATAATAAAAAATCCTCAATTCTAAAAATCAAGAATTGAGGATTTTTTATTGAGTTTTGATTAATATTCCGGATATTTCCCATCTTTTTTAATTGCGATTAAGAGAATCTTTTATTTTCTTCCGAAGTCGGC
>JBGUUQ010000135.1:0-1866 GCA_045133615.1 Muribaculaceae bacterium | reverse complement strand
GATTACTCAATGGGCGCAAACAATCACGTGTTCCGCAACATCTGACCCCGTTCCTCCCTCTCTCCCACAAGGGCTTTTGGCTCGGTGAACTCTCGCCGAGCTAAAGGTTCCGCAAGGAAAGGCTCTTTTGCGTTTGGGATTATTGTTACAATGAGTTTTCCTTGAGCAAAAAATCACAAATGCTCATTATTGTAGTTCCGGCTTCTGTGCGAATAATAGGAGTTTCTTCGCCTACAATGATAATCTTTTTGAATGAATCATCAATATTGCGCAATGAAGCTTCTTCTTGTCTAAATTTTTCTTCATCCGGCATACGATAAGCCGACTGAATATAATAACGTTTACTTCCGAGATTGCAAACAAAATCTACTTCAAGCTGAACACGAACACGTCTATCATCTTCTGTTCTTCGCTGAATGGGAACCACACCTACATCAACATTGAAGCCCATAATGCGCAACTCGTTATATATTAGATTTTCCAGTAGGTGAGTAAATTCCGGCTGTCGGAAGTTAAGGCGAGCATTGCGTAATCCTTCGTCTATAAAATAATATTTGAAAGAACTCTCAATATATTCTTCTGAAGATAGGTCGGTCGATTAATTATCATATCTATTACTAAAAACTGTGCCTTGTCACGCTTTTTAGTAATGTAAAGTTAGGACTTTTCTCTGAATTTGCCAATTTTTCCTGTCTTTTCCCCTCCTTATATATATCGGTAAGTGCGGTATGTTTCTCGGTATCCCATATTCAGTTGGGGGGTTCAGCACCCCAACTGAAGGTGACCGGTAATTTGTTTATCGCCTTCATCTTCATAGACCCCTCCCGGTTGGGTCAAATGCCAACCTTACAACTCTCGCTCCAAACTCCGAATATCTGACTACATCCTCACAAGTCCGGGCATCGTTGGTCGCAGGTTTCGGCAAGCCTACACTTACGACTAACGACCGCGTCGGTTTGCGGAGCGATAGATTGTGCCCTCCGGCTTGCCTACGCTTATTCCCGACACCCACGCCGGGGGCTTAGGGTGTCTGGCGCGTTGTCCGTGCCTGCGCTCACAAACAATCTCCACATTTCCATTCCGTGCTTCTCCCCGACACCTTCGGCTGCGCCTCCGGCGTCGGGCGCACTGCATTACAATGTGGTCTGCAACCTCCGCTTGCTATCCCGACTCGCAAGGACTGTCATCTAATCTCCGTCCTCCAATCGGCGCAAGCCGACATTCGACACCATCCTCCCACCCAATAGAGGACTGATGAACGCACGGTATTTAGCCGGTGGCACACTCATTCATCGCCAATAGGCAGGTGTCATTATTCGCCGTGAGTGTAATGCAGTCGCCTGACATTGTAAGCCCCACCCGGAATGTGTCGCGCAATGGCATTTTACCGCACTTCTACATTCTCCACTCCACAGCCCCAGTCATTGCCAAGTCCGAGCATCGTTGGTCGTAGGCTCCATAAATTCCGCTTACTACTAACGACCGCTTCGGTTTGCGGAACGATAGATTGCTCCCTACGGTTGCCAACGCTTATCCCCGACACCGCTCCTTCGTCTCGGTGTCGGGCGCGTTGTCTTAACCTGCGCTCACAAACTATCTCCGCATTTCCATTCCGTCGCTTATTCCCGACACCTCCGGCAAGCCTCCGGCGTCGGGCGCACTCCATTACAATCCGGTCCGCAACCTCCGCTTGCTTTTCCGACTCGTCAATGCCGGTCTGCTACTTTCCGAACTCCGAAGCGTACGGTCGCCATACACACGACACGTTCCTCCCACCCATAGAGGAACAGCCGACGGCATTTCAACTCACGGCAACCTTTCATCAATAGTCCGCGACGCCACATTAAACGCCCTGTCGGGCAGAGA
>JBGUUQ010000134.1:0-34162 GCA_045133615.1 Muribaculaceae bacterium | reverse complement strand
GTACTGCGAAAGTGGGAGAGTAGGTCACCGCCCCTTATCAGAAGAAGCCCCGATTCAGCAATGAGTCGGGGCTTTCTTGTTTTTGGCAGGGGGATAAGTGGGGATTCGGATTGATTTTTAGGGAGTTGGTCTATTTGGTTGTGGTTTTGCTGATTAATATTGTAAATTTAGCAAAATTGTTAACCTATAAAACTGTAATTCTGTATGAAAAGGTGTTTGTTACTTTCTGTTGCATCGGTATTAGCGATATCGGTGTATGCTGTTGATTACCTCTTTGTAAGGGAAAAGACGGGCGATACACAAATTGCTATTAGCGATATTGAGTCTATTACTTTCCCAGATGGAAAAGTGGTAATAACCAAAGTCGATGGAAATTCTTACGATGTAGCTGATGATAAGATTTATTCGTTGCGATTCAATGGTAATTCGTCGGAGATATGTGTATTGCCTCTTGATGATAAGAAAGAGATTACTTATGATGGGACTACTGTTGCAGTGGCAAATGGCGGTCGTATAACTGTTTGTACGATTGATGGTCGTGTGATAGCTACTTCTGAGAATGGCGCAGTAGATGTCAGTGAATTGAATAATGGTGTCTATATCGTGACATCGGATAGTGTAACAACTAAAATTGTAAAGAAATGAAAAAGACCGGTATTACGATTGCCGTAATGACATCGGCAATGTCGTTGCTTTGGGCAGCAGATGCTTTATGGATTCATCGTGTGGATAATATCACTCTTGGTGCGGCAATAGAAGCGATAGACAGTATATCTGTTACAGAAGATGGCTTGGGTGTGATATTCATGACTAACGAAGGAACAGGATACACGATGGCACGCACTGATGTGGAAAAGGTCACTCTTGGAGATATTACAAATGTTGTCGAAATAGTGTATTCCGGAACGGATGCTGCGGTGGTGAATCCATTTGCATTTGAGGGAGTGGAAATCTCAAAAGCAGGAGGGGATGTGACAGTGACCTCGACAATAGACCGCGAAGTCGAATATAGATTGTCGGGTACTGCGACTGAAGGTTCGTTTAAGATATACTCGGAAAGTGCAATTACCGTTTCGTTGGACGGGGTTAATCTTACCAATAGCGATGGGGCGGCAATAAATATACAGTCTAAAGCGGCTGTGTCAGTTGTGCTTGAAGATGGTACCACGTCGTCGCTTGTAGATGGCAGCAAATATAGTACTCCCAGTGGAGAAGATGAAAAAGGTTGCTTCTTTAGTGAAGGTGAATTGATATTTTCAGGCGCCGGAGAACTTAATGTGACCGGCAATAAAAAGCATGGTGTGGTGAGCGACAATTACATCGAAATAAAGAGTGGTACGGTGAATGTTTTGGCATGTGCGTCAGACGGAATCCGTGTTAATGATTATTTTTTGATGAATGGTGGTACGCTTACGACTAAGTTGACTGAAGGAGACGGTATCGATGGTGATGCCGGATATATAGTGATAAATGATGGTACGATCGATATTGATGTATCGACGGATGATACCAAGGGAATCAAAGCCGATGGTGATATTACTGTAAATGGTGGCGATATCACATTGAATGTGTCGGCAGCTCAAGGCAAGGGCTTTAAGACTAAAGCGTTGATGACTATAACCGGTGGAACTATTACGGCAACAATGACAGGAGATGTGGTAATCGAAGATAATGATCCGTCATATTGTACGACGATTAAGACCGATGGTAACTTTACCATGTCGGGCGGCTCAGTCAATATTGTTTCTACGGGTAAGTCTGGAAAGGGAATTTCGGTCGACGGTGATGCTTCATTTACCGGTGGAGAAGTAGTAATTTCGACTTCCGGGGATGGCGATACTTATACTGATGCCGACGGAAATCCGGATTCGTATTCGGCTACCTGTATATCCGTAGATGGCAATTTGGAAATTATTGATGGTGTGTTTAATCTTTCTTCGAGTGGTTCTGCCGGGAAATGTATTAAAGTGGATATGGCTGCTACTGTAGGCGATGAAAATCACAGCCCAACAATCACAGCCAAGACTTCCGGAGTGAAGTTTGTAGAAGTTCAAGGAACTAACGAAGAGGATACCGACTATGCAAATCCTAAAGTATTTAAGGCGGAAGGCGACTTGACTATAAACAATGGAACACTATCATTGGAAGGAACGCAAGATGGTGGAGAAGGGCTTGAAAGTAAAAGTGTATTGACCATCAATGGTGGCACAATTGAAATATCCACTGTTGATGACTGCATTAATGCCGCGTCAAAGGTGGTGATAACCGGAGGAAAGGTCTATTGTGTCTCATCGGGAAATGATGCTATTGATTCTAACGGGTCGATAGAGGTGTCAGGCGGAACCACGGTTGCTATTGGCAGCAGTCAACCTGAAGGTGGTTTTGACTGTGACCAAAGTTCTTTTGCCATCACCGGAGGGGTGCTTGTGGGGATAGGCGGTGATAATTCAACTCCGACTGCTTCTGCATGTACGCAGCGTTCAATCGTCTATTCAGCATCGCTTTCCAAGGGTACGTCAATGGCTATTACCGATAATTCAGGTAATCATATATTGACGTTTACCAACCCAAAACAGTATAATGGTAGTTGTAAAATGGTAGTCTCGACTCCTAAATTTACATCAGGAGGTTCTTATAAGATATATACCGGCGGAACTACAACTCTTGGAGATACATTCCATGAATTGGTTACTGATGGATCGTATAAATCCGGCAGTCAATCCGCTACATTTACAACTTCGTCGATGGTAACAACGGTTAACGGAAGCAATCGTCCACGGTGACAAAGCATAATTTCATAATTTGATATAAGTCGATTAATGGGAGTGATAGGGTCGCTATTGCTCCCATTAACATATTTTGAGTAATGATTTCTCGTCCTAATGGGAAATAATTATTATTTTAGCCTGATTTTTAGATAATAAGAATATGGATACTCCAGTATTTGCCATAACAAATCAGGATAGGGCTTTTATGATGATGGCTTTCGACCTTGCCGAAAAGAATGTGGATGCAGGCGGAGGACCTTTCGGGGCGGTCATCGTGAAAGATGGAGAAGTGATTGCTGCCGGGGTAAATACTGTGACATTGAGTAATGATCCGACAGCTCATGCAGAGGTGAATGCAATTCGCAATGCTTGTATAGATATGGCATCGTTTAAACTCGACGGGTGTGTGATTTACACGTCGTGTGAGCCATGTCCGATGTGTTTGAGCGCATTATATTGGGCAGGAATTTCCCGAATCTATTACGGAAATACTAAGGAGGATGCCGATGCCATCAATTTCAGTGATAAATTCATCTATAGAGAGATTGATAAGTGCCCAATCGAGCGGATGATACCGTGTATTCATATTGAGAATGAGAGATCTATCAAGGCTTTCGAGAAATGGTCGTCGAAGACCGATAAAACAGAATATTAATCAACACTTATTTAAAAATGAAAAAAATCGTATTTTTGGCAATTATGCTTGTTGCTATGGCAGGTGCCGTAGTGGCTCAAGTTTCAATCTCAACAGTAGACAAAGTAGAGGTGACTGATCAAATGTTTATGGACATGGCGGTGTCTCAAGCTACTGAAAATGTGAAAGCAGGAGGCAAACCTTGCGGTGCGGTGGTGATACTCAATGGCGCAGTGCGCAGCGCGGGAAAATCATCGGAAACCTCAACCGCAGAAGAAACTGCAATTTTAAAGTCTCGCCGCAAGAACCTTGCAAATGCTGTAATATATACAGTCAATGAGCCTACGACTGCTGCATATAATGCAATTTGTCGTGCCGGTGTCGATGCAGTTTATTTCGTTAACTCTCGCAATGAAGTGATTGCAGCCGGAGTATATACAGCAGAAGATTATGATGATGCAAAAATCGACTCGACTCTTACTGCTGTACCGATGTCGAGCATGACATATAGTGATGCTATTGCTATTCTTAAGGACTATAAAAAGTAAGAAATCAATCGCATAAAAAGAATTGAGGCCGGTGGAATTTCCATCGGTCTCGATGTTTTTCGGGGGAAATGATTTTGATATTGACATTCTGTTAGTTATCTTTGTGGCGATTAAAACAACTATTAATGCTCAAAACAAAACAGAAAATGAATACAATCAAAAGATTGTCGGCTAAGTCCCATTTCAAAAGGGACAATGTTATATGTTTTTTGGTGATGATGATGTTAGGCTCGTTATCCGCGTTAGCGACAGATGAAACATCGTTTATTCATATAAAGTTTGAAAATGAAGAGACTTTGGACTCTTTGCGGACGGCTCGTCCGGATTTGTCTTTTGAGAGAATTGTTCCGTATTCGCAAAAATACGATGATCGTCATCGCAAAAGCGGTTTGCATCTGTGGTATAAAGTAGGGGTAAAGGATTCTTTGAATGCCGATAACCTGATTAATGAATTAAAACAAAACAGAGGAATACGTTCTATCAAACGTCCTCAAAAAATCGAAATACCCGATATAGAGAACGATGTGCGTATTGTTACGGAAAAAAATGGGATGCTGTTAAATTCTGTCGAAAAAGTAAACGATCCGCTGTATCCCCAGCAGTGGCATTATCAAAATGCTGCCGGAGTGAGTGTAAATGTAGAGTCAGCGTGGAACATTGAACTCGGAAGCCGCAATGTGGTAGTTGCGGTAATGGATACGCGGGTTGACGTGGAGCATCCTGACCTTCATGATAATGCGTGGGTTAACGAGGAGGAGTTTAACGGTCTTCCAGATGTGGATGATGACGGGAATGGTTATGTCGACGATATATATGGATTAAACACCATAGATCCTGCTACAAATATTCCCGGTAATCATGGTACGCATGTGGCTGGGACTATAGCTGCGGTAAACAATAATGGAATTGGGGTGTGTGGTATCGCCGGCGGGAACGGCGTAGATACCGGTGTGAGAATCATGACGTGCGCGATATTGCGAAGTTCCGGAGCCGGTGGGGCAGATGAGACTGATATAGCAAAGGCTTATGTGTATGCCGCTGATAATGGAGCGGTGATTTCACAAAACAGTTGGAACGGGAATGCATCGACAATGGTTGACGATGCGATAAATTACTTTATGGATAACGCAGGGAGTTATACCGATAGCCCGATGACCGGCGGTTTGGTGATCTTTGCAGCGGGGAATGATAATACATATGACCCCTCATCGCCGGAAAACGATTCGCTTATAAACAAGGAAAATCTTATTATAGTGGCATCGGTTGGTCCGGATGGCGATAAAGCAAGCTATTCCAATTATGGAGATTGGATAGATATTTCAGCTCCCGGAGGAGAATATAATCAACAGGGAGTGTTGAGTACAGTCTCCAATGGAAAATATGGTTTTATGCAAGGGACATCCATGGCGTGTCCTCATGTGTCGGGAATTGCGGCTTTAGTTGTTTCCAAATTTGGCGGGGAGAAATTTACTGCGGCATTAGCCAAGCAAAAAATTATGAACTCCGTAAATGACGTGAATCGCTATCTTGCGGGTAAACAATATGACGGATTGATGGGTGTCGGTATAGTTGATGCCGGTAAAGCGTTGCTTGATAATCCGAATATTGCACCTTCGATAGTAATCGGTATTGAGGCTACGAAATACTCGGAATCTTATACTGAGCTGTCATGGATTGTTCCTGCTGATGGAAATGGAGTAGCTGTTAATGAATGTGTATTATATGTAAATGGCGACAAAAGTGTAGCGTTTGATACCGGTAGTATGATTCCCGGCGAGAGAATGGTGCAGTCAGTGTCAGATCTTGCAGTAGGTGCCAAAATCAAAATGCAGGCAATTGACAGTTGGGGAAATGTTGCTCCGATGTCGGACGAATTCGTAGTGAAAGAGAAAGAATCGTTGCCTTATATCGTGAACGGATATGACGGAACTGAGTTGCTTGCATATCAATGTAATGACGGCTATTCTTATCAAGCATCGAATCTGACTCTATCGTTTCCGGTGATTGCGACGGCAGAATCTGAGATAGGGTATGCTATTGAAGATTCCGGAAGATGCTACGCAAATGATACGTTTGACGGCGAGACATTGACGTTTGATATTGTTCCGTCTTCGGATATGGTAGAGGGTACTTATACCATTGCGCTGAATGTGTGGGATAAAAGTGCTCCCGATGTAGTTTGTGGAGTAGAGATTTCTTATAGAGTGAGAAAAGCATTGAATTCTTCTATTCCTACCCCTGTTCTTAAAGAAGGCAAAGATTTGACCATATATACCGATAAATTGAGCGGGGAAATATCAATAGTCCCTGGTGATTATATAGAAGATGCAATGGGATTGGAAGTGTGGTTTACTTCTAATGTCGACATTGAATGTGATGAGTTTAGCCACGGGCTCCATACATCGATTGATGGTGATGAATTACATATTACGTATCAATATAATCAAGATTTCCTTGATTGGGGAAATTATAATATTGATGTACCTGTGTATGCCATTAATTCATATATGAAAGAAAAATTATTTACGTTCTCAATTATGTACGATGAGTCGGGGATGATTGATGATGTAAATATTGATAAGGTATTGAAAGAAGATGAAATATATACTATATCCGGTGTGAAAATGAATACAACCATCGATGGTCTTGCTCCCGGTTTTTATATAATCAATGGAAATAAAACAGTAATTACAAAGTAGAAAAAAGGAAGATGAGAAAAAGTGTATTATTAGTTATCGTAATGTTGTTGTCGGTTTTTTCGTCCGCCTATGGTCAGGCTGAAAAAAACGTTGTGCGTAGGGTTTATGTCGAGGGATTTACTTACACTCCCAAGAAAGAGAAAAAAAACGTAGGGAATGTACTTGGCTCGATTGCTACAACGGCCCTAACCGGAAAAAAGACGACTCAACAGACTCAATATGCTGATGCTGTGCGTGCCGCTATTGTTTCAGGACTCAGTAAGGTCAGATTATTCAATATTGTTGAAGATGATTTTGCAGTAGGTTCGGTAGAAGAGGTTTTCTATGTGGATGGTGTGATATCAAATATCAGTACAACATCGAAAACAGAACCTAATTCTGAAAAAGGGAAGCCCGATAATCAGTATTATAAAAGTCTTGTCAGTGTAATGGTAAATCTTAAAGATTCTCATACAGGAGAAGTGGTAGATAGTCATACGTTCAGCATTTCTGGTGGAGATGGTAGCTGGGTGTCATCGGCAGAAACGGCTATCGACAATTCTCTAAAACAATTGACAGCCAAAGTGGCATCGCATTATAATGGGAAATTCCCATTGTCAGGTTCTATTATAGAGGCTGGAGAATCGAAAAAAGATAAGCAAAAAAGCGTTTATATCGATTTGGGTACGACTATCGGAGTGTACAAAGGTCAGCAATTCAGCGTTTATACGGTGAAAACGATCGCCGGAAAAGAAGCGAAGGTGGAAATAGGGCGTATTAAGATTGAAACCGTACTTGGCGACGAGTTGAGCAATTGTAAAGTGACAAAGGGCGATAAAGATTTGAAGTCGGCTTTGGACAGCGGAGAAACGCTGGTGGTCGTGAGTCGAAATTAATTGAATTGATTAATCGTGATTTATGGAATACGGTGAGTTCCTTGCCGTATTCCATTTTCTTTTATACGATTGTTGAGCAAATTGGTGAATTGATAGTTTTTCAGCCCCCAACGAGGCGATATGAGCAGATTGTCGGGCGATTGCGATACGAATCGCTCGATGGCTATTGAGGGCGATATGCGTTCGATGATTCGGCAGCAGAGGTCGATATAACTATCGGCTGTAAAAACGGGGACATCGTAAAGCCCTTGCTCGATATCGCGGGCCATGCGGGTACCCCGAATGAGTTGCAGTTGGTGGAGTTTGACTGTGTCGATAGGAAGAGCCGATATGCGGTCGATTGTCTCCAAAATCATTTGGTCGTCTTCTCCGGGTAGTCCGATGATAAGATGTAGTCCGACGGGAATATGGCGGGCAACGGTGCGGGTAACGGCATCGACGGTATCTTCCCACGTGAGGCATCGGTTGATGCGATCGAGGGTGACATTGTGGGATGTCTCGGCTCCATACTCAATCATTACGAATTTTTCGCGGGACAGTGATTCTAATTCGTCGAGTAACTTATCGGGAACACAATCGGGGCGAGTCCCGATTATAAGGCCTTCGACCATCGGTTGCGCCAATGCTTCGCGATATAGAGCCATGAGCCGGTCGATATCGCCGTGAGTATTGGTGTATGCTTGAAAATAGGCGAGATAGCGCATGTCGGGATATTTGCGCCCGAAAAAACTCTTGCCTTCTTCAATCTGTTCGGCAACAGATAGACGCGGAGCGCAGTATGAAGGATTGAAGGTCTGATTGTTGCAATAGGTGCATCCTCCTATCCCTTTTGAACCATCGCGATTGGGACAAGTAAAGCCCGCATTTATAGCGAGCTTCTGTACCTTGTAGGGGAAATATCCGGCAAGGAAATCGGCAAAATCGCGGTATCCTTGAGCCATGATTACATGTGAGTGGTTTTGTTGGCAAGGTAGGCATCGAGAATGACAATGGCTGCCATTGCTTCAACGATAGGAACTGCACGCGGGAGTACGCAAGGATCGTGGCGTCCGCGAGCTTTCAGTATCGTTGCATTGCCATCGGAGTCGATGGTCTCCACTTCGCGGAGAAGTGTTGCCACCGGTTTGAATGCAACGCGGAAATAGATGTCCTGACCGTTTGATATTCCACCTTGTATGCCGCCTGAATGGTTTGATGAGGTGCTGATTGTCCCGTCATTATTGATAAATGTGTCGAGCATTTGGCTTCCACGGTTTTCAATGCCTTCAAACCCCATTCCATAATCAAATCCTTTGACGGCATTGATTGACAACATTGCTGCACCCAAAGAGGCGTGGAGTTTGTCGAATGCCGGCTCTCCGAGTCCTACGGGGCATCCTTTTATCACTCCGGTTACTACGCCGCCTATGGTGTCTCCATCGGCTTTAACGTCGGAAATGAGTTGTATCATCTGTTCGGCCACAATCGGGTCGGGGCAACGCACTATGTTGCGTTCGATTTCCTCAGGATTGTAGCGTGTATAGTCATCGGAAAGACGAATAGAGCCGACTTGCGATGTATAGGCATATATGTTGATGCCGATAGATTGCAACGCTTGTCGAGCAAATGCTCCGGCGACTACTCGCGATATTGTTTCGCGGGCGGAAGAGCGTCCGCCACCACGGGGATCGCGCAGTCCATATTTCGACGTGTAGGTGAAGTCGGCGTGAGACGGGCGATACGTGCGGGCTATTTCGGAATAATCGGCAGAGTGATGGTCTTCATTGAAGACGACAAATCCTATCGGGGTGCCGGTAGTGCGACCTTCGTAAAGGCCCGACAATATTTGGACACGGTCTTTTTCGTCGCGTGCGGTGACAATGCTTGATTGTCCGGGGCGGCGGCGGTTGAGTTCGTATTGGATTTTGTCGATGTCGATGGGGATACCTGCGGGCATTCCGTCGATGACTCCTCCTATGGCTGTGCCGTGAGACTCACCGAATGTGGTGACACGGAATATTTTACCGAAACTATTCATCTTCTTTGAGTGTAGCGGTTAATGGAACTACTGTGGCACGTACGTAATCGATAAGTGCCTTTGGAGATATTTTTAGTTGCAAACCACGCTGTCCGGCGCTGACAAAGATAGTGTCGTAGTCGAGAGCTGTGGTGTGGAAATATGTGGGAAACGGCTTTTTCATACCAATAGGCGAGCAACCTCCGCGGATATATCCGGTGAGCGGTAATAATTCTTTCATAGGTATCATTTCCGCTTTTTTTGCTCCGGCTGCACGAGCGGCAGCCTTGAGGTCGACTTCAGCGTTGCCGGGAACGACGCATACGAAATATCCGCATTTGTCGCCGTGGAGCACGAGCGTTTTGAATACTTGGTTTATATCTTCACCAAGTTCTTCGGCTACATGGTCGGCAGCAAGATTGTTTTCATCGACGGTGTAAGGCACAAGTTCGTATGGAATTTTGGCCTTGTCGAGCAATCGGGCTACATTGGTTTTATGTATAGAAGCCATTGGTAATGTTGTTAGTCACCCATTGTGCGAAGAAGTTCGTCGTTGTCCGATGTGCGTTCCATGCGGTCTTTGATGAATTCCATTGCTTCGATGGAATTGCGGTCGGACAGGAATCGACGTAAAATCCACATGCGATTGAGAGTTTCGGGACGAAGGAGAAGGTCGTCGCGGCGTGTGGATGAGGCCATAATGTCGACAGCCGGGAATATGCGTTTGTTCGACAATTTGCGATCGAGTTGCAATTCCATGTTGCCGGTTCCCTTAAATTCTTCGAAGATTACTTCGTCCATCTTTGAAGATGTTTCGGTCAATGCTGTGGCGATGATGGTGAGCGAACCTCCGTTTTCGATATTGCGAGCCGCACCGAAGAATCGCTTCGGCTTTTGAAGCGCATTGGCATCCACACCACCGGAGAGAATCTTTCCGGAAGCAGGGGATACGGTGTTGTAGGCACGTGCAAGACGGGTGATTGAATCAAGAAGAATAACTACGTCGTGTCCGCATTCAACCATGCGTTTGGCTTTTTCGAGTACGATTGATGCAATCTTTACATGGCGGTCGGCAGGTTCATCGAATGTAGAGGCGATGACTTCGGCGTTTACCGAGCGACTCATATCAGTCACTTCTTCGGGACGTTCGTCGATGAGAAGGATGATGATATAAGTGTCGGGATGATTTTCTGCAATCGCATTGGCTATATCCTTAAGAAGGATGGTTTTACCGGTTTTGGGCGGTGCAACGATGAGTGCGCGCTGTCCTTTACCGATAGGAGAGAACATATCGACAACGCGTGTAGACAGATTGCACGAACGGCCGGAGGTGAGGTCGAATTTTTCGTCGGGGAAGAGCGGAGTCAGATGCTCGAAAGGCACGCGGTCGCGGATGTATTCGGGTGAACGTCCGTTTACGCGGTCAACAGCACTCATCGGGAAGTATTTTTCCCCTTCTTTTGGGGGACGAATCGTACATTCCACAACATCGCCGGCTTTCAGTCCGTACTGCTTGATTTGTGCTTGTGTCACATATATATCGTCGGGCGACGACAGATAGTTGTAGTCGCTTGAGCGTAGGAATCCATATCCTTCGGGCATGACTTCAAGAACGCCCATTGCGTTGAGCAAACCATCGAATGTGTATTGCGGTTCTTGAGGTTGCGGCTGTTGTTGCTGTTGTTGGTTATTATTGTTGTTATTGCGATTTTTTTTCTTTTTGCCTTGTGGCTGTTGTTGAGGCTTTGGCTCTTGTCCCGGCTCATGGATAATGATAGGAGCGGTGGCGGCAGCAATTGCCGCAGCTGCAGCCGCTTCTTCCTTTTCACGTTGTGAGCGCGGAACGAATCGGCGACCTTCTGTGCGGGGGAAGAATGAACTCAGCGATGAATTTTTCGGACTAAAGTCCATTTTAGGCTTGGTCGGTTGTTGTTCCGATTCTGCTTCTGCGTTTTTTCCTGATTCGGGAGTTGCTGTAACTTCTGATGTCGTTTCTACCGTGGTAGATGCAGTATCGGTGTTGTTTGACTCCGGAGTCTGATTGTCGTTGAGAGGTAACGGCGGAGTCAATGTGAGGTCATCGCTTTCTTTTAGATTGCGACGCTTGGAAGTTTCAACAACGGGTTCTTCAGTTGCCGTAGTCTCGTTGAGGGGCTCCATATTCGTTTGTTCGGCAGATATTTCCGCATCTACAGAGGATTGCTGCGCTTTTTCGGATTTGCGACCTCGACGCTTCGGTTGCTCCGCGGGCACGACTTGTTCTGCCGGAGCATTTTCTGTCATCGGCTCAGGAGTTGACACTGCTTCCGGTGTATTATTGATTTCTTCTGTTGTGTCTTTTTTCGCTGCCGGTTGAACTTTTTCTTTTTTTGCTTTTGGTTCTTTGGCATTACGACGCTTTTTCTCCGTAGCCGATGATGTGGCTACGTTGATAGCTTGTTGGTCGAGTATTTTGTAAATGAGGTCGTCTTTTTCAACAGAGTCGACCTTTTTAAGTCCCATGGATTCCGCAATCGTTTTGAGTTCAGACTCACTCATTGCGTTGAGATCGGAAATGTTGTACATAGAAATAATAATGGGTATGACGATATTATAATCATCCAAGATACCGCGCTTGTTGATGCGCAGGCGTATCGTTGATAAAATGTTGTTGTTAAAAAGGGAAATTGGTAGGCATCATTTTGCAGATTAAAAAAATCGGTGCAACGATATAAATAATGCCTTTTAATGATGATGCAAAGTTAACACCATTTGTTGAATAAACAAATTTTTGGCGAAAAAAGTTGGATTACTGCAATTATCCGGCGTTGAAAAGGGGATAATAAAGTTATATAAAATGAGCCTTGGTGGAAGGCTAAACGATTGATATATAGTGGTATTGCGGTTGTGCGAATTTAGATTTTTTGTAAAGTGGAGTTTTCGGGGTAGGCTTTTTGACGGCTTGTTGCTAATTTTGTAAAAGAAAAAGAATCAAAAAACAACGGATCAAACAAAACTCATAATGAAATCAATGAAAAGAATAAGCATGGGCATAGCTGTGGCGGCTTTAGGTTTTTGCTGTTACAGTTGCCGACCGGTCGACACTTCGGTGTCCTCGCCGGATGGGGAAATAATCGTAAATGTAGGAACAAAGGATGGACGAATTTTCTATACGGTCGATTATAAAAATCAGGCTGTGATGGATACGTCGTATTTGTCTCTTGATTTGAAAGAGTGTACTATCGGACAAAATGCCCGAATAAATAAATTGACTCATTCATCGTTTGAAGAGACGTGGGACCAGCCTTGGGGAGAGGAAATCACCGTCGAAAATAAATACAACGAGATGGCGGTTGACTTTGAAGAGGAAAATCACAAGTTCTCAATAGTATTCAGAGTCTTTGATGACGGGTTGGGTTTCAGATATGTGATTCCCGAACAGGAAAATCTCACCTCGGTGACTATAATGGATGAAAATACCGAATTTTCTTTGGCTCATGATGCAACGGCATGGTCTATTCCATGGGATTATGAGTTTTATGAGGCTCTTTATCGCCCGTCGCTTGTGAGCGAGCTCGATACTGTGTGTGCCCCGTTGACAATGAAAATGACGGATAGTTTGTATGTGACAATCCATCAGGCCAATCTCACCAACTATGCGATGATGAATCTTGTCGGAGAAGATAATACCACTCGTCTGCATTCATATCTTATCCCATGGTCTACCGGGGAGAAGGTGATTTCTCATGCTCCGATGCAGTCGCCGTGGCGAACTGTCATTATTGCGGAAAAACCAGGCGATTTGATTCTTTCTCGATTGATGCTTAATCTCAACGAACCGTGTAAAATTGAAGATACATCGTGGATTGAGCCGAGCCGATATGTGGGTATTTGGTGGGGTATGCACAAAAAAGTATATACATGGCATCAAGGTGAAAAGCATGGTGCTACTACCGAAAATGCTTTACGCCACATCGATTTTGCTGCCAAATACGGATACGATGGTGTTCTCGTTGAGGGATGGAATTATGGATGGGATGGCGATTGGACTGTCAACGGACACATGTTCAACTATACGAAAGCTTATCCCGATTTTGATATAGAAGCAGTAGCTGACTATGCTCGCAAGAAGGGTGTACGCCTTATCGGACATCATGAGACCGGTGGTGCTGCATCGAATTATGAGCAGCAGATGGACAGTGCGTATGCATTCTATCAGCGTCTTGGCGTGAATACGGTAAAAACCGGATATGTGGGCAAACGTATCGATAAGAAGGAGATACATGGCAGTCAATATGTGATTCGCCATTATCGCAAGGTGCTTGAAACGGCCGCTAAGTATCACATCATGATAGATAACCATGAACCGGCAATGCCTTCAGGATTGCAGCGTACATATCCCAACTTGATGACGCAGGAAGGTGTGCGCGGTCAAGAATATGATGCGTTCTCTCCCGATGGTGGTAATCCTCCGGAACATACAGTGACATTGCCTTTCACTCGCGGTCTTGCAGGTCCGATGGACTTTACCCCCGGCACGTTCAATTACGACAATCCATCTCTTCCCGGTACTCGTCCGCGTACCACCCGCGCCAAACAGCTTGCATTGGCAGTGGTATTGTTCAGCCCTCTTCAGATGTCGTCGGATATGATAGAGAATTATGAAGGACATCCTGAATTTGAATTCTTATATCGATGCCCTGCAAATTGGTCACTAACTGTTGTTCCCGAAGCTGAAATCGGTGAATATGTGACAATCGCACGCAAGGATCGTAATAGTGATACATGGTATGTGGGCAGTATAACGGGTCAAAATGCACATGATTTCGACATGCCGTTGTCGTTCCTCGACCCGGATACGGAATATGTGGCGAGAGTATTTGCCGACGGCGAAGGTGCCGACTATATGACCAATCCATATCCTGTGAAGATTACCGACATAGATGTGACTTCGGCATCAGTGCTTCCTCTACGTTTGGTGGCGAGCGGTGGTGCGGCAGTAATCATCTCGAAGAAATAATCAATTGATACTAACCCTTGAATTTTGTGTGAGACACGGTCGAGTGCGTTTGAGTACTCGACCGTGTTATTTATATAGATGCTGTTTGTGGGGATTGTGAAGGTTGTTACCATCGAGAGTCAGGCAAACGACAATGGAATAAAAAACAAGAGCACCGACGCACGTCGGTACTCTCGCATTATGAAACGAAAAATTATTTTACTATTTTATGATTATTTGTCGTCAACTTTGTTGTAACGGGCATTAAGACCTTCAATCACTTCAGCAGTGATGTCGAGCGCGGGATTGAAATAGAGACCGGCGCTGCGGAGGATGATTGCATCGTAGCCTTTCTTTGCGTTATAGTCTTTGATAAACGATTGGATAGAATCGTTTAATTGTATTTGTTGTTGGATAAGTTCTTGTTGAGCGTTGCGTTGAAGATTGGCCAAGTAAGTTTCGGCATCTTGCTGCATCTTGTTGAGTTTTTGAACGTCGGCATTATAACTTGCTTCAGAAAGATACCCGTTTGAACGCATCTTTTGTTCGATTTGAGTGCCGAATTTTTGGATTTCTTGTGCTTTAGCTCGTTGAGCATTTTCGATTTTGTTCATCGCACGGATTTGGAGTTCGCTGAGATCTTTTGCAAGATTGTAGTTTACTGCGATTGAATCTCCATCGACAAAACGGATATTGAGAGAAGAGGTAGAGTCGTTTGATGCAGTGCTGGTAGCTGTTGCGTTATCTGATTGGTTGTTCGAACATGATGCGGTAACTACTGTCATCATGAGTAATAGTGACTTGGCAACGAGTGCTAATTTCTTCATTATAATGTCTTTTGTTTTTGTATAAGGTTAATTTTTTTATTTATTCGCTTTGTTGCTTCGCGACTTTGATGCCGGCAAATCGTGTACATGACCCGATGGAAATTTTCCGCCTTTGACGAAAAAAACTTTTACACCGAGCATTACTACGGCTAAAGCCAGCAAAAATATGGCAATCAATATGATTTTCAAGGCGCGAATACGTTTTTGCAATGCAAATATATGAAAGGTATCTAAAATATTTGCCATATGTAAATTTTATTTTGTAACTTAGAGTGCCAATTCGAGAAAATTTAACATTATTTCTCTTTTGGTAAAGCGATATGAACATAAAATTTCATCTCTAATACATTAATTCATTATGACAATCAAAGAACTAAAACCTGCATTGATTTGGTCGATTTTCGACGAGATTACTAAAGTGCCTCGCCCTTCTAAGAAGGAAGAAAAAATACGCCAATATTTGCTCGATTTTGCAGCAAAACATGGCATCGCGGTAAAGACCGACGCTATTGGAAATGTAGTGATGTCTCGCCCCGCATCGGCAGGATGCGAGAATGCTCCTACCGTGATACTTCAAGCTCACATGGATATGGTGTGCGAGTCTAATGACAAGTCGTTTGACTTTGAAAACAATCCTATCACCACAATTGTAGACGGTGAATGGGTACATGCCGATGGTACTACGCTCGGAGCTGATAATGGTATCGGTATGGCTGCTGCTCTTGCAGTGATGGTAGATAAGGACCTTGTAGCAGGTCCGGTAGAAGCTCTTTTTACCGTGGATGAAGAAACCGGTCTTACCGGAGCCAATAATCTTGGCGAAGGAATGATTTCGGGAACGATACTTCTCAATCTCGATTCTGAGGATGACGGCGAGCTCTTTGTGGGCTGTGCCGGCGGTGTTGATACCACTATCACATTTGATTATAAGCGTGAACTTGCTCCTGCTGATTTCCACTATTTCAATCTTAACCTTGTGGGCGGCAGTGGAGGTCACTCCGGTTGCGATATTCATGAAGGTCGCGCCAACTCTAATAAGCTGCTCGCTCGCTTCTTGTTTAACCTCTCGCTCGAACATGATGTTGTACTGACAGCTATCGGCGGTGGAAATCTTCGCAATGCAATTCCTCGCGATGCCCACGCTACCTTTGGAGTGAAATCGGCCGATAAGGAGTCGGTAGTGGTAGCTCTCAATAATTATGTGGCTGAAATAGAAAACGAATATCACTCTACCGATCCTGAGATGAAACTCACAATCGAGAGTGCTGAAAAGCCTGAATATGCTATAGATGCCGATACGACGGCTCGCTTGATTCGCTCGCTCTATGCGTGTCCTCATGGCGTAATCTCGATGAGTCACGATCTCGAAGGATTGGTGGAAACTTCGACCAACCTTGCTTCTGTGAAGATGCTCGACGGCAATCAAATATTGGTGACTACAAGCCAACGCAGTTCGGTGGAATCTCGCAAGTGGGACATCGCTCGTCAGGTAGAGGCTTTGTTTGTAATGGCCGGAGCAACTGTTTCGCATGGCGATGGTTATCCCGGATGGGCACCTAACATGAACTCTGCTATTATGAATATTGCTGCTGATGCATATGAAGAGTTGTTCAATGTGAAGCCGGCTATCAAGGCTATTCATGCCGGTTTGGAATGTGGACTATTCCTCTCGAAGTATCCTCATCTGGATATGGTGTCGTTTGGTCCGACATTACGTGGCGTACACTCTCCGTCGGAGAAGATGCATATCCCGGCAGTGGTTAAATTCTGGGATCATCTTGCTCTCATTTTAAAGAAAGTGGCAGGAGCAAATTAAGGAAAATCAAAATCAGTTTTTTGAATATCTTACAGGGTGGTCGAATATCGGCTACCCTGTTTTTTTATTTTGAATGGCGGGCGTAGGAACGAGCGAGTCGAGTGTGGTAAGAGTGGCGGGCATAGCCCGGTCCATTATAATGCCGTGCAAATTCACTCCAGTTGTGGCTGCGAAGATAGCGTACGAGATTACATGAAGTGATGAATTGGGCAAACATATGCAGCTGTTCACGTTCGGAGCGGCTCATGCGTTTTACAAAGTCATCGGGAGAGGATGCTCCGCACTTCTGCCAGTTGAAGCCTCCTATTTGAAACATTCCCCAAAATGTGCCATAAATCGCCGTGATTGAGTCGATGGTCATTGCGGCATCCAAACGGGCATATTGAGCTGCCTGCCGGGAGCCGTATTTACGAACGTTGGCTGATGCAAATACCACGGCATGGCTTTTCGCGTAAGGGGCGAGTGCGATGCCTCGGCGACGTGCGAATATGCGAAACATCGATAAATCGAAATTGATGATGGGCTTGCCATCGGGAGTGAAGCCTTTGTGGGATGTCCCGGCCTCAATCTCCACGACCGCTTTCATCGCAGCAACGTCGATGCCAAGTTCTTCCGCCACTTCGCGGTAGTCATCGTCGGTGAGCCGACGGGATGAAAGAGCGGTGGGATCGACCGAAAGGAGCAGATTCTCAAAATAGGAATCATCGTATTCCGGCTGAATACTTAGGCTGAATATCTCCTCATTTTCGGAGATGGAGTCGGTGAAAATCAGTTGTGCCGACACATCAATGGCGGTCGACAAAATAAGCAATATAGAAATAAGGTGACGCATAGTATGACAAAGGTAGTAAAAAATCAATAATAGTTTTGGTAACTGAGAATAAGAATTTTGTGTCGGTATGGTTGTAGATTCCGTAAGTTTTGTACATTTGCGATAGAATTAACCTGAAATGTGCTTTTGAGATTGCTTTTTGTAGACAATGACCGGAGAAAGTGATTTGTGCACAGAACTTAAAAATTAAGGAGGAATAAAAATGGAAAAATTGTATTCAGTAGTAAGGAACGTCGGATGGATTTCTGCTTTGGCGTATGTATTAGTGTCATCAAGAGATGATTTTTGGACATGGCTGTGTTTGGGTGTGGCCTTAGCTTGTGCCGTTGTTGCATCTTATGTCGAATATAAAGAAAAACGAGGCTTTTTTGCTCCTAATGTAAAAGTTCTTATCAAAGTGATATTTGTAGTGGCTATGGCACTTATTATAGGTGTCTTTGTCTTATCCCGATTGGGTTGTGATAAAGATATAAGAATGGCAATAATCATTCCGGCTATTGTGCTGTTGATTTTTGCCGTAATAGGCATGAGACGATATTCAAGCGAAAATAAATAGATTTTTAAGGAAATAACTATAAGCGGACAAATGAATTGCAGTTTTTGCGAGGATTTTGTCCGCTTTGATGTTTTTTTGATTGGTTATAAATTGGTAGTCAGTGGCATTTTGTGTAACTTTGCATGATTTTTATAAGAAGAAATAAGAATAAATATTTATGGTAAATCCAATTAAGAAAACCATCGTGCTTAATGACGGTCGTGAGATTACGATCGAGACAGGCAAACTTGCCAAGCAAGCCGATGGAGCGGTTGAGTTGCGCATGGGCGGAACGATGCTCTTGGCAACTGTAGTATCGGCAAAGGAAGCCGGTGAGGATGTGGACTTTATGCCCCTCCAAGTAGAGTATAAGGAGAAATTCTCTTCTTTCGGGCGTTTTCCCGGCGGATTCCTCAAACGTGAGGGTCGCGCTTCGGACTATGAGATTTTGACGGCACGTTTGGTTGACCGCGTGCTTCGTCCCCTTTTTCCTGATAATTATCACGCAGACACGTTTGTCAACATAACGATGTATTCGTCGGATGGCGTAGACATGCCTGATGCATTGGCCGGTCTTGCTGCATCTGCAGCAATCGCTGTATCCGACATTCCTTTCAATGGCCCTATTTCGGAAGTGCGAGTGGCTCGTGTAGACGGCGAGTTCGTTATCAACCCGACTTTCGAACAGCTTGAAAAGGCAGATATGGAACTTATGGTAGGTGCTACCTACGACAATATCATGATGGTGGAGGGCGAAATGGATGAGGTGTCGGAAACCGACCTTCTTAACGCTCTCAAGGCTGCTCACGCTGCCATCAAAGAGCAATGCAAGGCTCAGTTGGAATTGGCTGAAGCTGTCGGCATCGCAAAACGTGAATATTGCCATGAAGTAAATGATGAAGAACTCCGCAAGGATGTACACGATAAGTGCTACGACAAAGCTTATGCGGTAGCTAAGGCCGGTTGTGCCGACAAACATTGGCGTCAAGAATCGTTTGATGCTATCCGCGACGAGTATATCGCAGCTCTTTCAGAAGAGGAGCAAGAAGCTAAGACGAGCATGATCAAGCGTTACTACCACGATGTAGAGCGCGAAGCTGTGCGCCGTTGCATCCTCGATGAGGGTATTCGTTTGGATGGTCGTAAGACGACTGAAATCCGTCCTATCTGGTGTGAAACCGACTATCTCCCCGGACCTCACGGCTCGGCTGTATTCACCCGCGGTGAAACTCAGGCTCTCGCTACAGTGACTCTCGGTACCAAACTTGACGAGAAAATCCTTGATGATGTACTCAACGAAGGTCGCGAACGCTTCCTCCTTCACTATAATTTCCCTCCCTTCTC
Source organism: Muribaculaceae bacterium (assembly GCA_045133615.1). Lineage (GTDB taxonomy): Bacteria > Bacteroidota > Bacteroidia > Bacteroidales > Muribaculaceae > M3. The sequence goes on along the minus strand of JBGUUQ010000134.1, from coordinate 14,310 downwards.
TACCGGAGAGGCTAAGCCGACTCGTGGCGTAGGTCGTCGCGAAGTGGGACATGGTAACCTTGCACATCGCGCATTGAAACGCATGTTCCCCGAGGGATTTCCTTATGTATGTCGCATTGTAAGTGATATTTTGGAATCTAACGGTTCATCTTCGATGGCTACCGTATGTGCCGGTACTCTCGCGCTCCTCGATGCCGGTGTGAAGATGAAAAAGCCTGTAGCAGGTATTGCAATGGGTCTTATCTCGGATACCGACAATGTGAAGTATGCAATTCTCTCCGATATTCTTGGCGATGAAGACCACCTTGGTGATATGGACTTCAAGGTGACAGGTACTGTCGATGGTATTACCGCAACTCAGATGGATATCAAGTGCGACGGTCTTAGCTATGAAGTGCTTGAAAAGGCTCTTCTTCAGGCTCGCGACGGACGTCTCCACATCCTTAATATCATCAACGAGACTATTCCCGAAGCTCGCGAAGATTACAAGCCCCATGTGCCTCGCATCGTGACAATGACTATTCCTAAGGATCTCATTGGTGCTGTAATCGGCCCGGGCGGAAAGATTATACAAGGTATTCAAGAAGAGAGTGGTGCAACTGTTTCTATCGACGAAATTGACGACCATGGTTATATCGAAGTTGCCGCAGCTAACAAGGCTTCTATCGATAAGGCATTGGCTATGATAAATGCTATCGTAGAACTTCCTGAAGAAGGTAAGGTATATACCGGTAAAGTTCGTTCTATTTTGGAATTTGGTGCGTTCGTGGAATTTATGCCTAACCGCGATGGTCTCCTCCATATTTCGGAAATCAGCTGGGAACGACTTGACTCGATGGAAGCGTCTGGTCTTGCTGAAGGTGACACCGTAGAAGTTAAGCTCATTGAAATTGATAAGAAGACCGGTAAGTATCGTTTGTCGATGCGTGCACTTCAAGAAAAGCCCGAAGGCTATGTGGAACGTGAACGCGCACCGCGTCCTCAGCGTCGTGACGGTGATCGCGGACCTCGTCGTGATGGCGACCGTGGCCCTCGTCGCGATAATAATCGCGGTCCTCGCCGTGACAACAACCGTCGTAACGACGAATAATCTAACCATAAATATTTATTACGCGATAGATGCCGAGCCTTTGCGGGTTCGGCATCTTTATTTATGTCCGTTATGACAAGAGAGATTTGACTTTCTGAAATCTCGGCTTCTTGTCGTACCAATTGAAGAAAGGCTTTTCAAAAAGTCTTATTCTTAATACATCGATTATTGTACAGACGCAGAATATAGCGAGTATTGTCCCAATACTGAAAAGAATGAGTTGGGGGAGAGGAAGAGCATAATGTCCGACACAATCTACACTATCTTTCCATAGCCACTGTCTCATTGCATCGGAATTTGCATGAATTAGTAGGACCCCAAACGTAGAGCCGCCGATTGCATTTATGACTCTATTATAAGCGAGATTAATATTTTTAATCCATAAAAAGCTTGTTACAGCCACAGCTAAGGCAAAGAACTTATTACTATCTGATACAAAGAATAATGTGCTTTTAATTCCGATGGCAATTGTAAATAACATAGACAAACATGCTAATGTTATAGTTGCTAAAGTACTCCATCCCCAAAGTTTTCGGCAATCAAATGTTTTATTGGGATACCGTCTTATATAAGAGGCTATTAGGTATATAACTCCGAACCATGTTATATAATTGATTGTAACGGAAAATGATGGGATAGAGCCTAATAGTGTGTATATGCTTAGAAGTAAAATTAAAAGCAACAGATGTTGTTTTTTTGTCATATTCTGTATGAGTATGTTCCAAAAAGGGATTGTTAACCAGAATCCTATAAAACAACTTGTAAAATTGGTGTGGAATCCCCAAACAGGCATTATTAATCTGAATAAGCTTGTCAATGAGAGTGTTTCATATCCTGTGTATAGGAAAATTGTGAAAATGATAAGTTTATAAAAATATATCCACAGCATTAATTTGACAAATTTTCTAAGCGAAATATTGCTATTGCACATAAAGTATCCTGTGATAAGGAGAAAGCAATTTATGCCAGTTTTGCCCCACATCCCGAATAACCATAAATAGATGGTATTTACTGCTGCTGGATTCGTACTCATAGGAGTCTCTGATAATCCTGAATTTACTACAAAGTGATGAGCGACAATCATTAACATACAGATGATGCGATATAGCTCAAAATTTGAGGAGCGGTTACTTACCCCCCCCCCTATTGATTAAATTGCTGATACACTGCATATTACTTGGGTTTTCTAAATGCGTGGACTTTTGAATGAATAATCACAGATATTTTATTATCCGTGTCTAATTCAAAAAATATGTATGATGAATTGATTGACAAAGATAACACATTTATGTGATGAAAATGGGGGTATTTGCAAAAAAAAACAGGGTGCCGATGAGGCACCCTGTTGGGAGAATTATAATCAGTGGATGATTATTTCTTGCCTGAAAGCTTTTCCTTGAGAGCTGCGAGTTCTTCGAGGTCGCCAAGGGTGGTCTTTTCAAGCGTAGTGTTGAGCGCGGGAGCGCTTTCGCTTTGCTTGCTTTGACGCTTAGCTTTCTTAGCTTCAGCCTTTTCTGCTTTAGCTTCATCTTCGAAGATGCGGCTGTGAGAAAGGATGATGCGCTTGCTTTCCTTGTTGAATTCGATTACCTTGAATTCGAGTTTTTCTTCAACCTTAGCGTGGCTGCCATCTTCCTTAACGAGGTGTTTGGGAGTGGCGAAACCTTCAACGCCATAGGGGAGTGAGATAACTGCGCCCTTTTCAAGCATTTCTACGATAGTACCTTCGTGTACGCTACCAACGGTGAAGAGGGTTTCAAATACATCCCAGGGATTTTCTTCGAGTTGCTTGTGACCGAGGCTCAAGCGACGGTTGTCCTTGTCGATTTCGAGAACTTGAACTTGGATGTCGGCACCGATTTGAGTAAATTCGCTCGGGTGTTTGATCTTCTTGGTCCAAGAGAGGTCGCTGATGTGGATAAGACCGTCAACGCCTTCTTCGATTTCAACGAATACACCGAAGTTGGTGAAGTTGCGTACCTTAGCGGTGTGTTGGCTACCGATAGGATATTTGGTTTCGATGTTTTCCCAAGGATCGTTCTTGAGTTGCTTGATGCCGAGTGACATCTTGCGTTCGTCGCGGTCGAGGGTGAGGATTACAGCTTCGATTTCGTCGCCAACCTTCATGAAGTCTTGAGCTGAACGGAGGTGTTGTGACCAAGACATTTCAGAAACGTGGATGAGACCTTCTACGCCGGCAGCGATTTCGATAAATGCGCCGTAGTCAGCCATAACGACAACTTTACCCTTAACCTTGTCGCCAACCTTGAGGTTTGCGTCAAGAGCATCCCATGGATGGGGTTGAAGTTGCTTGAGACCGAGAGCGATGCGCTTCTTTTCGTCGTCGAAGTCGAGGATAACGACGTTGAGCTTTTGGTCGAGAGCCACAACTTCTTCGGGATGATTAACACGTCCCCAAGAGAGGTCGGTGATGTGGATAAGACCGTCTACGCCACCGAGGTCGATGAATACACCGTAAGAAGTGATGTTCTTAACGGTACCTTCAAGTACTTGACCTTTTTCGAGCTTAGCGATGATATCTTTCTTCTGTTGTTCGAGCTCAGCTTCGATGAGGGCTTTGTGAGATACAACAACATTCTTGAATTCTTGATTGATTTTAACGACTTTGAATTCCATCGTTTTGCCTACGAAGATGTCGTAGTCGCGGATGGGCTTCACATCGATTTGAGAACCGGGGAGGAATGCTTCGATGCCGAATACGTCAACAATCATACCACCCTTAGTGCGGCACTTGATGTAACCCTTGATGATTTCGTCGTTTTCGAGAGCTTGGTTTACGCGATCCCAAGAGCGAGAAGCGCGAGCTTTCTTGTGAGAGAGGATAAGTTGACCTTTGCGGTCTTCTTGGTTTTCGATGAATACCTCAACAACGTCGCCAACTTTGATGTCGGGGTTGTAGCGGAATTCGTTGACGGGGATGATGCCGTCGCTCTTGTAACCGATGTTAACTACAGCTTCGCGCTTGTTGAGCGAGATGATAGTACCTTCGATTACTTCTTTGTCTTTAACGGTGTTGAGAGACTCGTCGTAGGTCTTGGTAAGCTCTTCGCGGGTCTTTTCACCTTGAGTTTCGCCCTTTTCAAAGGCATCCCAATCGAAATCTTCGATGGGTGAATTTTTTAATTCGTTCATTAATAAATTAGTTAATAAATAAGTTAATTAATAAGTCAGACATTATGTTGGTCTATAACTTGCGGGCGCAAAGTTACGACATAATTTTCTATAATACAAGCGGATGCGACAGTTTTTTCGTCGCATCCGCCGGAGTATTGTTTGATAGTAACTATAATCTGAATTAATAGTTTTGAGCCTTGATTTGGAAGTAGGCTTGGGGGTGCTTGCATACGGGGCAGATTGCAGGTGCTTTCTTGCCGATTACGATGTGACCGCAGTTAGCACATTCCCAGATGCAGTCGCCGTCGCGAGAGAATACGAGTTCGCCTTCTACGTTGGCGAGCAACTTGCGGTAGCGTGCTTCGTGTTCTTTTTCGATTTTGCCTACGAGGTCAAAAAGGGCAGCGATTTTGGTAAATCCTTCTTCGCGGGCTTCTTCTGCAAAACGTGCGTACATGTCAGTCCATTCGTAGTTTTCGCCTTGAGCTGCATCGAGAAGGTTGGCTGCTGTTTCGGGAACATCATCGCCATGGAGGAGTTTAAACCATATTTTGGCGTGTTCTTTTTCGTTGTTTGCAGTTTCTTCAAAGATGTTGGCTATCTGTACGAAACCTTCTTTTTTTGCCTTAGATGCGTAGTAGGTATATTTGTTGCGAGCCATTGACTCACCGGCAAATGCCTCTTGCAAGTTTTTTTCGGTTTTAGAACCTTTTAATTCCTTCATAATTTTATGCTTTGTTTTTTGTAATTGGATTAGTTTACCGCAAATGTAGCGACAAAATACCGCCTTTACAACTTTTTATTAGTTAAATATCTCAAACAATACGACTGCGTGAATGCCGTTATTTATATATGATGAAGACTGATGACAGAAAGTGGGAAATACTCCATAGCGAGTATCTCATTAAGCGTCCGTGGCTTACGGCTCGTCGCGACCATGTGAAGCTCCCCACAGGGGCAGAGTGTCCGGAATATTATATTTTGGAATATCCGGATTGGATAAATGTGATTGCAATTACTCGCGAGGGTAAGTTTGTGATGGTGCGGCAGTATCGCCATGGTATACAGGAGACGCATTATGAACTTTGCGCCGGAGTAATGGATTCCGGTGAGACTCCTCTTGAGGCGGCGAGGCGCGAATTGTATGAAGAGACCGGTTTTGGAGGGGGAGAATGGTCTGAGTTTATGACTACATGTCCCAATCCCAGTTCAATGAATAATACGAGTCACACTTTTCTCGCCATCGGGGTGGAGCAGATCTCTACACAGCATCTTGAAGCGACGGAGGATATAACCGTTCATTTCTTTGAACGCGATGAGGTCGTCGCGATGCTTCGCGACGACCTCATCCGTCAAGCCTTGATGGTGGCTCCGCTATGGAAATATTTTGCTACGCATTAGTTGCCGTAGGTGAGTGTGGTGTAGTAGCGTAGTGCTCCACTATTGGTGTACATGGGGCGGTATTCAAGGGAGATGTATCCGTTGTTGTAGCCGAACCATGTGACGCAGCTCGTATTTCCGTTGTGTCGATAGCTTACCGGAGAACCGTATTGGGCTACCAACGATGTGTATAAGTTGTTGTAGCGAGAGTTGTCGTTGTATCCTGTGGAGTATATGAATTCCGAACGTTCAAGACCGGTAGAGTTATAGTAGAGTGTGGCGTCCGGCCAGAAATATGACATTTCGGAGACGTCGCGAAGATACACTACATCCCTGTTGTATCCGTCTACCGTATAACCTTGGTTGAACAGATAGTCGAGCGATACGGCTATCGTGGTGCCGAACGTGATGCCGAGAATGCTGTTTATGACCGGACATCCGCGATATGGGCGCCATGATTGCGGTGGCAATGGGCGGCTCCAAGGGCTTGCTACCGGACGATGGGGGCGGGGTGGCGGTGCCATGTGCGACGGGCGTTGAGGTCTCCCCGGACGAATTGCCGGTGCATGAGGACCATTGTTGCCGGGCCGATTGTTGTTCGGACGGCTCGGACTTGCCGGGCGGCTGTTGCTTGGTCTATTATTGTTAGGGCGGTTGTTATTTCCGCTCGGACGATTTGAGTTGCTCGGTCGGTTGCTATTGTTTGGCTTGTTGGATGGTGTATTATTGCCGCTGTTTCCGGGGCGGTTTTCCGAACTTTGATTGCCGCGACGATTACTTTGGCTGCCGGAGCTGTTGCGCCCTGAGTTGCTGTTGTTGCTCGGTCGGTTGCGCGATGAGGAAGAGCTGCGTTCGGTGCGTTGGCTTTGGCTTCCGCGACGATTTTGCGCCTCAACCGGCGGGACAATGAGTATCCCGCATATAAATGCTACTGTGGCTATGCGTAAAAATCTTCTCATGGTTATATAATGTTTGAGATGTTAATACTGTTTGTTTATAGATAAGATTGATTTTGTAGCAAAAAGTTTAATTTTGGTCTGAAAAAAGTTCAATTCAGTAGAAAACGCCGGGAAGCAAATTGCTCTCCGGCGTTTTACGAATATGATTCTTCTATGTGGATTAAAGTTGAGAATCGGGGTCGAGATTGTTGCGCTCGATGTCTTTGAAGTATTTATATGTTGATACTTTCAATTCCATGCAGGCATCTTCATCGGCAACGATGATTGCTTTGGGGTGCATTTGCAATGCGGAGATTGTCCACATCTGCGACACGCTGCCCTCTACTCCGTGTTGGAGTGCGCGGGCTTTGTTGTAGCCATTAACGATGAGGAGAACGCTGCGAGCATCCATGACGGTGCCTACTCCGACAGTGAGAGCGGTCTTCGGGACGAGGTCGACATTGCCTTCAAAGAAGCGTGAGTTGGCGATGATGGTGTCCTGCGTGAGGGTTTTCATGCGGGTGCGTGAGGTGAGAGATGACCCCGGTTCGTTAAATGCAATGTGTCCGTCGGGACCTACGCCACCGAGGAACAGGTCGATACCGCCGTAAGAACGGATTTTCTCTTCGTATGCAGCGCATTCCGCCACGGGGTCGGGCGCGTTGCCGTTAAGAATGTTTACGTTCTCAGGAAGTATGTCGATATGTGAGAAGAAGTTGTTCCACATGAATGAGTGGTAGCTTTCGCTGTGTTCGCGAGGAAGATTGCAATATTCGTCCATGTTGAATGTGACAACGTTGCGAAATGACACTTTCCCTGCTTTGACAAGGTTGATAAGTTCGCGATACATTCCAAGCGGAGAACTTCCGGTAGGACATCCGAGAACGAAAGGATGCTCGGCAGTCGGAGCCGCTTCATTGATGCGTGCCGCTACATAGTTGGCTGCCCAACGCGATACTTCGTTGTAGTTTTGTTCGATGATTAATCTCATGATGATAAAATTGAAATTGCGACAAAGTTAGCACAATAATTCTTATAATTGAAATTTATTTCAGGCCGCGATTGCGGAGAAGTGCATCGACCGACGGTTTTTGTCCGCGGAATTTTATGTATAATACCATTGGATCTTCAGAGTCTCCGGCTTCGAGTACATATTTGCGGAAGGCGTCGGCTGTTGCTTGGTCGAAAATTCCTTTTTCTTTGAATAACTCAAATCCGTCGGCATCGAGTACCTCAGCCCAAAGATAGGTGTAGTAGCCTGATGCATAAGCGTCGCTACCGAAGATGTGCTTGAAATATGGGCTGCGGTAACGGAATTCTACTTCAGCCGGCATATTGAGTTTTTCTTTCACTTGCTTTTCGAATGCTTCTACGTCAACGTCATTTCCATCGTTGAGTTTGCCCCATTCGATGTCGAGGAGTGCGGCTCCGACGAGTTCGGTAGTGGCAAAGCCTTGGTTGTGAGTTGCTGCGGCAGCAAGTTTGGCAATCAATTCATCGGGCATTGCCTCACCGGTTTTGTAGTGGTGTGCATAGATTTTGAGCATTTCAGGCTCAAAAGCCCAATGTTCGTGGATTTGTGACGGGAGCTCTACGAAGTCGCGGTCAACGTTGGTGCCGGCTTGGCTTTTGTAGTGAGCGCGTGTGAGCATGCCGTGAAGTCCGTGACCAAATTCGTGGAACATGGTTTCAACTTCGTCGATGGTGAGAAGCGACGGGGTGTCGGCGGTCGGTTTGGTGAAATTGCCCACGTTGTAGATGATTGGGCGAACATCGGTGCCATCTTCTTTTACGTATGCGCCTTTAAATTCGCTCATCCATGCTCCTTGACGCTTAGATGCGCGCGGGAAATAGTCGGTCATGAATACTGCAACATGTTCCCCTTTGGTATCGGTCACATCATATACCTTTACTTCGGGATGATATTTGGGTGCATCGGGGAGTTCGGTAAATGTCACTCCGTAGAGTTTGTTAGCCATATAGAATACTCCGCCGAGCACGCTGTCGACTTGGAAGTATTGGCGTACTTCGTCTTCGTTAAGCGCATATTTGTCTTGGCGAACTTTTTCGGCATAATAGTAGTAGTCCCAAGGTGCAATCTTGAAATTGCCTCCTTCGCGGTCGGCAATAGCTTGCATTTCAGCCACCTCTTCGGCTACACGAGCGATGGCCGGCTTCCATATTTGGAGAAGGAGGTTTTCGGCAGCATCAACGGTTTTTGCCATTACGTTGTCGATCATATATGCTGCATAGGTGTCGAATCCGAGTAATTTGGCTTTTTCGGCACGTGTTTTTACTATTTGGTTGATGACGGGGCGATTGTCGTATTCGCCAGAAGATGCAAGCGAAGTGTAGCCTTGATACATCAAACGACGGAGCTCGCGATTGTCGGCATATTGGAGTACGGGGAGACGACTGGGAGCGTGGAGAGTGAATACCCATTTTCCTTCAAGGCCTCTGGATGAGGCTTCTTCGGCTGCAACTGCGACAGAAGATGCGGGAAGTCCTGATAATTGAGCTTTGTCGTCAACTACAATCTGGAATTCGTTGGTGGCGTTGAGCAAGTTTTTGTTAAACTTGAGATATAGGTCGGTAAGCTCGGTGTTGATTTTTTTGAGAGCGTCTTTGTCAGCATCGCTAAGAAGTGCACCACTGCGTACCGATGATTTATATTTGTTGTCGATAGCTCGCTTCTGAGCTGTGTTGTAACCGAGAATATCTTTATTGTCGTAAAGATATTTTACACGAGTGAAAAGACGATCGTTCATCGAAATCTCGTCGGAAAGTTGCGAAATCATCGGATATGCTTCTTCTGCGATGGCAACCATTTCGGGCGATGACATCGACTCGTCGAGGGCGGCAAATACAATGAATGCTTTTTCGAGCAATTCGCCTGAATTGTCGAGTGCGAGAATTGTGTTTTCAAAAGTGGGAGTATCGGGATTGTTTACAATGGCTTCCACTTGTGCCCGTTGTTCGGCAATGCCTGCTTTAATGGCCGGCATATAATCTTCGTATCTAATCTCTTCAAACGGAGGAATTTCGTACGGTGTTGAATATGGAGCTACGAACGGATTAATCCGGTCGGGCTTTACGGGGGTAGGTTTTTCTTGTGCCATGGCTGAAGTGGTAGTGACTGCCGCACCGATAATGGCGCAAGCGGCTGTCATGGTTAATAATTTGGTTTTCATTGCTGTTATGATATGATTAATAAATATGTAAAATTCTTTTAGAACTGTTCGTTCCATATAAACGTGGCAGTTATCGGATAGTGGTCGCTCGATTTGATATTGCCGCGAGATGTGCTTATCGGAGTTATATTACCGTGGTAAAGCACATGGTCGATATGAAACAGAAAGTGATTGGCATGATAGGTGATAGTCGGGCCGAAGGCTGTCTCGGTATAGGCATCTTTGAATCCGGCATTGGTGAACAGTCGGTGGCAATATGAACCTGCGACGTCGTTGAAATCTCCGCATACGATGATGTTGCCGTCTAATGTGCCCATATCGTCGAGTAGTCGGCGTATTTGCGACGTCCGCATCACGTTGGCATATTTGAATTTTGACAATAGCCGGCTACGCACACCTTTTATTTCTTGCTTGCGGATGTTCATATCTGTCAATTCTCGAAATAGCTTTTGGTCGTCGGATTTAAGTCCGAGGGATTGAAGATGCACACCGTAGACTATTAGTTTTTGTCCGTCGATATCGACTGTGTATCTTGACATCTCGGCTCGGTAGTCGGTATCACGGGGAAAAATTTTTTCTTCAAACGGATATTTTGACAAAAATTTTAATCCGTCGTATCCTTTGTTTTGGTAAGGATAGCGGGCTTTGATGGAGTCGAGTTGAGCTTGTGTAATATTATATTTCTTAAGAACTTTATTCGTTACTACTTCCGAAAGAAATATCATTGTGGCATCGGTCGATAGGATATAGTCCATCGTTCTGTTGCCCGATTCGGGGTATATACTATCGTTGTCGGAAAAATTCATTACGTTGTAGGCCAATATGGAGAATGTGCGCGATTGCTCTTCTTCGGTCAAAGTTTTGTGGGAGATGTTGACCGGGAAATATGTCATCAGCGGACCTGCCGTAGCAATCAGTCCGGCAAAGACAAGAGGTAGCATTCGCTTGCGCAACCATATATCCAATGCGATGATTATAATGTCGAATATCAACCACAAAGGAAATGCAAGACACATCAGTCCCGATAGGGGAGATGATTCGGGATTGGCCATTCCGCCATAGCCGCTCCACACAGTGCCAGCTATTGCTATCAGGTTGAGCGACAGCAATGACCATGTGATGGTATTTCGGAATGGTCTGACTTTTTTCATCGTCTTCTCGCCTTTTTCGGTTTATAGTATGTGGTGTCGATCGGCATTGATGTGGAATGAAAGACCCAAGGTTTTCGTAGGTTCTCGTTCCATAAGAATGTGGTCAACAGAGGGTAGTGGTCGGAGCATGGAATATCTCCGCGCTCGATTTTAACCGCTTTGAGATCGCCGTGATAAAGCACTTGGTCTATATGAAAATAGAATCGGTTGGCATTGTAGGTGATGGTCGGACCTATTGCAGCATCGTCGTAGGCATCCCTGAGTCCGGCACCGCATATGGTGCGGTGGGCGTAGCTACCCGGGATGTCGTTGAAGTCGCCGCATAAAATTATGTTGTCGTTTTTGAATGCATTTACCCACACGGCAATACGCTCTGCTTGAGATGCTCGCATGCGGAATGCGTAGAAAAGTTTGTCGATGAGTTGTGAGCGAACATGTGCCAATGTTCGCGATGGCTCAAGTCCTGTCATTTTCAGAAACAGTTCTTTGTCGCTTACGGTCAATCCGAGAGATTGAAGGTGGACATTGAATATCGTCACCACATGTCCGTCGATATTGGTGCGGAATGCCGTCATTGCAGCATTATCTTCCTTGCTTACCCGAAGGGGGATTGGTAGAAACGGGTATTTTGACAGCATGGATTGTCCGTTGCGACCGATATGTCGATATGGGTATCGCTCCATCAGGGAGTCGACTTGCTCACGAGTGACGCAGTAGAGCGGGAACGGACAGAGGTATTCACATTCTTGCAAGCAAAGAATGTCGGCATTTGTCGATAGCAGATAAGAAATGGTACGGTTGGTGCCATCGGGATATTTGCTTTCGTTGTCTATGAAATTCAATACATTGTAGGTGAGGATGGTAAATTCGCGCTGTTGTTCCTCTTCGGTCAATTCGTCATGGGGCAAATTAATCGGAGAGAAAGTCAGTATGCCACCTATCGACAAAATGATTGCAGCACCGGGGATTACAGCCAATCTACGCATCAACCAAATATCAGCCAATATCAATACGACATCGGCAATCAATATCAATGGAAATGCCATTACCAATACCGACGCTACAGGCATGACATTCGGCGAGATATATCCGCCGTATGCACCGAGTAGCGTAATGATTGCAGCGAATGCATTGACGGCTATTCCGGTTGCTATTTGGATATTGCGTTTGGTTATTTTTTCGCGAAAATTCATTTTATTTTTTTGCTTACTTCAAATAGCCGACGTTTTTCGTCATTGGTCAATGATGTATAGCCCGATTTTTTGATTTTATCAAGTATTTCATCGAGTGATGCCTCGGCTGTGTCGGCTGCGTGTTGAGTGGTCTTGCCAGTCTGTTGGCGAGTATTTGCCTTGGCTCGTGTGTGATGGTCGGTCGCTCCTTTGAATGCGTTGACGATACGGTCGAGCAGAGCGTTTAATGGTTTTGTGATGTCGCGTCCGCGATTGAGCATTATCCCGTAGACCGCTCCAACAACCGCACCTCCGATGTGGGCTATATGGCCACCTGCGTTTACTCCTCCGATGCTTAGCAAGTCGATTCCGATAGTGACGATTGCCACCCATTTCAATGACACTTCTCCGAGAAATAAAAGTCCCATTTTGTAGTCGGGATGCAGTATTGCTGTCGCGGTGACGATTGCCAATACTGAAGCCGATGAGCCAATCAGCCATCCGTCAATTCCGGAAAATGCGGGTAGCAGATTGTAGACGGCAAGAAATGCCAATGCTCCTCCGATACCTCCGTAAAGATATAGCGCTACCATGCGTCGGGATGTCCCTGTAAGCATGAATATGCTTCCGAACCAATACAACCATAGCATGTTGAACAAGATGTGGAGAATGTCGTATTGGGCAAACATATAGGTGATGAATGTCCATGGCATTAAAAGCAATCGGTCGGGGTCGGACGGCAGCTCAACCCATCGCAACCACCATTGTTCAGATATGCCGCATAGCATACAGATTATTGCTCCAAGTCGGAGCGCTATAAATACTCCGATGTTGATGAAAATCAATTTCATCAACATTGAGCCTGTGCGATAGCGATATTTTATGGTGTCAATAATAGAAGCCATTGAAAAGACCTTTTCGTTTCCAGTACCAAATCATTATAAATCCGAATATCATACCTCCCAAATGTGCGAAGTGAGCAACGCTGTCGAGTGTTTGTGTGACACCGAAAAACAGTTCGAGGGCTCCATATCCGAGTACCATCCATTTGGCTTTGATTGGAATGGGGATAAACATAAGGTATAACGGTCGGTTGGGGAATATCATGCCGAAGGCCAACAATATGCCGAACACCGCTCCGGATGCTCCGATTGTAATCAGTTGATTGGCGAAATCGGATGATAAAGATGCTAATTGTGATGCGTACTCAGGCATGCTCAATATCGATTCGATTTCTTCTCTCGGGATGAGATTGGCGCGGGCGAGTCCGGAAAAGAGCATGTCGTTGAATGAAAGTGCCCATACGATTTCCTGAACTATTGCGGCTCCGATGCCACAAGAGATGTAATAAAATAAATACCGTTTGCTCCCCAACACTCGTTCGAGGGTGATTCCGAACATAAATACCGAGAACATATTGAAAAATAGATGGGCTATGCTGTCGGTTGAGTGCATAAACATATAAGTGATCAGTTGCACCGGGTTGAAATCGCTTGCTGTGACGTAGTGAAGCGCTCCGTATTTTATCATGTCGATTCCCAATTTATCGGGAATTATCAGCATGGCCAACCAAATGATAAAGTTGATAATTATCAGGTTTTTGGTCACCGGTGGCATGTTCTTTAAAATAGATCCTCCTTGATTGAACATTGTGTATATAGTTAATTATGGACTGCAAAATTACAAAAAACTACCGTTTTATATCTCAATTATGCGGTTTTGAGACGTTTATAAGATATTTTTCGCATTTTTTTTGATAATAATAGCTTGTTTTTCAATTTTTAGGACTATATTTGTAGCAGTGAAAAAACCGTAAATCTAAAATTTTATTTACTCATTATGAACAAGACAGATTTAATCAACGAAATTGCGGCAAAAGCCGGACTTTCAAAGGTTGATGCAAAAAAAGCCCTTGACGCATGTCTCGAAAGCATTAGCCAAGCACTCGCTAACAATGACAAAGTAACCCTCATCGGTTTTGGTACATTCTCAGTAACTGAAAAGAGCGCTCGCACCGGTATCAACCCCCAAACCAAGCAAAAGATTGAAATCCCCGCTCGCAAGGCAGTGAAGTTCAAACCGGGAGCAGAGCTTAATATAAAGTAATCTCTCATCTCTCAGCTTAATAAAAGCGGGATGTCCAATGGGCATCCCGCTTTTATTGTATGGTTCAGTCGAAAAATAGAGGGGATAATTTTTCAGATTGAGAGATAATTGTTTACTTCGCAATATGGAAAAAGACTATTTGAATAT
>JBGUUQ010000133.1:0-24117 GCA_045133615.1 Muribaculaceae bacterium | reverse complement strand
GAAGGTCGAAATAACGAAGAAAACGTTAATTAAGTGGTATACTTTTCAATTATTATAGTGGTATACTTTTCGATTACTATCTACACGTATCTTTGCGCAAAACTTGCAGAGGTGTCATTTCAGATTAATTCATTTGAAATTTTAAAAATGAGCCTAATCTCCAGAGTGTTAGCCTCAACCAGTTTGTAGTAATCGTACCCTAAAAATGTACCCTACTAATGAGAAATATAATGTATAATACTGATAATCAACAAGCCCATATTATAGAGTGGGAATAATCCCATCTCCATAAATGGTAAAAACTATCGATTAATACCTTTGATGAAGTTTTCGTCAAAGGTATTTTTATATCAAATATATCGTAGAATATGTACCGCGAGGCAAGCTTGAAAATTAAAAAATCTTTTTTTACCTTTGTAGCAAATTAAATCTAACACTGAAAATTTAGGACTATGAACGTAGTTGACCGCTTTTTGCAGTATGTGAAGTTCGACACTCAGAGTGACGAGCAGACCAATATGACCCCTTCCACTCCGGGGCAGATGATTTTTGCACAGCATCTGGAAAAGGAGTTGCAAGCATTGGGACTGAAAAACATTTCGCTTGACGAGAACGGTTATTTAATGGCCACTCTCCCAAGCAATATGGATAAAAAAGTACCTACGGTAGGCTTCATCGCTCACTTGGATACATCGCCCGATATGTCAGGACGCCATGTATCACCCCGCATTGTGCCTGACTACGACGGAGGCGACATCGTGCTTAACGCCGACAAAGGTATCGTACTCAGTCCGTCGGAATTTCCCGAAATGCTTAATTATAAAGGGGACGCCTTGATTGTGACAGACGGCAACACCCTGCTCGGTGCCGATGACAAGGCAGGCATCGCCGAAATCATCACCGCGATAGATTATCTGCTTCAACATCCGGAGATAAAGCATGGTGACATTCGCATCGCATTCAATCCCGATGAAGAAATCGGCATGGGTGCTCATAAATTCGACGTAGAGCGTTTCGGAGCCGATTGGGCATACACGATGGACGGCGGCGAAATCGGTGAATTGGAGTTTGAGAACTTCAATGCCGCCGTTGCCAAAGTATCGTTCAAGGGTCGCAATGTTCATCCCGGCTACGCCAAGCACAAGATGATTAACTCACTGAGAGTGGCAACCCAGTTTGCCATCATGCTCCCTCGTTGGGAAACTCCGGAACACACTGAAGGTTACGAAGGTTTCTACCATTTAGTCGGCATAGAAGGCACCGTGGAAGAGTCGGTATTGACCTACATCATTCGCGACCATGACCGCGACCGCTTCGAGCGTCGCAAAAAGGAATTCGAGCACCTTACCCGCAAAATCAACAAAGAATTTCCCGATTGCGCGTCACTTGAACTGAAAGACCAGTACTACAATATGCGCGAAAAAATCGAGCCGGTGATGCATATTATCGAAATTGCAGAGCAGGCTATGCGCAATGCCGACATCAAGCCTAAAGTAGTGCCTATCCGTGGAGGTACCGACGGCGCACAGTTGTCGTTCAAGGGCTTGCCTTGCCCCAATATATTTGCCGGCGGATTGAATTTCCACGGTCGCTATGAATTTGTGCCCATTCGCTCTATGGAAAAAGCCACAGAGGTGATTGTGGAGATAGCCAAGATAGTGGCGGAACGTGATTAAGCCCACTCTCATAGTCGTGACAGGAGCTACCGGCTCCGGCAAAACCGACCTATCAATAGCATTGGCGAAACGATTGAAATGCGACATCATTTCAGCCGATTCGCGACAAATGTTTCGAGACATACCTATCGGTACGGCTGCTCCCACAGCGGAGCAGCTTGCCGAGGTGCGTCATCACTTCGTCGGCACTCTCCGACTCGGTGATTATTACAGTGCCGCCCGCTATGAAGAGGAGGTGATGGCGCTATTACCGCATTTATGGGAGCAAAGCGACGTGCAAGTAATGTGCGGCGGTTCGATGATGTATATCGACGCCGTGACACACGGCATCGACGAGCTACCGACGATTTCAGATCGCGTTCGCGCCGATGTCAAAGCGCTATATGAATTAGGAGGAGTGGATTTAATACGCAGCGAACTTGCGTCACTCGACCCGGAATACTATGAGCGTGTCGACAAAAACAACATCAAGCGACTCATGCACGCCGTAGAGATATGCTTGGAAAGCGGTGTGGCATATTCCTCATTATGTACCGGACAAGGAAAAGAGCGCGACTTCAATGTGGTGAAAGTGGCTTACGACTACGAACGCACGGAATTGTTCGACCGAATCAACCGGAGAGTCGACGCTATGATGGACGCCGGATTGCTCGATGAAGCGCGAAGCGTCTACGATTTGCGCCACCTCAATTCACTTAACACAGTGGGATATAAAGAATTGTTCGCTTATATGGATGGAGAGATGGACCTGCCGACAGCTGTGGCTCGCATCGGCAAAAACACACGCGTCTACGCAAAAAAACAGCTCCTATGGCTCAGCAAAGACCCATCAGTGATAAAAATCACTCCGGGCACATCTGTAGATAAAATACTCTCGCGGATAATGTCCGCAAAAGCATAAAAATCGGCAAATTTGTTTACAAAACGTTCAAAAAAAGTAGGCGGTCGCTTTGCTATTGTAAGCATTTGATGTATCTTTGCAAAAAATTTCGGATAAACAGAATTATTCACTTAAAATAATTACGCTAAATGGTAAGTTACAAAGACTTAGGTCTCGTGAACACACGCGAGATGTTTGCCAAGGCAATCAAGGGCGGATATGCAATCCCCGCATTCAACTTCAACAACATGGAGCAGCTCCAAGCTATCATCAAGGCTGCTGCAGAAACCAAGTCACCGGTAATCCTTCAAGTATCTAAGGGTGCTCGTAACTACGCTAACGCAACTCTTCTCCGTTACATGGCTGAAGGTGCTGTAGAATACGCTAAGGAACTCGGTTGGGAAAAACCCGAAATCGTTCTTCACCTCGACCACGGTGACAGCTTCGAACTCTGCAAGAACTGCATCGACTGCGGTTTCTCTTCAGTGATGATCGACGGTTCACACCTCCCCTACGAAGAAAACGTAGCATTGACCAAGAAAGTTGTTGAATACGCACATCAATTTGATGTAACCGTAGAAGGCGAACTTGGTGTATTGGCAGGCGTTGAAGACGAAGTATCAAGCGACCACCACACATATACCAACCCCGAAGAAGTAATCGACTTCTCTACCCGCACCGGCTGCGACAGCTTGGCTATCTCAATCGGTACTTCTCACGGTGCTTACAAGTTCACTCCCGAACAGTGCACCAAGGATGAAAACGGCAAGCTCGTTCCCCCGCCGTTGGCATTCGACGTATTGAAGGCTGTAGAAGAAAAGCTTCCCGGATTCCCCATCGTACTCCACGGTTCATCTTCAGTTCCCCAAGACGAAGTTGAAACCATCAACGCTAACGGTGGTGCTTTGAAGGCTGCTATCGGTATCCCCGAAGAATGGCTCCGCGAATCTGCAAAGAGCGCTGTTTGCAAAATCAACATCGACTCTGACAGCCGTCTCGCTATGACTGCTGCTATCCGCAAAGTATTCGTAGAAAAGCCCGCTGAGTTCGACCCCCGCAAATACCTCGGTCCGGCTCGCGACAACATGGAAAAACTCTACAAGCACAAAATCATCAACGTGCTTGGCAGCAACGGCAAGGCTGAATAATCCTTACCATCGCGATATCGAAATCGAGACTGCATCAACGATGTGGTCTCGATTTTTTATTTGGGGGATTGGGAAGATTATTGTAACTTTGTGGAAATTACTAATTTGCTTAACCTAAACCCATTAAAATATTAAGACTTATGCGTAGATTTACTCTACTGTTTGCTTTGCTGTGTGCTATATGCGCATCGGCACTTGAGATTCCTAAAGGAACATTTTATTTCGACAACTCGCTGACACAATATGAGTCGGTGAAACTTGTATATGGCAACGACTACCAATCCGTCACCTATGTGAAGAGCATGACTCTCGACGAAGGTGACCGATGGAAAATCACGTTTGATGAGGCTGTGCCTGATATGACGCGATACATGTTTGCCTACACTTCGCTCGAAGAGGGCACGATTGACCGTTGCGTTACAACCGTGAAAGGCGAAATCACCGACAATGGAGGTTATCGCACCGCTACGATTGCCGACCGTTCGATTGTGGTGGGTGGAATTTTTGTCCCGAGCAGCAACGAACAATGGGCACAAGGCTCTTGGCAAGCGCTCAACGCCGATGGCTTGGGATATTCCGGCACTCTTCCGGTAATGTTTATCAACACTGACGGTGGCGTGGCTATCACCTCGAAGGAGAACTATGTCGATGCTACTTACTACCTCGACAATATGGGTATCGACGGCATTGAATCTTTTGGTTCCAAAGACGAACCGCTCCCTCTTAAGATTCGTGGTCGCGGCAACTACACTTGGACCGGATTTGACAAAAAACCGTATCGATTGAAGCTTGACTCGAAAGCGAAATTGATGGGCATGAAGAAAAGCAAGCACTTCGTATTGATGGCCGGAGCCGACGACAATCTTGCATTCCTCCGCAATATTGTAGGCTACGAGCTGAGCCGTCGTATGGGTATGCCTTGGACCCCCTCGGCAGAGCCGGTGGAAGTGGTACTCAATGGCGACTATATCGGTCTGTATTTCCTCACCGAGAATATTCGCGTGGATGAAGATCGCGTGAACATTGTAGAGCAAGCCGACAATGCCACTGATCCATACGAAATCACCGGAGGATGGTTGGTCGAGATTGACAATTACGACACCGACCCTCACATCACCATAAGAGAGGGTAATGGTAAGACTATTTGGTTCACCTACAAAACGCCCGAAGAACTTTCCGCAGACCAAGAAGCATATTTGTATGCAGAAACCGAAGCAATGGACGATGCCATCTATACCACCGATAAGAGCTCTACCGCTTGGGAAAGCCTTATCGACATCGACCGCTTGGCTCGTTTCTATGTGATTCAAGAGATTATGGACAATACCGAGTCGTTCCACGGCAGTTGCTATCTGCACAAAGAAATCGGTTATGACACCAAATGGATGTTTGGTCCGGTTTGGGACTTCGGATGCACATACTACAGCTCTTATCAGAAGTTCATATATATAGAACCACCCTACGGACAGACTTGGATTGAAGAGATTGCCAAATTCCCCCGTTTCCAAGAGAAAGTGAAAGAGGTGTGGCAATCGTTCAAAGGAAATAATTATGAAGGTCTCGATGAGTTCATAAGCGAATTTATCGACCAAATAGCTTCGGCGGCAGTATGCAACTACAACCGTTGGCCGCAGTATGAAAATTCCAATGTGAACGATGGCAAAAACTCGTTCAATTCCAAACTCACCCAGCGCATTGCATGGCTTGTAGAGCAATGGGGAGAGGGAGTAGCGGAAATCGACAATACAATTACTGCAAGCAACGATATTAATATCGCATCTTCAGCCGGAGCCGTCAGCGTGTCCGCATCCAATGCAATCGACCGCGTAGCTGTCTATGACCTTGCCGGCAAACTCGTGGCATCAGTAGCTCCCGGAGCAGAAAACTGCTCGGTAGAATGTACTGCCGGCCTCTATGTAGTGGAAGTCACAGTTTCAGACGTGACCGAACGCGCAAAAGTTATTGTAAAATAAGGAAGAAACTCAATAATACGAAAAAGATTTATGAAGCAAGACATGATTGTGATTCTCGACCTCGGAAGCCACGAAAACACAGTATTGGCACGTGCTATCCGTGCGCTCGGAGTATATAGCGAAATCTATCCCCACGACATCACCGTCGATGAATTGAAGGCATTGCCCAACGTGAAAGGCGTTATCATCAACGGAGGCCCCAACAATGTAATTGACGGCGTGGCTATCGACGTATGTCACGACATTTACAACGCCGGTATTCCCGTTATGGCCGCCGGTCACGACAAGGCACTCTGCGACGTAAAACTCCCGCAATTTGCCGACGATATCGAAGCCATCAAAGCCGCTGTCAAAGATTTCGTATTCGACACCTGCAAGGCTGAAGCCAACTGGAACATGACCAATTTCGTCAACGACCAAATCGAGTTGGTACGACGTCAGGTAGGCGACCGCAAAGTGCTTCTCGCCCTTTCCGGCGGTGTCGACTCATCGGTAGTGGCAGCATTGCTTTTGAAAGCCATTGGCGACAACTTGGTGTGCGTACACGTAAATCACGGACTTATGCGCAAGGGCGAGTCTGAAAATGTGATTGAAGTATTCCGCAATCAACTTTCTGCCAACCTTATCTATGTCGATGCAACCGACCGTTTCCTCGACAAACTCGCCGGCGTTGCCGACCCCGAACAAAAGCGCAAGATTATCGGTGGCGAATTTATCCGCGTATTTGAGGAAGAAGCCCGCAAACTCGACGGCATCGACTTCCTCGGTCAAGGCACCATCTACCCCGACATCGTAGAGTCAGGCACAAAAACCGCCAAAATGGTGAAGAGCCACCACAACGTGGGCGGTCTCCCCGACGATTTGCAATTTGAACTCGTAGAACCGTTGAAACAACTCTTCAAGGACGAAGTTCGCGCTTGCGGTGTAGAACTCGGTTTGCCCTACGAAATGGTTTACCGTCAGCCGTTCCCCGGTCCCGGTCTTGGCGTACGTTGTCTCGGTGCAATCACTCGCGACCGCTTGGAAGCAGTTCGCGAAGCCGATGCCATCCTCCGCGAAGAATTTGCCAATGCAGGTCTCGACAAGAAAGTATGGCAATACTTCACCGTAGTGCCCGATTTCAAATCAGTAGGTGTTCGCGACAACGCCCGTTCTTACGATTGGCCCGTAATCATCCGCGCCGTCAACACCGTCGATGCCATGACTGCAACCATCGAAGAGGTGGATTGGGCTATTCTGAAAAAGATTACCGAACGCATCCTCAAAGAGGTGAAAAACGTAAACCGCGTTTGCTACGACATGTCGCCGAAACCCTCGGCAACCATCGAGTGGGAATAATCTCCGGTAAAATAAATAATCGACAGGACGTGAGCTATTCACGTCCTGTCTGTTTTTTAATGGTTGCATTATTCAGTTATAATTTGTAAATTTGCGATATGTCCCACTTTTTCGGGACGAGACATTTTGAAAATAACGAAGCGTTATGCTTTTCTTGTAATTGGAAACGTGAGAAACTTTCAATGACAGCAAGAGAGTGTGATGACTCCGCGCGTATAGCGTGGACTGATTCCTACATCTTCTGTCAAAGGTAATTCTCACGACCTCCAATTAAAGACGCAGCGTATCAGTGCCGCGCTTCTTGCGTTTTAATAAAAGCCTTTGAGGGACTGAAAGGCAAAAAGGAGACTTTATCATGAAAAAATTTCTCACAGTTGCAGTGACGTTGATGTTGGCGTTATCAATGTATGCAGAAAAGGATGTAACGAAATTCCTCGGAATCCCAGTAGACGGAACAAAATCAGAAATGATTAGCAAACTCAAAGCCAAAGGTTTTACAAGCACTTCATATGACAAAGAAATATTAGAAGGCGAATTTAACGGGCAAGATGTATTAGTATTTATTGTCACAAATAATAATAAGGTATATCGTATTATGGTTTCAGATGCCACTTTTTTAGGAGAATCAGACATCAAAATACGATTCAATAATTTGTGCTATCAGTTTCAACAAAATGAAAGATATCGTAACCCGTTAGGTGATCAGATAATTGATAGCAACGAAGATTTAAGTTATCAAATGTTGGTTAAAAATAAAAGATATGAAGCTATCTATTATCAAGGATTAGAAAGTGATTTGGATAGTATTGCTTTCGTAAATGATTACAAAGATTTTGCATGGAAAAAAATTTCGTCAGGAGAAATAACGGAAGTAAATGAAGAATCAGTAAAAAAAGTCTCCGATGAGTTTGTTAAATATCGTACAGAACAAGTCCAAATGAAACAAGTGTGGTTTATTATTTCGGAGTATAATGGAAAATACGGAATTACTATGTATTATGACAACAAATACAACCAAGCAAATGGAGAGGACTTATAAGCACCATATAAGCAGAAAGGACGCAGAGCAAACCTCAGCGTCCTTTCGCTTTTATCTTAAAATTCGTCTCCGATTTCTATACGAGAATAGACTTTATTCACTAAGCGGTTCCATCTGCCAATCGACTTATCAACGACAGTTTTGCACAAGAATTTCCACAAAAGGATTCTTAGTTTATCCAACAGGATGCACGCAATCCCCATATATGCAACAACATTAAAGACAACCAACATATACCAATACCCACCTAACATATTATAAGCCTTACGCATAAAATCCAAAAAATACGGCTGCAATAATGGATGCATATGAACTAAGTAGATCGACAATGTTGAGCAAGCCAAAACGTTCACGGTTTTACTTGTGAAATTCATTCTATTAAATGCCAAATAGAAAAACACCGAAGCGGCGATTACAAATGGAGAAGAATATGCCAGCATATTGAGTTGCTGTCCGGTCAAAAAATACAATGCAACGGGGATTACCGAACAAAGAAGATAAAGCGACAGATCCGTCCAAATGCTCAATTCCAGCAATTTTATCGAATATCGTTGTATATACCGCGCCAACATATACAATCCGACAAATGAAATTGGCGAATACCCATTAACAAAAGCCGCAGCATCAGTCAACCATCCATAAGCAAACTCAAACATAAAGAAAGCAACCAATACCGACAAATGCTCTCGTTGGTCAACATTAAGCATAAAAGATTCGAGCACCGGAGATAGCACATATAGCACCAAATATGCTGTAATAAACCAATACGGGCACCCGAAATAAAAACCGACAGCAATAGTTCGCAGTGAGACAGGTTCCCCTATCCCTAAAAACAACAGGACTATCAATGCATGAAAAAAGAATACTTGAAACAGTATCGATAATCCCCCTTTGATACTCGGGCTGATTCCGAATGTTCCCGAAATAAGAACAAACAGATTTACGCCGATTAAACACATCTGCTCCGCTAATGCTCTGCCAAATGATCCAATTGGATCTAAGTCGATATTCGTCAACGTGACTCCACCCAATGATTCATAATTGGAATGTAGCAACACTATCATTACTATTGCAACAATTCTAAGCAATTCAAAATTCGAATCTCTTTCCATGTTGCAAAGATACGATTATTTTTTCTATCGAAATGTCTTTATTATCTGCGATTCCGCAACCGAGAGGAGATTCCGCTCATGGTCGCTTTTTGTTTTCGTCGGGATTTTGTAACTTTGCAGCCGAATTTAAAAACAACATTACATTATGGACAAGGTATCGGAAAACCCTTTCAAAAACCGAGAGCGCAGCCACAAGTCGCTGATGGTGGTCACTGCGCTGTTTGTCACCCTCTATTTAGTGTCGAATATAATGGCGGTCAAGGTCGTAAGCTTCTTTGGCTTAGTCTATTTTGATGCCGGAACGATTACATTCCCGTTTGCCTACATGCTTGGCGATGTGCTCACCGAGATATGGGGTTATAGAATGGCGAGGAGAGTGATATGGATTACATTCGTGTGCAACATTATTCTCGTTGCATGCACACAAATCGGTGTGTGGATGCCATCACCCGACTATCTGGCGGAAACGGCAGGAGCATACAACCATATATTTACCTACGTGCCACGTATCGTACTTGGTTCGTTGGCGGGATTTCTGTTTGGCGAACTGTCGAATGCGTGGGTGATGGAACGGATAAAAATCAAAATGCAAGGACGGATGCTGTGGGTACGCACCATAGGCAGCTCGATGGTGGGATACGTGTTCGATACCTTACCATTTGTATTGATTGCTTTTGCCGGAACGGTTTCCACTCACGACTTATTGTTGATGATGGCATTTCAGTATGTGTCAAAACTCGTGATTGAGGCAACTATGGGCACTCCGCTCGCCTATGCCGTAATCGCATGGTTCAAACGTAAAGGATTGGAAGCCTGATGGAACGCTATGCGCTGATAGAAACGAAGATGCCGCGTGAGTTTATACTGCTGCAAGGCACGGGATGTCGTTGGCGGCAATGCACGTTTTGCGACTACCATGAGGATGTGAGCCACGACCCCTATTCGGTAAATCGAGAAGCGTTGGCACACGTCACCGGCCGATATGGGACACTCGATGTGATTAACTCCGGTTCGGCTTTTGAGCTTGATAGCGCCACATTATCTCTTATTCGGCAGATTATTGTCGAAAAAAAGATTCACACTTTGTGGGTCGAAATGCATTGGATGTATCGCCTTCGTTTGGAGGAATTTGCGGCACAGTTTCCGAATGTTCAGGTAAAATTTCGCTGCGGGATAGAGACTTTCGACCCCGCTCTGCGAAACCGTTGGCACAAAGGAGTGGCAGCAAATGTCACCGCCGAGGATGTAGCGCGATATTTTCAGGGGGTATGCCTGCTTTGCGGCACTCAAGGGGAGAGTCGAGAGCGTATATTGTCCGACATTGCCACGGCTCGCCGTCATTTCGAATATATGAGCGTCAATCTGTTTTGCAACAACACGACCGATGTGAAGCGCGACGACGACCTCACCCGATGGTTCGTCAATGAAGTTTATCCGACCATCAAAGATGACGACCGTATCGAAGTACTCCTTAACAATACCGATTTAGGTGTCGGATAGTCCGATAAAAATACGTATCTTTGTAATCTAAAATCGAAATTTAAAAAAATCATAACTATATATGGCACTTCAATGTGGTATCGTAGGACTTCCCAATGTGGGCAAGTCGACTCTTTTCAACTGTCTGTCAAATGCTAAGGCACAATCTGCCAACTTCCCGTTTTGCACTATTGAGCCGAATGTGGGCGTAATCACCGTACCCGACGATCGTCTTAACAAGCTCGTTGAGATGTGCAATCCGCGCAGCGTAGTTCCCGCAACGGTGGAAATCGTCGATATTGCCGGCCTTGTGAAAGGCGCCTCTAAGGGTGAAGGTCTTGGAAACAAGTTCCTTGCAAATATCCGCGAGACTGATGCGATACTTCACGTGCTCCGCTGCTTCGACGACGACAATATCACTCACGTCGACGGTACTGTCGATCCGGTACGCGACAAGGAAATCATCGACTACGAACTTCAACTGAAGGACTTGGAGACTGTGGAAAGCCGTATTGCAAAAACGCAGAAACAGGCACAAACCGGTGGCGACAAATTGGCAAAAATGCAATACGAAGTACTTCGTCAATATAAAGAGGCTCTCGATCAAGGCCTGCCGGCTCGCTCGGTAAAATTTGAGACGGTAGACG
Organism: Muribaculaceae bacterium; assembly: GCA_045133615.1. Lineage (GTDB taxonomy): Bacteria > Bacteroidota > Bacteroidia > Bacteroidales > Muribaculaceae > M3. The sequence goes on along the minus strand of JBGUUQ010000133.1, from coordinate 12,825 downwards.
AACAGAAGTTTGCACGCGACCTTTTCCTATTGACCAACAAACCGGTGATGTATGTGTGCAATGTCGACGACGCATCAGCTGTCAATGGAAATAAATACGTGGAAGCTGTGCGTGAAGCCGTGAAAAACGAAGATGCCCAAATCCTCATCGTAGCAGCCCAAACGGAAAGCGAGATTGCCGAACTTGACACATGGGAAGAACGACAGGAATTTTTGAACGAAATTGGACTCGAAGAGTCTGGAGTGTCTCGCTTGATTCGCGCTGCATACGCTTTGCTCAATCTTCAGACCTATTTCACTGCCGGAGAAGATGAAGTAAGAGCATGGACATTCCTCCGCGGCTCAAAAGCGCCTCAATGCGCCGGAATCATTCACACCGACTTCGAGAAAGGATTCATCCGCGCCGAGGTAATCAAATACGACGACTTTGTGACTCTCGGCAGCGAAAACGCTGTGAAAGAAGCAGGTAAAATGAGCGTAGAAGGTAAAGAATACATCGTGCAAGACGGCGACATCATGCATTTCCGCTTCAACGTGTAAAAGATTTTTCTTTCGTATCGCGCATCTGTTGTCATATCTTTGCTAAAACAAAAATTTCATGGCTAAAAAGAAAATCCGGAAAGCAGCGAAAAAGAAATCTCCCTTAAAGATTCGCACGGCCTTTACCGCGGCATCGTGGTTGCTTCTCATTGTTGCAATCATCGGGCTCACGGCTCGCCACCTTCTTGCAAAATCCACGGAAACTACTTTCTCCGATTCTTCCGGACTTCCGGCTGCCGAACAATTAATGTCGGTAAAAACCGCTCCCGTCACTCCGGAACAAATCATTCCATATCTCGGCTTCACCGTCTCGTTCAATTCCCGCCACCATATCCCAAATTGGGTGGCATGGGAACTTACTGCGACAGAAACAGCCGGAGACCATCCGCGTGCCAACAATTTCACTTCCGACCCCGACGTCGATGGTTGTCCCGACCCATGGGACTACTCCTATTCGGGCTACGACCGCGGACACATGGCCCCCGCCGGCGACATGAAATGGGATGCGCAAGCGATGCAACAATCATTTCTTCTTACCAACATCTGCCCTCAAGCGAAGTCGCTCAACACCGGCGCATGGAAACGTCTTGAAGAGAAATGCCGTCAGCGTGCACAAGCCGACTCCGCCATCATCATCGTTTGCGGACCGATTCTTTCCGATTCTATTCACGAACGCATCGGCGACACTCGTGTTTCCGTTCCCCGACGCTTTTTCAAAGCAATCCTCTCGCCGTATGCCAACCCGCCGTATGCCGTCGGTTTCATAATGCCGAACGCATCATTCAAGGGGGGTATGCAAGCTTCAGCGGTATCAATCGATTCCATCGAGGCTGTCACCGGGCACGACCTATTTGCAGCCCTGCCCGACTCTATCGAAAAAGCCATCGAATCTCAATGCCCGTTTACCCGTTTCTCCACAATTCCAAAATCAAAACAATAGACCACATTTATTCTCTATTTTAAATCTATCATTATGAATACAACTTTCGCCAAATCCATTTTGGCTCTTTCAGTCATATTCAATGCATTCAGCATTAACGCCGAAGATAACTACAACATTCAAAAAGATGAAAATCTAACGGAATATACTGCCGTCGAAGTCGGAGACAACAGTTATATGTGGATTTCCTCAACATGGATCCGCTCTCTTTCCCTCGAAAATTGGACGGAAGCAACCGATAGCTCATCAGGCTCCGGCTATGAATGTATGAAAAGCAGCTCCACATTATTGGTCCATAACGGGACAATATATATCGACGGTTCATACGACAGCACCTCAGATGTCTGCACATTTCAATGCTTTGATGCAAAAACCGGAGAACAATTGTCACCGATAGAAATCGACTTTTCGGCAATGGACGCAAAACCGACCTACGGATTCATCACTCTTCGGAAAGATGATGCAGGAACTGTGTATATGACAAGTGCATGCTCTACCGACAACAAAACCATAACAATCTACACCATCGACCTTGCCAATGCCACCGTAACAAAGTCATACAGTGCAGAAGCCAAGAGTGTCGTATTTTCCAACTATGAAAATTTTATTTGCTATCCGATTGTAACCGGAGATATATCTAATGGTAATTTTTCGATTTGGGCGACCATTTGCAGCAAAATATATCAATGGGCATATAGCAATGACTCGTTTGTGCTCAACTCATATAACTTTAGCGGCTACTCTTGCCAATATGATGCCGAGACCACTCTTACACCTTACGGAGACGATGGTTTTATCATAGATGAAAGTGAAATAACTCCTATTTATTACAAGAAAGACGGTGATACTTTCGTAACCACTTACAGTAATGATTCGTCTTACCCGTTAAGCCAATCCGGATCAGGAAACGGCACATATTATTTTTCTCACAGCGGCATCGATATGCTTGTATATTCTCCCGATATGCAATACGGTATTTCAATCTCATACCCTCATTATTACAGAGTACTGTACGTTAAAGAACAGGACCCGACTAAATGGGAATATATATCATCAGCGGATGACGATAGCGGAGCTACCGGAAACATTGTCGACATGTGGGATATTGCAAATTTTGGAAAAACCAATAGTCGCAGAATCCGCCTTAATTTGGCTCAATCGGTCAACAATGGGGCTAACTCCGATTTATATATCTACACCGCCGGGATAGGTTTGGCAGCCTACAATATCATCGGACCGGGTAGCACGGTATTGGAAAGCCCTTCGACCATTGCAGAAGACACATATTCAATCATCGGCAATTCAATCGTTACAACATCTCTCTGCAATATAGATGTCTATGATATTCACGGCCGACATATTGTGACAAAGACCGATGCAAACTCCATTTCTTTGTCCGGTTTAAACAAAGGAATCTACATTGTCAGATTAAGCAATTACCCCCAAGCCATCAAGATGGCTGTAAAATAACAACAAAAAAATGCCCTCCTGATTAAAGAATCAAGAGGGTATTTTTCTTAATACGAGATTTATCTATTTCGACATTGAGGCTTTCCACGCATCGGCATATTCGGTCAATATATTGCGAATATCAGTACCGATACGCACATAGTCATCCTGATTAAGATTGGCAAGCGAAACTCGCACACTCCACTCCGGACCGTCGAACCCACCGCCGTTTAGCACCACAAGGCTTGTTTCTTTTGCCAAGCGGAACACTACATCAAGCGGATTATAATTAGCTTTCAGATAGGCAACGAAGTCATCTCCATAATATTTCTTTGCCCATACCAACATATCTATCTCGCTGTAATATCCGGCTCGAAGCGGGTCGTGGATAAGAGTAAATCCGGTGCTATCCCACAACGCCTTCAATCTGTCGCCTATAATCTCAAGCATTCGGGCACGGTATCGATTCTCTTTATCAACAAGGCTGAACAATGCAAACAAAGTCATTTGTGTCTGTTGAGGCAGGCTCAATCCCGCCGTGTGATTTAATGCCACTTGACGGCTGTCAGCCACCATACGGTCGATAAACTTAAGCGATTCGGGATGCATTGTCAGACTACCATAACGCGTGGCAAGTTCATGCTTGCGTTTAGGTGACAATTTTGCAATGAGAGAATCAAATATATTATTTTCATAAATAGCAATAACTGCCGCTCTCCATCCCGTTGCACCGAAATATTTGCTAAACGAGTAGACTCCGATAGTATTGTATGGGAGATCTGCCAATACCGAGCGGAATTGAGGTATATACGTAGCATAGACATCATCGGTCACAATCATCAGATTCGGGTTGTAGTTATCTACAATATCCTTTATTCTGTTGACAGTTTCCGAAGCCAAAGCATAACTCGGCGGATTGCTCGGATTGATAATAAACAATGCTTTATATTTCGTATCGCGCAATTTATCAATATCCGCATCATTATATTGCCATAGATGCAAGCCGTCGTCAGTCATACGGTTTGCATGGATATGAAGCACATCGAAATCATATCGCTTAAGTTCCGGAATTTCTATATATGGGGTAAAGGCAGGCACCAGAAGCGCAATGCTATCGCCATGATGAAGAAGATAATTCTGCATCAATGAGTCGAATATATAACACATCGCCGCCGTTCCGCCTTCAGTGGCAAACAACTGCATATTACCTTCGGGAGGACGATTGTCGCACAACTCATGATTCAAATAATCTCGTACCGCAATTTCAGTATATTTCAATATTCGGTCGGGTGTTGGATACTGGTCACCGATTACCCCCTCAGCCCATTCATGCACAAGAGCATCCGGATCGGCAGCATGCTCCATAAGCATATAATTATAAGCATCCTTCAACAGATGAGCTCCGGGAGCGTCAGAATGTCGACGTAGAAAATCTTCAAACCGCTGAGCAATCCCCGTTTTTTGAGGCAACCCGGCAAAACCTTCCGGAAGGTCGAGAGTGCGTCGACACTCCTCCATGCCAAACATACCGAGAGTAAAAAAGGCTTCTCGCGGAGTAGTGGCAATCCAGTTCGGATTACCTCTACCGGCATTAAGCATCACGCGAGCCATATTTTTCACGCTGTCATTCGCCATGTCGATTAGCCTGTTTTTCAATTCAAAAGGGCTTATTTTCGACAAATCCTGCTCCAAAGCGTTGGAGACCTCACATTTTTCTTTTAATGATTTCATAGTTTTTGTGCGTTTTTTGTATATCGATATTTATATATAATTGCTGTCAACTGCATAACAACACTATCACCACACCCCATATAATCAGCAGCGTATTGCCTATAGCGTAAGTGATGGTATAACCAAGTGCGGGAGTTTCACTCTCCACAGCCTCCTCGATTGCTCCCAAAGCAGCAGTCGTCGTACGAGCTCCGGCACAACATCCGAGAGCAAGAGCCGGGTGGAAATGGAACACATATTTCGCCAATACTAAACCGACAATCAACGGAATTGTGGTGGCCACGGCTCCGATTACAAACATCATCGGGCCTATCTCCGTAAACCCTTTGACAAAACTCGGACCGGCGGAAATACCGACCACTGCGATAAACATATTTAGTCCGACATTATTAAGCACCCACAACGATGCATCGGGAATTTTACCGACTCCCGGATGGCGGGAGCGAAGCCATCCGCACACAAGTCCGGAAATCAACGCGCCTCCACTTGTGCTGAGACTGATGGGAATACCTCCGATACGCACTGCCAACGCGCCGAAAATTCCGCCAATCAATATACCAAGGCCAACGAACACCATGCTTGTGACATTAGTAGCTCGGTCAGGGGCTCCGAGTTGTCGGGCTGCCGATTCCACTTCATTACTAAGTCCCACAAGTTCAAGCGTATCGCCGGCATCTATCGTAGTTGCGGCAAGTACCGGAATATTTACGCCGGCACGCATGATGCGACGCACACTGACCCCATGCATAAATTTCTGCGAACGTATTTCGCCCAATTGCTTTCCGGCAAAACCTTTCTTGGATATTAATACCGGCAGTACCTCTACCGGGAAATTCAGCAAATCCGTGTCAAACACCTCCTCGCCTATCCACGATTCCTCTCCGATAACAAATTCTCTGCGACCACTGAGCACCACCTCATCCGCAGCCTTAATCATTAAATCAGGTGTTATTTTATCTACGATACTACCGTTTTGTCTCACTCGCTCTACAAACAATCGCTTACCTTGCTGCTGCAAATAAGATTCCAACTCTTCCACCGACTTACCCGCGCCAAACCAATCGTTTTCTACTTTATATGCGCGAAACACCACAGGTCGGTCGGCATTCATAAATCCCGGCTGATCAGCCTTATCATTACCACCCATTTTGCTTTCTAAGTCTCTACATGCCTGCTTTACTTTTTCAAGTCCGCCAAGCATTCGAGGTCCAATCGAGCCTAATATCCATGCCGAGCCGGCTGTACCGAAAATATAGGTGACTGCATACGCCACTGGTATGATATTAATCATGTTTTGCTGCTCACTGTGGCTGATATTAAGATTTTGAATGGTGTCACCAGCCACGCCGATTACTGCCGAAATCGTCTGTGCGCCCGACAACAACCCTGCTGCCTCTCCCGCATTGTAGCCCATCATTTTGGCAAATATCCATGTCACGAGCAAACATGCCACACACATCAGTACGGCAAAATAGACTTGCGGTAGCCCATCCTTTTTCAACCCTCTGAAAAATTGCGGTCCCACCTTGTAACCGATGGCAAAAAGAAACAGCAAAAAGAACACCGATTTAAGCGGTCCGCCTACATCAATATCCAATTGCCCGACAAGAACGCCTACAAGCAATACGCTTGTGACGGTTCCAAGACTGAAACTCCCGACTCGTAATTTCCCGACCCAGAAGCCGACTGCCAAAGTCAAGAATATCGCTAACGCCGGATGTTCTCTCAATAAATCAATTATCCATTCCATAAAGCAATATGTTTTAATCATTACCTTATGGAAACATCCATCGCGTCCAAATAGTTCTACCGCCAAATGTTAACGGCAAAACCGTGTCGCCTTTTTCTATTTCAACTGTTTTCCGTCGGAAAAGGCCTTACCCACCTTGTCACCGACCACTAAATAGTCATGATTGACCGGATCGTAGATAATCGGTTGCAACTTTTCTACATCTATTTTTCCATCGGAAATAATGCGTTCATCAGCCGATACATTAACAATTCGTCCCGTCATGAAACATGAGTCTTCATCATACGACACCAACTCACATTCGAGAGTCATTGGCAGTTCCTCTATAATCGGAGCGTTGACATGAGCCGATTTTATGGCATGAAATCCCGCTTTGGCAAATTTATCTTCAACTTTGTTGCCCGACACAATCCCTACATAGTCACATGCCACTACATGTTCACGATTTGCAATGCTCACCGTAAATGCACCGGATGCAAGAATGTTTTTTGTCGTTTTATGATTGTCGGCAATACAGATCCCTACCATATTGTCCGTATAGACACCACCCCACGCTGCATTCATTGCATTAGGGGTTCCGGCTTCGTCGTATGCAGCCACTATAAATACCGGCATCGGATAAAGCCACGTTTTTACTCCAAAATCTTTTCTCATAATTTATATTTCATTTTTTTTGATAATACTCTTGTAATCTTTGTTGCACCCGTTTCCATGCCGGAGATCCGGAAAGACAACATTCACTTATCGTATGATACATCTCTTTGAATCTACACATGGGAATAACGAAACTCAATTCATTTGTACCGACAAACGGACGTACAGAGACATCAAACAAGCCTAAAAACGTACGATAGCCTGTCGGTTTGCGATTTTCCACTACTGCGACCGAAATAATATTTGAACAGCCGGACCCGAAATGAGAACAAACCACATCCGCCTCATTTCGATCGAAGTAAGCCCATGCACACAATCCTGAAAGCATATCGGCATGCGCAAAAAACAATAGTCCTTCAATGCCGTCGAAACTGTCGATATTATCAGTCCTACTGAAATTCAAATACGGCATCTCCATACGAGGCATACCCAATTTATCGAGATATTCATCAACCATTTCTGGCGAACGCTTATACTTCTCCGTAAGTGAAACAAATGTGGGCACACGCTCCGGCTTGTCAATATAGCCTGCATAATACTTTCCCCCGAAACAACCTATATTATCGGGAGTAAGTGTCACCGGCGTTCCCTCTCTTGCTAAATTTATTTGCTTGAATAAGCATCCTCCCAATTTCTGAGTGTCAGCAATCGGAACACTGCTATACCAAAAGGCAATCGGAAGAGGGGCATTATCCGTAAACGACGCTTTAAAATTTTCAATAAATCTCTTTACTTCCATTATGATATGATTTAAGGTTTAACAAAATCATTTATTCAAACGTGTAGCGCATCCACACAACACCGCCACCCGGTTGGGCTACGCTTTGCAGGCGAAGTTTTGTTGCAGGGCGACTCGAAGGAGTAATACCATCAAACACAGCCGCCATACCGGCACGACCATCGATGCCGGGTGCTATCATCAAGCTTACCTCATCAAGCAGACCGGCTGCCAAAAATGCGCCGTTGATATGTCCGCCGCCGGTAACGGCAAGTCGTTCCACTCCGAACTGTTCCCGAAGCATTTCCATCGCCCGACTCAAATCAATAGCCCCCTTTCCGGTTGCTATCCATGATATTCCTTGCGATGAAAGAGTCTCGTGATACGCTTTCGGACAATTTTCCGACGTAATGACCAACAATGCCTGCCCGTCAAATTCATTCGCCGACCATCGCAATACACCGAGAGTATCTACCGCCACGCAATAGCCCGCAGCCTTTACAGCACAATAAAACGATTCATGACCTATCGGAGTGGCATCGTCAGCAACATAACGTTCCGGCTCCGCATAGTGCATTTGCATTGTGACACGCCCCATCAGCATCGATGGACAATTCAACTCTTTGAGAGCATCATAATACTCATTTCCTGATTCTATCTGTTCGGTCATGTCACAATCAATACGTCCGTCAACCGACGCCATCATATGACAAACAATATATGGTCTCATATCTACTAAATTATTGTATAATTATTTTTATGCATCTATTTAAATTTCACTCATTCAAGCTCAATGTCGAGTAAAATAGGACAATGGTCTGAACCATATATATTATCCATAATCTTAGACGAGCGAACTTTTTGCATCAACGCTTTTTCCACAAGAAAATAATCTATTCGGAAACCGCGACCTTCGCATCGAGTCTCTCCGTCTTTAGAATTTGTCCAAACTGTATATTTGACAGACTCATCCGGAGCAAGTAAAGCTGAATAACTATCGACTAAATTCGCGGTTTCGATTAGACGTTCAAATGCGTCATGCTCCTCAGGATAAAAACAGCCTACATTCCTCACTGATTTCATATCAAAGCTATCGCAATCACATCTGACCATATTCATATCGCCACATATCACTACAGATTTCTTCTTTTGAAGACTAAGTATGAATTGCTGAAAATATTTATTCCATTTTAGGCGATAATTCAACCAACGATTATTTTTATCATAAGCCGAAAAAGGCCAATACGAGTTTACTAAATAGAACGAATTTAATTCAATTGCCATAATACGCCCGTCATAATCATATCCGTCCAACGGACTATCAAAAACAATACTGCGAGGGTAAATATTATTTTTAATATAAACACCTGTTCCATAATATTGTGACCGTTCAGCCGGGTTCATATAAGACCGGAAGCCTTTTACCGGAAATGTTTGCTGGTCCTCCCTAACTCGAATTTCTTGCAAACAAAATATATCAGGATTCAATTCTGTGATAGCTTTCCGAAATGCTATCTCATGAGCACGCAATGAATTTATGTTCCAACTTACAATCTTCATTACTATATTGTTATTAATCCGATACAATTCACTTAAGACTCACTGCAATAACCGACTTTAATGGTTGAATCTAAATTCCAGTAATCTTTATCAACCATTGTTCCTGCAGATATTAGACTATAGATGACACGTAAAGTTAACCAAAATATCCGTTATGAAGAGGATTTAACCTTGTTTATTTACAAAGTTCTATTTTTAGTAACAGATAATCATTACCTTTGTTTTATCAATATTAGACTTATGCCGATTATCGAAATATCATCGCTGACTCATGACGGAGTGGAAATCTTTTCCACTCTCACTGAAGCCCAACTACGCAACCGCATCGAACCGGAGAAAGGGATTTTTATCGCAGAAAGTCCGAAGGTGATTCATGTCGCACTTAATGCCGGCTATCAACCATTGGCTTTATTGTGCGAACAGCGGCACATTGTCGGGGATGCCGCCTCCATCATCGAACGATGCGGAGATATTCCGATTTACACCGGAACACGGGAGTTATTGGCACAATTGACCGGCTACACACTCACACGCGGAGTGCTTTGCGCCATGCGCCGCCCCCCACTGCTTAGTGTAGAAGAGGTGTGCCGCGATGCCCGTAGAGTAGTCGTTATCGACAGCGTGGTTGACACCACCAATATCGGCGCTATTTTCCGTTCGGCAGCAGCACTCGGCATCGACTCCGTACTGCTCACACCCACATCATGCGACCCGCTTAACCGACGCGCCGTACGCGTATCGATGGGTTCTGTCTTTCTACTTCCTTGGACTTGGCTCGATTCTCCTATCGACAGTCTCAAAAAGTTGGGATTCAAGACTGTTGCAATGGCATTGACCGATAAATCAATACCAATCGACAGTCCCATATTGTCATCCGAACCGCGATTGGCCATCATAATGGGCACTGAAGGCGACGGACTTGCTCATGAAACAATCGCCAACGCTGACTACGTTGTGCGAATACCCATGTCGCACAACGTCGATTCTCTCAACGTCGCTGCGGCATCGGCCGTAGCTTTCTGGCAGTTGAGAGCTAACGATTAGGCACTCAATTTAAATTCAACGGCTCGAAGTGATAGCCTAAACGCTTGAGTTCCATAGCAGCTCCAATTCTGAACATCGTACGGCATGCTCGAGCAAACACATGGAATGCCAATTGGCTCTGCGGTTCTATCTGTTCATGACGGATGCGAGCCACTGCCGACTCTCCGCACCTACGAATAATCGCTTCAATTGAGCGAGCTTCATCTCCATCAAGCGCGACTCCCATCAAATCTCCGACAATATGCTCGTCCATATCGTCAAAACCCTGTTTCCCATAATAAAATTGGTAGGCTACACCCGAAAACGTCGACCAATCCACATCCCAGCCGAATGCCACACCCATTCCGAGATATGCTGCCCACGCTACCGACACAGTCGGATATGCTGCAATCTGCGGCACGGCATCTGCCATATATTCGGGAGCTATTTTTCGCCAATATTCATCAATATCTTCAGTGGCAAGCAACACTCCATCGAGCATCTTATATTGACTGCACAGACGCAACAATTCATCTGTAAGCTTTGCCTCAAATTCATTCAAATATTCAGTATCGTTAGTCTCCATATATAATGTTTTCCACAAAAATAGTCCTCTTTCCCCACTTTACCAACTCTACACTCACAAATATATAAAAACAAAGCGAAAGGGTTGACCTCTCGCTCCATTTACCATATATAACTATACCTACTCTTATCAAATGGGATGATAGCGCACGAACGCCTCAATCGCTTCGTAAGATGCCAAACCGAGGTTTTCGTAAAGTTGCGCCGTGGCACGATTTCGTTCTTCGGCTCGCTGCCAGAACAGACGGTCGTCATCGCCGAGGAACGGTGCATTTTCCATCTGCGACTGATGCTTCAATATCGAGTTGCGCTTGAATCGCAATTCTTCCGGGCTCAACGGCACCGCCATTTCTATATGGTCGATTTCCCATTCCGCCCAAGCACCGCGATACATCCACACATAGCAGTCCTGCATCCATGCCTCATCTTTCACCTCATCGATGGCGGCAAGCACCGCATCCAGACACACGCGGTGCGTGCCATGCGGGTCGGCAAGGTCGCCCGCCACAAATATTTCGTGTGGCTGCACCTCTTTCAGCAACTTTTTCACTATCTCCATGTCAGCCTCACCGAGGTCCCCTTTTTTGATTGTTCCGGTCTCGTAGAACGGCAGATTAAGGAAATGCACATGGTCCTTTTTTACCCCTATATAGTTGCACGCTGTGTGAGCTTCACACTGGCGAATCACCGTCTTCAGATAGCGCACTTCGGGTATGTCGATGTCGCCTGTCGCCTTATGACTGAGAAACTCATGAATCTTTTCGCTTTTCGACAGATATTCTTCCGATGCCATACCGAAATCAGGAGCAATGCGGTCCATCAGCATCACATAGCGCATCATATCCTCGTCGCCCACAGCGATATTTCCCGATGTCTCATATGCCACATGCACATCGTGTCCTTGGTCGACAAGACGCTTCAACGTGCCCCCCATCGAAATCACATCGTCGTCGGGGTGCGGGCTGAACACAATCACACGCTTGGGATACGGATTAGCTCGTTCGGGGCGATACGTGTCGTCGGCATTAGGTTTACCACCGGGCCATCCGGTAATCGTGTGTTGCAAGTCATTGAATATCTTTATATTCACATTGTAAGCCGAATCGTAGACTGTGAGTAACTCTCCGAGGCCCCAATCATTATAGTCCTTATTCGTAAGCTTGAGTATCGGTTTGCCGGTCATCTCACACAGCCACACGATGGCACGACGGATAAGCTTGTCGGTCCATTCGCATGAAGTCACCTTCCACGGCTTGCTGATACGGGTAAGTTGCTCTGCCGCCGGAAGGTCGACAACTATTCTTGCATTGCGATGAGTCTGAAGGAACGACGCCGGAATGGCATCGGTAATATCACCCTCCACCGTTTTGGCTACAAGGTCCGAATAGTTTTCACCCCACGCCATGCAGATGATGTAGCGAGCCTGCAACAGATTCGCTATACCGAGCGTAATCGCCATCGTCGGCACTTTTTCGCACTTGTAAGCATTGGCAATCGAGTGGCGAGTCTCGTTTCCAAGCAACACCAATCGGCAATCGCTATTAAGTTTTGACCCCGGAGCATTGAATGCCAACGCCCCTTGCGCCCCTATCTCGCAGAGAGCAATGTCGATTCCCCCCGCCTCCTCGATGGCAGCCTCATACTCACGACAATATTGGTCCATATCCTCACGAGTGATTGCCGTATCGATTGAGTGAATATTTTCGGGAAGAATATCCGTTTTATCCAAAAACACCGAATGTAGACGAGCCAACGTACTCGGGCCCTCGGACTCAAACGGGAAAAATTCGCTGATGTTGAATACCACTACATCTTTGAAACTCACCTCCCCCTTTTCGCACATATCGACAAGACTCGAATACACCACATGCGTACC
>JBGUUQ010000132.1:0-2578 GCA_045133615.1 Muribaculaceae bacterium | reverse complement strand
TTGAATCTATCACATCAATACGAGAATGGAGGATTTAAATGAAAGGATAAAGCGATTCTTATCCGTGGATGATGGCTCTGGCTCTGGCGATGGCGATGGCTATGGCTGTGGCTCTGGCTATGGCTATGGCTCTGGCTCTGGCGATGGCTGTGGCTATGGCTTTGGCTCTGGCTCTGGCTCTGGCGATGGCTCTGGCTCTGGCGATGGCTGTGGCTCTGGCTCTGGCTCTGGCTCTGGCTATGGCGATGGCTCTGGCTATGGCGATGGCTCTGTCATAAAAGAATGGCAAGGGCAAAAAGTCTATTATATAGATGGTGTTGCGACATTGATAGATTCCGTGCATGGGAACTATGCGAAAGGATATATCATTAAGGGCGACTTTACAACTGAACCGTGCTTTATAGCAAAAGCAGAGGGCCGATACTTCGCCCACGGAGAAACATTGCGCGAGGCGATGGCTGATGCGATGAACAAGGCGTTTGAAGATTTGCCTGAAGGCGAGCGTATAGATAAGTTCGTAGCAGAATATCCGACGCTCGATACAACCGTTAAAAATATGGATTTATTCTCATGGCACAACCGATTGACAGGTTCATGCGAGATGGGTCGCCGTGCATTTGCTAAAGAACACGACATTGACGTTGAGAATGGTTCAATGACCATTGAGAACTTCATCAAGCTGACCATTAATTCTTATGGCGGCGGAACTATTGAGAAACTTAAAGAAAGATATAAATAATGTCAGAAAACAAAACTACCGCAGTTGCGCCGCAAGAGCGCACAGGGATGAAGGCGTTGTCATACGAACTCGCCTCAGATAAAATCAAAAAACGTTTTCAGGAAATGCTCGGCAAAAAAGCACCGGGATTCCTCGCATCAATCTCTTCCGTTGTGGCAAACAATGCTTTGCTCCAAAAAGCGGATGTTGGCTCAATCACGCTTGCGGCAGCGCAAGCAGCCGCTTTAGACCTCCCCATCAACCCGAACATCGGCTACGCTGCTATCGTGCCCTATAAGGGCGCAGCAACCCTTCAAATAATGAGAAATGGCTACGTTGAGCTTGCGCTTCGTAGCGGTCAGGTCGTAGCGATAGAGAACGAGCTTGTCTATGAGGGCGAGCTTGTCAAAGCAGACCGATTTAGAGGTGAGTACGAATTTGACGAGAGCCAGCGCAAGAGCGGTAAGGTTATTGGCGCAATGGCTTACATTAAGCTCGCAAACGGATTTGAAAAGACCGTCTATTGGTCGCGTGAGAAGTGTATGGAACACGGTAAAAAGTATTCCAAGACATTTGGCAGGGACAGTTCTTTATGGACTACCAATCCCGAAGCCATGATGCTAAAAACCGTGCTTAAAAACCTCATTGTAAAATACATACCGAAGTCAATAGAGATGTTTATGGCGATAAATAATGATGGCGCACACTTTACGGGCGACATAGATAATCCCGAAGCTACGTTTGACGATGCCGTAGATGTTTCAAACGAGGTGGTCGAAATTAATCCCGACGAGACACCCGAAGCCGAGATAAAAGCCGAGGTGAAAGCAGAAACGAAAGCAGAACCCGCCGACGACTTTTAAAAGTCATGAAACCGATAATTTGCAATTGCCTTACGTTTCTCGCAAATTCTATGGCGAAGTCAATCATCTACGAGGATTGTTGGAAGCCTGAATACTGCTGCAAGGAGAACCGCGAAGCCTTTGATATAGTTAACAAAGCACTCCTTAGGGAACTGGATTGGGATAACCTCACCGAAGATGATTGCAAAGAGCTTCGCTTCGGAGTTTGGGATAAGAATGAACCGCTCCGTTTAATTCCGATATGGCTGTATAAGGCTATCCCCGTGGGGACTAAACTAACAAGTATCGATGGCAGCGAGGTTATCTTTGACGGCAATAATATCGACACAGATACGCGCTTCGGTTGCCTCGCGTGGGGCATTATTCCGAAAGCTAATAATTAATCCAATACGGGGAGGGATAGCTTCGGCGAGTCACCTCCCCGTTTATAAAAACTATGACACCAAAAGACACAATATTCTCAAACGGCCCGTGCGAAATATCCTTTGCGCCGTTAGCTAATCCGACAGAGGTCCATCCCCTCGAAGAGGTCATAGCCGATAGTTTATCTATTATTGAAGCCGATGAAGCCGACGACGCTCCGACAGCAAGCATACCAGCGCTCACAACGGGTAGATATGAGTTCAACGTAGGCGATACCAATATTGACCGTGACATAATAGAAAAGTTATTCGGATGCGCTATCGACCGAAAGGATGGTGTATTCAGCGTTATCATCCCAACGGGCGAGGAATATATCCACCGTCCGCGCAACCTCAAATATCCAAACAAGAAACGTGCAAGGCGCATTTGGAAGAAGTGGCGCAGACGATACGGAGCGGATTATCCTGAACAGATGGTATTGCCTTGCACGATGACGACCGAGTGGCGAGGCAATGATTTTATATACAAAATCGAAGCACACAAAATAGAAGCACAATGACAACAGACAGCATCATCAATCAGATTAGATTACAATCGCCCAAGGGTCTCGCCAAGACCTACGAGGGAATCTGCG
>JBGUUQ010000131.1:0-36271 GCA_045133615.1 Muribaculaceae bacterium | reverse complement strand
ACCAACTTTTGATATCTTTGCAAATAGAAGAAAAATGGTATACTTTTAGATTATTTTTTGGTATACTTTCATGTTATTATTTACACTTCTCCGGCTACTTCAGTAATGTTTATAAAGTTTTTCCAGCCATCGGCAGCTGCATATACATCCTTAAAATCCAACATCACGAAAAGTGTGGCATTGGCATACGCATTTTCACTGAACACATCATCGGTAATGGCCAACGGGGAAATGTTATCGGTAGACACCTTGGTCAATCCGTCACATCCGGCAAATGCACACGATTCAATAGTCGACACACTATTAGGAATGGTAAGTTCTGACAATTTAGTGCAACCGCTGAATGCCGATGCACCGATTGTTTCAAGAGAAGCGCCAAGAGTCAACGACTCAAGCAAAGAGCAATTTTCAAATGCTTTTTCGCCGATAGATGTTACCGATGCCGGAATCTCAACAGATGTAACCGAAGTTCCGCCATACAATCCGGCTGGAATAGAAGTAAAGGTCGAAGGGATTGCAAATGTAGTGATGTTAGAACAGCCATAGAAAGCATACTCACCGAGTTTTTTTAAATTGTCGAAATTCACATTTATGGCAGAGCATGTACTGTTCATAAACGCGCGTTTGCCGATTTTAACAGCCGTTTCGGGAAGTGTTATACTTTCGATTTGAGCGCCGTTGAAGGCATCATCAGCAACGCCGACTACCGTGTATTCCACTCCTTCGTACTCAAAAGAGGCGGGAATAGAGATATTTCCGGTATATGACGACAATGCCATACCTTCAATCTCCATCGGAGCAGCCACAAGAACTGTCTTCTTGCTATAACTGTCAAGCGTATAATAGATGTCATCTATCTTGAACTCTGTAACGGCATCGTCGGGGGTCAATGCCGGAGCGGGAGCAAATGTCAACCAAGCGTACGACGAGAAACCGAGGGCAAAATTCCATCCGTCCCAAGAGCCATCGACAAGTTCACGAGATGATGCTCCCAATCCACTATATCCGAAAGATGCGTCTTGTGAGTCTTTTACCCAATATGACCAATATCCATTATCATACCATCCGGCAGCCCAATGGTCATCGGTATCTACCGCCACCCAATTATCATAATCATAATCTGCAATTCGCGGATGAACGAACACTCCGTCGTCAGATGTATAAATATTTCCGTCAGCAGTGTCTTTCAATGCGATTTCATCATCTTCATCAGCGTCATAGCCGATACCGCATATCGTATAGCCCAAGGCATCGGTTGTATATTGAATAAGACAGTAGAGATTGGGATTGTTGGCAACAATGGTTCTTACCATATCCACACCATACGCAGTGCCGGTCCATCGATAACCGTAGACATAGGCATACTCTTCTTTACCGTCATTCCACTGGACAACAAATGCAGCTTGGTTTTCCCCTTCACCACTCCAGTTTTGAATATCATCGAACGTAACTGTCCCATCGGTCGACAACGTAGTCGGTGTTACCGATGCGATTTTAACAGCAGGATTACTGTACGGTATTCCCTGCACTGTGGTTTGAGCTGTGGCACCGAATGCCATACCAATCAAACCGATTAGCAATAATTTTTTTTTCATTTTATGATTTTAAAATAAAACTTAAGTCCTCGTAAGTAGAATTTTAAGAGAGTACAATGCAGCATGTCTTCTGACTTTCTCCATTTGCTTTAAGGCCTTCCCGAATCACGACCGGATTCAGTGACCGATTATTAAAGCAAACCTTTCTGCGGGAGATTACAGCAGCGGGTCTGTCGAGGATTCTCACCTCGTTCCATCTTAGGAGGTTTCAATATGAAACCTCAACTGCATTGTCGGGGCACAGACGACAACGATAATTAAAGAATTACCTTTGTAGTCTTCGAACCTTGCTTTTTGATGTAAATGCCTGCACCGATAGCGTTGTCATCAATCTTTATTCCTTGCAAGTTATAGTATTCGACGGGGGCATCATTGTCGATTTCCACATCTTCGATTGCGGCAATCACGGCGTCGGGATGAAGGTCTTCACCTCCACAAACCTCAGTTGAGGTCTCCCCTATCCATCCGCAGTATTGATTCATCGCGCAATATACTTTGATGAAGTCCACTGCATCAAGAGTCACACGATTTCCGGCAGCATCCACTGCCCATTCGATATTGAAACCGGGATCAGAATCATTGGGTTGGTTGTCGACATATCCCCAATCATAAAAATCCAATACATAATACGTTCCTGTTCCGCTATCGTCATGACCATTATCGGCCAACAGCGTACCCTCAAACGAAATAGTCTCATCATCTATCCATTCAGGAAAATAGGATTGAGAGTGATAGACGTTGCGCATCACATAACCGGTTTCTCCGTTACTATCAGTCCATTTTATGTACGTACGGTCGTTGATATAACGGTAATCGGGATCCGGGTCTGCATTGATTGCTCTGTCGGCATCGGGACGGTAGTATGTAATCTTATAGTTGTGAGTTGTACCCGATTTATAATATTCGCTTCCGGCAAGTTCATACCATTGGTCGTCGGGTTCGCCGTTGCCATTGGTATCACGACTCACCATCACAATTCCCGGCTCGCAACTGCCACCCGTAGACGAGTTGGTTGCCTTAAACGCATTACCGTAGATTTTGAAATCATACGCACCGGCGACATTGACTACCGGATGATCGAATCCAAACACTACATAGCCGCCATATGAGCCGAGTGAAATCATTCCGGGGTTAGGTCCGTCATCATCGTTTCCACATAATTGCTCTTCTACTTTAGCTAGAATATCATCTTTTGTATCGCCCTCTTCATATTCAGGAATACCATTTACAAACTGACCGGGAGCGGGCAGAAAGTCATACACCTTTGTGATATAAGGCGAGTTGGCATTTGCGGAGATTGCCGCAGCCATAGCCAAAATCGTCAAATAGGATTTTCTATTCATATTATAATTTGTTCGTTATTCATTTCCAAGAGTTTGCTCTCCAACGAAAGCAAAGTGAGCGGGAATGTCGCCGGTGCGGACACTCCATTTCATCACCCCGTCGGGGTCAAAACAATAAAGAGTGCCGGGATTCACATAGTTTTTGGCATCGGTGACATATATATCCTTCGTAATCGGGTTTACCGCCACGCCATAGGGCATCTTTATTTTTGCGTCTGTGCCATCAGTGATGAAATTGTCGGTGACTTTGGCCTTAAGATTTACATCTACAACGGCATAAGTCACATTATACGACGACGTGATATGACTCCATCCGGCACTGACAATATAGATTGAATCGCCATCGATACACATATCCGACACCGGAACGTCAAGTTCGGCTATCATACGACGCTTGCGCACATCGTAGCAAAACAATTTCGACGGATTTTCATAATAGTCACCTCGAGAAGAAATCCAAAGTCCGCCATGATTGTCGGCCATCACATAATGAAGATTAATGGCAACCGGGATACGCTCCTCTTCTTCAAAAGTGTTGATGTCGATTACCGAAACCGTATTTTCATAATTAGGCACCATGTAGCCTCCGGAATTGGCCACATAGATTTTATTGTCGATGATTTCGATGCCATCAGGCTGGAAGCCTACCAGACAACGGTCAACAACTTCGAGTGTCGTGGTGTCTACTTTAGCTACATAGCCCAACTGCTCGTAGTTGGGATTTATCTCTACCGGTCCGGCATACGACGTCACGTAGGCATAAGCCCCGTGAAACTTTATATAGCGACAGTTGGGTATTTCAATCTGCCCGATTCGCTTGGTCGTAGCCACATCCATCACCTCTACTTTGTTGGAGCAATTAATGACGGCATACAGCCTACTACCATAGATGGCTATATCGTTGCCCACATCGCCCATCTCTTTCGGCACAGAGGGATTGGCGTTTCCGTAGATGTTACGGGTATATATACCGGTCGAATAATCGTAGTAGTCGAGTGTGCTTTTATTGCTACCCATATTACCCTCGTTAAGCAAGTAGAATCCTTGAATCGAGGTAAATTCGGGGCGAGAAACGTTCACTTCTTCCGGAATGAAAATCTCGTCGTCGTGACGGCAAGCCGTCAACAACACCAACGCCGCAACTGTATATATCAACTTTTTCATATATCCATCTTCAATATAAGTTTATAATTACGACCGGGCATCGGATAATTGACAATCACATCGTAGTATTGATTGAACAAATTGTTCACCTCGATAGTAGTGGTAAGTTTCACTTTGTTGATACGCAAAGCATAGCTCGCCGAGATGTCGTGAGTGTACCACGGTTGCTCATAGTTGGCGCGAATGTTAGATGAGTTATGGTAGCGTTCACCTACATATATAAAACTATAGTTCAAATCCAAGTCACGCCAATTGCCATGAATCACAGCCGACCCGCTATGCCAAGGGATATAGGAAATCTGGCCTTTATACGTGCCGGCTCCCGGCTCATTGTCGGTAGGATCGGTATAATCCTGCGCTTTTTGATAAGTGTAGTTGAGATTGGCATCAAGCTTAATCTCATAAGGTAATTCAAAATTGACTTGTGCGTTGACATCGACACCGCGAATCTTCACTTTGCCGATATTCATCATCATCCAGCGATATTGCCCGGTACCTTTAGGCACAGCTATAATTTTGTCGGTGACATAGTTATAGTAAGCATCGGCACGGAAAAGCACACGGCTCACTATGCCGTTTGGGAACATTTTGCTGTATTGAAATCCCACGTTGTATTGATCCACAAATTCGGGATTGAGTTGGGCATTGCCGATATCAGTATAATATAGGTCGTTGAACGTCGGCATTCGGAATATGCGCTTGTAGAATGCACGAACATTAAGGGGGAACGATTCGTATGGCTGATATGAAAGGAACACAGCCGGAGTCACTTCGTTGCGCTGCTTGGATATTTTGGTAACGCTTCCTGTTCCGGAGTTAGAAGTGCTTCGGTCGCCTACAAATGTACCGAGCACACTCGCCTGAGCCTTCAACCCTCGCCAATTATATGCCGAAGCAAGAGCCACGAGCACGGTATTGCGTGTCGGGTAGGCAAAGTTGACAAGTGTGGCATTGAGCGTGTTCCACTGATAATCGACAGAAAGGTCTACATCCCAATTTTCAAGGATGGTGTATTTGTTTGCCATCGAAAGATATATCTCATTTTGCCAAAACTCATTGTCGATATACATCAACGTTGTATCCGGGTTGAGATAACGCATATAATCGTGGGCATACTTGGCATTAATCTGCATCTCATAGCGGCTGCCTATTTGTTTCTGAAAACGTCCTTGCACAAAAAAGTTACGGTCCCACTGTCGCTGTGAATTTTTCCACACATTGTTGACGATCGCACCGGGTATCCCCTTTTCCGAGTCATAGTAATAGGCTTTGAGATTCCACAAGCCTCCACGCAATCGTCCGAACAATCCCCCCTCAAGGCGCAGCGACTCGATGTCGCCGTTTCGTCGTGTTGCGGTCGTATCCCATGCCGGCGTACCGTCGCTGAACACTTTTTTATAGCGGAATTTATACTTGCCGTTGGCATTGATATATTCCGCGTTGACCATCGCACTTATGGTTTTGCTCAATTTCTGCTCCACCATCAGCGACGGATTGGCCAATCCGAACGAACCGGTGCGGAATATGACTTTTACATTCGTATTCTTACCTTCCTCAAATCGCGGTCGACGGGTGCGAAGATAAATCGTACCGGCCGAGCCGAAGTCCTTGGCTGCTTGAAATATCTCGCTTTTCTGTCCGTTATAAAGCGAAATTTCCTCAATATTGTCGAGAGAAAACTTTCCGAGGTCGATTTGCCCGTTCTGCGCATTCCCAAGTTGAATACCATCGTAGAACACCCCCATATGATTGGTGCCCATACTGCGAATATCAACCGTCTTAATGCCCCCTACACCGCCATAATCCTTTATCTGTACTCCGGAAAAATAGCGGATGGCATCGGCAACCGAAAAACTATTCAGCGATTCCAATTGCTTTCCGCTAAGAGTCTGAGCGGGAATTACTTCCGAATAGGGCTTGACAGCCTGCACCGTGACTTCACGCAGACGCTGCACAGAGTCGAGCCGCGACACATTTTGCGCACCGGCAATCAATGCCACTGCGCTAAACAAAACGTATGTAATAAATTTTCTTACCATTCTACTTTTCAAAACTCATACCTCGCAAGCTATTGAAAATTTCATCGCATGGCAGGTCTTCTGACTTGTTTCCTCTGCCGAAGCCTTCCCTCGACCATTAGGTCAAAGTGGCAAGCGGAATATCGGTGAGCTAAATGAAACTTACAGCTGCGGGACAGTTCAGGACTCACACCTGATTCCCTTTTAAGCGATTTACCCGGACGGGCATCTCACACCAATGCGACTGCAAAGTTACTATAATTTTTCCAAAACACAATAAAAAATCCGAACACGCTTATCTGCATGTTCGGATTCTCATTACCAACCTTTTATTACCTTATTACCTTATTATCTATTCACATGAAAGAAATTACTTCACTTCATTTTTCTTTGCGTCTTTGTCTTTTTTATCCCCTTTGGGAGGCTTGTGACCGCGACGGTCATCGCGTCCGGGCTTTCCTGCGTCGCCGGGCTTACCGGGTTTTCCGGGAGCCATGCGATGTCCGCGACCGTCAGGCTGATTTACCACCATATTTTCAAGATAAGTCACATACTGCTCCGGAGTGAGAATTTCTTTAATCTGACGAAGCTGATTGAGCTTGCCTTCTCTCATTATCGAATCGCGCTTCATGCGAGCTTCCTCTTGCTTCTTTTGACGTTCTTCACGCTTTTGCTTCATCACCTCTTGGTTCTTTTTGTGAAGTTCGTCGAGCTTCGCTTTCTGAGCATCGGTCAAATTAATACCTTCAAACGGGTTGCGACACTTATCCATCTTCGGACCACGATGTTCTCTGCCGGGGCCGCAAGGTCCGCGTTGTCCGTCGGGGGCACAACCTTCGGTAGGACATTGCTGAGTATTGCAATCTTCAGGATTTTGAGCAATTGCTGTTGCTGAGAAAACAGATGCTGCGATTATAGCCAAACTTAATACTTTCTTTTTCATGATCGTTTTTGTTTTAGTTAATTATTTCTGTTGTTGTTTTTATTGTCGTTTGCTATATTGACAGCAAAAATCGGTTTAGGTTTAATTCCATTCGTAAATTTAACTATTTGTAACACAGATACTTAAACGTCGATAAAAACAGACTGCTCCTACTCTTCACGAGCAGAAGCAGCACCTATGGTAAACGAAAAAAGTTAGCTTATTACAAAAAATTCTATGTCTTTTACATCCTTATTACACTTTCTATTCATTCAGACGAAATTTCTTCGCCAAAGTTTAATCGCATTTAATAATTTAACATAATTTTTCTTCCACCTCGCCTCTAACCCTCTCAATATCCACCTCCCCCCATTTTCTATCCCCTCACGATAGCACTCTTCGTGTTCTTATATAAAATATAAGCGACGATACCGAACGGCACCGTCGCTTGATATAGATTTAAATATCAAATAAAGATATTCTATTTAAGGGGGCGAATTAGGCGTTTTGAATATAACGAACAATCCATTCACCTACCTCTTTAGTACCATATTTTGCTCCGCCTTCAACTTGGATTTCAGGAGTGCGCACGTTGGCATCGAGAGAAGCATTGACAGCGTCGCGGATAAGGCGACCTTCAGCTTTGAGGTCGAAATATTCAAAGAGCATTGCCACTGAAAGAATCTGAGCCAACGGATTGGCAATATTCAAGCCTTTTGCTTGTGGCCATGAGCCGTGAATAGGTTCAAATACGGGAGTGCTTTCACCGGTAGAAGCCGAGGGAAGCAAGCCCATTGAGCCGGAGATTACCGAACCCTCGTCGGTGAGAATGTCACCAAATGTGTTTTCAGTAACCATCACATCAAAGAAGCGAGGCTCTTGAATCATGCGCATTGCGGCATTATCGACATACATGAAGTCGGTATTTACTTCAGGATATTGAGGAGCCATCTCTTGGGCGATTTTACGCCAAAGGCGCGACGAAGCAAGAACGTTGGCTTTATCCACTACCGTAAGATGCTTGTTGCGCTTCATTGCGTACTCAAATCCCACCTTGAGAATGCGCTCGATTTCGGGACGAGTGTATGCATTGGTGTCGTATGCACGATCATTGTCTTGATATTTTTCTCCGAAATACATACCACCTGTCAGTTCTCGGATGCAAATGAAATCGGCACCTTCGACGAGTTCTGCACGAAGCGGAGATTTATGAATCAAGCACTTGAATGTCTCCACGGGACGGATGTTGGCAAACAATCCGAGCTGCTTACGCATTGCAAGAAGACCTTGCTCAGGACGTACCTTTGCAGTGGGGTCATTGTCGAATTTAGGATCTCCTACTGCCGAAAACAATACCGCATCGGCATCACGGCAAATTTCGTAGGTTTCCTTCGGGAACGGATCGCCCACCTTGTCGATAGCATCGGCACCGCAAATAGCATATTCATAAGACACATTGTGTCCAAACTTTTGGCATACGGCGGTCATCACGTCGACACCTTGCTTTGAAATCTCGGGACCGATACCGTCGCCGGGAAGTACTGCGATTTTAAAATCCATAATTTTTTGAAAGTATGATTTTGTTTTGATTATAAATTTTCGATTATATTGAGCATCTTCACTGTCGCTTGAATTGCGGCTTCCGTTTGGTCGGCATCAAGACCGCGAGTCTTGAGTGTATGCCCATTGTATTCCCATGAGATAGTGGTATGAACAAGCGCATCGGTGTGTCCGCCGGGAGGAATATTGACAGCATAATTGGTCAACATCGGGAATTTGCGTTGTAGTCGTTCTCGATAGATGTGTCGTACGGCTTTCACAAATGCATCGTACTGACCATCGCCGACTGCCGTCTCTTGATACTCCTCATCGTTGATGGCAAGTTTCACCGTAGCCGTGGGACGAAGTCCTTGCGAAAGATTGAGGGCATAATTGACCACTCTGACTTTATTCGGCAAGGTTTCATGCTTAATCACGTCGGCCACAATGAACGGCAAATCACCTTGCGTGACAAGTTCTTTCTTATCGCCAAGCTCGATGATACGTTGAGTCACTTTGCGGATATGTTCTTCCGACAATTCTATACCGAGAGCTTCCAGATTTTTCTTGATATTCGCCTTGCCTGATGTCTTTCCGAGTGCATATTCACGCTCACGGCCGAAACGTTCGGGCAACAAATCGTTGTAATACAGATTATTCTTGTTGTCGCCATCGGCATGCACTCCGGCACATTGCGTAAACACACTCTCTCCGATTATCGGCTTATTGGGTGGCACAAGGATTCCGGAAAAGGATTCCACAAGATGGCTCACTTTGTTGATTTTAGATTCATCAACTCCCGTTTCGCCTTTGAGTTGGTCATGAATCACAGCAAGCACACTCGACAAAGTGGCATTTCCGGCACGTTCACCAAGTCCGTTTACCGTACAGTGTACTCCGCGAGCGCCACCTTTAACTGCGGCAAACACATTGGCCGTAGCGAGGTCGTAATCATTGTGGGCATGAAAGTCGAAATGAAGACCCGGATAACGTGTCACCATACGATGCATATAAGCAAGCGTGTCGTAAGGGTTAAGTACACCGAGAGTGTCGGGAAGCATAAAACGCTCGATGGGGAACTCCTTGATTGCATTCATCAACTTAAACACATAGTCAGGCGAATTTTTCATCCCGTTTGACCAGTCTTCAAGATAGAGATTCACTTTCAATCCCTCTTTGCGGGCAAGCATCACCTCTCGACGGATATTTTCGATATGCTGTTCGAGAGTTTGCTTGAGTTGATAGACGCAATGCTTTTCGGAGCCTTTACACAAGAGATTTATCACTCTTGCGCCCACTCCTTTTATCCACGCCACCGATGCACCGTTGTCGAGAAAGCCAAGCACTTCGATACGGTCGATATGCCCCATACGCGCAGCCCATGTGCACACATCGCGTACCGTATCGCGCTCGCCTTCCGACACTCGTGCCGATGCTATCTCCACACGAGGCACATGCAACTCTTCGAGAAGGAGTCGGGCAATACCGAGTTTCTCCGATGCCGAAAACGACACCTCAGAAGTCTGCTCGCCGTCGCGCAGCGTGGTATCCATTATTTCTACATACATATATCTGCCTTTGTAATACTTTTATTTATGCGTAGAAATCAAAGAGTCTTTTTATTTTTTTGCTTCCCAAGCCTCGATATCATTCTTCTTGGAGAGAAGGAATTCGATATCGTCGAGACCGTTTTCAAGACAATGCTTCTTGTATGGATTTATTTCAAAACTTTCACTCTTGCCGATGGCGAGGTTGGTAATCGTTTGGTTGGGAAGATCCACCTTCACCTCGGCTTTCGGATTGGCTGCAATCGTATCAAAAAGTTCTGCAAGGAAACCTTCGGTTACAACTACCGGAAGAACGAAGTTGTTAAGCTCGTTATTCTTGTGAATATCGGCAAAAAAGCTCGACACCACTACGCGAAATCCATAGTCGGCAATTGCCCATGCCGCATGCTCGCGACTTGAACCCGAACCGAAATTCTTTCCTGCCACAAGTATGCAGCCTGAATATGTGGGGTCGTTGAGCACGAAATCCTTTATCGGATTGCCCTCCTTGTCGTAGCGCCAGTCGCGGAAGAGGTTATCGCCGAAGCCTTCACGCGAAGTGGCCTTGAGGAAACGAGCGGGAATGATTTGGTCGGTATCAACATTCTCCATCGGGAGAGGGATACAAGTGGAAACTATGGTGCTGAATTTTTCTTTCATGACTGTCTTAATTTTTTAGATGGTGCGAGGATCAGTGAGTACTCCGGTAATGGCAGATGCCGCAGCTACAAGCGGACCTGCAAGAATAGTGCGCGAACCGGGACCTTGACGTCCCTCAAAATTACGATTAGAGGTAGATACCGCCAATTTACCTGCCGGCACCTTGTCTTCATTCATCGCAAGGCATGCAGAGCAACCGGGTTGGCGAAGTTCAAATCCTGCATCATTAAGGATTTTATCCAATCCTTCAGCCTTAATCTGGTCATTGACCATCCATGAGCCGGGAACAAGCCATGCAGTCACATTAGCAGCCTTTTTCTTTCCTTTCACAAAGTTGGCAAACGCGCGGAAATCTTCAATTCGGCCATTGGTACAACTACCGAGGAAAACGTAATCAATCGGATGTCCGGCAAGTTTCTGTCCTACCTCAAATCCCATATATTCAAGCGATTTGGCATACGAAATCTTTCCAGCTTCATCTTCAGGATCGGGAGCAGGGATAGCATCATTAATACCCATGCCCATTCCGGGATTTGTTCCGTAGGTAATACGAGGGTCGATGTCGGCTGCGTCAAAGTTGATTTCTTTGTCAAACACAGCATCATCATCGCTTTTTAGAGTCCGCCAATAAGCCAATGCTTTTTCCCATTCCTCTCCCTTAGGAGCAAATTCGCGACCTTTCACATAGGCAAATGTGGTCTCATCGGGAGCAATCATACCTCCGCGTGCACCCATCTCGATTGAAAGGTTACATACAGTCATACGCTCCTCCATCGAAAGATTGCGAATAGTGTCGCCGGCATATTCCACGAAATAGCCTGTCGCACCGCCGGTGGTCATTTTGGCAATGATATAGAGAGCAATATCTTTAGCGGTGACACCTTCACGGAGTTTTCCGTTGACATTGATACGCATGGTCTTGGGTTTGGGTTGGAGGATACATTGCGAAGCAAGTACCATCTCCACTTCACTTGTACCGATACCGAATGCCACAGCGCCGAATGCGCCGTGAGTAGAAGTGTGGCTGTCGCCGCACACAATGGTATAGCCGGGGAGAGTCAATCCGTTTTCCGGACCGATTACATGGATAATACCGTTTTTCTTATGTCCCAATCCATAAAGAGTCACACCGAACTCATTCGCATTACGAGTCAACGTTTCCACCTGATTGCGAGAAATAGGGTCGGCAATCGGCTTATCTTGATTCATTGTCGGAATGTTGTGGTCGGGAGAACAGAATGTCTTCTCCGGACGGAACACTTTCAATCCACGTTGACGAAGACCATCGAATGCCTGCGGACTGGTCACTTCATGACAATAATGACGGTCGATATAAAGTTGTGAGGGACCTCCCTCGATGAGATTCACCACATGTGCATCCCAAATCTTGTCAAATAATGTATTAGCCATTACTTTTGAATGTTTTTATAGAGTATTATCCGTAAATTATCTTACAAACTTGTTTATCGCGTCGATAAACGCCTCGGCACTGGCAGCCACAATATCTGTGTTGGCAGAGAATCCGTAGAAATGATTTCCATCATATTCCACTGTCATATGCACCTTACCCACATCGTTGCTACCCTTGTTGATGGCTTGGATAAGGAATTCTTTTACCACCATTGTACGACGTATGATATTTTTGATTGCACTGATAGCTGCATCGACAGGACCGTTGCCCGAAGCACAAGCTTCAAACTTTTCACCGGCAATATCGAGCCCTACACTTGCCACCGAATGAACGCCTACTCCGCTTGTCACTTGGAGATAGTCGAGCTTTATGCGGCGATTGGCGGTGTTGTGTTTACCGGCAAGCATGAGTACATCGTCGTCATTAATTTCTTTCTTGCGGTCGGCAAGACGAAGGAAGGCTTCGTAAGCCTTATCGAGAGCATCTTTTTCAAGGTCGATGCCAAGCACATGGAGACGGTGCTTCAAGGCGGCACGACCGCTGCGAGCTGTCAACACAATCGAGTTTTCATCGATACCCACATCTTTCGGGTCGATGATTTCGTAGCTTTCGCGATTTTTCAACACACCATCTTGGTGGATACCCGATGAATGAGCAAATGCATTGCGACCGACGATGGCCTTATTGGGTTGTACAGGCATATTCATCAAGCTCGACACCATGCGGCTGATACCTGAAATTTTGGTGGAATTGATATTGGTCACGATGTCCAATTCCTTATGAGACTTGAATGTCATTACTACCTCTTCAAGCGAAGTGTTACCGGCACGTTCTCCGATACCGTTAATGGTCACTTCTGCCTGACGCGCACCGTTGATGACACCACTCACAGTGTTGGCGGTTGCCATACCCAAGTCATTGTGACAGTGAGTAGCGATAGTCACCTTGTGAATACCGTCGACATGCTCCATCAGATACTTTATCTTCTCGCCAAATTCCGACGGGAGACAATAACCGGTCGTGTCGGGGATGTTGATTACAGTCGCTCCTGCCTTGATTACAGCCTCTACCACGCGAGCAAGATACTCGTTGTCGGTGCGACCTGCATCTTCAGCGTAGAACTGTACATCTTCCACGAATTTCTTTGCATAGCTTACGCATCCGATAGCACGTTCAAGAATATCTTCACGATTGGAATTGAATTTATATTTAATATGATAATCCGACGTTCCGATACCGGTGTGAATACGCTTATGCTTGGCATATTGCAACGCATCGGCAGCTACTCGGATATCGTTTTCGACAGCACGAGTAAGCGCACATATCGTAGGCCATGTCACAGCTTTAGAAATCTCTACCACAGAGTTGAAATCACCGGGGCTTGACACCGGAAAACCCGCTTCAATCACATCGACGCCAAGTTCTTCGAGAGCCTTGGCCACTTCGATTTTCTCTACCGTATTGAGTTGGCAACCCGGCACTTGCTCGCCGTCGCGCAACGTAGTATCGAAAATAAATAATCTGTTGCTCATATCTTATTGTCCTATTGTTATTATTATCAACCTAAACAAAGAAAAGACCTTTCTCTATTTTTGGAGAAAGGTCTATGCTTTTTCATTATTTATACATAATATTATACAACGACTTTCCTCCGCAATTATTTTCTTAGCGATAGTCCTAAAATAATCGATAGGGAAAGAAGTGATATCATAATTGTCTTTTGTTTTATTATTGATGATGCAAAATTACTACTTATTTTGATACTATCAAACAAAATGCGAAAAATTTTTAGATTTTACGACAACAATTCAAAACAAAACAGGCTCATTCACTTACAAATTGCAATCTAAACCCTCAAAACGAGATACCTATACGCACCGACATCGTGTGCAGGTCGTCCTGTTCGATATATTTTTCGCCCACGCTATACGACTGCAATCCGGTATAACTATATCCCACAATCACGTGGCTGCGAAATTTTTTGCTCACCGCCAGATTAAAACCCACTCCTATCGAACCGTAAAATCCGGTTTGCGTTTCATCTGACTCCAAATATCCGACTGCTGTACCGGCTTTCAAATCAAGAAACGCCAACGACGGAGTACTTTGAAAGTTTGTTCGCAACATTGCATATATCGGAAATAATCGCGACCCGTTACTCAACATTGCATTTATTCCGGCCCCGACACCTACGATTCGCAAAATGTCATTTTTATACCCGAAATAAGCATCCAACGAGATTGATGACATATCGTTGCCGCTTACATCTATCGAACTGCCTAAATCCGCTCCCCATGAGAAATGCGACTCATGCAGTTCTAATCCCGACGACTGCACATCTTGAGCATCCATGCCGATTGCAAATACCATTGCAATCAATAATGACATCATACGTCGTATCATCATAGCCTTATTCTTTAATGAGACGCAAGCAAGTCCAATTATCGCGTTCGGTATGAGACCGATACGTCAATCCATAGGGTTTGGCCACATCTGTTACGACAGGAATATCATCTACATAAAATCCGCTTAACAATACCTCCGTACCCGGTTTCATCGCAGATGCATAGGCAGAAATATCAGCCGTAATAATATTACGGTTTATATTGGCAATAAACACATCAACACCGCTGACCAATGCAAGCAAAGAGGCATCGCCGAGCACAATCTTGATTTCGGGATGAGAATTAAGTTTCACATTTTCAACCGCATTGATTTGCGCAGCCGGATCTATCTCGATTCCAATCACCGGCGATGCTCCACGCATCGCAGCAAGAATAGCAAGGATTCCGGTGCCGGTACCCATGTCGAGCACCATCCGCCCGGTCAAATCCATGTCGAGAAGTTGCTCGATTATAAGCGATGTTGTCTGATGATGCCCTGTACCAAATGCCATTTTCGGATCTATCACAATGTCATACTCCGCGCTTGGCACATTCGTATGAAACGAGCTGTGAATAACACAACGGTTGCCGACAACAATCGGCTTGAAATAATGCTTTTCCCACTCGCTGTTCCAATCGCGACCTTCAATCATCACATCATGGTGAGTTATCGCAACTTCGAGCGGAAATTCATCGATAACCTGCGCTACCGCATCGGGAGAATACATCTCGCGCTTCACGTATGCCGTAACCCCGCGAGTATCGGGAACAAAACTTTCATAACCGCACTCACACAACATGGCTGCAACCAAATCGGTAGCCACCTCACTGCACGGCTCTATATCTATACGTACTTCTACATAATCATTCATCGCATTATCACTGATTTTCCGTTAATACATTAATATCGTTTCTATTCTTTCTTTTTATTATTTAATCGGCTGATGACTACGAAAGCCTTTCGACTCAGACGGTACGCTATGATACCATAATCCATATAGCTTAAAGCTCCGAGCATCTTTCTCATCATTCCCATTTTGGAAAATCCGACACCTTCAGATGCAACAGTCTGCACATCGGCAAGCATTCGTCGTTTTACAATCTCACAGCGAGCCACATTGAACAATCTGCGATAGCGAATCTCATCGAGCGAGTATCCGCGCCACTCCTTATCATGCCGTCTCATCTCCGTCGGATTCAGGTTGGTCCAAAAACAACTTCGACAAAAACCGTGCCATAGGATCTACAATAATCTTCCGTCGCATAGCCACTATTACAATAAGAAGCAAGCCATAGCAACCTCCGATTATCAGATATGCACACATCATCGACATCGACTTAGCGAGAAGATGAGCACATGCCACCGATACAAACAGCAGAATACATGAACCCAATATCATCGACACCACTGTAATCAACAATGTTGACAAAAGCAATGTCGAGCGTTCTGTCACAAGCAGTCGCCAACTATCGATTTTCAACGAAGCAAACAATTGCATCTGTTCTATTAACGATTTATATCCGATATTCTTATCCATCGTCTCAAAAATAAATAGTGTCTGATATTCGCGCATAGGGCGGATTGTTTGCATCCGCCCTACAATCGCGATTGAAATTCGGAATATAAATCCTTAATTTCCCACCTGTTCGATTATCTCGTCGACCACAGTGTCGCACTCGCAATTTTTACAATTGCACAACCCCGCTTTGTTAAGCATCTTCTTAATATCCGCTCTCAAATCCGAGCCTTTTTCGGGAGCAAAAAGCAAGGCCGCACCGGCTCCGACAATGGCACCGCCAAGAAATGCAAAAAGAATGTTCTTGTTCATAATCGTAGTATTTTTAGTGTTATTACACCCTAATAACATCCTCGCCCCGCGAAAAGTTTTCAGCGACATCGTCATTACGATTTTCTGTTTGGCGGTTTGTTTCAATAACATATTTCGAAAATGGCATTTATTGTGTAAATTTGCGTAAGTATTCAATCCGATTCGTGTAACGCATGGAATTTACGCGAACAAAACAAATCATAATATGGAAAAGAAAGATCTCAAAATAGTATTTCTCGGCACTCCCGATTTTGCGGTAGAGAGCCTGCGTCGCCTTCACGAAGGAGGATACAATATAGTAGGTGTTGTCACTATGCCCGACAAACCGGCCGGTCGCGGACATAAACTGCTACATTCTCCCGTGAAGCAATATGCCGAAGCCAACGGTTTGCATCTTATGCAACCGGTCAAACTCAAAGACCAAGCCTTTGTTGACGAACTGCGCTCGCTTAATGCCGACCTCTTCATCGTCATCGCATTCCGAATGCTTCCCGAAGTGGTGTGGTCAATGCCCCCGATGGGAACTTTCAACCTACACGCATCATTACTTCCGAAATACCGCGGAGCGGCTCCGATAAATTGGGCTGTAATTAACGGCGACAGCGAAACCGGAGTAACAACGTTTTTCCTCAAACACGAAATCGATACCGGCGATATTCTGCGACAGGAACGCATAGCAATAGCACCCGAAGACAATGTGGGCGATGTGCACGACCGTCTGATGATGCTTGGTGCCGACCTTACCATCGACACAGTAGAGCACATCCTTGCAGGCGACCTCTGCCCTATTCCTCAAGACGAATTGATTGCCGATATCGAGCCGACTCCCGCGCCCAAAATATTTAAAGATACGTGCCATATCGATTGGACACAGCCGGCAGAACAGATTCACAATTTAGTCCGCGGTCTATCCCCATATCCTGCGGCTTGGATAACCTTACATCGTGAAAACGAGGAGTTGACAGCGAAAGTATTTACGACTGCCGTAGTCGACACTGCAGCCAACGATGATGCCGGAACAATAAAAGTAGACGGCGACAAACTTTATATAGCTGCCGCCGACCATATGGTAGAGATAAAAGAATTACAACTTGCCGGAAAACGCCGCATGACTGCGGCTGAATTCCTTCGCGGGTTCAATCCGGCACTCTATCGCGCCAAATAGCCACCGCATCAGAACAACAATGCTATATGATAGCCGATTAATGCGACTACCCACGCGACTACGGTATTGTACAGCATTGAAAATACCCCATACCACCAACTGCCGGTCTCTTTCACCACAGCAGTCACTGTCGCGATACAAGGGAAGTAAAGCAATACAAAAATCAAGAATGCCACTGCCACAGCCGGAGTGAAATCGGGATTACCCGACACTCCGGGGGCTTTAAGGCGCGATGACAAAGAATGATCATCAACCTCATCATCTCCGGTGTATAATACTCCAAGCGTAGACACCACAATCTCCTTTGCAGGAACACCTGCCAATACGGCAACCGATGCACGCCAATGGAATCCAAGCGGCTCCATCACAGGATTAATCCATTTACCCATCATTTCAAGATAACTATCCTGTTCGGGATTAATAGTTGAATCATCCGTAATCATTTCTGCCGTTGACTCAGACGCTGCCTTATCTTCATGAAGCGGGAAGTAATTCAATGCCCAGACCACAATACTTGCCACCAATATGATACCTCCCATTTTCTTCAGATATTGCTGACCTTTAGACCACATGTGCGACAAAGATGCTTTCATCGTCGGGAGTCGGTATGGCGGAAGTTCCATTACAAACGGCGTTTCATCTTCATGGAAATAAAATCTACGCAATAGCCGAGCCGTTATCACAGCCACGGCAATTCCTAACAAATACAATCCCATAAACGCCACTGCCGCATACTTCTCGAAAAATGCACCGACCAACAATATATAAATCGGTAATCGAGCTGAACACGACATAAATGGGTTGATAAGTATCGTAATGATACGGCTGCTACGGCTCTCTATCGTCCTCGATGCCATTATCGCCGGCACATTGCAACCAAAACCCATGACAAGCGGGATAAACGATTTGCCGTGAAGACCGACTTTGTGCATAAGCTTATCCATGATAAACGCAGCTCGTGCCATATAGCCGGAATCTTCCATAAACGAAATAAAGAAATAGAGAATCAATATATTGGGAAGAAAGACTATCACACCTCCCACTCCACCTATAATACCATCGACAATCAAATCCTTCAACGGTCCTTCAGGCATAATTCCGGTCACGAAATCAGACAATAGCGAAACTCCGCTCTCAATCCATTCCATCGGGTAGTTTCCAAGAGCAAACGTACACCAGAAGATAAAAAACATTACCAACAAAAATATCGGAAACCCAAACAGTTTATTGGTCACGAATGCATCAATGATTTTAGTAGCCTTTGCTTCTGCTTTTTCATTTTCGGTCATTGTCTCGCGCAATGCTCCGGAGATAAATCCATACTTTTCACTGGCAATAATAGAAGTAATATCCTCATTGCGCATTCGCTCGATTCGAGCCACCTGTTGGTCCCGCAACTCCATTATGCGGACAGCTCCCGATGTTTCTTTCATTAAAGCCTCTACTTCGGCATCCCTCTCAAGCAATTTGATTGCCAAATAACGCGGCGAAAAGTGCATCCCGACGGTTGCATCTTTTTTTATCTCATCTTTGATTACTTTTACGGCACTTTCCACCTCTTGTCCGAGATTCACATGGACATGGCGTACCGACTTATTATTACCTTCATACACTTGGATTATTGCATCAAACAATTTGTCGATGCCCTCTCCCGTGCGAGATACCGTAGGCACAATCGGCACTCCGATCATTGAGCCTAACGTATCGTAATCAAGCGCGGTTCCCGAACGTTGTAATTCGTCATACATATTCAATGCAATGACCATACTTCGGTCCATGTCGATAAGCTCGGTAGTGAGATATAGATTGCGTTCAAGATTTGATGCCACCACCACATTGACAATCACATCGGGCATCTCATCGTGCAGATAGCGACGCACATAAAGCTCTTCAGGCGAATAGGCCGACAACGAATATGTGCCGGGGAGGTCTACAATATTAAATTTATATCCGCCATATTCAAATGTGCCCATCTTCGCATCTACAGTCACACCACTGTAATTGCCTACATGCTCTTTCGCCCCTGATGCAATATTGAACAGAGATGTCTTTCCACAATTAGGATTTCCGATAAGAGCAATATTAATCGTATGACTTTGACCGTCATACACCCGACGAGCATCATCACTGTCGTCAATGACATTGGGATGAGTAAATTCCATGCCGGCTTTAAATTCCGCAACGGGGACCACCTCCACAAGATGAGCCTCGCTTCTGCGAAGTGAGACCTCATAACCCATTATGCTATATTTTATCGGATCACGCAACGGAGCATTTAGCAACACCTTTATGTTTTGCCCTTTGACAAATCCCATCTCGATCACTCGCTTCCGGAATGCGCCATGACCCAATATTTTGACTATTATACCTTCTTCTCCTGTCTTTAACTCTGATAATCTCATTATATTGTTTATCTATATATTGTGTATCTATTGGAATTGGACTGCAAATATCCGAAATTCCCCCGTAAATACGAAGATTTGGAGAAGATTTATTTATACTGAGTATAAATAATAACATTTATTAGCATTCAGCCCCTACATCGCCAATTTGCCGGCAAGCGAGTCGCAATACAATCGCATGTAATCGGTAAATGCGCCAATATACTCATCGGCTTCTTCATCCTGTCCGAGTGACCGATAATCATATTCGTTCGAACGAACTTCGAGCAACATATTTTGAATATCCATATCCGACATCGGCAGTGATTCAATCAAGGCTTTGGCGTCGGACTCTCCTCGCAGTTTCGCCTCACGCTCTGATGCACACGTACACGCTATAATCAACCAAGAGGCTATGCCAATCAATATTTTAGAAATAAATCTCATAATATAGTCATTGCTATTTTTGCACATGCCTCGGCATCGGCCGAAGCATTGTGATGATTATAAAACGGAATTCCCAAGAAGTCGCACAGCGACGGTAAAGAATAACTCGTTATCAACTCTCGCGGAATGGTGCGCCGAGCCTTCTGAAGCGTACAATAAAACGTATAATCCGGATAATCCATCCCGTAAGTCTTGAACGCGGCTCTGATACATCGCTCATCAAACGCTTTGTTATGCGCTACAAGTGGCAGATTGCCAATCATCTGTTCAAGACGATGCCACACATGCGAGAAGCAATCGCAATCATCGGTATCTTTAGGATAGATACCATGTATCTCCTCCGAAAATCGACGTATATACCAATTCGGTTCGGGACACACCAATTCATAAAATCGCTCCGCAATATAGCCATCGACGACTTTCACCGCCCCTATCGCACAAATGCTCGAAGGATTATAATTGGCTGTTTCTACATCTATAGCCACAAAATTATCCATTACCGAGAATTTCTTTCAATCGATCGCTAACACGCTCCATGAGCCATCGCGGGGTCGATGTGGCGCCACATATTCCAATGCTTGTCATCCCGACAACCCATGTCGGATCGATTTCATTCTCATTGGATATGTGATATGTATTGGGATTCACTCCGAGACATTCATGATATAAAATCTTTCCATTGCTGCTTTTTTGCCCGCTCACAAAAAGAATCAACTCATGCGACGATGCAAAACGCCGCAATCCGGTCACTCGATTGGAAACCTGACGGCATATCGTATCGTAATACCGGAATGTCGTATCGGGTGACTTACGGCGATTGATTTCATCAATCATTGCCGACAATCCTTGCAGCGACTTCGTCGTCTGCGAGTAAAGTACTATATCGCGATTGTAGTCGAGTTGGTCAAGCCCATCGGCATCCTCCACCACAATTGCCTCGCCGGCAGTCTGACCGACCAATCCGTTCACCTCGGCATGGCCGCGCTTTCCGTAGATTACGATTTGCGTTCCCTCACGCTTCTCCACATCAGAATACGACTGCTTGATACGTTTCTGCAACTGAAGCACCACCGGACAGGTAGCGTCAATTATCTCGATATTGTTGCGCTGCGCAAGTTCATAAGTCGACGGCGGCTCACCATGGGCGCGAAGCAACACTTTCACATCGTGAAGTTGCGCCATCTCCTCATGAGTGATTGTCACAAGACCCTTGTTGCGCAAGCGTTCTACCTCGTCGCTGTTATGCACAATATCGCCCAAGCAATACAATCGACCGGTTTTTGCCAATTCTTCTTCGGCCTTACGTATTGCAGTCACCACCCCGAAGCAGAAGCCCGAATCATTGTCGATTTCGATAGTCGTCATCGGGATGCTGCTATTTAATTGTTTCCTCGTATCTGTCGAGCAACCATTGATCCTGCTCATCCACAGTCATCTCCGAATTGTCGAGGCTGATGGCATCGTCGGCTCGACGTAACGGACTCTCTTTGCGAGTTTCATCGATATGGTCACGATGCATCACATTAGCCAACACCTCATCATAGCTTGTGGCAACGCCCTTGTCGGAAAGTTCTTTGAATCTGCGCTGCGCACGCGTCTCGGCCGATGCATCAACAAATATCTTCAACTCAGCCGCCGGGAAGACTGTTGTCCCGATATCGCGACCATCCATCACAAT
Organism: Muribaculaceae bacterium; assembly: GCA_045133615.1. Classification (GTDB taxonomy): domain Bacteria; phylum Bacteroidota; class Bacteroidia; order Bacteroidales; family Muribaculaceae; genus M3. The sequence continues at coordinate 14,188 of JBGUUQ010000131.1, read as the reverse complement.
GCCTTTCTCCTCACCGAAAGCCTGCTGCATCGCAACAAGGGCGTGACGCACAGCCGGAATGGCACTGACTGTGCTGACATTGTTCGACACCTCCATACGGCGGATTTCGTCTTCCACATCCTCGCCGTTAAGCTGTGTACGCTGAACTGCTCCATCTACATTAAAATCAATCTTGATTTCAGGCAATGACGATATTAAGCGGTCTTCATCCACCGCCCCGTCATTCATCATGCCATTGCGCATTGCATACAACGTCACGGCGCGATACATCGCACCCGAATCGATATAACGATAGCCTATCCGCTTTGCCAATGCACGAGCCATACTGCTCTTGCCCGACGACGAATAGCCATCTATTGCTATAATAATTTTCTTGTCTTCCATAACAATTGCAAACTTAGCAAAAAATTTGCAATTAGCGACGCTAACGGACGAAATCCTTCAAATTGGCTGTAAGATTAAGCATAAAAGTCGTTCCGCCGGTATGGGGTTGCGACAAAGCCACTCCAAATCCGAAGTTGCTCACCTTCAGCCCTGCGCCAAGTGAGAATCCCGAAAAGAAATTGCGGGAATATGTGTTCATATCCGTACGGGTCTTGTAGTTGTATCCCGCTCCGATATAAAATCTGTCGGTAGGAGCATATTCGGCAGCAAAAATAAGGTGGCGGAACAAATTTGATGTAAATGATTCCTTAAATTCGGGAGCATCGGTCGTTGTTCCATCCCCCGCATCATAATACGGGAGGCTCCATTTCGTCAGGTTCCATGCCGTTATCGACAACCGAATCGGTCCGCCTGACAACGACTGCGACCAGCCAAGACGTACGTCGATAGGCAATCGGTCGTACTCCTCATTGAATCGCTGCACCTGACCGCCGAGGTTGGCCACCACCATCGACAACGACAAATCATTGTCGGGATTATAATAGTTGATACCCAAATCGGTTGCCAACGCCCACGCAGTATATTCCTCATAACTGCTGTAAACGGCTTTCACGCTTATACCACCACGCAAACAATCGGTAATATCATGCGAATATGCCACATTAAACGTCACATCCTTAGGAGAGAATGTGCCGACAATCGTACCATCAGCCTCTGCTTGTTTCATCTCGCCATAGCCGAAATATTGTATGCCGAATGCCATCGCACTATGATCGCTCATCGACTTTGCCAACTTCACACCGGCAAAATTCGACTCTCCAAGATAACGCATGTAGTTCAGTCCCAATTGCATATCCATTTCAGGGCCAAGCAATGCAGGATTTTGGTCGGTGAGATTCACATCGTCGTCGATCACCGAAATATTCACTCCGCCAAGCCCATAGATATGGGTGGAAGCAGGGATGTTAAGAAAATTATATGCGGGCGAACTGTCAGAGGCCGATGCCACCGACACTGTTGCCACAGCCATTATAGATAATAGTAGAGTTCTGATAGTCATCTTTTTATACCGGCACAAACCGGAATTATCATTTACAAATAGAGCAAAATGCCCTAATCATTATAACGTAACATACTCGCACATAGTATGTAGCCACCCACCTTTTTTGCCTCTGAATTAGCACCGAAATACACATTTTTTCACTGTGTGAATAAAGATAAAACAATAATAATCATTCTCAAATCCGCGGTTTATCGCTTGTCAATATGCACGATAGCACCTATATTTGCCGTGAAAATCAAAATTATCATGACAAATCACTTGTGCAAAATATCTATCCTCTTAATGGTATCGGTGCTGTCGATTCCCGTTTTCGCCCAAGGACGGCGCACAGTAGCATACCAAAATCCGGCGCACAATCACATAGAACACATAGAAGTCTACGATTACGACTTCGTTGACGAACAACCACATTTTCCCGGAGGCGATCGAGAAATGTTTAAATTCATCAATAAAAATCGTCGTTATCCCATCGAAGCATATCAAAACGGAATACAAGGACGTGTGTTGTGCAGCTTCATCGTCAATCCCGACGGTTCAATAAGCCACATCAAAGTAATTCGCGGCGTAGAGACATCGCTCAACACCGAAGCCGTTCGCATCATCAGCGAAATGCCTCATTGGATAGCCGGTCGTGTCGCCCACGAAAACGTCCCCGTCTACTGCATCCTCCCCATCCCCTTCCGCCTGTAAAACAATCTACATTACATCATAAAAACGACGGCGCGATACCATCAAGTATCACGCCGTTGTTTTTATCCCCCTACACCGCTAATTATTATTTACTTATTAATCTTTTTTCTAATCAAAATTTTCTTTGTACTCATTATATTTTCCTCTCCGATATATTACCTGAATAATCATTGGGAAAAATATCAAGCATGCGATTATATCAGTAATCCAACTTGCTGAGGACCTATTATAGTCCACTTCCTCATTATGTTTGCGGATTTTTCTTCTTAATTCATTTTCATCCATATTTCACTATTTATTATTCCACTCATCCTTTTCTGCTTGCTCTTTCTTCTTTTGTGCTGCTCGATGAATAAGATATGCACCTAATCCAATCCAAAATAAAGGACCAAATACACTATTACCACCAATCAAACAGCCCAAAAAGGAAAGTGAGCCAAACACCAGAATCACGATTCCTGCAATTTTCATTTCATACCCTCCTTTTGATTTTTCATTTCCACAAATTCCACATCATTACTTTTCTTTTTGGAGCACAATACCACAATCAATCCCAAAAAAAGATTCAGTATCGACAATCCGAAAGCCCAACCAAAACCAATCTTGCGCTTCCGACCGAGGCACCCCACTCCATATGCTAATGCTATGGATATAATAAAAAGAGTAAATTGTTCTGCACCTTGCATATATTATTATTTTTAAGTTAACTATTCAACATCAATCCTATATTGGCATACTCTGTCAATCGCCAACGACAACCGTAACGACCATAATCATCATGCACCTCTAACGTATCAAAACCAAGCACTATCATTCGGCGCACCAATACACTATCGGCAAGAATCACAGCCCCAATACACGACATTTCTTCTTTACTCAATAGCCGCCCCGACATAGCTTTAATACGAAAACCGCTACTAAACCACGACGAGTAGTGATGGCGATACCACGTGTACCCCCTTGATGTAGAAGTTCTAAGCATAGTGGGCGTCTCACCGTTGACAAACGAGGTCCGCGCAGCGTCGTTAAAGCTGCGAAGCAGTCGTGCTCGCTCACTGCGATCGTTAAACCACGTTGTAATCCGATTCCAAGTATTTTCAAAAAGCATAGTTACTCTTATTTTATACAACAAAAGTAACCCAAACCCCTCCCCTCTACAAATATCTGCAAGCCTTGCAGTCCGATATATCAACTCACATCACATTCCCATGTCACCATATCACGCGACAACATAATACTCTTCTCCAAACCACGAGTCCCCGTAACGTAATAATACTCAGCCAATCGGTCATCAAACTCCCCAATAAATGCCTCTCGAATACGGGCACACTTTTCATTTATAGAATTTTTGCAAGGATTGGTGACATCCTCGATGCTTCGCTTTATCGCTTCATCCGACGAACGCCCTGTCAACCGCAAATATATCCTTAGTAATTCCTCTCGATGGTCGGGCAAATGCTTAAATACGATACCCTCCGGATGGCGTAAAAACAAAAAATATACAGCCTTAACCAATGGAGTCATCTTTATCTCGCGATTTCCATAATCCGGCAAAATAATTCGTCCCCGCTCTGTTATAACCATTCGGCTCAATTTTATTTCAGGTTTCAATAACTGTAGTAATACCACCTCATTCACTCCACATTGCTGCAATCGTCTTATTTTATCTCTGACATCGTCCATCAGTTGATCGATTTCGGAATAAAAACGACTATCAGCAAAATCCTCCGGTTCCTCATCTTCGTCATAATCAATCATATGGGTCAAAGCATATTGCTCATAGCAATAGTCGACTTCCACATGCTTCAACAATGCAACCACATCGTCAAAGAACGAATCTAAACAATCTGCATACCCGTCAAACGATATTGTAGTAAAAGCAACTACCCCATCTATCGACTTGGCATTATCTATAATTTTCAGTGCCGAACCAATGCATTTATCCTCAATCCCGATATACGATAGAATATCGGGAGTCGACAGTCGACTCACCCTTTTCGATAAATAAGGGGCATAGTAACTTACCATCTCATCGTTTCCGATATCTTCCGACAAGCGAGGCACATAACAAAATTCATACCCGACTTCATCAAAAGCCTTACAGATTGCATCGTAGTTGTTCCTGATAAAAGCATTGACCGTCTCATCATAGTCGGTTTCTACATATATTACTTGCCAAGGCGTAGGATCGATAATAACTGCATCTTGCTTTCCATAACTCGTATGTATTTTCAATTTACCCATCTACTTATGTTTTTATCGCCATTCAACCTTATGTCTCGGCAATTTGATTTTTTTAGCCTGACCTCGATTTCCTGTTACATAATAATGCACAGCCAATCTGTCGTCAAATTCCCTAACGAATGCCTCTCGAATACGGGCACATTTTTCATTTATAGAATTTTTGCAAGGATTGGTAACATCCTCGATGCTCTGCATTATCGCTTCATCCGACGATCGACCGGTCAAATGCTGATAAATCCTTAGTAATTCCTCTCGATAGTCGGGCAAATGCTTAAAAACAATACCCTCCGGATGACGTAAAAACAAAAAATATACCGCCTTAACCAGTGGAGTCATTTTTATCTCGCGATTTCCATAATCCGGCAAAATAATTCGTCCGCGCTCTGTTATAACCATTTGGCTCAATCGAGCTTCAGACCTCAACAAACCCCATAATATGCTCTCGGCAATCCCATGCATTCGCAAACGCTCTATTCTTTCTTTTACTTCATCCATCAATTCGTAGACATCATGACTGAAATGTCTGTCGGCATCATAATCATCATCCGGAATAGGAATAAGTTCGCTTCTACTATAACGAATATGAGGCTCGCCCGACGACTCTTCTTGCGCTTCTTCTTTCGGTGCAAGATACGCAATTACATCATCTATAAATTGCTTTATCCGTCCTTCATACCCCTCAAAACAGAAAATTGAATATGTCGGCCTAAACCATTCAAGCGATTCGTCTATATCATACAAGCATAACGACGTAGGGAAACAATCGGTCGGTACATATAATTTTCTCAAAATATCATGTGGAGACTCAGAACCTTTCTCTTTGCGAAAATAAGGCATATAATATTCTGTAATCTGTGGCCATAGACGCTCCATATAACAGAAGCCATACCCTATCTGATTAAACGCATCACAGATATCATCATAGTTGTTCTGTATGAACGTATTTATTTCCGTATTATATTCCGGCTCGACATATAATACCATTTGGGTACTACAAGTCCACATTGGCATACTCTTTGCCGGCCTGAACTTCGTATATATTTTCAAGTCGCTCATTACTCTTCCACACTAATTCATTATCTACAAATTTACTTCAATTCCGCTATCCGACCAAATCTACCAACCTTGTTTGATTTTATATAATCACCAATTGTTTTCAGATTGCATATAATCTAAAATTTCATCCCATCCATTGTAATTCACAATAACAGCATATCCATCGTGTCCCTTATCTATGACGAGTTGTATTTTTTGCATTCGTACAGACCCTTTGACATGCCCGATGTCATGCATCACAGTATAACTTTTAAATCCATTTTCTTCTATTTTTTCTTTCACACTTTCTTTGCCAAAATCATAAACTAAAGAATGCTTGACTTTCTCTCTAAAATTTTTTGCTTCTTCCGCCGTATCAAACATTCTTATCAACCCTACTGTAACAAGAAATTCGTTCTGTTTATTTGAAATATAATATCCTAATCGAATTGCATCATATTTAATGTAGTTCCAATAAATATCATCTATAATTACCACCGATTCTCGCTCATTATTAGAGATATTCACCAAACCAAGACTCCGGAGTTGACTTAATGATTGCTTTTTATCCATTCCCCAAGAAAGACCTAATACATTATATTTTGCAAGTATCGGATTTTTCTCATAACAATAAAACATTGGAATTGAATCACTATTATTCACTTCATTAATCACCTCACGAAACTTCGCAGTTGTTGGTCGCCCTTTTTTATATGAACCACAACCTCCTATAATTTCATCCCGATATCTATCATATACCAATATTATCGTAGAATAATCAAAACCTGCATCTTTTTGATCAACAGATTTAGTTTCTATTAATTTATAATCACTATTGTCTACAATATAGACATCAATATTCTGTGCCAATACTAAAATTGGAATCAAGATAAATCCTATAATCAAACTTCTTTTGTCCATAACAATCCATCATATTTGCTTGAGGATATGAATCGGTTTATTTTTCACAAAAATATCCTACAGCACTCCATTTCCAAAATTTTTACAAGCCTTGCAGATTTTATACAACAAGGCTGACGCGGCATAGTCCACGTCAGCCTCCGTTGATTTGCAAATGATTAAGGTTTCTGTCTATCTTGTTATGGCTTTGCCGTATGAAATCCATGCTTGTGGTAGCTATTGGCTTTATCTTGAAGGGCATCGGCTTTGTCGGCAAGGGTGTGTGCCCCGTCGGCAAGAGCTGTTGCTGCTTGCATTTTTGCCTTGCGATATGCTTTTCGTGCTTTGATTCGTGTTTTCAGCCATGCGCGAGTGGCATCGTCTCTGAGTTCATCCGCTTTTTCCGATTTAGAGAATCGATATCCCAATACTCCGATTACGGCTCCGGCAGCCAATCCAATTAGCAAACTTGTTGCATTCTTTCCCATAGTTGTACGTTTTAAAGGGTTAGTATTTCATTTGTCTATAAAACAAACGCAGCCGAGCCTGATTTGTTCAGCCCCGACTGCATTGTTTCTCAATTTTTCGGTTTCACTCAATCATTGACAAGAAGGTAGTTTCATCTATAATAGGTATGCCCAAAGATGACGCTTTTTCAAGTTTTGCAGGACCCATGTTTTCACCGGCAAGCACGTAGTCGGTCTTTTTGGATATGGAACCTACGTTTTTTCCGCCATTTCGCTCGATAATAGCTTTATACTCATCGCGCGAATGGAGACTGAACGTACCACTTATAACAATTGATTTGCCTGCCAATTTGTCGCTGCGCTCCTCTTCATTCTGCTCCGGCATCGACATTTGCACTCCTGCAGTTCGCAATCGCTCGATAATTTCGCGATTCTTCGGTGCAGCAAAATATTCCTGAATACTTTCGGCAATGCGAGGGCCGATGTCGTCGATTGCTGTAAGTGTTTCAATTCCCGCAGTCATCAATGCATCGATATTGCCCATGGCGCGAGCCAATTTCTTGGCTACCGTTTCGCCCACATACGGAATTGAAAGGGCAAAAACCACACGCTCAAACGGCACTTGTTTCGACTCCTCAACTCCTTGGATAATACGTTCGGCACTCCGCTCGGCAAAGCGATCGAGCTTCATCAGTTGCTCTTTGGTCAAATCATAGAGGTCGGCAATATCTGACACCAATCCCGATGCAAACAAGACTTCCGATGTCTCCTCTCCGATACCATCGATATTCATCATGCGCCGCCCCACATAGTGTTCCACACGACCGGTAATCTGCGGTCGACAGCCATATTTATTCGGACACACCCACGCAGCTTCGCCCTCTACTCTCTCAAGGCGCGAACCACACGACGGGCATGTATCGACAAACTTCACCGGCTCCGCTCCGTCGCGACGCAATGCTACATCCACACCGGTGATTTTCGGAATGATTTCCCCGCCCTTCTCCACATACACCATGTCGTGGTCGTGAATATCGAGAGAGCGGATTATATCTTCATTATGCAGCGATGCCCGCTTCACGATTGTACCCGACAACAATACCGGTTCAAGGTTGGCAACAGGCGTAATCACCCCCGTTCGCCCCACTTCAAACGACACGTGGCGCAGCTCTGTCAATGCCCTTTCTGCCTGAAACTTATAGGCTATCGCCCATCGGGGAGATTTGGCGGTAAATCCAAGGTTGAACTGCTGACGCAGATTATTGACCTTAAAGACAAGTCCATCGGTTGCCACCGGCAGATTTTTTCGCTCCGTGTCCCAATAGTTGATAAACTCATCCACCTTATCGGGAGAGTCGAGCAACGTCACGTGGGGAGCAATCTTGAAACCCCACTCCTTTGCCGCCATCAGATTGCCATAGTGATTGTCGCACGGCAGATTGTCACCAAGCATATAATATAGATACGCATCTAATCCGCGCCGAGCCACTTCAGCCGAATTTTGCAACTTCAGCGTTCCGGAAGCCGCATTACGCGGATTGGCGAAAAGCGATTCCTCATTAAATTCGCGTTCGGCATTAAGCCGTTCAAACTCTTTCCACGGCAATAATATCTCGCCTCGTATCTCAAACGCTTCCGGCCAACCGGTGCCCGACAGCGTCAACGGGATACTCTTTATCGTCATCACATTGGCAGTCACATCGTCACCTTTCTCGCCGTCTCCACGAGTCACAGCTCGCACCAATCGACCATGCTCATAGATGAGTGAAATCGAGGTCCCATCATATTTTATCTCACCCACAATCTCAAACTCTTGTCCCATAAGCCCGTCTTTGGCACGACGCACCCAGTCATCGACCTCCGACACCGAATAGCTGTTGCTCAACGATAGCATCGGGTGAATATGAGCCACCTGAGCAAATGCCTTGTTAATGTCGCTCCCCACACGATGAGTAGGAGAATAAGGGTCGTCGTATTCCGGATGCTCGCGTTCCAACCGTTCAAGCTCTTTCATAAGCATATCGAAGTCGTAGTCGCTTATCGTCGGAGCATTGAGCACATAGTAATTATGATTGTGGCGGTCGAGTTCGGCACGCAGAGACTCGACACGTTGCTTTATTTCGTCCATAGTTTGATTTTTATTGATAAGCAAAGATAAAAATTCTCTCTGATATTTCCACAACAAAAACGCCCGATTGGTCTGCCAATCGAGCGTTTTATTATATATCGGAATGATATGTTGTATTACATCATGCCGCCCATGCCACCCATTCCGGGGTTAGGCATTGCCGGAGCGGGATTTTCTTCCTTCTTCTCGGCAATCACACACTCTGTGGTGAGGAACATACCTGCGATAGACGCTGCATTTTCAAGAGCTACGCGAGTTACTTTAGCAGGATCGATAACACCGGCAGCGAAGAAGTTTTCATATTCGCCGGTACGTGCATTGTAACCATAGTCGCCGGTGCCTTCTTTCACTTTTTGTACGATAACCGCACCTTCTACGCCGGCATTTTCAACGATTTGGCGAAGAGGCTCTTCGATAGCACGCTTAACGATAAGAATACCTGTGGTTTCATCATCGTTGTCGCCCTTAACGCCTTCCAACGAAGCAACGCAACGGATAAGAGCAACGCCACCACCGGGCACGATACCTTCAGCTACAGCTGCACGAGTTGCGCTGAGAGCGTCGTCAACACGGTCTTTCTTCTCTTTCATTTCCACTTCGCTCGGAGCACCGATGTGAAGCACTGCTACACCGCCGGCGAGCTTAGCAAGACGCTCTTGAAGTTTTTCCTTATCGTAGTCGGATGTAGTGTTTTCGATTTGCATCTTGATTTGAGCCACACGCTTAGCAATAGCATCCTTGTCGCCAGCACCGTTTACGATAGTGGTATTCTCCTTGTTAACGGTGATTTTTTCGGCACGACCGAGAAGATCGATAGTGGCAGATTCGAGTTTCATGCCCTTTTCTTCCGAAATAACCACGCCACCTGTCAACACTGCAATATCCTCGAGCATCTCTTTGCGACGGTCGCCGAATCCGGGAGCCTTAACTGCGCAAATCTTCAACGAGCCACGGAGACGGTTTACAACGAGAGTTGCGAGAGCTTCTTGGTCTACATCTTCAGCGATGATGATGAGCGGACGACCGCTTTGAGCAGTAGCTTCGAGGATGGGAAGCATATCCTTGAGGTTGGAAATCTTTTTGTCGTAGATAAGCACGAACGGAGTATCCATCACGCACTCCATCTTTTCGGTATCGGTCACGAAATAGGGAGAGATATAGCCACGGTCGAACTGCATACCTTCCACGATGTCGACGGTAGTGTCTGTACCCTTGGCTTCATCAACGGTGATTACACCCTCTTTCTTCACTTTAGCCATTGCTTCGGCGATGAGTTTACCGATTTCCACATCATTGTTGGCCGACACGCGAGCCACGTCTTCGATTTTCTTCAAATCGTCGCCCACTTCTTGAGCTTGAGCCTTGATACCTTCAACCACGATGGCTACAGCCTTGTCGATACCGCGCTTGATATCCATGGGATTTGCACCAGCAGCAACGTTTTTCAAACCAACGTTGATGATTGACTGAGCGAGTACGGTAGCTGTAGTAGTTCCATCACCTGCATCGTCGCCGGTCTTTGAAGCAACCTCTTTCACGAGTTGTGCACCCATGTTTTGGAATGCATCTTCGAGTTCGATTTCACGAGCCACCGACACACCGTCTTTAGTGATGTGGGGAGCGCCGAATTTCTTCTCGATGATTACATTGCGACCTTTCGGACCGAGAGTCACCTTCACTGCGTCGGCAAGAGCGTCGACGCCTTTCTTAAGCTCTTCGCGAGCCTTGATATTGAATTTAATTTCTTTTGCCATGATTGTAGCTGTTTTTTAATTTTTGTGTTTAACCAATGATTGCCAAAATGTCAGACTGACGCATGATGAGATATTTCTCACCTTCAAGTTCGATTTCGGTTCCGGCATACTTACCGTAGAGAACTGTATCGCCGTTCTTCACTACCATTTCTTCATCTTTTGTTCCGTTTCCGGTTGCAAGAACTTCTCCTTTGAGGGGTTTCTCTTTTGCTGAATCAGGAATGATGATACCTGCCACTGTACGTTCTTCGGCAGGAACCGGTTTGATCAATACTCGATCGGCTAATGGTTTAATGTTCATAATACCTAAATTTATATTTATGATTAATATTTTTATTTGTTTCAACGCTATTGAATATGCACATTCCGTGCCAAACTCAATGTCTGTCACTCCGCGCGTGACAAATTGTCAACCGCAGATGACACAACACTTCTATATAAACAACAAATCGCATCGGCTTGTTTACCGATGCGACTCATTCTATCGTTTTATTTAGCTATACTTTATCTGTATTTCTCAGGAAGAGCGGAATGGATAGCCTCATAACTGGCATCCATCAATTCCGACATTGAAGCATCAGCGACCGACATCGGTCGATGGATTGTGACACGGATATGTCCCGGTCGTGGCAATTTGGCAGCACGTGGCATCACATCGTATGCGCCATCAATAGTAATCGGCACAATCGGCAATCCGAACTCGGTGGCGAGAGCAAATGCTCCTTTCTTAAATCGTGCCATCTTGCCGGTCTTCGACCGCGAACCTTCGGGAAATACCACAAGCGACATCCCTCCCCGCAACTGTTTTTCGGCCATCTCCATTGTCCGTTGCACAGCCGCAGGCGATGACTTATCAACCATGATATGCCCTGCTTTTTTACAAGCATAGCCTACAAACGGGATTTTCTCAAGGCTCTTTTTCATCATCCATTTAAAATTATGGTTGAGATAACCATAAATGGCAAATATATCATACGCACCCTGATGGTTTGCTACAAAGACATATGAAGTCTTTTTATCGATATTTTCTCGGCCTGTCACCGAAACGCGTACAAACGTCATGAAGCAAAACAACCGCGCCCAAATATGAGCCGGATAATAGCCCCATGTGCGATGCAAGCCGATAAGACTGCCTATTGTAGTAAACAACGCTGCCAAAAATGTAGCGACGAGCAACACCGGCATCATCACCACTATCTGATATATTCTATATAGTATCATCATAATGCAAATTTACCATCTCTAACCGACTATTCCAAATCTCTCCTTCAAAATTAACCGATTAAAGATTCTCACATTCACGAAGCCACAAAGCTGCCGATGCATCCGACGGCATTCGCCAATCGCCGCGCGGAGAGAGACACACGCTGCCCACTTTCGGACCATCGGGCAGACATGAGCGCTTGAATTGCTGAGTGAAAAATCTGCGATAAAACGTTCGCATCCAATGGCGTATCGTATCACTGTCATACACACCCTCAAATGCCTTGCATGCCATCATAAATATACGCTTGGGAGCAAAGCCGTATCGGAGCACATAGTACAGCACAAAATCATGTAGCTCATATGGACCGACAAGGTCCTCCGTTTTCTGCTTAATGTCGCCCTTCTCATCGGCAGGAATAAGTTCGGGAGAAATCGGCGTATCTATAATATCAATAAGAGCTGCGCGCTCCTCTTCATTCTCCGTCTGCTGGGCAAACCAACGCACGAGATATTTCACCAACGTCTTCGGCACTCCGGCATTTACCCCATACATCGACATATGGTCGCCGTTATAAGTAGCCCAACCGAGAGCCAGTTCCGAAAGGTCGCCCGTTCCGAGCACCATGCCGCCTACCTGATTCGCAATATCCATTAAAAGTTGAGTGCGTTCACGCGCCTGCGAATTTTCGTACGTCACATCATGCACCGACGGGTCATGATTAATATCTGCAAAATGTTGATTAACAGCGGGCACAATCGATATCTCACGAATCGTTATCCCAAGAGTTTTCATCAACGTAAGAGCATTATTATATGTGCGTCCTGTGGTGCCGAATCCGGGCATTGTAACCCCGACGATTCCACTGCGGTCGATTTTCAAGCGGTCAAAAGTCTTGACTGCGACAAGCAATGCAAGCGTAGAATCAAGTCCGCCCGAAATTCCCACGACAAGAGAGCGGGAATAAGTAACATCAAGCCTACGAGCCAACCCTGCCACTTGAATATTGATAATCTCCTCGCTGCGCGAATCCACCAACTCGTCACTTCCCGGCACAAACGGATGCGGATCGATACGGCGCATCAGACTGAATCCCGTCAAATCCGCCTCTACATCCGAAATTCCGATATAATCTGTCGTTTCGACATGATACGGCGTTACATTCTCGTACTTGGCGCAATCGGCAAACGAACTGACATGCATACGATCTCGGCGTATGGCTTCAATATCCAAATCGGCAATCGCCACCGGAGCCGATGTATCCCAGCGTTCGTTTTTGTCGAGAATCACACCATTTTCAGCAATGATAGCCTTTCCGTCAAACACCAAATCGGTCGACGATTCTCCATAGCCGGCACTTGCATAGACATATCCGGCAATACATCTCGCACTCTGTTGCTTGATAAGACCGAGCAAATACGAATATTTACCAATCAAATCATTCGATGCCGAAAGATTGACTATAACATCGGCACCCGCAAGTGCGGCTCGCGACGACGGAGGAATCGGCGTCCACAGATCTTCACATATCTCAAAACCGATTTTCGCTCCGGCAATCTCCACCAATTGGTTCACACCAAAAGTCACTACCGCCGTTCCAACAGCTATCGTAGCATTTTCCTCAGGCAACGATTCGCCGGATGCCCACCACCGCTTCTCATAAAATTCATTATAATTGGGAATATAGGTCTTGGGAACCACCGCTACCACCTCACCGCAGTAGATGGCAACCGCACAATTATACAAAGCATTGTTATATCGCAACGGAGCACCCACCACTACAAGCATATTGCTCGATTCGGTATGTTGTGCAATTCGCTCGACTCCGGCAACAGCGGCATCCAACAGCGTAGAAGAATGAAACAAATCTCCACAAGTGTAAGCCGTAACCGACAACTCAGGGAAGACGGCAACTTTCACCCTCTCCACCTCAAGCTTATCAATCCATTGTATTATTTGATCACAATTATACTTGCAGTCGGCAACATTGACCGACGGAGCCACAGCAGCCACTCTCAGATACCCGTAATTCATATCTTCCTTGATTTTTTTGATTCCATTGGCAAAATTAGTAATTTTCCACCATATCCCCTTTAATTATCCCGAAAAAGAAATTTCACATTCAAATATCCTATAGAATAAGCAATTACGCATCAACGCCACATTTTTATCAAAAATAAATCGCAATAAAATTTGCACAATTGAAAAATAACTCCTACCTTTGCATCGCTTTTGAAAAGCAAGGGATTCGCTAGCTCAGCAGGTAGAGCACAACACTTTTAATGTTGGGGTCCTGGGTTCGAGCCCCAGGCGGATCAC
>JBGUUQ010000130.1:0-5472 GCA_045133615.1 Muribaculaceae bacterium | reverse complement strand
CCAACTTTTGATATCTTTGCAAATAGAAGAAAAATGGTATACTTTTAGATTATTTTTTGGTATACTTTCATGTTATTATTTACATATTGTAATCATTTAATAGAAATTTTTGTCCCGTTTAGTAAATCGGAACAAGGCAACTGGGAATATATCGGGTATGCCGGATTGGCGAGTCATGGCGGTGTAGTCGGATTGATAATGTCGGTCGGTGTGTTTTGCAAGAAAAATAAAATTTCTTTTTTGCGGGTGTTGGATATCGTTGCGACAGTGGCACCTCTTGCCGCGTGCTTTATTCGATTGGCAAACCTTATGAATTCTGAGATAATTGGGGTGGAAACTGAACTTCCATGGGCTTTTATCTTCCTGAATGTAGATGAAATGCCTCGTCATCCGGCTCAATTGTATGAGGCGATATATTATGCCATTGTTTTTATCGCTATTGTCGTTTTTGAAAGATATTGGAAGGGGAAGACATCGGATGGTTTCGTTTCGGGTGCCGTTTTAACGGTAATATTTTTATTCCGATTTATGGTAGAATTTATAAAGGAGCGTCAGGTCGAGTTTGAGAATAATTTACCCTTGGATATGGGGCAGATTTTGAGTATTCCGATTATAATTTTAGGGGTGTATTTGATGGTTAGACATTGGAAGTGCGCAAAAAAATTGTAACTTCGGTGAGGAAATGGCTTGAACTCGGCGGGTAATGCCGGTTGAATATAAACAAAAGTGTAATCAGTTAAATTTAAGAAATATGAAGAAGTTAAAGTATGCAGCAGCGACAATCGGATTGATTGCGTTAGTGTTGTTCGCTTTTGCGAGATTGTTTGACATTGAGGAATGGAAATGGTGCCTTTTTGCAATCGGCGGTCTTTGCGTGTTGGTGATAATCGGTATCGAATACAAGGAGCGCATGATTGATAAAAAGGCAACGATAATATATGTGTCGTCGTTGGTGTTGCTGGTTACAGCCGCTGTGATACACTTTGCTACCGGAGGGTCATCTCATATTCTTTTGTCGGTGGGACTATTGATCTTTTTGGGTACGGTGGGATGGCTGCGGCTCCGTAGGAAGTCGGATGATTAGGCTGCGGGGCTATTGGTTGAGCCGGTTGAGGGCTTCGGAGACATAGGGCGTGGCGTAGATGGCGTTGGCGGCGGAGAGGTGTGTCGATGCGATGGTACGGGCATCGGTGTCGGTGGGGTCGGACTCGTATCGGAGGAGGTAGTAGTTGCCGACTTCGAGTAGGGCGTTGTAGTTGTCGGGGTCGATGGTCAGGATGCGGAGGTAGGTGCGGATGGCTTTATCGCAGTCGCCGCGATATGTGTAGCCTTGTGCCAAAAGTGTGAGAAATTCGATGCTGTCGGGGAGGCCTTGCAGCATGGCTTGGCTCATTTCTATCATTTTGTCGGGGTTGCGACGGAATGTGTAGTAGGATAGCAGGTGGGCGTCGATGTTGCGCGACAGCCACGGCTGTTTTTCCTTGACAAGGAGGAGAAACTGCTCGTAGAGCGGGGCTTTTCCGAGTGCGAAGCTTTCGTGCTCGACGGCTGAGAATATGGAGTCGAAGGGTATGCGATTGTCGATAGCCCGCTCCATGAGTGAGACTTGCTTGATGGAGTCGGCAGTGATGCCGGCAGCAACGATGGCGCGGGCGTAGGTGGGGGTGTCGTCGGGTCGTTGGTCGAGCATCAGTTCGAACATTGCCGATGCGCTTGCCCATTCCTGAAAGTGGTAGAATCGGTCGGCTTTGAGGGCGAGGGTGTCGAAGTCCATTGCCGAAACGGAGGTTACGATGATGGAGAACAGGGCGATGGTGAATTGGCGTATAGTCATAATTCGATGCTATTGAGCAAAAAATTTGGTCTAATCGGTGAAAGATATTATCTTTGAGAATTGAAATACAAATGTACAAAATTCTACGGATAATGAGAACCAAATATAATCGTGTGTTGCTGAAGTTGAGCGGTGAATCGCTCATGGGCGAGCAAGGACATGGCATAGATACGAAACGATTGGGCGAATATGCCGCGCAGATAAAGGAAATAGTGGCCGGCGGCGTTCAGGTGGCTATCGTGATTGGCGGCGGAAATATTTTCCGCGGCTTGTCGGGGGCGTCGAAAGGTTTCGACCGTGTGAAGGGCGACCAGATGGGTATGCTTGCCACTGTGATAAATTCGCTTGCTCTAAGTTCGGCTCTTGAGGCTGCGGGTCAGCCTGCCAAGGTGTTTACGGCTATCAATATGTTCCCTATCGGCGAGCACTATAGCAAGTGGAAGGCTATCGAGGCTCTCAATCAGGGCGCGGTGGCTATCATCTCGGGCGGCACAGGGAATCCGTTTTTCACGACCGATACCGGCTCGGCTCTTCGGGGCATAGAGGTTGAGGCTGATGTGATGCTTAAGGGCACGCGAGTTGATGGTATCTATACTGCCGATCCCGAAAAGGACCCGACGGCGACGAAGTTTTCGGAAATCACCTACGATGAGGTGTATAACCGCGGATTGAAGGTGATGGACTTGACGGCTACGGCTTTGTGCAAGGAAAACAAGCTGCCGATAGTGGTGTTTGATATGGATACTCCGGGAAATCTCAAGAAGGTGATTGAGGGAGAGTCGATTGGTACGTTGGTGTATTAATCGGCTATTGTTTCAACGAATATTTATCAAAAAACATAGAATCGATATGAATGACGTAAAGACTTACTTAGACCCCGCTGAGGAGAAAATGGAAATGGCGGTAGCCTATTTGGAGGAGTCGCTTGCTCATATTCGTGCGGGCAAGGCTAATCCTAAGATTCTCGATGGAATACGTGTGGAGTATTACGGAAGTGCAGTGCCTATCTCGAATGTGGCAAATGTGTCGGTGCCCGATGCTCGCACTATCACTATCACTCCGTGGGAAAAGCCCATGTTTAAGGAAATAGAAAAGGCGATTATCAACTCGGAACTCGGCATTACGCCGGAAAACAACGGTGAGGTAATCCGTCTGTCTATTCCGCCGTTGACCGAGGAGCGTCGTAAGACTCTCGTGAAGCAATCGAAGGCTGAGGCTGAACAGGCCAAGGTGTCGGTGCGCAATGCGCGTCGCGATGCAATCGAGGGGCTGAAAAAGGCGGTGAAGAACGGTATGCCCGAAGATGTGGAGAAGGATGCCGAAGGTACGGCTCAAAAGCTCCACGATAAGTATCTGAAAAAAATCGATGAACTTTTTGCCGCAAAGGAGAAGGAAATCCTTACGGTGTAAAAGCAGTGCTGAAAATTAATAATAAGTTGATGAAAAGAGCCTCGACCATGTGTCGGGGCTTTTCTCAATAGAAAGGAGTTATCATGATAAGAGGAGTGGAGCTGTCGGATGCCAAGGCTATTGTCGACATTTACAATCGCTATGTGACTGAAAGTGTGATTTCGTTTGAGACTGAGCCGTTGACTGAGGATGAGATGCGGCTTCGCATTGCCGATATTTCGTCGGGATTTCCTTATTTTGTTTGGGAACAGGATGGGGAGGTGGTCGGATATTGCTATGCTCATCCGTGGAAAGAACGCGCGGCCTATGGTCGTACGCTTGAAACGACGGTATATCTCGCTCCGCAATATACACGGCGCGGAATCGGCTCGCGGTTGATGGCGCGGCTTATCGATGAGTGTCGCGCGGCGGGTTACAGAGCGTTGATAGCCTGTATCACCGGAGGTAACGAGGCGAGTATTGCGTTGCATCGGGAGTTGGGCTTCCGTCAGGTGTCGTGTTTTGAAAAAGTGGGGTTCAAGTTTGGAAGAGAGCTTGATGTGGTGGATATGGAGTTGTTGTTGGATTGACGGGATTTCATTATATTTGTGAATCATAAATGAAATATCATGAGAGAGAATGAGAATAGCGCGAATGCGCCAAAAGTGTATATGACCACCGATATATCGTCGGATGGTTTGGTGAAAGTGTATGAAGCCCTCGGTGTGGAGGCTAAAGGTCGCGTAGCAGTGAAAATCAGTACCGGAGAGCCGGGAGGACATAATTTTCTTCAACCATCGTTGATAAAAGGGTTGGTGAAGTTGGTGGACGGTACAATCGTGGAGTGCAATACGGCTTACGAAGGGCGTCGGAATACGACAGAGGCGCATCTTGAAGCAGCCCGCGAACATGGATTTTTTGAAATCGCCGATGTGGATATCATGGATTCGGAGGGTGAAATGAAACTTGATGTCAAGGATAAGACACATATTAAATATAATATAGTGGGTTCGCACCTTAAAAATTATGATTTCATGATTAATCTGGCGCATTTCAAAGGGCACGCAATGGGTGGCTTCGGCGGTGTGTTGAAAAATCAGTCGATAGGTGTGGCGTCGAGTCATGGAAAGGCGTATATCCATAGTGCGGGTGTCACGGATGATTTGGTGAAGATGTGGGAATGTCTTGATGATCAAATCGGCTTTCTTGAATCGATGGCTGCTGCGGCGCAATCGGTGCATAACTATTTCGGAAATGGCGAACGCATTATATATATTAATGTGATGAACAATATGTCGATTGATTGCGACTGCGATGCGCATCCCGCCGAACCGCTATTGAAGGATGTGGGAATCCTTGCGTCGACCGACCCTGTGGCTCTCGACCAAGCATGCCTTGATATTGTGTTTGCTGTAAAACCTGAGGAGGGAAATGATAATGGTCCGCTTGTGGAACGTATTAAAAGTCTGCATGGCACTCATATAGTAGATCATGCGGAAAAAATCGGTCTCGGCACAAAGAAATATGAGTTGGTTGGCATCGATTGATATTTTCGGCGATGGCGGAGCATAATCGATTAGGGGCATGGGGCGAGCGTGTGGCTTGCGATACGTTGGTGGCGGCCGGCTATGCCATTGTGGAGCGCAACTGGAGAGTCGGGCATTATGAAATAGATATTATAGCGAGCAAAGGAACGCGTATAGTATTTGTGGAAGTCAAAACCAGAGGTGATGCCTATGTCGACCCCCTCGATGCAGTGGATGCGAAGAAGCAAATGCGCATGGGGCGGGCTGCCGATGCATATATGCGTCACTATAATATTCCGCTTGAAGCACAATTTGATATTATTTTGATAATCGGTAGTGAAAACGACTATACCGTGGAGCATATTTCTGATGCTTTTTTACCTCCCATGAAAAGTTATTGATATAAAAGTATGTTTTATAACATAAAATTTTAAGATGATAGCATGCTGATTAGCAGTGATTTATTGAAATAGGGCGAAATTTTTGTTGAAAAAAGTGCCAAAAATATTTGGATAGAACGTCGAAAGTACCTACCTTTGCACTCGCTTTTGAAAAGCAACGCCGCCGAAAGCGATCGGCAATAAAGCGTGAAAATGATGCAAAAGAGATTTGAAACAAAAATCTCAAAAAAAGTTTGAGAAAATTTTGGTAATTCAAAATTTAGCAGTAACTTTGCAAAACTTTCGCGCATCGAAAAAGCGATGCGAACAAGAAAGCGCAATA
>JBGUUQ010000129.1:0-2209 GCA_045133615.1 Muribaculaceae bacterium | reverse complement strand
CTCTCTATTCCATAATCACAGCCACTACCACTGTGGGCGAGTATAACGACAAAATAGACTTTTTATTCACGCTCACTCCGCCATCTTGCGACCGGCATCGTAGGCTCGTTGCAAATCCTCCTCCCAATGCTCATCACGCCAAGCGTGCTTTGCCTCCTCGGAGAAGCTGCCGAGTTCGTAATTGTCGTACTTCGCCACCTGACAGGTGTTGTAGCCGATGATGCGTTCTATCTCGCCGAGGGCCGTTGTGAGGCACCACTCCATCGTGCCGAAATGGTTGCTGTTGTTGCGCTCGGGCGTGCCGTTCATCGTCTCGACAAGCACCACAGGCATACGCTTCGGCGCGGTCAGGCTGTAATCGTTGTACGAGAGCCACGGAAACGCCAGACGCTCCAAGAAGGCACGCATCTTGCCCGTCACCTCGCCAAAGTAGATGGGTGAGCCAAGCACCAAGCCGTCCGCCTCGGCAATTTCGTCCAAGAGTGGAGAGAGCGCATCCCGAAAGCGGCAAATGTTCGATGCCTTGCCTTTGAGTTTGCACGCCATACACGACATACAACCCTTATAATCAATGTCGTAGAGTCGCACACTCTTCACCTCAACATCCTCACTAACCGACTTTGCACCATTGGCAAATCGCTGCAACAACTGCGCCGTGTTCATATCCTTTCGCGGACCACCATCCACAATCACAATCTTTTTCATATCGCAATGTTTTTATTCCGAATCGTTCAAGATGTATGCCACTCTAAAGTTACAAATAATCTCATTGTTTTAATATTATTCTTCATTAAATTGCAAATCATAATCTACAAGATGTTGAACTATCCTACATACTTGTTCATCTTGCGGCAGATTACGCACATCGATTATAGGTTTATGGGCTGATCGGAAATTTACCATAGGATCCAATTCTTCACCTGCTACCAATATAGGTAATATATGAGCTGATAGGTGTAGTGCATACATTATTTCCATATCAACAAACTCACTTCGTTTGTTGTAATCGATCAAATATAATACATACCCATCCTTTGCGGCTTTATCGATAATGTTTGTTATGGTTTCCATAATAGGTAAACCCGGCATAATGTCCAATGAATCAACAAAAGGGGCAAATCCTCTTTCTCGTAATTTTGAATGTAGGTTAGATGCAATTTGAGATAAGGACCTAGGGTATGAAATAAACACCTTTGTTCTCCTTCGATAATTTCTGATCGCACTCTGTTGCACATCTATAGGTGCTTCTAAATCCACAATCTCATATGCTCGATTCTTGGATTTGATATAATCCTCTTCAAATTGCACCCATTTTGAACCTTTTGTATTTTCGCTACGACACAAAATGAAGCGGTTTCTTTGATCTATTTCTTCTTTGATAATTGGCTCAAGAAGATGTTTATACTTTGGATTATCGAAAGCTTTTAAAAAGAACATCAAAGGTTTGAACCCTTCTTCTTCTAATATGTTTCGCAATCTACTCACCTTGTCGTAATCATGATGTGAATGAGAGAGGAAAACATATATATTACCGTTTTTATCTGTCATATCTTAATAAAACTAAAAAATAACAACATTTATTCTACGCCTTACAGCCGAAAAAGCCTTCTGATAGAGTGCCGAGTCGGGCATGGTTGTCAGCATCTCCTTGAAGCGGCTCATCGGCACAGCAAAGGTCAGTTCATTCTTCGGGACAAGTGGGCGTGCCGAGGGGTCGAACATCCCGAGAAAACAACTGCGACCATCCTTGCGATTCTCCGTTGTGGCAAACGAAATGATTGCTGCGCAACCCGATGCGAACTTCGTTACCACAGCATCATCACTATCGTTGTCGTAGAAAGCCCAAGTGCAGAGCCCTGAAAGGATATCGGGCGTAGCGAAGAATACAACTGCCTCAATACCCTCCCAACTGTCTAATTTATCGATGCTTACAAAGTTGAGATAAGGCTTGTCGGTAATCTCTATTTCGAGGCCCTCGACATAGGCTCGCACCTGCTCGGGAGCCTGTTTGTAATGCTCCGTTTCGGAGACAAAGAGCGGCACGCGCTCGGGCATCGGACGAAAGGCGGTGTATAGCCCGCCACCGCCACACTGCACATTCTCGGCGGTGAGTGTCAGAGGGTTGCCATCGCACACTTTGCGAATAGCACCTATCATACATCGTGGCACACGGCTCTCGGGATTAACGGCTGTGTTGCCATACCAAAAG
>JBGUUQ010000128.1:0-1573 GCA_045133615.1 Muribaculaceae bacterium | reverse complement strand
AACAGAAAGCATACGCCCGGCTATGGCGGCTGAACGTATGCAAAGGTAACAATAAAAATATTGGTTCAGGCTTCTTGCAAGATTATTAATTCGATTTTGCAAGATTATTTGCCATCCACTGCGGCTTGCAGCACTTCCATCAGCCTGCGGTAGTGGGCATCGGGGGAATATGTGTCAAGAATACGGGCAAAGGCATTCTCGCCCATCTCTCGGGCCGAGGTTTCATCGCTGAGCATGAGTTCGACTTTTGAACGCAAATCGTCGGCATCGCCATATTTAAAGGTCAGGCCGGTTTGACCGTTTTCCACGAGTTCGGGAAGGGAGCCGAAATCGGTTGCGATTACGCATTTTTTGAAAGCGAAACTCTCGAGGATGGCATTCGGGAAATTGTCGTACCACTCCGAAGGTACGACCGTGCACCGGCAGGACTTGAGAAATGGCACAATATCGTTGAAGTCAAGTTTACCGAGAAATTCGATATTATGTTCTTTATCGGCGAGATATGATTTGAGTTCGTCGATGTATCCGTTATTGGAGAAGCCCACAATCTTAAGCTTCATCTTCGTGCCGGCAAAAGCTTTTATTAATGTCATAAGTCCTTTCTGCCGCTCGATGCGTCCTACGTACAGCACGTATGGTTCGTAGCTCACCTGCGGATTTTCTTCTTTAAGATTAAAGAATGTGGGGATGTGCACGAGCTTTTCTTGCGGTATGCCGTATTCGGCAAGTTTGGACAGGGTGAAAGATGACGGCACAACGAAACGCTCGATGCGACGGGTTATACCCATCTTGTCGTGCAGGAACTTAGCCATGGCTTTAACGGCTGAAAGCACAGCCGATCCCTGCACACACTTATATTTTACGCAACTGAACCGATGACCGTGCAGACAGTCTTCACACACACCCACGGCATCGTTATAGAACAGCGCGTTGGGGCACATATATTGAAAGTCGGATATACGGTGCACGACAGGTATATTCTCCTCTCGGGCAGCAGCAATAATTGACGGCGATATCTTATTGTGATATTGCATGATATATACCACGTCGGGGTGTGTCGCCTTAAGAAAATCTTTGAATTTGCTCTTGGCCTCGAAGGAATAGAACATTCGTCCGAACGATTTGAAAATCTTGCCGAGCGTTTTCTTCGATTGGGCATAATACACCTCGTCGTCTACTCCGTCGAGGAAATATTTATCGTATTCGGTGGGAAGGTTTCGGGAGTTTTTGATGGAAAACGGCATCACTTCGTGTCCATTGCGCTCTAAAACTTCTTTGATGTTGAAATAATACCGTTCGGGGCCGCCTGAAATGAAATAGCGGTAATTTACCAATGCAATCTTCATAAATTGTGCAGGGTTTAACGATTATTGATGCCTTTGCAAATGATTCTGCAGCGTAAAAACGCTTTGAGATGCAAAGGTAAGAATTATTTCTCAAATTTCACTCCGGCAGGCTTGATTTGCCTGCTTTTCTTCGGGCGCGTGTTAGTAGATGACAAAAATTAATTTTTGTCAGTTATACGATTGATTTTTAATTAGTTATTACTTGTAAAAGTCCCTGAAAATTAGTA
>JBGUUQ010000127.1:0-3399 GCA_045133615.1 Muribaculaceae bacterium | reverse complement strand
TTTTCGCCCTATTGCGCATGAAAAATCGTCGTGCTAACTTTGCCGCTGTATCATTGGCGCGATACGAAAAAGACATAACGGCGACTTGAAACCTCGCCGGAAACTTGAAAGTTCGTACAGCGCCAAATTAGTACGGACTTTCATTTTTTTATGCACCGAACCCTTAACATACCACTAAAGCTGATGAAACGCTACCGCAAGGACAAACAGATGTGGGAGCTTTTCATATTCGCCGTGTGCATCAAGTGTATCAAAGGGTCAAGCGGTATATATCCCGATGTAATGTCGGTGCGTCGTATGATGAAATGCTCCCACAACAAGGCAAGGCGCATGATTGAGCGAGCCAAACATTGCAAGGAGCTTTTCTATTACAACGAGAAAAAGAATTATCTCGTGGCTCACACGTTCACTCATGGCAAACTGGAGAAGAACTATTATCGTTCACGTCGCAAGGAATTTGTGGCTTACTCCGCATATTGCTATAAGTTCCGTTACGAGCCATCCGACACCATGTCGCATTTCGACACGTCGCGTTTCCTGCGTGACCGATTGCTGCTTTACTCCGTAAGCGCCAAAGAGCGGAAGAATGACTTTCTTATTGTAGCTCAAAATTCAACTCGTTCAGAACGTTCAAAGGCTTTATCAGTAAAGAAACTATCGCACATTGCAGGAATGCACCACACTACCGTATCTCGCCATATTCGCAAACTTGAAGCAGCCAATATGGTAAAAGTGAAACGGCACGACTTTATCAAAGTAGCGGATTATATTTCGGGACAGACTCTCACGGATAACCCTTCCCTGTTGAAACGCAAGCCGTTCCTGCGTCAAGGCTATCTTGTAGTCAAGGACGCAAACGAATATCGTTTAGGTTCCGCGTGTGGCGACGTGTTCACTAATGTAATCTTCAACCATGTCAAGCGACACAGCCGCAACTATTCAAGGCTGGAGCTTGCACTTGCTCATTACGACAACTAATTTTTTTTTGAACCATGCAAGTACAAAACGCACATACAAGTATTTATTGTTTGTTTGTAGCTATAAGCCTACGGATAGACTGACGTGCGTGTGTATGCGAGTGAAAAATAGCGAACTATGATTGAAATCGTAATTCATCAATCAAGCGGCAACGCAGGTTGGTACATAAGACAAGCAGATGGCTCTATAACAAGAGAGGGTTATGTGTTAGGTGATAATCCCAATGCTTACATCGCAGTAACCTATCAGGCTGCGATTGATGCCTTAGAGGGAGTTCCCTTGTCGGAAACTGTCGTATTCAGCTCTCGGCGATTCTGAGTGCCGTGGCGGCAGTTCCGAGCGGTTCAACGCTTGTCATCTATACGGACTCACAGTATTGCATACAGGTACTGACAAACAAGGCTAACGCCAATAACTTCACTCGACCAAATGCCAATGTCATCCGGCAGTACTTCAATTACGCCTCTCGTTTGAAAGCCGTGCGGTTTGAATGGGTGAAAGGACACGACGGCAACGAGTTCAACGAAATGGTGGATGCGCTCGCTCAATCTCGCACCGAGGAGATGCGGACAATACACAATATCCCGGTCTATGATTACCGCAATTCGCCGAAATGTCGCAAATAAAGCCACGGACAGCCGATTAAGTTTGGCTGTCCGTCTTTTTTTTCAGTGTTTGAGCAAAATACTCTTTTCCCCGAATGTTCTTGTGTTGAGGTCTACGCGGTTCCTCGGCAATCTCGATCCCAGCAATCCACCCCTCGACCGCCTCAATCCTCGCGACAGCGTGAGCGTCCTCGCAACGGCTTTTTGCTTCGGATAGCAATCGCAGAGCATCATCGACCGACTTGCAGGAGAAAGGTTTTCTCGGCGGGTATTTGCGATAATCAGCAAGCTCCTTCTTGGCGTATTCGAGCGAATATCCCTTGTCGCGGAGAAGATGCTTTATCAGCTTGCACATCTCCACGTCCTCAGGACGGTACTTGCGTGTACCTCCGGGTGTTCTGAACGGGTCAAGCTGCTCGAAGGCGTCTTCCCAGAAACGCAGGGTCGAAATGGGGACATCGAGCATCGCCGACACCTCGCCGATTTTGTAGTAGGATTTGGTGGGCATTACCAATCTTCGTTTGCGTCCTGAACGGTAGAGGTGTAAAGAATGCGGTTTATTATACTGTTCATTCTTGCGACCATCGCGTCATAATTCTTTTTCTTCTTCTCTTGCAAAACCCCGTTTTTGAAATATTTGCTCACAAGTTTTGAGAAAGTTCCGTCATATCGCTTGTGGTCGTAGCTAATATATTCAACATCTTCTTCTACGATAGGAGCTGATACCCGAACTCTACCGTCGCGTATCTTAAACTCCAATTGATAGTGTCCTCCGTAGGGTTGGTCTTTTACAAATCCGAAAGGTTTAGCCATAACCAAATTGTCTGAATACGCACGGATTTTGATTGAAGCATCATCCACCCCGCTCATAACCTTAGACGGGTCGTTAAATGTAGAGCCAACATTAGAAGCAAGCTCTTGGTAAATTTGGTGCGCGGTCTTTCCCTCGAAGGGGATAACCACGAAATCTTTACCATCCTCGGTCTGATATGTACCGTC
Organism: Muribaculaceae bacterium; assembly: GCA_045133615.1. Taxonomy (GTDB): domain Bacteria; phylum Bacteroidota; class Bacteroidia; order Bacteroidales; family Muribaculaceae; genus M3. Next base: position 817 of record JBGUUQ010000127.1, on the reverse strand, counting down.
AGGCATTAGCACGAAGTTTGCCAACTCTTGCCCCCACGCCAGCATCGGGAGCACCATCATCACGATTGCGATTAACTTTTTCATTTTCTTTGTAGTTTTTAGTTGTTATTTGGTTTATTGTTAGTAACTTTGATGTATGAAAGAAAGAAGCAAGATAATTCTTAAAGGGTTTGTTGCCGGGGTGCTTACTTGGCTAATCGTTCGACTAGTATATGTATTAGTTCTGTTAGAACGCTTCCTCCAACAGCACCAATAGCAGCCCACGCTTTACGCGACAGCCGTCTGCGTTTTTCTGCCTTTTGTCGTTTGGAATAGCCTCCGTTATCCACAAGCTCCGCTCCCTTTGTCGTAATCTCAAAATTGAGTACGGACGATTTGCCGCCGTGCGATCCGCGACCGCCTATCTTTACCAGCCCCTCGTTGTGAAGTGCGGTAATGGCGGCCTGTATCGCCTCGCTGTCGCCGTCCACACAACCGGGCGTAACGCTGACCTTGCCGTATGCGGCGTTGAGTATCTTGTCTTTCAGCTCCATTTTCTTTTTCGCTTCGGTCATAGCCCACTCAGAAACTTCTCACCAGCCCTACGACTTCGGCGATGCCGAGTATGTCTGAAAACGGCACGTTGTAGTCGTCATATGCGGGATTAAGGGAGTGCAGCGTAATGACGCCCGCAACATCATCTGCCGAAACAACAACCTTCACTACCGCTCCATCCTTGCCGTCCACAACGCAGATTTTACCGATGGGAGGGTTCGCGCGGTCCTCTGATTTGCGGCACACAAGCAGGTCGCCCGACTCAATGCGCGGCAGCATGGAA
>JBGUUQ010000126.1:0-12116 GCA_045133615.1 Muribaculaceae bacterium | reverse complement strand
CCCTCGATAGAGCAGGCAATGTGCAATATGGAGGCCACTTCGCAATGGGTCAAACAATGCTCGATGCGCTGGTGGCTGCAAGTGTTTTTTGCCACTGTCGTGTCGTGGTTTTCACGATATCTGATAGTCAACGCCCTCTTCTGGGGCTTCGTGCCCGGGGTGTCGATGCTGCTGGTGTTCGCCCGCCAGTTTGTGGTATGGGTAGTGCTCATGGTCAGCCCCACTCCCGGCGGCTCAGGCGTGAGCGAATGGATGTTCACCGAATATTACGGCGATCTCATCGGGCTTCCGGCGCTGGCGCTGACCATAGCCTTGGTTTGGCGTCTCATCACTTATTATATATATCTTGTCATCGGCTGCGTGCTCGTGCCCGGCTACCTCACGGGCAATAAAAACAATCGAGACGGCTCCGACGACGAAGATAATCAATCTACAACCGTAAAGAATCAATCCTGAAATAATATGAAACGACTCTCCGCTCTGATGCTGAGCCTGATATGGCTCATTGCCGCTTTTGCCGGCCGTCCAACCGTGTTTGTACTTCCGCTGCAAGACGAGGTAAACACTCACATGTGGCTCAACTTGCGCCGCGCAGTTGCTCAGGCCACCTCCGAGGACGCCGACCTCTTTGTGGTGCACATCAACACTTACGGCGGCGCTGTTGATGCCGCCGACTCGATACGCACGGCCCTCTTGCGGCTGCCCATCCCCACCGTCGCCTATATTGACAACAACGCCGCGTCGGCCGGAGCGCTCATCGCTCTTGCCTGCGATTCGGTGTATATGTCGCCCGACGCCTCGATGGGCGCTTCTACTGTGGTTGACGGCACCGGCTCGCCGATGCCGGAGAAGTATCAGTCGTACATGAAATCGATAATGCGCTCCACAGCACAGCATCACGGCAAGTATCTCAACGAGGCCGATTCCACTTGGGTGTGGCGCCGCGACCCGGCCACCGCCGAGGCTATGGTGATGCCCGACAAGGCTCTGTCGTTCACCTCCGACGAAGCTGTGGAGGCCCGCATGGCCGACGGTGTGGCTCAGTCGCTCGACAGCATGATTTCGAACCATTTCTACAACGATTACCGGCGTGTGGAATTCACCTCCACACTCACCGATGCGATAATGGGATTTTTGGCCTCGCCGGTAGTGCGTGCACTGCTCATTGCCCTCATCGTGGGCGGAATATGGATGGAGATGCACTCGCCAGGATTAGGATTTCCGTCGGCAGTTGCCGTGGTGTCGGCCATACTCTATTTCTTGCCGTCGATGATTACCGGCATGATGCCGGCCTGGGTAATACTTCTCTTCATTTCGGGATTGGTGTTGTTGGCTCTCGAAATATTTGTCATACCCGGATTCGGAGTCTGCGGAATATGCGGCATCGCGGCCATTCTATGCTCGGTAGTGGGAGCAATGCTCTACGACGGGGGCATTTCGCCGGTCTACGGCACCGACATTCTCTCGTCTATACTGATTACACTCTCGGGCGTGGTCATAGCCGTTGGTGCCGTGTGGTATCTCACATCGCAGCACGGCCCGAAGTGGGTGCGCCGCCACTCGGAACTGCAGACCGAGCTTCGTGACTCCGACGGATTTGTCGGCGTGGACATGAGCCTTGCCCGCTTTGTGGGTTGCGAGGCCCTGGCAGTAACCGATATGCGTCCGGCCGGAAAAATTCGCATCGGTCACGAGAACTTCGACGCAGTGTCGATATCGGGCTTTATCGATGCAGGCAAGGCCCTATCGGTCGTAAAATTCGAAAACGCTCAGCTCTACGTCACTCAACAAGACGACTGAACCGCATATCCATCTACATCAAAGCACATTATGAAATTTACAGCTATAATCCCTGCGCGCTACGCCTCATCGCGCTTCCCCGGCAAGCCTTTGGCCCGACTGGGCGGAAAAACCGTGATCGAACGTGTCTACACACAGGCCAGAAAAGCTATCGACGATGTCGTGGTAGCCACCGATGACGACCGCATAATGCAGGCCGTAAACGCTTTCGGCGGACGGTGTGTGATGACTCTTCCAGAGCTACCAAGCGGCACCGACCGCGTGTGCGCAGCCTACACAGCGTGCTCATGCGATGCCGATGTTGTCATCAACATACAAGGCGACGAGCCGTTTATCGACCCGGAGCAAATCAAGGCATTGGCCGGATGTTTCGACGACCCGCAGACTCAGATTGCTACTCTTGTGCGCAAATTCGGCCGCGACGCCGATTACAGCACCGTCGCTAACCCTAACACACCTAAGGTCGTTGTAGACAGCCGCGGTTTCGCACTGTATTTCTCGCGCTCGGTGATTCCTTATCAGCGAGGCATCGATACGGAGCTATGGCCGCAGTCTTATGATTACCTTGCCCATGTAGGCATCTACGCTTATCGGGCCGAAGTGCTCAAAGAGATAACGCGGCTGCCGCAATCTCCTCTCGAACAGGCCGAGAAGCTCGAGCAACTGCGCTGGCTGCAAGCTGGTTACCGTATCAAGACTGCTCTCACAACGGTCTCAACTATCGGCATCGACACACCCGACGACCTGCGTCGCGCCGAACAGTATCTCGCACAGTTATGATTACGCCACCGCCGGTACGTCCGTTCACAGACATCAGGTTGCCCGAAGCCGAGATTTCCACATTCGACTCCGGACTCAAGTTCTGCCGCGTGCACGGGGGCGATGCCGACGTATTGCGTCTGCGCATCGCTTTTCGCGGCGGCGAAGCCGATTGCCGTCTGCCTCAGGTTGCGCAGATCGCCTCACTTCTCATCCCCGAAGCGTCGAAGCGCTACCCCTCAGGCACCGTGTCAGCTACTTTCGACTTCAACGGAGCCATCTTCGGCGTCTCCGTCATCAATCACCACACGATACTCACGCTCACATCTCTGACATCGAAATTCGACGCTGTGGCCGACGTTGTGGATGATATCATACACAATCCCGTATATGAAGAGAAAACGCATGAAGTGATGCGCAACATCGTGGCCATGCGCTATGCCACGTCGCTCGCCGATGTAGACACACGCTCCGGACTGCTCCTCAACCGCATCATGCGCGGTCCGTCGCATCCGGCGGCCGTCAGTCCCACGGTCGGTGATATAAACGCCATAACTCTCGCCGAGGTCGCCGACTTCTGCCGCCGCACGCTGCGGGGAGGATCAGAGGCCGTGGCCGTGCTCAGCGGCAACTACACGGAGAGCAATCTGCATCGCACCGAAGAGATGTTGCTCAATCTCCCCTGCGACTCGGTTTCAGCAATCACCGATACCCCTTATCATCCCGAAGTTCCCGGCCGCTACGTCGAACAAGTACCCGGCGCTGTGCAAGCCGGTGTGCGTATGGGTCTGCCGGCCATTTCGCCCTTCGAGAGGGGGTATGCCGAACTTAGCAACGCCGTTACCGCCTTGGGTGGCTATTTCGGCTCGCGACTTATGAGCAACATACGCGAAGACAAGGGTTACACCTACGGCATCCAGTCCTATATCCTCAACCACAGAGAAGGTCCGTCGGTGCGCATAAGCGTTCAGACCGACATAAGCACAGTAGATGCCGTAATCGAGGAGACACGGCACGAAATGCGACGGCTGGCCGAATGTCCGCCCTCAGGCGACGAACTGCACAGGTTGCGGCAGAACATTGCCCTTGACCTTGCCTCCACCGTCGACTCGCCGTTCAGCGCCGCCGAACCATACCTTCACAGTCTGGCCGGACTCACTCCCGAGGATATGTTCAGTCGCCGTGTAGAGGCATTGCAAACTCTCACTTCCGAAAAAATCGCCCGAGCCGCCGCACGCTGGCTCGACCCCGACGCACTGCGCATAGCCATCGCCGCCGATACTTCCGCCATCTGAGCGCCCACCGGGAAGTTGTGAGCGGCCCGCTCACGACACGACATTTGCCGACGGTAATTTTTGTGCAGCGCGAGGCCGCACGGCACTTCCCGGTAAAATCGGTGCTCCCGGCCATCTTGCGTGAAAGATGCCCAGAGAAGAGATTTGGATTTCTTGTAAAAAAATCTTAACTTTGCAAAAAATTTTAAGGTTTCTCCGATTCTAATGTAAAAATGGACTGGATTTGTGAATTGTTTCTCCCGGGCAACACGAGCATCGCGAGCACGCTGGTACTTTACTCGTTCGTAATCGCCGGGGGCATTTTTTTAGGTAAACTAAAAGTTAAGGGCGTATCTTTGGGCGTTACTTTCGTGCTCTTCGTAGGCATCCTGATGGGACATTTAGGCTACGAGGTCAACGACAGTATTCTGAAATTTGTACGAGAGTTCGGCCTCATCCTTTTCATTTTTTCCATCGGTCTGCAGGTGGGTCCGGGTTTCTTCTCCTCGTTTAAGGAGGGAGGCGTAAGGCTCAACGCTCTTGCCGTGCTGGGCATTGCGCTCAACGTGGTCATAGTGCTGCTGATATATTACTTCGGCAACGTGCACGACATCTGCGCCCTCGTGGGCGTGATGAGCGGAGCCGTGACCAACACACCCGGTCTGGCCGCGGCACAGCAGACAATTTCGACAATGTCGGCCGACGGAGCCGCACAGGCCAACATCATGGCCTCAGGCTACGCCGCCGCCTACCCTCTGGGCGTAATCGGCATAATAGTGGCCATGTTTGTGGTTAAAGGCGTGTTCAAAATCAGCACCGACAACGAAATTAAGGAGATCGAGCAAGAGCAGGAAAACTCGCTGCTCAAGCCTTACCTGATTTCGCTGAAAGTGACCAACACGCTTGTCGACGGCCGCACCCTGGCTCAGCTACACGACATCATACAATGCAACTTTGTGGTATCGCGCATGTTCACCGCCAAAGGCGAGCTTGTGATACCGAAATCCACCACCGAAATCCACATCGGCGACATACTGCTCATCGTGGCCTCGATGCAGGACAAAGACAAATTCCTGGCCGTGCTCGGTGTGGAAACCGAAATGAACTGGGAGACCACCCCCACCCCCGTCTATTCGCGACGCATACTTGTTACCCAAAACAAATTCAACGGCGTGAAGCTCGGTTCATTGCGCCTGCACAAAGGCTATCGGCTCAACTGCACGCGCGTCAACCGCGCCGGTGTCGACCTGCTGGCCTCTCCCGGCCTGCGCATACAGGTAGGCGACCGCCTCACCGTCGTAGGCGACCTCGAAGACATCGACCGCCTCGCAGCTCTGATGGGCAACTCGATGAAGCGTCTCAACCAGCCCAACCTCATTACCATATTCATCGGCATCATAGTCGGCATCGTGCTTGGCTCGATCAACATCGGCTTCGGAATGAAGCTTGGACTCGCAGGCGGCCCTCTCGTGGTGGCCATTCTGCTCAGCCGTTTCGGTTACAAGCTCAAACTCGTGACCTACACATCCACCTCTGCGTCAATGATGCTGCGCGAGCTGGGCATCTGTCTTTTCCTTGCCTCGGTGGGTATATCCGCCGGCAAAGGGTTCTACGATGCAGTGTTCAATTATCAAGGCATGTGGTGGGTAATCTGGGGCTTCGTCATCACCGTAGTGCCCCTGATTGTCATCGGCTGCATAGCCCGCAAGAAGTACGGCACCAACTACCTCACAATCATGGGTCTTGTCTCCGGCAGCTATACCGATCCGCCCGCCCTGGCCTACGCCAGCAACTCCACGGCCAACGACGCACCGGCCGTATCGTACTCAACGGTCTACCCGCTCACCATGTTCCTGCGCGTAGTGGCCGCCCAGACACTGATATTGCTGCTGGCATAGCGGCTTTTCATAAAAAATGCCGATGCCGCGCCCGTCAGCCATCCGCTGACGGGCGCGGCATTTTGCAACACACCACCGCCGGGTATTAGGCTCTTAGAGCCGGCTCTTAATCTTTCTGATAGGATTTTGAGAGAAGTTTCAGCATTTCTTCTTCATGCTTTTTAGCAGCCTCCGGGGTCCAACCTTCCGGATTCCCCTTGACTGACAGATACATTCTTAGCAATTTGATGCTTTGCAGTGCTTTATTGCGAGCCTGTGTCTCAATACGCGAGAATTTTACATGCACATCCTCGTTGCTCTGCTGAGAATTGAAACTTTGGGAAATCATGGCAAGATTGCCGAATGAATCAATATCTGCTCTGCCCCATGAGGCGTTGTTGGCCTCATTCTGTGGATGGAGGTGTTCAATAGACCTGTTGGTGCGGAACGTATAGTCAAGGATAGCCTGACGATATGGCTTGGTCTGACGGAAATCCTCTGCGGTATCATCTTCAGGCTCTTTTGGCTTAGCAATCTGCTCCCAAAGGTAGTAATCCAGCCTCCAGAACCAATATCGGTCCACGTTTCCGTAACTGAGTTCCGAAACCGAAGCGGGACATGGATGCTGCTCATTGTCCCATCGCTTCAGTGCCGCTAAGATAGAGCCGGATGTTTTGTCGGTTTGAGAGTCAATAACATATTCAAGCAGTATCTTAAGCCATTTATAGTATGGAGTAGAAACGGACAGCATAGCCTCATATTGTTCCAGACAATCGTTATCAGTCTTATCGTCTGTATCTTTAAATATCAGGCTGTAATCGCTCTCCTGACCGTCGATTTTGCGCCTGATTACAAAGAAATCAAGTGCGATGCGCAACTTCAGGAGCAGGTCATAAAATCCGCCGACATCGGTAGGCTCGTTCAGGAGATTTTGCTTAAAACGTTCATTTAGAGCATCTGTCTTGTAATATTTCCAATCTCCGTTAAGATTCTTATAAATATCCAGCGTGAGCAATAGAAATTCGGGGAATGAAAGGACACTTTTCTCGCTGATTTCGCTCAGAGGATTGTCAAATTGCTGCGGTTCTACGTCTATTTCGGCTATGGTAGGATACAGACCGCTGCTTTGGTCTGAGGTTTCAGCAATATTGTTATACCGCATTATGGAATTGATTGACTCATCGGTTGATTGAGAGAGCAGTTTCAAATACTTATCGGAATACTCTTTCTCTGTTACGTCTTCTTTCTTACGCAGAAGCGGAGTGGAGAAGTCGGAGCATAAGTTCCATATCCGGAGTAATTTTGTCTGATTTTTTTGCTCTTTAAGTAAGGAAACTTTCAATACTTCGTGCTGCTCCAAATTCACTCCGGCGGAGTTCATAATCTCGAAATACCGGTTCAGAGAAGACGGCTCCAGCAGATAATTCGGAGGCAGAACCGAGTTTAGAATCGTGATTCTGGAAAAGCAGCCGTCGACGAATGACTTCTGTTGCTCCGAGTCCATACCTGCTATAAACTTCTCGATTGTCCGGTGAGCCTCTGCCATCAACACATTGACATACCTCCCGTGAGGGATGCCGTCGGCAAGGCTTTTGAGAAATTTTGCATCGTCTTCGCGGGCGAATAGTTCAAGCCTGTTTCCGTTTTCAAAAAACGCTTTCCATTCTGTTGATATTCTTCCGAATACGCTTGCCATAATCATCAGCACCGTGCAGCGTTGCTGTCCGTCTACAAGGCAATGACGCTCTTTAAAAGGCACTGTGGTTACAACGCCGAGATAATATGGAAAGTGTATGTCGGAGGGGTTCGCATCAGGCCATTTCTCAAAATGGAATTTGAGATCATCAAGCAATTCTGACACCTCATCTTTCGACCAGGCAAACAGCCGCTGATACAGCGGCACCAGAAACCTGACATCATTCTTTATAATAATTTCCGGAGTCAGTTTCCCGGAATATGGTTCATTTGTATTCATTTTCGATCTGTTTGACTATTCCGGCTACGGTTATGTCATTAAATGACGCGAACATTTCGCACATCTGTTTATAAAAATCCCACCGTATGCCATCGTTGATGTCATAGTCCATTATACTTGTCCGGATGCTTTCGAGCGCCGAGGCGAGGAAAAACGTAGGAGAAGTGGAGAACCGGATAAACTGCACAAGGTTTGAGTCTTTAGCAAAACGCTGAACCTGCTGCACCAGTGCCCTTACTTTCATATATCGGTGTTCAGCCAATTTCGACATTATGCAGTACAGCGCTTCTGAAAGGTATTCGGTGCCGAATTTGATGAAATATGCAAAGAGGATAGTTTCTGCCAAAGTCGCATAGATCTTGTGCCTGCGGTGGAATTTTTCTCTGAGAGTCCTCACCTGCGGAAGGGATTCAAAGAGTAAGAATTTGTCATTGTAGTGTCTGACAAAGGCAAAAAAGTGCGCTCCGCCCTGAATGGGTTCGGAGTAGTCGAACCGTTCGCCGAACGGAGGTACATCAGGCATCAGCGGCGCCGACCGAAATTCATCGCGTACATAGTGGCCGTATTCGTTGAAATCATCCTTACGCAGCAGTTTTCTTAACCGATAAACATGCTTGCCAAGAGAAAGCTCGACAGGCATTCTGCTCTCATCATCCTTTTTCGTAAGTTTTGTCCAGCCGCCGGCAAGATGTATGGCCTGAGCCTCCGACAGTATATATCTGAGATGATGTGCTTTCAAAAGGTCATAGTCGGTAAGTTTTACGCCCTTTGAATTCTGATTAGAGAAGAACGTATATCCGAGATCGAGATTATCGCCGTTGATTACAATAACCGAAAATCTCAACGAATCGATAATTGCAGCCAGAATATCGCTGTTCCTCAGTTCTCTCAGAAGAGCCGATACTACAGCCTTTGCATTTTTGACATGCTTTATGGCGTCATAATTGCTAAATCTCTCGTTCAATAGAGGTATATTGCCTTTATAACCGAGTCCCCACAGAATCAGCGACATGGTGACGAGCCTTTGCTGGCCGTCCACAATCTCATATTTCCCTTCGCGGTTCTGCAGGATTATGGTTCCCAAATGATATGGCGAACCGGTTTTTATCGTCGAAAGGCTATCCCACAGCATCTCGATTTGCTTGTTCTCCCAGCAGTATATGCGCTGATAGTCGGGTATGGACAGCGGCAGGTTGAACAGAGCCGCTATACCGAGATTCTGTATGGAGACTTCGTCTTCCGACAAAATCTTCCCGAAGAGTTCTTGCGGCAGTATGTAGTTGCCTTTTAATTCTGTGTCGGTAAGTCCCTCATCACCATACAGCTCGATGAGGTCTTTATCAAAGATCTCAACGAGACGATGAAGTTTCCGCACTAAATCGTCTTCGCCGTCTACCTCCGATTTTACGATGCAGCTTATGCAATTGGGGTCCGGTGCAAGCCATTCAATTTCATCATATTCGCGGCTGCGGCGTTTCAATTCACGCACTTGACGGACATTTTTCTTGCCCGCATATTCCCCTTCAAGGTGCAGACACGCATAACCGCCATAATACTCATAATGGATTTCCTCGGTCGGGAGTGGAGTGTAGACCTGAATCCATCTGTTATAATGACGCTGTCTGAACCATTCACAGATCCTTACCCATTCCTTATCAGGATAAAGGCAAGAATCAGGTCGTATTTCTCCAATACGACTTCTGAGAGCTGTCATCAGCTCCGGATAAATCAACGGATTCATCATTTAAAATTTTTCATTGCCTTGCGGAAATCATAGTTGGCGATGAGTACTCGGGCAATCGTATCTACGATTTTATCTTCCTCGAAATGAGATGGCTTTTTAAGGTCAATCCAAAATTGTGGATTATTGGTTATGTCACCGGCCATCCATCCTTTGTCATGTATGTATCTCAACTCATCGATGTAACTCGGGAAGTAAGTTTCGTTGCCTTCGTAAATGCGACCCTTAAAGTACCACGAGTTTTTATTATCACTCAGAAGCGGAGCGAGTACTGCATCCAGCTTTTTGAGGTTATCAGCGATGACCGGTTCCTGCATCAGTTCGTCAAAAGATTTACCTTTCAAACGTTCCGGACGACTTACATGGAAATCAAGCCATAGACGCAGTGATATCTGTTTTTCTGAATTCACAGACGGAGTGAATGTAACGTCGAAGCAGGTATCATTGTCTATCCAGAAATAGACACCACCGTTTCCCGTATTCCTTTTAAGCTGCCATCTGTCAATGTCAGGACGCAGCTCATGGATTTGTTCCATTACATTCTGATGAAGTTTCTGTATCAGATTTCTACGGTCAAAATCTTCAGCCTTAAAGTCTGCATTTATACCTGTTACGGATGATTTATCCATTATTTCTTTCATTTTATTGCCAAGGTGTTGTTCGCCGGCTTGATTAGTTTTTCCGAGAATATCGGTAATGAGATTCAACAGAGTTGTTATGTCTTTGAGGCGCTGAGTAAGATATGCATCGGGAGCACAAGCAGCTTCAAGTATACTTTCCCATTGTTTGCCGGATTCATTATTCGCGGAATCTATATTCATTTGAATTCCCATTTCCTGTGCAAATTCCGTATTCCAGCCGGTGAAGCCCGGATTCCGTGAGAGCATACGGTAAATCTTTGGATAACAGATTTGCATAGAAACAGTGATGAGGTTCAATAACTTATCATCCAAAGTATCGTCTGTGGTTTTATTACCTTGTGTTTCGCCACATTGGGCTATGCAATCCAGTAACGAAAGAGTATTTATCAGTCGCTTGATCGAACGGGGATTTTTACCTACAGACGCCTCTATTACAGTTGAAAACAACGACTTGACCTGTGGATTAGTTGTGTCGAATTCCTTGATGTAACCGATTTCTACCAGCGATTTGAAGACAAAATCCATCGGTCTGTAGTTATTTACAGGCAAAGAAAACGGCACCTGAATGATCTTGTCGAAAAACGAACGGAATTCGCGTTCATTCTTTTCTGTGAGTTCACCGAATTTCGGTTTCAATCCCTTTACGACGACATCATAATCGATGGCAAGTACGAATATGCAGTTGTCAAGTGTAAATATATTCTTGAGCAATTCAAGAATCTCAACAGCCACAGGAGGATTCAGGCGATCAAGATCATCTACAAAAATGATTACACCGCGTTTGTTTGCATCATTGATTGATTTTTGTACTGCTACAGACAGAGCTTTCTTCAAGTCGGAAAGTGATGCCGTTTCATTAGACTCCGAATTGCCCGGGAGTTGAGCCGGTACGTTAGCCCCTTCTAATAAAACAGCCAGCAGACCGCCCAAACCGGGGATTGTCTTGAGACTTTCCCTTCCACCCCGATAAAGAAAACCGGCGGCCCCGCGCAAAAATCCTTTGAAAGTCTTTTTTGAGGCCGAATCATCTTTGGCAAGTTCCATGACCAACTGTGCCAGTATTCTGTACACCGTTGCCTCGGGGGTAGACATCATTGAATATTCCCATGTGTTGATTTCTATTCCGATAAACTTCGAATCAGGAGCTGAGCACAACGACCGTTCAAGCCTCGTCATCAGGGAAGTCTTACCGCTACCCCATTCCCCTTGTAAAGCAATCGTAATAGGAGCAGAGCAATTTTCAATGAATTTTATCAATCCATTTACATATCGCTCGGTGCCAAAGTCGTTGACATTTTCGTTGAAGGGGAGATCTGATAGTGATGTCTTTTTCATTTTGCCGGAGAATGTTTGCCTTTGTTTGGGCCAAGAGGATGACGCGGACACCAGCCGGATGTCATAGAAGAGATACTTGAATACTCATGCCCGCAATATTTACATGTGTATCGTGATTTCAGACCGCCTTCAAACGGTTTGTGTTTGCCTTTGTTTGGACCAAGCGGATGACGAGGACACCAGCTAGACATCATAGAAGAGATACTTGAATACTCATGTCAGCAATATTCGCAGACATAGCTTGCTTCTTCTTTGCCTTCATATAGTTTATGCTTGCCGTTGTTGGGGCCAAGCGGATGACGCGGACACCAGCCGGATGTCAAAGTCTGCACGGACGAAGATTTATGTCCGCAATACTCACAGTAATAATTTGTCATGATATTTAGACAGTTACGTGCCTCCGTCTATCGGGCTTCGGCCTTCTCCGGTTGCATCAAAAAGAGGACACAACACTCTTTTTCTTTTTCTTTTCGGTTAGGCTCCGGTATTGCCTTTGGGTCAAGAATTAGAGAAAGCAGCCTGTGCCCTCGTGGGAGGACGCACCGAGCAAACTTTGACCTCTTCCTTCGACCCTTCAGTTAGATTTACCGGATTTAACCGAATCGAGATAAGGTCATTGCAAGTTAATGCAAATCGTTATGTAGATATCTTTGTCTTCCTTATGTTTTAAAATTTCGATTGCTATTTAATCGCAAAATTATAAAATATCGGTGA
>JBGUUQ010000125.1:0-2086 GCA_045133615.1 Muribaculaceae bacterium | reverse complement strand
AAGCACATCGAGAAATACACTCGCGCCGTCGATTCCCTCAAACGCGAAGCCATCGACTCCCTGCCGGATATTACCTTCTAATTTATATGCAAAACTGTATGCACATGGCTGTAAATCAAAATAAAATTGCTAACTTTGTGTTATGAACGACTTGACCGCATCTAATATCGAACGGCAGAACGTGCTTAACAATCGCTATGCTCTCCAGACCATCCGAGAAAACTTGGATGTTAAAGGTCTGCGCTATTATGATGAACTGTTGTTCACTCCAAAGATGGTTGCAGATTTCTATGGCGTAGATGAACGAACGATTAAACGTTATATCCGAGATTACGGTGACGAACTTCGTGCTAATGGATATTTTTTAAGTCAAGGTAAAGAGCTGAAAGATATTAAGATACAAATTGGTAGTGACATAAATGTCCCTGCCAAAACCACAATCATATCGTTCTTTACATTCCGGGCATTTCTGAACATAGGGATGCTTCTAACTGAAAGTGAGAAAGCTAAGCAGCTCCGCACACGCATACTCGATATAGTCATTGCCACAATCAACAGACGTGCTGGAGGTGGCACTAAGTATATCAACTGGCGGGATCGCGACTATCTTCCTACCGCAATAAAGAGCGAGAACTACCGCAAGAACTTCACCCAGGCCGTAGGCAAGTATGTCGATGGAATCCCGACCTACAAGTATGAGCAGATAACCGACCTGATATATAAAGTTGTATTCCGGGAAAACTCCAAGGAATATCGTGTTGTCCTCCGTCTGCAGAACGAGGAGAATGTTCGTCACACGCTCTATGCAGAGGTGTTGCTTTGCATATCCTCATTTGAGAATGGTGTGGCTCATCAGATTGAGAAACGGTACTCCGAGAACGGCAATAAGCAGCTCTCTATAGAGGAGGTAAAAGCAATCATTGACGAATTGGCTGCAGCTCCGATGATGGAACCGTTTATCAATGATGCGAGGTCCAAAATGGCATCCCGCGATGTCGCATTTCGCGATGCTTGGCATGGAAATCTCGCCGAATACCGTCGTGCTGTTATTCCAGATGAGTTCGACAAATTCATAGGGGACGCTTCAATCGACTTTGATAATATCCTTGAAGCCAACCGCGAAGTCCTCAAACGCCTAAAACAAGCCGATGACGATGAGTGAGGGGCTGAAATATATCGACTACGACGGCGCTTTAGAGGTCTATCGTAAGACTGTCGTTGCCAGCGGTGGCGGTCTGCAAGGCGTTAAAGACGAAGGAGGCATACGAAAAGTGCTTGATTTCGTGCAAAATGACCTGTACTATCCGACATTCGTTGAGAAATTGACTTATTTGGTATTTGGCTTATGCACCGGACATTATTTCGAGGATTCCAACAAACGGGTTGCATTGACCATAGGTGTCTGGTTTCTTGTTCATAACGGTTATTATTGGCATGCCTATAGCTTCATGCAGTGCATGGAAGCAATCATCTACCATGTCGCCGCCGGACGCATCGACAAAGACCTGCTCCAACGCATCATCGCCTGTTTCATGGCAAACGAAGATTATTCCGAATCTATCAAACTTGAAATCATCCACGCCATCGATGACCAATCCACAGGGTTTAACGAATAATCTTTTTTGTTAGTACGATGATGACGGCTCCAAGCGCATCGCCGGCAACACTCTTGTCGCCCTCACCCTCATGATTGCCAAAAGCCGCACCGAGGAAAAGGACACAATAGTCAAAGTCATCGTCAATCTAATCAACAAGAATAACTAATAATTTAACTGGTAAATTTCACTATCAACAAAAATTACGACTTTCCTGTTTCATCAAACTCATGGAGGCATAATGCATGTAATAGTCTGTTTTTATGCCACAAAGGTAACAAAATCCTACGACTTGACCGCCGCTCCCACCGGAAAAATCCGCTGATCCCACTTTCGCATTGAGTACACTTTTAGTACACCCGAGAAATAATAAACCCCTTGACAATCAGTCGATTATCAAGGGGTTGGGGTGCCCGGAACAGGACTCGAACCTGCACGCCTCGCAGCACTCGCACCTGAAACGAGCGCGTCTACCATTCCGCCACCCGGGC
>JBGUUQ010000124.1:0-8711 GCA_045133615.1 Muribaculaceae bacterium | reverse complement strand
TACAAAGAATCAAGGAGAAATTATCAGTGCTAAATGGAATGATATCAATACTGCGATAGCCGATTTTGGTGGAACTGAATTAAAGAGTGGCAAGTATTATTATACAACCTCTACGGCGAGTGGGACAAGTTGGAATTATCTTAATTGCATAAGTGGTATTGGTGGTTCTTTGTATAGTACCGATAGCTCTCCTTACGTGAGGGGAGTAACTAATATTGAGAAGTAATTACACATAGCAGGCGGAGGGTTGCGGCACGGCGCATCCCTCCGCTTTCTATATATACTCTGGTATCGACCGCGAACAAAATCGAGCAAAAATGTTTCTTATATAGGAAACTTTTTTATATATTTGCAGTATGAACACTAATCTAAGAAAAATAGGAGAGCTGCTTTCTCACAGCCGGAAAAGTAAAGGGCTGACTCAAGATGAAGTCGGTGCGATGATTGGGGTGCAGAAAGCGATGGTATCGAAGGTGGAGAATGGCTTATGTGTCAATTTCAAAACAATCGATCGTATCGCCGGAGCTCTTGAGGTGGAACCGATTGTGGAATTGAGGCCTGTTAAAACCGTAGATAAAAATATTATCGACTATGTGATGACAGCGATAATAGAGTTTGCGAAAAGATATGGGCTTACTATACGCGAGGCGAGCAATTACCTTAACCGATTCAAGGGCATTGATTTTTTGATGGAGTTTTATGATGTGGAACATACATTGTCGTTCAACGACTGTGTCGATGACCTTACGGTAGTATGTCAAAACAATGGAGGGGAGATAAAATGATACTGTATCACGGCTCAAATGTGGAGATTGAAAGGATTGACCTCGCGAAATGTCGCCCCTACAAGGATTTCGGGAAAGGGTTTTACCTGACCGACATTCGCCGTCAGGCGGAAAGAATGGCAGCGAGGACGGCAAGGATGTTTCGAGGAGAACCGATATTGACGAGTTTTGAATTTGATTTGGATACGGCAGTAGCGCAGGGCTTGAATATAAAGGTTTTTGATTCGCCAAATGAGGAGTGGGCGCGTTTCGTCATGGCAAACCGCGACATAAATGTGGAACAACCCTATCATGACTACGATATAGTGATCGGTCCGGTTGCCGATGATACAATAGCCCGCTTGCTTCGTATGTTTACAGAGAATTTTATCAGTGAGGAGCAGCTCGTAAAGGAGTTGACATTTACTGAAGTCACATCACAATATTTCTTTCACACGGAGGCGGCAATAAATATGCTGAAAAAGATATGAACGAAAATACTGCGAGATATTTGTTAGAGGGCGTTTCAGCCGATGTAGTGCGCTATCTTGTGGAGCGCGACGGGATGGAATTGCCGGAAGCGATATCGATATTCCACAACTCTGAAACTTTTGCCAAATTGGAAGATTTCGACACCGGGCTTTACATCGAGAGTCCGGCATACGTCTACGACTTGCTTCAATCGGAGTTGAAAAACGGGCGTCTCGTCCCGTGATAGATGATTAAGGAAAATCGGAGGTTGAATCTGCCTCATACTACTGGAGTCTGCATCATTTTTGTGTGAAATGATGCAGATTTTTCTATTGTGATGCAGATGACAGGAGTGTGAATGCGTGGGGACGGGAGGCGTCGATGAGCTTGGGGTAATGGGCGTCGGAGTTGACGATGATGGGCACACGGGCTTGGAGGAGGCGTGAGAGATAGCGGACGCCGGGAAACATGCGATGGTGGTCGGTCCATGCCTTGGTGTTGAGTTCGACGATGACTTTGCGGTCGATAATCAGGTCGATGAGGTCGTTGACGAGGGTTTGATACCATGGGAGGTCTTCGATGCCGGGGGAGTAATGACCGGCATTGTGACCTATTTTGTCGAAGTGGCCTATGATGTCGAAATGACCGGCTTGGAGCATCTGTATCGACTGGCGGTAGAAGGTCTCGACGACGTAGCGGATGTCGCGGTGGAAGTGTTGCTCCATCTTGACTTTGAATGACTCGAATCGCCCGTCGACATCGATATATCCGTCGTCGGAGGGGATGAAGTGGACGGAGCCGATGCGATAGTCGAGTGGAAGGGTGTCGAAATAGGGGTTGGCAGGTCCCCACTCATCGCCGAGATAGTCGATTTCCATGGAAGTAAAGAGGGCAATGCGGTCGCCGTAGAGGGCTTTGAGCCGGCTGACTTCGGCGAGGTAGGCGGGCACATCGTCGAGCGACATGTTACACGGCGAGGGGATGGGGATAGGAGAGTGGGGCGAGAAGCCGTAGTGGGTGAATCCCATTGCTACGGCTTCGCGTACGAACTCTTCCATCTGTGCCCGTCCATCGCAGAATTGCGTGTGGGAATGGAAATTGTAGTTGCGGTTATTGCCTATTAGCGAAATTATATCCATTATTGACGGGTGAGAGGTTGGTTGTTGTGCAGTCGGAACATGTAGCGCACAAATATCATGAGCAGGAGTGTAGCTGTGCCGAGCCCGATGGCTATTGCTGTGGTGTGGCCCAATCCGAATCCTTCAGGTTGCGGAGCGAAAAGGATATAGGTGGTGCATACGGTGGTCATGAACAATGCCGGGAGCAGGGTGATGTAGAAGAATTTGCCATGACGGGCGAGGTAGACGGTTATCGCCCATAGGGTGAATACGGAGAGCATCTGGTTGCACCATGCGAAGTAGCGCCACAGGACGTTGAAGTCAATCATCATCACTAAAAACGATAGCGCGAAAATCGGAATTGAAATCAGCAGTCGCTTGATGATTTTGGCTTGGTCGATATGGAGGAAGTCGGCTGCGATGAGTCGTGCGCAGCGCAAGGCGGTATCGCCGGAGGTGATGGGGGCAGCTACTACTCCGAAGAGAGCGAGGATGCCGCCGGCATATCCGAGCCAGTCGATGGCGATGGTGTTGACAAGTCCGCCGGCTCCTCCGTTGGCAGGATCGGCCATAAAGGCTGACAATTGTTCGTAGCCGCCGGTGAATGCGATGGCCGCCGCCGCCCAGATGAGTGCCACGAGACCTTCAGCCACCATGGCTCCGTAGAAGACGGGGCGTGCGAGTCGCTCGTTTTTGAGGCATCGTGCCATCATGGGGGATTGAGTGGCGTGGAAGCCGGAGATGGCTCCGCAGGCTATGGAGACAAACATCATCGGGAATAGGGGATGGGTGTCGTCAGTCGGGTATCGGTTGAACAGTCCGTCCTCAAACCCGATGGGAATTTCGATGCCTGAAAACAGGAGTACGCCGAGGATGCCGAGAGCCATAAACAGCAAGGCGAATCCAAACAATGGATAGATATTGCCGATGAGCTTATCGATGGGGAGAACGGTGGCAAGCATGTAGTATATGAAGATGACCACGGTCCAAAATGTGGTGTCGAGGAAGTCGGGAGTCATGCCGGCGATGAGTCCTGCCGGTGTCATGACAAACACGGCTCCGACGAGTATCATCAGCAAGAGGGAAAATCCGCGCATTACCTGCCGGATGGTGTTGCCAAGTTCGCTACCCACGATTTCGGGCAGTGATATTCCGTCGCGTTGAAGCGAAATCACTCCGGACAGGAAGTCGTGGACGGCTCCGGCAAACAATGTGCCGAGTACAATCCATATAAATGCCGCCGGACCGAACATTACTCCCATGATGGCTCCGAATATGGGACCTAATCCGGCGATGTTGAGAAATTGGATGAGAAATACTTTCCATGTGGGAAGCGGCACGTAGTCTACTCCGTCGGTTTTGGTGAACGCCGGGGTGGTGCGAGAGGGGTCAACGCCGATGATTTTTTCAACGACAAGGCCATAGATGAAATAGCCGCCCACGAGGACGGCTAAAGCTATGAGAAATGAGGTCATATATTTTTACTATTTTTGCGGGCGTGCTATCGTTTCGCGCATGGTGGTGTCGGCCTCCATGTTTTTCATTCGATAGTAGTCCATGATACCAAGATTGCCGTTGAGGAATGCTTGAGCCATGGCTTTGGGAAGTTCACATTCGGCTTCGATTACTTTCGCGCGAGCCTCTTGTGCTTTGGCTTTCATCTCTTGTTCGAGCGCGATAGCCATTGCACGACGCTCTTCGGCTTTGGCCTGTGCGATGTTTTTGTCGGCTTGCGCTTGGTCGATTTGGAGTGCTGCACCGATGTTTTTGCCTATGTCGATGTCGGCAATGTCGATTGACAGAATTTCAAATGCAGTGCCTGAGTCGAGACCTTTCTTGAGTACGAGTTTTGAGATGGAATCGGGATTTTCGAGCACTTGCTTGTGGCTTTCCGACGAACCAATCGACGAAACGATACCTTCGCCTACGCGGGCGAGTACGGTGTCTTCTCCGGCACCGCCGACGAGCTGGCGGATGTTGGCGCGGACTGTCACGCGGGCTTTGGTGATAAGTTGGATGCCGTCTTTAGCTACGGCTGTAACGGCCGGGGTGTCGATTACTTTCGGATTAACCGACATCTGTACGGCTTGAAATACGTCGCGACCGGCAAGGTCGATGGCAGTCGCCATCTTGAATCCAAGCTCGATGTTGGCTTTTGATGCCGATACGAGGGCGTGAACCACTTTCACCACGTTACCGCCGGCGAGATAGTGGGCTTCAAGGTCGTTGCGGTTGATGTCGCTCAAACCGGCCTTGTGAGCTTCGATAAGCGCTTGCACGATTGTGGCTGCAGGCACTTTACGGATGCGCATGAGCATCAATTGAAGCAGAGAAATGTGTACACCGGATACCAAAGCCGAAATCCATAGGAAAAATGGCACGTAGTAGAGGAATACGGCAAACAGCACTATGGCTGCAAAAATGAAAATAACTAATGAAAATTCCATTGCTGATATTTTTATTATGTAAGTTTTATATTGTCGATTGCGATTTATTTCGATTTTTCAGCGTTCGGCACGGACCACGTCGTTGGCGAGGCGTCGCAGGTCGCTGCGTTTTCGTTCGAGAAGCTGTTCGAGGCGGAGTATTTCGTCGGCATCGGCATCACCTTTGGTGTATAACCGGCGGAGATGTGCGAGTTCTTGCTTTTGAGCATCGTATTGTCGGCATGCTTCGAGATATTGCTCCATCAGCGATCGTGCATGGTCGCTACGGAAGTCGCTCCAATGGGTGTAGATCTTCCCTCCGGGCATGGCAAAACGAAAGTCATCTTTTTTGATTTGCTTTTCCGGGTCGATTTCCTCTATGGCAGCGAGCAGGTCGGAGTAGTCGGCTCCCTCTTCCCATGTGGCGCGATAGTTGTCGAGACGTGCACGCGACCGGATGTCGGGGTCGTCGGGCGAACAATTGATACGCAACTCGGCAGGAATGAATTTGTAGATAGTTACACTGTCCTCAAGCTGATTACGTTCGGTAGCCCACCAACCTACGCCGGTCACCTCGTCGATGGCAAGCATATAGTCGTCGTAGGGGGAGTTGTAGGGCATTCCGATGTTTTGCGGTTGCAGATAGCCGTCGTCGCCGCGCCGGGAGATGTAGATGTCGAGTCCGCCGAGCGAATTTTCACCATCGTTGGCGTAATAAAGAGTGATGCCGTCCTGCATGATAAACGGGAAATTGGCATCGCCCCCCTCGCCGAGGTCTTCACCGATGCAGACGGGGGTGTCCCAACTGCCGTCGCTTAGTAGTTGCGATGATACAAGACGATAGTTTTCGAGAGAATCGGGTTCTGCCCATGTCATCGACGACTTGTTTTCGGGCATATATACCACAGTCGGCGACGCCGCATTCATATTGTCGGGGAGAATGTCGGGAGAGTTGAGCGACCCGCTTTCGGCAGAGAGCCGGTATATACGGAAAAAGTCGTCGCGGCTTACGCTTACGGAGTCGATGACAACGATTTTCTCCACACGTTCCATTGCTGCCGACATTCGTTCGACGGCATCAGCCGTGACTTTCGCTTCTTCGCTCATCTGCTTTTTCGCTTTTTGCAAGGCCGCACGATAAGCATCCATATATTCTACGGCATCGTCGGTGCGATACTCTCGCAATGCTATTTCGGCAAGATAACGAGGGGCTTCGGCAATGCCGCGTTCGTGAGCTTTTTCAAGGTACGGGATTGCGGCATCGGGTTGCCCGATCTGCATAAGGCATACCCCGACCCATTGATTGAGGGCCCCGTCTTTCGGCTTTTTCTTCAGCGCTTCGGTGAATGCGGGCAACGCACCGGCAAAATCGCCGTCGAGATACATCGCCTTTGCTTCATCAAGCGTCACTGCGGAGGCTCCAATCGTGGCGGTCACAAGTCCTATCGCTATAAATCGCTTTATACTGAGTCGCATATTAATATTCTTTATATAATACCCCAAAATTACGCATTTTTCGTATAACGACAAAAAATGCGTAATCTTTTACATCATGTTTGCATCATCTGCGACACCTTGGTTATGGTATAGGTTGAGGTGTTGTTGATTCGAATTCAGGCTGTGCTCCAATTGTAATATCCATAAACATCTTTACGCGTGCGAGGTATTCACGGAGAGTCGGATATGAACTTCTGAGCAACCCAACCAAGACGTTGGTCATCATATGTGCAAATACCTGAGCTGCGGAATGGTACCAAGCCTTTCATTCCGTGATGTTCCTTTAAGAATCGGGTCTCTTCTATAAGGTCAGGCCGCCGTTTTCGTGTTCCTCCGGCAACTCCATAACGCTGGGCTTTAAGATTATAAACAGTCAGAATCTCATATTCCTACTGCGCATCATCAAACCCCCTATTGGCCGCTATCAGAGATTTAGATAGAAAAACCTCTCGCTCTCCATCATGATGCTTACTCAGTTTGCGAACAACCGAGTCGCCTGCTATGTTTGATTTCTCATTAAGTAGATTCATAATGTCTGCTTTTATAAGAATAGGGCATTTCACATGACTCAAAATATTACCCACAATTAACGTGTACAACCAAAATATTTTGCCCTGATATTATTAGGGGATTTTTTGAAGCTTTCCCATAGAAGATTTTCCCAATTTTCATTAAATATTTTAGGGTTAAAAGCCCCACTAATTCAGATTTTTTTCGTAGATTTGCATGTCTTAACCATGCCTTTGGACTGGTCGCTTGGTTTGAGCGTGCAATCTAATATAGAGCATCGTTCAAATTTCGTGTATATGCTTGACAACTGATCATGAACGAGACGCGTGTCATAAAAACAGATTTAGCATCTGCGATTGGCGGGTGCAGTGCCGTAGGCATGCCCCAAAACTATTGGTTTGTTGCAGTTGTTAAGAATAATACGGAATTTTCGTCCCAAACGAAATTGGAAGATAACGGTTACGAAACTTATGTGCCGTATCAATACAAGACGGTAATTACGCTGTCAGGTCGTAAGCGTGTTAAAAAAATAGCAATTATTCCAGCCATTGTATTTATCTGCTGTACAGAACATCAGAGAATGGATATTGTACAATATCCATTTATCAATAGATTCATGGTTGACAGAATGGCCCCAAAAGACGCATTTAATCGTTCTCCTGTTGCAAAAATTCCTACAGCCCAAATAGACAAACTCAAATTTATAGTAGGAAACTGCGATGAAGCTATCGTCATTGAATCCTTTTCAGTTTGTCTTGGAGATGAAGTGCAAGTTATCAGAGGTACTTTGAAAGGACTTGTTGGGAACGTAGAAGAAATCAACAATGAAACTCGTATCTTGATAAGAATTGATGCTTTGGGGTATGCAGGGGTCAAGATAAATACATCAGACATTAAAATCATTAATTCCTCAAAAAACGCAAATGCCATATAAAGTATTTATCAGTTACTCAACAAAGGATAAGTTGCCAACTCAAATATGTATGGAGTTCGAACGCAGAGGGGTAAAATGCTGGATTGCACCAAGAGACATTCCTAAGGGTATGCCTTATGCCCGGGCAATCATGAATGCTCTTTCTAAGTCTGAAACCATGCTTGTTTTCATTTCATCGAACTCGTTAAAATCAGAAGATGTACTCAATGAGATTGATAACGCCCATGGCATGAACAAAACAATAATACCAATATTCATCGAAAAGGTTAACCTTACCCCTGAATATAGTTACTACCTAAAAAGAAAACAGTGGGTTAACTATGATGGAAATATTGTTTCATTATTGCAGGAGTTAGAGCGACCGCTAAATGTTGAAGAAGCTTATCATGATCAGACAGGGCTACAACCGCCCTTCCCAATGGAGTATGTCTTCGACAAGATAAGTAATCCTCCCGAGAGGTCTAATTTTGATATGTTCTTAATGCCCATTGAAGATATGTTTGGTATCAAAGGGAGAGGAACTGTAGTTACTGGCCGAGTCGAAAGTGGGACACTTAAGGTTGGCGAAGACGTATGGATTAATGGGCTAGATACATCGACAAAATCTGTAGTAACCGGTATTGAAATGTTCAGAAAATTGGTTGATTCCACAGAATGTGGAGATGAATGCGGAATCTTATTGCGTGGCATTGAAAAGGAATTTATTGCAAGAGGCATGGTTTTGGCCCAAAAGCCTATGAAAATGTACAAGGATTTCACAGCAGCTGTCTATTTATTTCGGGAGGATGAGGGCAAAGATTTTTGCTCGATAAGTTTAAGAACTGGCACCACAATAGACGTAATTAATCGAGTCTGTGACCAAATTGCTGAAATAACAGACATTTCAGCATCTACCCTTGCAAATGGTGTAAATAATAACATGAAAGTATACCAAAAAATAATCTAAAAGTATACCATTTTTCTTCTATTTGCAAAGATATCAAAAGTTGGT
>JBGUUQ010000123.1:0-38292 GCA_045133615.1 Muribaculaceae bacterium | reverse complement strand
CCTCCAGGAAATGGATCTTAAGATCGAACTCGACGACACCCTTGACGGCGAACTCGGCGAAATCGACTACGAACTCGTATCAGCCTTTGAAAACGGCGGACTCGTTACACTCAGCAACGATATCACCCTCACCGAAGCCCTCGTAGCCAAATCCGGAGCAAACGTAGTCATAGACCTCAATGGTCACACCATCAGCGGTACTAAAGACATCTACAACACCGGCGTCCTCGTAGCAGGAGAAGGCTCAACCATAACCATCAAAGGCGACGGAACAGTCAGCGCAATCGGTTCATATCCCGTAAAAGCAGACAAAGGTACCATCAATATCGAAAGCGGTAACTTCATTGGCGACCACTCCACACAAGCAGCCTATGTAAGCATCAACGGCGGAACACTCAACATCTCCGGCGGCTACTTTGCAATCGACGGCAAATACTACGACGACAATGGCAACGAAGTTGTGTACACCGGCGGTCATAAACTTACAATCAACAGCTACGACGCAGCATACGCAAGCGGTATTGCCAAAATCAACATCACCGGCGGAACATTCTACAAGTTCGACCCCTCTAACAACCCCGAAGGCGAAGGCACTTCTTACGTTGCCGACGGATATTCTGTATTGGCGGAAAATGACACATATACAGTAGTAAAGGGAGAATCTGTTACTTATGTGGCTGAGGGTGTATATAAAGATGATGAAGAGAATTATTGTATTCACAAAGCCGCCGGTTTGACTTGGTTCAGTGACCAACTCAATAATCAAAAGAATCAATTTAAGAATGAAACTGTCAAGGTTGTTGCTCCTATTGATATGAATGGCGTGACGTATTATGGCGGTAGCGTAGAAAATTATCCCGGAGATGCATTCTGTGGAACTTTTGATGGTGGCAAAAATGAAATATCAAACCTTACCATTACAGTTTCGGATGATGTATATGGCAGTGCGGCTTTGATTCCTACTGTCGGATATGCTGATGCAGTTATAAAGGATGTAATACTTACTAATGTAAATATATCAAGTTCTCATTATGCCGCAGGTATATGGGGTTATATGTCAAATTCAGGTAGTTTGAAGGTTACTAACTGTCAGGTAAACGGCGGTAACATTACCGGAGTATGCTATAAAAATGATACGGCAGACAAGATTGGCGGTATTGGCGGTATATTCTATGTAGGTGAAGTCAGCGAATGTTCTGTTTCCGGAGTTACTATCACCGGATATCGCGATATGGCAGGTATTGTTGGATATTGTAATGATGCACGCGCGAGTGTAATAAACAATGCGATTGAAGACGTTACAATAAATGTAGACAACACTTCAAATTATAAAAAATACACATCTCGCAGTAATTATGATGTTAATGACTTTGCCGGTGAAGCAACATCAGCAACAGTTAGTGGAAATACCGGTACTGCTACCATTAATTGGGGTTCAATTGCCGAATAATTTTCTGAATAATCTAATATAGAAATGAAGGCTTGTGTCATATTTGTGGCACAAGCCTTTTTGATTAGATTATGGTTGGTAGGTTTGGTGTCAAATGATTTTGATTGAGCACAGTTTGTGAGAAAATGGATTTTGGTGTAAATTTGCGGAAAATAAAGAGTTTACGCAGATGAAAATATATTTTGCTCCGTTGCAAGGTTATACCGATGCTCCGTATCGTAATTTTCATGCCGAAATCTATGGCGGCGTGGAAGAATATTACACTCCGTTTATAAGAATAGAGCGGGGCGAATTGCGTCACCGTGATGTGAGAGATGCCCTACCAGAAAATGATAGAACCGGCTCTCTTGTGCCTCAGATTATCGTTAGAGATGTAGAGGAATTTGATTTCCTTGTGTCTCGCTTAATGGAGATGGGAAATCGGCGTATAGACGTGAATATGGGGTGCCCGTTCCCGATGCAGGCACGAAAAGGTCGTGGTGCGGGACTGCTCCAATATCCGGAGCGTGTGGCTGAAATACTTGATGCCATTAATCGCTGCGACGATGTGGCTTTTTCGATAAAGATGCGTCTCGGAAACGAAAATGCCGATGAATGTATGGCATTGCTTCCGATGCTTAATGATACCCGGCTTACGCACATAACTATGCATCCTCGTATAGGTGTTCAGCAGTATAAGGGTGAGCCTGATATGGAGGCGTTCGGTCGATTTGTCGCTGAATGTCGTCGACCGATTGTCTATAACGGAGATATACTTTCTGTCGAAGATATTGCGAAGATAGGAAATGCGTATCCGGAAATTCAAGGTGTAATGATTGGTCGGGGATTACTGATGCGCCCGTCTCTTGCCTTTGAATATGGAGAGTGTATCGAGATGGACGAGGCGGAGAGAATGGCTCGAATTTGGCAATTACATGACGGACTGATGGAGCATTACTCGCAGCAGTTGCAAAGCGATGGACATTTGCTTGCCAAGATGCAGACGTTTTGGGAATATCTCGAACCGCAGATAGGGCACAAGGCCTACAAAGGAATCAAAAAAGCAGTCACAATGGCTAAATACAATGCCGCCCTAACGAAAATCGAAGCCTGACACAACTTTAAATCTAATAATATTATCGCTACTACTCAAAAAAAATGAGTAGGAATAGCTTCACACAATAAATTTTTTACTAAATTTGTAATAATTCCAAATAAACCAATGAGTTGGTTTTGTGGAGTTATACATTTTAGTAAAAAGGTGTTATTGAAATTGTCTTCGATTCCCAAACTTGGCGGTTTGTAAATCCAACGAAGATGATGACAATGGCACCTGCATTGGTTGCTATATCGCATCCCCTTTAGGGGGTAAATATAGTCAATTGGTGTGGGGCTATTGTTTTATCTGTTGGATGGGTACGCCAAGACCTTGGAATCGGATAAAATAGCGATAGAGTCCTCACACCTTTTTTATGTTTATATTTTAATGTTTCAAGAGGGCTGAAACACACTTAGTCAATATGATTAATGAATGTTTGAGGTCCCATTTTTTGAGCCTTTACTGTATGGTGGTTATTGATAATAATGTGTCACCATCTGAATTAACGGAACTTTACCGTATCGCAAATGATTATTATGGCTTGTCTTCGGCTGAAATCAATGAAGCCGTATTATCCAAAAATATCACGTTTTATAAACCTGATACGATAGAGGGTAGAGTGAAATATCTTTATGAGTTGGCATTGATAGCATGGGCAGATGGTCAGATTCGAGATGAAGAACGCCTATTGTTGAAACGATATATTCTTGAGTTTGATTTTTGTGACGAAAATGCAGACAGTATATTGGAGTTTTTATTGGATAATGCGAAAAATAAAGTTAGTCCGGAGAGTGTTGTTGAAAAGATGAAAGAACTAAATTAATACAGAATATCATGAGAAATATATTTTCACTTAAAACAAAGTCGATAGAAAAAGAAACTCCGGATGATGTACAACTATCATCAAGACGCAGCAATGAGACATATCAGCAATGGGGAACTCGTTGGGCTGGTCAAACAAATGCCGATGTCCAAGCTTTGCGCCCGGCGTTGCAAGTTGTGATTTTACAACAGAAGAAAGAGCAAGCCGGAGACCAACAACTTCAAGAGGAAGAAAAATTGAAAAAGAGAAATGAAATTGCTGTGTTGGATGCCCAAAAGGAATCGCAACAAAATAATCTGTCGATGATTTCCTCAAAAATCGATTCATTAGAGACGGAAAAAAATGACAAACAATCTGAAATCGATGCTATAAAAGCCAGTGACAATAAAAATAATATTGCGACTGTCAATTTTTGGATAGGATTGTTTATTACTTTGTTGCTTGCTGCATATTTGTTCATTTTTTATAGTTCTGCGTCCTATTCGGCATTTTTTAGAGCTGGAGATTCGTTGGATACCGGAAGTGCAATTTTTTATCCAAGAGCATTTGATGATGCCTGGGAAGCTGGGATTGGTCCGTTTTTGTTAGTATTACTAATGCCGGTGATTTTTCTTGGATTAGGTTTTTTGATAAGCCAATTTACATCTATAACAAATAGCATGGTTAAATATATAAAAATAACGATGTTATATGTCGTTACATTTATATTTGATGCATTATTGGCGTATGAAATATCAAAAAAAATATATGACGTTTGGGCTATGAATCAAATTATGGATCAACCTCCATATACGATGGAAATGGCATTTTCATCTCCTGAATTTTGGATAATAATATTTGCAGGATTTATCGCATATGTGATCTGGGGTTTGGTGTTTGACTTTACAATGGATAACTATGCAGAAATGACTTCTAATGTGAAGACAATTGCGCGGATTAAAAATGAGATTGAGCGTATAGTGCAAAAACTGAACAATTTGCATGCTCAACATGCACAAATCACGAATGCAATCGTAAAGATAGATGGTAAAATTGAGACGCTTAGAAATGAGTTGGAACATAATGTCACATATAATACCGATCAAATAATCCAGGAAGTAAATAACTTCTTTAATGGATGGATAGCCTATATGACAT
Organism: Muribaculaceae bacterium; assembly: GCA_045133615.1. Taxonomy (GTDB): domain Bacteria; phylum Bacteroidota; class Bacteroidia; order Bacteroidales; family Muribaculaceae; genus M3. Next base: position 33,804 of record JBGUUQ010000123.1, on the reverse strand, counting down.
TAGTTGTGAAACCGGAGGATGAAAAAGAGAACGCGAGGTCGGTAAAAGAGTTAGCAATAAGTATATTTAAATAAATCAGAATTATGAATAAACAAATCAGAATTTTAGCAGTATTTGGTCTGATTGCAATGTTGTATTGTTGTTCGGGCTGTTCGACGCAGTCGTCCAATAATGGGAATGATAAAAAGGAAATAGTCCCATGGAATGTTTCGATTTTTCTTGATTTGTCAGATCGTATCATAAAACAAGAGAACGGAATGAAACAAGATGAGAAAGACACTATAATAGTGAATAAGGTTATAGATGTGTTTGTGTGTAAAGTTGTTAAAGATAAAATCACCAAGAGCAATGACCGAATTAAAGTGTTTTTTTATCCAAGTCCACAGGATAAATCAATCAATAATCTATCAAGGCAAATGGAGGTTGATTTTAGTAAAATAAAATCTGCCGATAAGAGAAAAAAATTGAAAGATTTAAAATCCGATTTTAGCAATTGTCTATCGCAGATATATACACAAACGATGGATGAAAAAAATTGGGTAGGAAGCGATATTTGGGGATTCTTTGATAAAGGAAAGGTATCAGATTTTTGCATAAAAGAAGGATATCGAAATATTTTAATAATATTATCTGACGGATATATTTTTCATGCAAATAATAAAATCAAACAAGGTTCCCAATACTCTTATATTTTACCCCAAACTATATCTGCCGGGGGAGAATTAATCCCGTGTGATTCACTTCGAGGAGATTTGGAGATATTGTTTCTTGAAATTAATGCCAATCCTTCGACGGACTACAAGGCAATTAAAACGTGTTTGTCCAAATGGTTTGATAATATGAACATAAAGAAGTATGAAATAAAAGATACTGATATACCTCAAAATACAAATATTGTGGTCGAAAACTTTTTGAATGAATAGTCCGACATATTAACAAACGACTGTGGTAATTGAACTGCACTCCAAAAGTTAAACATAAAAACTTTTGGGGTGCAGCTTTCTTTTGCTACTTTTGCATTAAAATATAGGATATGATTGTACAGAAGGAAATTGGGCTTTCAAGGAGGCGGCGCGGAGCATGGCTCATAACGGATGAAATAGTGCGTGCGTTGCCACAATTGCCGCAACAAGGGTTGTTGCATCTGTTTATAAAACATACTTCCGCGGCTCTTGCTGTCAATGAAAATGCCGATCCGGATGTCCGGGAAGACTTGGCTGCAATTTTTGACAGACTTGTTCCTGAAAATGCACCGTATTATCTTCACACGTTTGAAGGTTCTGACGATATGCCCGCACATGCGAAATCGGTCATAGCCGGTCCATCGGTCACAATTCCTATCAACGGTGGACGATTGTGTCTCGGAACTTGGCAAGGGGTGTATTTGCTGGAATTTCGTAACAATGGCGGAGCGCGACGTGTTGTGGCAACAGCAATCGGAGAGTGATTATTGAAAAAGTTTCACTACATTTGTGTACAGAAAATAGATTGAATCTCAATGGATGGACTTGTCATAAAAAACACCGGTAGCTGGTATGTGGTTGCTACGGATGCCGGAACGACTGTAAATTGCAAAATCAAGGGCAATTTTCGGTTGAAAGGAATTCGTACGACCAATCCGGTAACTGTGGGCGACAGGGTTACGATAACAGAGGGAGCCGAAGGTGCGGCTTTTATCACAGCAATCACTCCGCGCAGAAACTATATCATCCGCAGAGCGAGCAATCTGTCGAAGGAGGCGAGTATAATTGCTGCTAATCTTGATCGTGCTTATCTTGTGGTTACGCTTGCTCATCCGGCAACATCCACCACATTTATCGACCGATTTTTGGCTACGGCTGAGGCTTATCGCGTGCCGGTGACATTGCTTTTCAATAAAGTAGATTTGCTTGCCGATAAAGCCGATAAGGAATTGTTGGATGCCGTGGAATATTTATACCGCTCGATAGGCTATGAGACGATGCGTCTGTCGGCAAAAACGGGTGAGGGTATAGATGAATTGCGAACGAAGTTGACCGATGAAGTCTCTTTGTTTTCAGGAAATTCCGGTGTGGGAAAATCGTCGATTATCAATGCTATATTGCCGGAACTGAAACTGAGAACGGCAGAAATCTCCACTACTCACGATACAGGAATGCACACAACGACATTTTCGGAGATGTTTGCATTACCCGGCGGCGGGTATATCATAGATACTCCCGGAGTAAAAGGTTTTGGTACGATTGATTTTGATAGGGAAGAGGTGAGCCACTTTTTCCCGGAAATATTCGAGACGGCTCAAAATTGCCGATACGGGAACTGTACGCATACACACGAGCCGGGTTGTGCTGTGCGCGAGGCGATAGAGGAGCAGCTCATAGCGCAGTCGCGATATGCATCGTATCTGAGTATTATAGAGGATTCGGCCGACGATAAATATCGCAAGCCGTTTTAACTAAATAATTTGCCGGAAATTCGGATATAAATTGTTAACTTTGTGACACGTATAAAACACTAAAATATAACGATATGGCAACAAAACCGTTTAAATATCAGGAAATGTTTCCTCTGTCGGAGGATACCACCGAGTACTATCACCTTACAAGCGATTATGTAAAGGTGGAAAATTGGGGCGGTCACGACTTCCTCGTGGTTGATCCGCAAGCACTTACCGTATTGGCAAATCAAGCTACTCATGACAATGCTTTCATGCTTCGTCGTGAACACAATGAGATGGTGGCTAAGATTCTTAAAGACCCCGAAGCAAGCGAAAACGACAAGTTTGTGGCTTTGACTATGCTCCGCAATGCAGAAGTAGCAGCCAAGGGACAACTTCCATTCTGTCAAGATACAGGTACTGCAATTATCCATGGACATAAGGGACAAAATGTGTATACCGGATGCTGCGATGAAGAGCGTCTTTCGGAAGGGGTGTATAAAACCTATACAGAAAACAACCTCCGCTATTCGCAGAATGCACCGCTTAATATGTATGATGAGGTAAATACCGGTTGCAATCTTCCGGCACAAATCGACCTCCATGCAGGTGAAGGAATGGAGTATGAATTCTTGTTTGTTGCCAAGGGTGGCGGCTCTGCCAACAAGACATATCTCTATCAAGAGACTAAGGCTCTTATCAATCCGAAAACTTTGGTGCCGTTCCTTGTAGAGAAGATGAAGACTTTGGGTACGGCAGCATGTCCGCCGTATCATATTGCATTTGTAATCGGTGGTACATCTGCCGAAATGAACCTCGCCACAGTGAAGAAGGCATCGGTGAAGTATTACGACAATCTTCCGACTGAAGGCAATGAACTCGGTCATGCATTCCGTGATATCGAACTTGAAAAGCAACTTCTTGAAGAGACTCGTAAAATCGGTCTTGGCGCACAGTTTGGCGGAAAATATTTCGCTCATGATATTCGAGTGATTCGTCTTCCTCGTCACGGCGCATCTTGCCCCGTAGGTCTCGGCGTAAGTTGTTCTGCCGACCGTAATGTAAAAGCTAAAATCAATAAGGATGGTCTTTGGATTGAAAAACTCGATGCTAATCCCGGCGAACTTATTCCGGAAGAATATCGTCAGGCCGGTGAAGGTAATGCGGTAAAAATCGATCTCAATCGTCCGATGCCTGAATTGCTCGCCGAATTGAGTAAGTATCCCGTATCTACCCGCCTTTCGCTTAAAGGTACTATAATTGTAGGTCGAGACATCGCTCATGCAAAAATCAAAGAGCGTCTCGATCGTGGAGAAGAGATGCCAGAATATCTCAAAAATCACCCCATCTACTATGCCGGTCCTGCAAAGACGCCCGCCGGAATGGCTTCAGGCTCATTCGGCCCCACTACAGCCGGTCGTATGGACTCTTATGTTGACCAATTCCAAGCAGCAGGTGGCTCAATGATTATGATTGCCAAGGGTAATCGCAGTAAGCAGGTTACCGATGCATGTCATAAGCATGGCGGCTTCTATCTTGGTTCAATCGGAGGTCCGGCTGCAGTTCTTGCTCAAAACAGTATCAAGAAAGTGGAACTCCTAGAGTATCCCGAATTGGGAATGGAGGCAATTTGGAAGATTGAGGTTGAAGACTTCCCCGCATTTATCCTTGTGGACGATAAGGGCAATGATTTCTTTACCGAAATCAGCGAAAAATGCAAGGCTTGCGCTCTCAATAAGTAATTTTTGAACGATAAATACAGAGACGAAAGCATGGTGATTCAGACAATCGCCATGCTTTCTTTTTGTGAAAGAAGTAGCGTTATATTTTCGTAGACGGGAAATTTGTATTAATTTTGTCTTTAATCACATAAATTAGAAATACGTACGAAAAATTATATGGCAACACTTGGTCTGTTGAAGTTTGCTCCTTATTATAAACCGGTGCTCTGGGGCGGAAATCGCATTTCGGAGTTGAAAGGATTACCTGCTCCCTCGGAGCCAATCGGCGAGAGTTGGGAAATCTCCGGATTGAAGGATAACGAAACATGCGTTGCCGATGGAGAATACCGGGGAATTTCAATCAATAAATTGCTTGAAGTACGAGGCGAGGATTTGCTCGGACGACGATTGTATCGTCGCTTTGGTAATGAGTTTCCATTGCTGATAAAGTGGTTGGATGCAGAGAAAGATTTGTCGATTCAGGTGCATCCAGATGATCGTATGGCATGGGAGAAGCATGGTTGCTTCGGTAAGACCGAGTTATGGTATGTGCTTGATTCGATGCCCGATGCCTATATCTACTCCGGATTGACCGTAAGTATTATTCCTGAACAGCTAAGCGAACATGTAGCCAATAATACATTAATAGACGTATTGGCAAAGTTTAATCCTCGGAGAGGAGACTTGTTTTATATCCCATCGGGACGAATCCACAGTTTGGGCGCCGGTAACTTAGTGCTTGAAATTCAGCAGACGAGTGATATTACGTATCGTGTGTATGATTATAACCGTACGGATTTTAACGGGAATAAGCGCATGCTTCACGTCGAAGATGCCATGGCGGCTACGGATTTCCGTGTGCATGAGGACTATATGTATCATGTAGAACCGCTCAATAACCGAGAGAAGGTGTTAAAAGAGTGCCCGTATTTTACCACTACTCTTATTTCATTGACATCGGCTATGCGATTGCCTATTGCACGATATGATTCATTTCGTATAATTGTGGCGACTAAGGGACAAGGCACTATCACAGATGATAATGGAAACAAGGCTGATATTTCTCAAGGTCATACGTTGCTTGTTCCTGCTTCGACCAAATGGGTGGATATCGTGCCGGATGGCGAGTTGGAGGTTGTGACAGCTTATATTCAGTAGAAAATTGGCATTAAATCATCTGTTTAATCCGGAAAATGATCTTGCGTTAGCCTATGGTGGGCAACATTATACTGCTCCGCCACTCGCTCGGCAACTGCATGATGATGGCGCACCATTGCCTATCTGGTATGGTGAAGAGGGGGATGGTTTTGTGTGGAAAAATCCCGATTTGGATTGGTTGGAAGAGGTCTCGCAACGCTATGGGTTACAGATGAGTCCTTGTATCACAGCCGGAGATGCGCGTCCGTGGGGGTGGTCGCTTGATGCGCGTCGGCAATTAATAGATGCCGGAGTTGTGCGACTGCCGGATGATGACTACATTAACCGTTTGCGAGAACTCAGTCATCGTCGAATATCGATCAAAGTAATGGCGCGACTGAGGGACTTGTTGTCGTGTGAATTACCGGAGGTCCCTTTTGAAGCATTTTCTGCTGATGAGGTCGTCAGATATGCCATTGAGCACCCCGGTTGCTATATTAAAGCTCCGTGGTCGAGTAGCGGACGTGGGGTAGTGTGTGCCGATATGTTGTCAGAATCGGAATTGCGGAGGCGCGTATCCGGAACAATACGACGTCAAGGCTCAATATTATGTGAGGAAGGGCTTGATAAGGTAGCTGATTTTGCAATGCTGTTTAATAGCGATGGCAGTAAGGCTAAACGTGTGGGGTTGTCCTGCTTCTTCAATGAAAGGGGTGCGGCATATGCCGGAAATATAATTGCCCCTCAGTCAGAAATGGCACAATTAATCGGAACGAGCGAGGAGGCTTTGGCAGATATTTGCTGCGTGCTCGAACAGACGTTGACAGAGTTTGTTGCGTCTCATTACATCGGTTATTTCGGAGTCGATATGATGCTTTATAGGGGTAAGACCGGTATTGCAATAGCTCCGTGTGTGGAGGTGAATCTGCGAATGACGATGGGGGTGGTGGCAATGAAATTGGGAGAACGATTTCTCGCGGAAGGCAGCCGAGGTGTGATGAGAGTGTCCTACGGAGTCGAACATAGAGCGACTGACGCTGTGGTTGAGAGCGGCAGGATAGTTCGTGGAGTGCAAAATCTCGTACCGGAGAGTCCCAGAGGATTCTCAATTACGATGGAAGCCACGTGTGACTAAAATCGTTTTAACTCCGTATAGAGTCGGTGGATGGGAAGTCCCATTACGTTATAATAACTTCCGTTTATATTTCTCACGGCAATACATCCAATCCATTCCTGAATTCCGTATGCTCCGGCTTTGTCGAGCGGGGAGAAATTCATTACGTAACTTTCGATTTCTTCATCGGAAAGCGGTCCGAATGTTACCTCAGTAACGGCATCGAATGTTATCTGCCGTTGTCGAGTGGCTATGGTTACACCGGTGATTACTTTGTGGGTGTGGTCGGCAAGAGCATGGAGCATATCTATTGCTTCATCGTTGTCAGCCGGTTTACCGAGTACGAATCCATCGTTGATTACCACCGTATCGGCTGTGATGAGCAGTTGATTGTCGTTTATTAATGGCAGATATGCGTCTGCTTTCTTTTGTGAAATATACGATGCAACGTCATCGACCGGCAAGTCGTCGGGATAACTTTCATCGACATTTTTACTATGCATCACGTCGAAATGCAGACCAAGCATGTGTAATAATTCCTGACGACGCGGAGATGCGCTCGCAAGAAGAATTTTATAATTGTTGAGATTGCCGAGTATTTGCATAATATATTTATGTTAGCATATTACCATCCGAACGCTTTGGCCGATGACATCCAATCGCCATTGGCTCTCATGACTTGTTCCACCACATCTCGCCCAACGCCATACCCGCCGTTGACAGGCGATATATAGCCGGCAATTTCTTTGACATCATCTGCCGCATCTGCCGGTGCTACGGCAAGCCCAACGACTTTCATTGCTTCGATGTCGGGGATGTCGTCGCCCACATATACAACTTCTTCCGATTGAAGATTGTTGCGAGTCATCCAATCTTTAAGAATCGGAATTTTTTGTGATGCTTTTAAATATATGTCAGTGATGCCGAGTCCTTCAAATCTAACGCGAATAGCCTGACTGTCGGCGCCGGTAATTATTGCTATTCTATATCCGTGTTTGATGGCGAGTTGCAGCGCGTAGCCGTCTTTTATGTTGACCATGCGTGTGGGTACGCCTGATTCACTCAATGGAATTGTTGACGGAGATAATACACCATCGACGTCGAATACGAATGCTTTTATTCGAGTAAGGTCATAATTGATTCGGCTCATTTTGATACAGAATTATATTTATTGATGATGCAGTCGGCAAGAAGTCGGTAGATGTGGGCTTCTGGCTCAGGCAGCATTTTCAGATGTGAGTCTATGATATTGGTGTCGCCACGTCGAGCCGGTCCTGTCTGTCCTTCCGACGGCGAGGTTGATGCGGCTTTTTCAATTGTGGCGCGGATTAGCGGAAGAAGAGTCGAGAACGGGAGGTCGGCTTTGCCGAGGATGTCATCGGCTATCGCCCATAGATGGTTGGCATAATTGCAAGCGAATACAGCTGCTATGTGCAAAAGTTTCCGCTTGTCGCTATCTGCTTCATGCACGATTGGTGACATCAGTTGTGCCAATTGCCGGATTTCATTGGTGACTTCCGGAGAGTTTCCTTCGATGAAGAACGGGATTTGGGCTACATCGACAGGCACATTGCGGGTAAATGTCTGCAATGGGTACATTACGCCGTATTTTTCTGCACGACCTACAAATACTGACGCGGGAACGCTTCCCGATGTGTGTACCCAAAGGGCATTGTTGGGCTTTATTTTGCTTAAGAATTGTGAGATGGCATCGTCCTTGATTGAGATTATGTAGCAATCTGCCGTGTTGTCCATATCGTCGATGTTGTTGATTGCCGTTGCCATTGGGATTGCATTGGCAAGGGATTCGGCATTGTCGATATGGGCGCTGAACACTTGTATCACGTCCGCGCATTTAGCGAGGGCAATGGCCAAATGGGTGGCAACATTGCCCGCTCCAATCATTACGATGCGGGGTCTCACGCCTCTTTCCATTGTCCGATATGCACTTTTTCCCACAATAGTTTTGATGTATCGACCGGACGACGCTCTTCATCTTTATGTCCGAATGTCATGACGCACACGACCGGCATGGTTTCCGGCATACCAAGCAGTTCTTGGATATATTCGTTGGCGGAGACTCCGTCGGCGCGATAGCGGTCGCGAACTTGAATCCAACAAGATCCGAGACCGAGATCGGAGGCTTGCAATTGCATATAAGCAGCAGCGATAGATGCATCCTCAATCCAAGGATCGGAGAGGGTAGGGTCGGCTGCGACAACGATAGCCAACGATGCTCGTGCAATTGGTCCGGCTCCGGCTTCTTTACATTCGGCGAGACGTGTGAGCATCTCACGGTCCTCAACTACGATAAATTGCCATGGACGACTGCTTTTTGATGTGGGGGCGAGCAGTCCGGCTTCGAGTATGAATTGTACTTCTTCAGGCTTAAGAGGCTCTGATGTATAACGACGTATGCTGCGTCGGTTGACGAGCAGCTCATGGAGATTGTTCATATTTTGATGGATTTTAAGTGTTATCAGTGGATTATCGGCGACATACCCATGCATCGGGATGTTTTTGAGCAAATTCAGAGTTTGACATTGCTGCGCGTGCTTCGGCGATAGAGTTGCCTGTCGCTGCATAAACTCTGAATCGACCGCCTGATTCGAGTATGCGAAGGTCGGGGTTGCCTGCAATCTGCTTTTCAGCCTGCTGGCGGGTAGCATGAGATGCTACAATCAGACAATAATTGTCATTGTCGTTGAGACGAATATTGTCGTCAGTAGCGGTTATTTCGTTTGCAATTGCTTTTGAGGAAACGACTTCGGTTGTGTCTGCTATTGCCATTGAGTCGGTGGTATCCGGCAGGGCAATGAACAATTCAGCATCATTACGGTCGACAATTTCGACTGTTTTGGCTTTGGGTGTCGATACAGTTGCAACGCCGGCATAATTGCTGTCATTATCTTTAATTATTGGGGTGGATAGCGTAAAGCCTAACCCGATTAATAACGCAATTGATGCGGCAATCTTGAAAATGTTTCGACTTATCGGTAAGTAGAATACATCGCGATGGTTTGTTGCCTCGTCATTATCTTCAGATTTTTCATCTTTAGCGATGGCGAGCAATGGAGTCGCTTTGATAGGTTGAAGTCCGTAGAATTCATTGTCGGATGTTTGGTATGGTTCGAAAATGGTGGAGCCTTCATCGCTTTTTTTGAAAATACCAATGCGTCCGATTGCCACTTCTCCGTCAAAATTGAATTGGTGACGGATTGTATTTACTTCCTCGGATATGATTTCAACAGCGTTGTCGTAAGTAATGCCACGTTGGCGAACAATTGATGATGCTATCATGCCATCGTTGTGTGTCAATGCGGGGTTAAATCCGATATGGCGCGACGGAGGCACAATGCAATGAGTGTCAGCATCGATACGTGCCGGTTGGTAGTTTGCGACAAATGCGCCCCAACCGGGTACTATCACACAGTCATGCCGGTGAATAAGATATTCAATATGTTCACTCAATGAAATCATATCACAAATTTAGCAACTTTTGTCGGAAAAATCCAAACATAGCAGTGCTTTTTTTATTTCTGCCAATGTGTAAAATTAGCTATTTTGGGAGACCGAGGCTTTGCGGCTGAAATTTACTAAGAGCACTCCTCCGAAAACAGTTGCGGCAGCCAACGTTTTTTGCCAGTTAAGCATGTCCATGCCGATACATATACTAATTGCGATTGCAATCATCGGTTGGATATAAGAATACATACTGACTAAAGTCGGACGAATATATTTTTGACCTATCGGAATCAGTAGGTATGTAATGAATGTTGCGCAAACAATAAGAAATGCCAATTCCCACATAAAAGAGGTTGGAAGAGCGGAATATTTTAGTGTTGCGATCTCGCTTCCGGCAAACGGCAAGGCAAGAACTGTAGAGAAGAGAAATATCCATTTCATGAATGTGATGACCGAATATTTTGCAATTACCGGCTTGAACATCCCTAAATAAAGTGAAAAGAATAGGCTGTTAAGAACAATGAGTACGATGCCTATCGGTTTTGTTTCGATTGTGCTTCCGGAGGAACCGGTACTATTCAATATCAAATATACTATGCCACAAAAACTAAGTAGTACTCCCGATGCTTTTTTTAGGGTAATCGGTTCTTTGAGCACTATGGCGGCAATAAACATGGTATATATCGGAGACATTGAAGCAACAATGGAACAGTCCATAGGAGTGATGTCGGGTATTGCCATCAAAAATGTGATTTGAGTGAGAAAGAAGCCGAGTACCGATGCTGCAAATATCTTCAGGTAATCTTTTTTCTCCACTTTTTCTGCCGGCAGAAAAAGCGATATCAGCCAAAATAAGACTCCGGCACCGATTGAGCGCAAACAGAATAATGCTATCGGAGATATTGTATGGCTGCTTGTGAGGTCTTTACATATTATTATGTTAAGTCCAAAAATGGCATATGCAATGAAACTCGCGAAATGCCCGATATTCTCTTTTTTGACGTTCATAATGGCAATGTCAATGTTTATGGGCGCAAAGTTAACCATTTTCCATGAATTGCCTATGAAAAAGGCTGCCTTGTGCAAAGCAGCCTTGTGTTGTAGAAGAAGCAGTGTATGATTATTGTTTTAATTTAATTTGAGTCTTTTGCCCGGTTGTAACTTTGTAGATGTCGAGATGCCGTTGAGACGACAGAGTTGCTTTACACTTATGCCGTTACGCGCAGCTATTTTGCTTAGAGTATCTCCTTTGCGAATGGTGTAGGACCCGCTTTTTGAAGATTTCTTTTTCGATGCCTTGGTATCTTTTACACTGTTGTCTTGCGCCAACTGACGACCGGTGGGGGCGTAGTTACGTGCTTTTTGATAAGTGCGTTTGTCAAATGTGTAGGTATCGGTATGGGTTGTTTTGTTCTCGAAATCGAAGATAGCTTCCGGATTGATTGCATAACCCATATAACGAGTCTCGAAGTGTAGGTGAGAACCGAAACTGCGCCCTGTGTTACCTGCGAGAGCTATTGGCTCGCCTGCCTTTACGTATTGGTCCGGTTCGACAAGGAATTTGGAGAGGTGTCCGTAGACTGTTTCAAGGTCGTTGGGGTGACGAAGAACGATATAATATCCATAGCCGCGACGTTCGTAGCGTGTCAGACGGACTTTTCCGTCGAATGCTGCGTAAATAGTATCGCCTGTTTGAGCTTTGAGGTCTATGCCTTTATGCATTCTGCGAAAACGACGACGATAGCCGTATCGGGATGTTACATGTCCGGGGCATGGTATGCAGAAGTTTGTAACGTCGATAGCTTTTTGATCGGGGACGGTCGAATTTTTATAGCAATTAACAAGTTGGCTGTCCCAACCTTCTGTGTATATATCTATTTCCGGCTCTTCTTCCTCCTCGCGAAGAAGGATGTCGAGATATTCTTGAGTCTCTTTTACTTTGATTTGTTCTTGGATGTTTTGCTGCTCAGCGAGGTAGTTGGCGTGGTCGGCGTTGTGAGCGTCGGGGAGTACGTAGGTCTGCCCCCATGCTGTGCCGAAAGCAAATATGGAGAACAAAGCGGCAGTAGTGATTCTTGATATTGTTTTTAGTCGCATTCTGTCAGTAATGGGTTTTCAGTAGGTTCTTCAGTTTGGCTATTTTAATTCATCCGGAGAATAAGTAGCAGCAATAGTAGCAGTATTGTAGTCGAAAATCTCACCGGGACGGAAAAATCTGTTAAGCTCGATTTCTGCATTTTCCACCGAGTCGGATGCGTGAACGATGTTTTCTTGTCCGCTTACGCTGAAGTCTCCGCGGATGGTTCCGGGGAGAGCCTCACGACCATTAGTCGCACCGGTCATCAGTCGTACTACTTTAACGGCATCTTTGCCTTTTAGACTCATTACGACAACCGGAGTAGCCATCATTGATGCAAGAATCAACGGGAAGAACGGACGATCAACCAAATGGGCATAATGCTCACGCAGAATAGCCTCATCAAGTTGCATCATCTTGAGCCCGGTGATTATCAATCCCTTTTGTTGGAAACGTTGAATAACGGCTCCTATGAGGTTTCTTTGCACAGCCGACGGCTTCAATATGACTAATGTTTGCTCCATTGCTATTTACGTTTTTTTACTTTTTTCTTTGGGAATATTCAAATATACGAAGAAAATCAGGGGAGATAAAATTTTTGACAGATAAAAAATCCAAAGTTGAGTTTAAATGATGTGAAATTCAGGCTAACATACAGATTAATAGTGGGTTGTGTGAAATATGTTATACAACATGTTTCTTTGAATATTGCATAAAGCATTGATTTCCGGTGTGAATCGATGTTAATTAGCTGATGCGACTCCAATCAAACTTTTTGTCGAATAATGCGCGGAGTTGAGATAAAAGTACGGCATGTTCTGGTTTGGATAAATCCGGATCTGAGTCAAGAATATCGTCGGCAGTGGTGCGGGCAAGTTGAATTATATTTCCGTCGGTAGCAAGATTGGCTATATGCAGATTGAATGCAATGCCACTCTGCATAGTGCCTTCAAGGTCACCGGGCCCTCTCATTTTCAGATCGGCTTCCGCGATGAGGAAGCCGTCGGTTGTCGATGTCATCAACTCAAGGCGTTGGCGGGTTTCGCGCGTAATCTTGACGTGCGACATCAGTATGCAATAGCTTTGCTCACCGCCTCGTCCCACTCTTCCGCGTAATTGATGAAGCTGTGACAGCCCGAAACGTTCGGCATTTTCAATGAGCATGGTTGTTGCATTCGGAACGTTTACGCCAACTTCGATTACTGTGGTCGCTACGAGAATATCGGCTTTGTGTGATGCGAAAAGACTCATTTGATAGTCTTTTTCTGCTGGTTTCATCTTGCCGTGGACATAGGCGACACGATAGTCGCGGAATGTTTCTCGGATTGTTTCGTATCCTTCCTCAAGGCTGCGGAGCGACAATTTTTCGTTTTCTTCAATAAGAGGGTAGACAATATAGACCTGACGGCCGAGACTCAGTTGTCGACCGATTGCCTGATATACTTGAAAACGTTGGTTGTCGTAGCGCAATAGGGTTTGCACCGGTTTTCGACCGGGAGGCAACTCGTCGATGACAGATACGTCGAGGTCGCCGTAGACGGTCATGGCAAGTGTGCGGGGAATCGGAGTAGCGGTCATCACGAGTACGTGAGGAGGAACTATGTTTTTTTTCCACAATCTTGCTCTTTGGGCGACTCCGAAACGGTGTTGTTCGTCGATAACAACAAATCCGAGGTTATGAAATTGAACATTATCTTCAATTACGGCATGAGTGCCGATGAGAATATGAAGCGAGCCGTCGGAGAGTTGCGAGTGTATGGTGTCGCGTTCTTTTTTGCGAGTTGAGCCTGTGAGGAGTTTTACGTTTATGCCAATCGGGGATACAAGTTGAGATATGGTTTCAAAATGTTGGGTGGCAAGAATCTCGGTTGGCGCCATCAGGCATGCTTGAGTGCCATTATCGAGGGCAATGAGCATACACAACAGGGCGACAAGGGTTTTGCCACTTCCTACATCCCCTTGCAGAAGGCGGTTCATCTGTCGACCGCTGCCCATATCGGCGCGAATCTCTTTGATTACTCGTTTTTGCGCTCCGGTAAGTTCAAATGGAAGGCATTGAGAATAAAATGAGTTGAAAAAATGCCCGATGCGGGAAAATCTGAATCCTCCGATTTGTGATTTTCGATGTCGGGAGTATCGCAGCATATTGAGCTGGATATAAAACAATTCTTCGAATTTCAGTCGCAACCTCGCTTGTTGTAGCTGTTCGACGCTTTGAGGATTGTGTATTGTGGTCAGAGCCTCGCGGAGCGAAAGGAGATTTAATCGCGAAATTATATCGGACGAAAGTGTTTCGGCTATAGAATCGATGGATTGCAGAGCCGACTGTATGAGAGAGAAAAATGTGCGCGATGAAAAACCTCGATTGCGCAAAGTCTCTGTGAGTGGATATACACCTCTGAGACCTTGTGTGGCTCCGGTCGAATTTATCGGGTCTACTTCGGGATGAACTATGCTCCAATGGTTGTTGAATAATGACGGCTGCCCGAATAAGATATATTCATTTCCCGGCAGATAGTGCTCGCGAATATGCTTGATGCTGTGAAACCATACGACTTCCAGCGTTCCGGTGCCATCGGTAAACAGTCCTATCAGTCGAGATTTTGAACCTTCGCCTTGTGTGGAAAATGATATGAAGCGGCCTCGCAATTGGACTGCGGGCATTTCTCCTGATAATTGGCGAATGGTATAGATTGAAGAGCGGTCGACATATCGTGACGGGAAATGGTAGATAAGGTCGTAATACGATTTAATTCCGAGCTGTTTATCAAGCATCTCGGCTCGCTTCGGCCCTACACCTTTCAGAAATTTTATGTCAAGATCGCGTAAACTCTTCATTTTATTCCCGATGCATTAATATGGATGCAATTTCGATGTCGGATGGGTTGGTGATTTTTATGTTACGTGTATCGCCATCAACAAGAGCAATGTTGGTATAGCCGGCAGCCGCCATTACAGACGCATCATCGGTGAACGAGTCGTCGAAGGGCAAAGCGTATGCTTCAGTGAGATGAATTGCGCGGAATGCTTGCGGAGTCTGTACGGCTCTGAATGAGGAACGGTCAATTGGTGCGGAGGTGCCATCGGCCGCCACTTGACGCAAAGAGTCGGTTACCGGAACGACCGGTATGGCTCCGTCGCACTCGCTGACTCCGGCAATCACTCGAGCTATCATAGCACTATTGACGAGCGGCCGTGCTCCGTCGTGAATGGTGATTATCGAATCCGAGGTGATATTTTCGATTGAGTCGATGGCATTTTTTACCGACTGCCATCTGCTATCGCCTCCGTACACTATTTGGGGTGATGAGAAACAGAATGTTTCGCATAGTTCATCCCAAAAAGGGTGCATATCTTTGCTAAGCACCAAGATTATTTGAGAATCGGGAAGGGCTTGGCGGAAGCGGTCGATAGTGTGCATCAGAACGGGACGCTCGCCGAGCATGCAAAATTGTTTGGGACGGTCGGCTCCGAATCGGCTGCCTCGTCCTGCTGCCACAATGATGTTGATAATTTTGTTTTTCATTTCTACAAAGGTAGTGAATTATTTATGAAATGCGGTATGGGAAGTAGTGTAAAAAATAAAAAGGAACTTTTTCACAAAGTTCCTTTTTATGGGTTTCCAATAGGTACAATTTCTAAGGTAAAAAAGATTGTTTTAGGTTTGTGAGACAAAGTTGCGCCTTTTTATCGGTCTGACCAAATAAAAAAATATGTCTTATAACATGTTTTTCGATTTGTTGGCGGCTCTGAAATCGCAATCTGAGGTCTAATCAGTTGAAGTGTAAATGGTTGTGAAAAATCATCCCCACCAACCGATAATAATTAAATTATGTTAAATCAGGGCGCTTCAGCGCAAATTTGTCGTGGAAACGCAATAATTCGACCTTATTTCCATCAAATTTAGCGTATGAGAAATGATGAATCCAATCACCGAGAATTATGAGTTGCGATGTCTCCGACAATTTGTAGTCGAGCATAATATGATAGTGTCCGAATATGAAATAGTCGATTGTCGGGTCGGTAGCGAGATATTGTCGGGCGAATGTGATGAGGTTTTCATTGTCGTTGCCTGAAAATATGGGGCATTCGCCATCGAAGTCGCGACTGTGTGACGACCATTTATGTGCAAAGGGAACTGTCCATCGTGGGTGTATGCCGGAAAATAGTTTTTGGCAAAATTTGTTGCGGAATACGCTGCGGATGAAACGAAAACCGAAAGGGAGATTGCCGAGACCATCGCCATGCGACAGGAAGAATCTTTTTCCTGCAATTTCTACCGTTTCACAGCCATCTACCACTCGCATACCGATTTCTTTTGGCAGATAATCGAAAATCCAAATATCGTGATTGCCTATGAACCATGTTATTTTTACTCCGGCATCAGCGAGTTCGGCGAGTGCTCCGAAAAAACGGGTGAAACCGCGTGGAACGACATGCCGATATTCATACCAATAGTCGAGAATATCGCCAAGCAGATATAATTCGGAAGCCTCAACGGCTACCGTGCGCAACCATCTGACAACTTTGCGCTCGTAGTCCAATGGATTTTTGAGGTATGAGGCTCCAAGATGCAGGTCGGATATAAAATATATCGGCTTGTCCATTTGATTTGTGTTGTTAAAGAAAACCGAGTTCCAATTTCGCTTCTTCGCTCATCATATCTTTGGTCCATTCCGGCTCAAATACAATGCGAATGTCGACATTGTTGACGCCATCGATACTTTCGAGTTTTATGCGAGCATCATCGACAATGAAGTCGGCAGCGGGACACGATGGAGCGGTAAGGGTCATATCGATTTTCAAATCTCCGTTGTCGCTTAGGTCGATGTTGTATATGAGACCAAGTTCGTATATGTCGATGGGTATTTCGGGATCGTACACGGTTTTGAGCATTTGTACGATTTTTTCTTCTGTTTTGAGTCTGTCTTCTGCGTTCATAATGACACAAAGGTAATGATTTACTGATAAGTTAGCAAGAATCGCGACTGAAAAAGGTGTTAATATAATAGATGTGTATATTTTTGGCGAGACGCTCAATTTTATGTACTTTTGTATCATTATATAATGGACGTGAATTTTTAATTGTTTAAAAATGAAAGGAATAGTTCTTGCCGGTGGCTCCGGAACCCGATTATATCCGATTACCAAAGGGGTGTCGAAGCAGTTGCTGCCTATCTATGACAAACCGATGATATATTATCCTATTTCGGTGCTAATGCTTGCCGGAATACGCGAAATACTGATTATTTCAACTCCGCACGATTTGCCCGGATTTCGCCGATTGCTCGGTGATGGAAGTGACTACGGGGTGAAGTTTGAGTATGCCGAACAGCCATCGCCCGACGGATTGGCTCAAGCTTTTATTATCGGACGCGAGTTTATCGGAGATGATGCGGCATGTCTCGTGCTTGGCGACAACATCTTCCATGGCAGTGGTTTTACGGCTCAATTACGAAAAGCAGTGTCAGCAGCGGAAAATGAAGGTATAGCCACGGTATTCGGCTATTGGGTGAATGATCCGGAACGATATGGTGTGGCAGAATTTGATGCCGCCGGTCGCTGTCTTTCGATTGAAGAAAAGCCGGCGCAACCAAAGAGCAATTATGCCGTTACCGGACTCTATTTCTATCCTAATCGTGTAGTTGACGTGGCTGCAAATATTAAGCCTTCGGCTCGTGGCGAACTTGAGATAACAACGGTGAACCAACAATTTTTGCATGACGAACAATTGCGAGTGGAGACTCTCGGCCGTGGCTTCGCATGGCTCGATACCGGCACTCACGACTCTCTTGCCGAGGCGGGAAATTATATAGAAGTAATCGAAAAGCGTCAGGGATTGAAAGTGGCATGCCTTGAGGGTATTGCTTTGCGTCAAGGATGGATTGATGCCGCTAAAATGAGAGAACTTGCGCAACCTATGCTGAAAAATCAGTATGGACAATATTTGCTAAAAGTAATCAAAGAGTTAAATTTGGAATAATGGAAGTAATAAAAACCGATATAGACGGAGTGGTGATTATCGAGCCCCGTATTTTTACGGATGCTCGCGGATATTTCTTTGAGTCGTTTTCTCAAAGAGAGTTTGACGAAAAAGTCCGCCCGACACAATTTGTGCAAGATAATGAGAGTAAGTCGAGCTACGGAGTGCTTCGCGGACTTCATTTTCAAAAGCCGCCCTATGCGCAAAGTAAATTGGTTCGCGTAATCAAAGGTGCAGTACTTGATGTGGCAGTGGATATTCGTAAGGGGTCGCCAACATACGGAAAGCATGTGGCTGTAGAGCTTACAGCAGAAAATCATCGCCAGTTATTTATTCCTCGCGGATTTGCTCATGGATTCAGTGTGCTTAGCGATGAGGTGATATTCCAATATAAGTGCGATAATTTTTATGCTCCTCAAAGTGAGGGGGCTCTTGCATGGGATGATGCGGATTTGGCGATAGATTGGCATTTGCCAGCCGAAGCTGTACTGTTGTCGGCAAAGGATAGCAATCATCCTCGTTTATCGGAACTTGAAAGCCCGTTTGAGTACGGAGAGTATTAAGAATATTCTCTTGTGGCGAGAACGTCGATTAAATTTGGTAGATAGTGAGAGTTCCACTATCTTTGTGTCATAAACTAAGAATAGTGTAGATGAAAAAAATCGTTATATGCCTATTGATGGCAGTTGCTCTTTTGGGAGCACAGAGTGCGAAAGCTCAATTTCGTTATGGACCGATTGTCGGTGCGAATATTACCGATATGAAATTCAAACAGGATCTCGTGACGATAGACAAAGCCGTAGGTTTCTCCGCCGGAGTTGCCGGCGAAATGATATTTCCCGGAATCGGATTCGGAATCAGTACAGGTGTGATATATTCGCAACGCGGAGCTTCCATGAATTTGGGTGAGCGTAAGATTTGGGCATCGGAGGGATATGGTAAGGAACGTGCGTATTTGCACTATATCGAGATTCCGTTGCACTTGCGATTCAAATACACTAATCTTAATGGTGTGGAAAGTACGATTGCTCCATTTGTTTACGTCGGACCAACTTTCGGTCTTATGGTCGGACATGGCAATATCCCGGCATTGGAATATGCCGGAGGCGATTTTGCATTGTCGGCAGGTATCGGCGCGGAACTTTTCCGTAATTGGCAAGTTGCAGCCGAATATACATGGGGTATGACTTATGAATTGAAAACCAAGTTGCTTACCGATTATAGCGCACGCAACAGAGCTTTAGCTGTTAAGGTGAGCTATTTGTTCTAAATAGACTTTCTATCGAATAATAGAGCGACAATGTCACACATCGGTGGCATTGTCGCTCTATTTTAACTCGGTATATGAGGGGATGTCGGGGAGAAATTCGTAGGAGTGAGCTGTGTAGTCAACGCGACAACAATAGTGAGACAATCCGTTTGAAACGATGAGATACCGAGCTTGAAGCACCATGTTGTAGCGCACGATTTGGTCGAATACTGCTTGGGTAACCGGGATTGATGATGCTTTATATTCAATGATAACCAATGGTCGACCATGCCCATCGAAAACGACAGTGTCGCATCTTCGTCGAGTCCCGTTGAGAGTTAATGCTATTTCGTTGTTCATTAACGATGTTGGATAGCATTTTTGGTTTATGAGGAATGCAACAAAGTGCTGGCGGACCCATTCTTCCGGAGTTAAGGCAACAAATCGATGCCGTAGGGTATCATAGATATTGATACCTCGCGGCGATTTTTGCAATCGGTATTCGTAGGGTGGGAGATTGAGTGATTCCATCGGCTGTGAAATATTTGGCTGACGCGGATATTTTGCGTAAATTTACGACAAATTCTTTATTCCGAAAAACGAAATTATGGCAACATCGGCACCAGCAGCAACATTTGACGGCATCAAGACTCAATTGTCAAAACGGCAATATGCCCCTATCTATCTATTGCATGGAGAGGAGGGGTATTATATCGATGCATTGGTGAAGGAATTTGAAGCGATAATTCCGATAGAAGATCGCGACTTCAATCTATACACGCTCTATGCTCCCGAAGTATCGGCCGACACGATAATGGATGCGTGTCGACGTTATCCGATGATGTCGGACTACCAGGTAGTGATTGTGAAGGAGGCGCAAGCGGTTCGTGCCGACCAACTTAACCGATTGCATCTATACGCTTCGCAACCGTCGAAGTCGACTATATTGGTGATATGCTGTAGAGGAGCGTTGGCTAAAGCGAAGGATTTGATTTCGGAAATAAAGGCTCATGGTGGTGTGATTTTTGAATCGAAAAAACTCAATGAGCGCAATGTGGAAGGCGCGATAAGTCAATTCGTGAAAGAGCGAGGATTGAATATCGAGCCGAAGTCGCTCTCTATGTTGCGTGATTATATCGGGACTGACCTGTCGAGGCTGTATAATGAAATTGATAAACTGACTGTAATTCTCGGTCCGGGAGCAATGATTACGCCTGAAAGTATCGAACGCAATATTGGGGTCAGCAAGGATTATAATAATTTTGAACTTGTCGATGCTATAGCGGAGAAAAATGCGCTTAAGGTGTATAAAATAGTGGATTATTTTAGAAGTAATCCGAAAAATAATCCGTCGATACTTACCGTGACACAGATATTTTCATTTTTCTCAAATCTGTTGATTCTGCATTTTCAGAAAGATAAGAGTGAGAATGCGATGATGGCTACCGTGGGGGCTAAATGGCCGGTGGCGTTTGCAAAATATCGTAACGGATTGCGTAATTACAATGCCTATAAGACTATTGAAATAATATCGGCGATACGTGAATTCGATACCCGGAGTAAAGGTATCGAGAGCAGATGGAATGAGTATGACTTGCTGAAAGACTTAATGTTTCACATCCTCAATGCTCGCGGAGTTATTTGATGCGGAACATGTAGCCGAGTGAAAATTGAAGTGACAGTCCGCGAGAAGCTGAAAATGTGTCGCTTTTGCTGTCGGGATATATGTTGCCTAATCCGTAATAGAAACGTCCCTCAAGTGTGAGTGAGTGTCGGCGTGAAGCAAAATATTCCATACCGATGCCGAGGGCAATTCCGTAATCGATTTTATTGGAAATTTCCATGCTCATTTGTTCGGTCATGCGATTATCGGGAAATTCCGGTTGTTCCAACGGGTTTGTATAGTCGAAGTCTGCACTGATGCTGTTGCTGAGCATATATCCGAATTCGGGACCGAGATTGACAAATCCTTTTACTTTTTGGCTGCCAAAGAAGATGTGAGTCATTAATGGGAGTTGCAGATAGGTGAGTGTTCGTTCGTAATTGAACGGAGCGCCTTCGAAATCTTCTTTCCATCCGCGTTGCTCGATATTCAGTTCGGCAATGACACCAAAGTGCTTTTCTTCTGCATATCGGAATGTGATACCTCCGATAAGTCCCGAAGTCATGGATTGTTTTACGGTAGGGGCAAAGTCCATGCGCGACATTGTGGCTCCGGCTTTGGCTCCGATATAGAGTCGCGGGCTGTAGTGACGTTGAGCCGAAAGGTGCAGAGAAGCAAGAAGTAGGATTGTTATGATGAATGAAAAACGTTTCATAAGTCAGAATTATTTGATTTCGTCTTTTTCAATGATACCACCCGGTCGGAAGTGAATGAAATAGAGCATTTCGTTGACTTGACCGCTCCATGCTGTGGGACGATGGAAATCATAGCCGCTTTGTATGCCGTGGTAGATGTAATGGTGGTTGTTGAAGTCTCCGTGATTTTTCTTCAATGCGTTGATGATGTACATGCCGGAATCGAATCCGAGAGTGCCTTGCATAGGGATTGCAGACATCATCGGAGCTCCATACCATTGCTTGAATTTCTCTTCCAGTTCTTTCGTGCGATAGCTTTCTGCTTCGTTATAAAAGCGGGTATAGATAGTGGTGTTGAGAGAATGCATACGTTCGAGCGTTTCGCCTCGGAATGTTGTCCATTCAGGGTAACCGAATAGTCGTACATCGTAGGGGTTGTTCATCGACTCTTTAAACTCACGCACGGCTGAGGCCATATTGAGAAATGCGTTTTGGCTGCCAGATGTCGGGATGAAAATATATTTTCCGCTTTTGCTTAGGTTTTCAAGATCGGCACCTCGCAGATGCTTTGAATATGATATTTCTTGATAGGCAATACCTTTAGAGTCCAACAAATGCTTGAAGGTGGAGATAAATTCCTCCTTGTCGTTCTTTCCGTTTGTGTCTGCCAGAAATACCGGTGTCGCTCCCGATAGTTTGCTTACGATTCCCTCAATCGCTTTGGAATACATCATCGAATGAGGTATGTTGGCTTGCAAAATATGGTCGTTCTCGCGGTAAAGAGTGTCTTTTACGGCGAAAACATTAAAGATATTGCAATTATTTGCTTTTCCGAATGATGCTATTGCAGCAAGATGCTGCTCATTGTCAGGTGCAATAATGACATTCATCTCTTTCAATTCCGGCTTTGCAAGTATTGCTTTTACGGTTGAAAGGTTGTCGGCTGTGTCGAAGGTGGAGATATGTATCGGTGTACCGATGTTTCGCAAACTGTCGACTGCAAGAAGAAATCCTTTGTAAAAGTCGGTATAAAGCATCGCCTGCTTCGATGGCGACTCTTGTGTCAGCATGAAAGGAAGCATCACTGCGATGCGTATTTCTTTACTCTCGCTTTTTCCGTGGACATCTTCATATATGCTTTCGATAGGAGTTGCTGTCTGTTCGGATTGAGTGTCGGATGAGATGGATTTGGAGTCGGGAAGATTTATAATCTGCCCTTTTTTCACTTGCTCTACTCCGGGGTTTGCTTTTTCGAGTTCGTCGAGAGAAATGTTGTTTTTGCGAGCAATAGAGTAGAGGTTTTCGTTTTTCTGTACCTTGTATTGCTTGTATTTCGAGGACTCTACTTCCGTGGCATCCGCAATCTCTTCCGCTTTCTTTTCTTCCGGTCGGATACGTATTACCGTGCCGGCTTGATAGTTGTCGGGCGATAGACCGGGGTTAAGCTCAAGCAGGTTTTCTACCGATGTGTTGTATTTGTTGGATATGGCATAAAGAGATTCGCCTTTTTCGATAGTGTGATACACCAGTCCGTTTTCGCTTATGCCATCGAATGTGGTTTGTGTGGTCTTTGTTGTTTTTGTAACGGGGATTTTCAGAATCATTCCCTCTTTGATTCCGTTGGCGGCATCCGGATTTAGCTCAAACAATTGCTTTGACTCTACATTGTAAGTTTTGCAAATGCCGTATATGGTCTCTCCTCGTGAAACTTCATGATTGATGATTCGTTGCTCGGTAATGGTAGTTGTTGCTTCATCCTTGTCATAAGCCGCTACGGGGAAATAGAGAGTCTGATGTGCACGCAGGCCGTCGGCAACGGTCGGATTGTATTTTACAATCTCGTCTTTGGTCACTCCGAGGCGTTTACACAATGAATATATAGTCTCGCGCGGTTGTACTTCGTAATAATAGTAGTTTTTACCATTGATTTCTTTTGTGGGGAGATCAAGTGCATAGGCTTGGAGCGACATCAGCGAGAGTGCCGCCGAGAGAGTGATTTTAACTAACTTGCGAAACATACCGTAACAAATTCTTTTATCCTACAAAATTACGACCTTTGCGGCAAATATGCAAGCAGATAATGCAATACCGGATAAGGCTTGAAAAATTAGCGGCAAACCTTATCCGGTATTTATGTGATAGACGATTGCTGTTATTTATTTTTTGAGAATGTAATGGATAAATATGTAGCCGCCGACTATTTGCAAGAGGATTCCCGGTATGCTTGTAATCAGTTCGTTGATTGCAAATGCGATATTTCCGGAGATGAGCCATTCTGTCAACATGCCGATGGCTTGATATGAAATTACGATGCCTATGATAATGGAAATGGATGTGTGACGGAATCGCCATGCTGCATATCCGGCTATAGCAGCAAGGTATATGCTTTTCAATGAAATAAACGGAAGGACATCCATGCCGGGCATTCCGAACAAAATATGATTGGCGAACGGAGATAATATTGCTGTCAACATTCCGGCTTGCCATCCGTATTTGTAAACGGTAATGAGGGTTAAGAACATTATCGGGAGAAATGCGCTTCCGCCACCGGGGATATAATGAAAAAGTTGAGGTAATACGATGTTACATGCAGTGAATAATACGGCAATGGTATAAGCTCGCCATTCACGATAGCCTATAAAGTGCAGGCGTTGGGTCAGGGTAATCATGTTCTATTTAGGTAAGTTCTTTGTCCAGGGTTAATTGTATTATTGGACGCAAAGTTACATTTTTATTTTGAAATTAATATGATTGTATCGGAAAATTATATAAAAAAAGAAGCATCTATCGGGTGGATAGATGCTTCCGAAGATTGATTTATCTTAAATTAAAGAGTTCCGGCATTAGCCTTGTTGATCATGTCTTGGTTTGCGGTGATATAAACTTCTACACGACGGTTTTGTGCGCGACCTTCAGCAGTTTCGTTTGATGCAACGTAGTCGGCCATAGGAATACCGGTGGCGGTAATACGGCTGCTTGCCACCCCGCTGTTTACGAGATAATTGCGAACTGCGCCGGCACGGTTGTTTGAAAGAGTTTCGTTGACTGAATATGAACCGGTGTTATCGGTATATCCGTACACTTGAACGTTGGTGTCGGGGTTGTCGCGGAGAGATACGGCAAATTGCGACAAATCGTTCTTGGCTGATGCATTGAGGGTGTACTTTCCGGTGGGGAAGAGGATACCGCCGTTGAAAGTAACCTTGATGGCTTGAAGTCCGTTTTGGTCGGTCACTTGTTCTACTGTAGCGGATTCGGCAAGTTGTTGCTCAAGTTGCTTTTGTTGATTGTCCATCTTCTTACCGATAAGAGCACCAGCTCCGGCACCTACTGCAGTACCGATGGCTGCACCGATACCGGCACCTTTGCCGCCTCCGATAAGAGCGCCTACGCCGGCACCTACTGCGGCGCCGCTACCACCTCCGATAAGGGCACCTTTACCGGTGTTAGTCATTGATGAACAGCCTGTTGATGCCAAAATGCAAATAGAAAGCAACGCTGTGCTTGCTAATTTCAAAAGTTTCATAATTTCAACTAATTAAGTTTTTAGATGTAAATTCAGATACAAATATACGATAATTATCTCGGATATGAATATTTGTCGAGAGTGTTATTTTATCTATACACTCAAAATTACATAATAGTTTCGATTATACGGAAAATTTTCGCTAAGTTTGTAATGAATTTATGGTTTGTTGAAAGAATGAGTAGTATGCATATTCATACTAAGGGGCGACCCTCGATGTTGTGGTGTCATCTTGGCGCATTGCTGACTATGACGGCATGGGGTGTGGCATTTATTTCGACAAAAGTGTTGCTTGAAAACGGTCTAAATCCGGTTGAGATATATGTCTATCGTTTTTTGCTTGCGTATATCCTGTTGCTTATAGTAAATCACAAACGATTGTTTTCAAACACACTTCGTGATGAGTTTTTGTTTATGGTATGCGGAATGTGTGCCGGTTCGATATATTTTATTGCCGAGAATACGGCATTGGAATATACGCTCGTCTCAAATGTGGCATTGATAACCACTACGTCCCCGTTGATAACAACGTTTATCATCGCTCTGCTATATAAAAGTGAGCGACCGTCGCGAGGGGTGGTGATAGGGTCGTTGATTGCATTCTTTGGAGTGGCGTGTGTGATATTCAACAGCAGTTTTGTTGTGAAGATGAATCCGATGGGCGATTTGCTTTCGCTTGCAGCTGCATTGAGTTGGGCGGTATATAGTATCGTGCTTCGTAAGCTTAATGCACTTTATTCGGTGATGTTTATTTCTCGAAAGACTTTTTTTTATGGTATAATCACTGCTTTGCCGTTTTTGGCGTTTGAACCGGAGTTGATCGACCCGGTTGTGTTGCTGAAACCTGATGTGCTACTCAACCTGTTGTTCCTTGGGGTATTTGCTTCGATGGTTGCATTTGCCATATGGGCACAATCGGTGAAATATCTTGGCGCGGTGAAAGCGTCCAATTATATGTATGTGTCGCCAATCGTCACTCTTGTGGCCTCATATTTCTTTTTGCACGAAGAAATCTCGTTGGTCGGTTATATCGGTTGTGCATTGATAATGGTTGGCGTGTGGGTGAGTGATCGTCTTGATTTGAAAAAGAATTGAAATATATATGACTGATTTTAATGATATGCAATCGGTGAAGCGCAGGTTGTTTGCAATGCGTAACGGTGCGCTTGCCGACAATATGCGTCGCTTGGGCGCGTCATATCGGATTATTTTCGGGGTGAATCTTCCGCAACTGTCCGAGATTGCTCGCGATTACATAGGAAATGAGAGTTTGGCGCAACGCTTGTGGGAGAATGTGTCGACGCGAGAGAGCCTTCTCATTGCACCGATGATTTATCCGCGTGAAGAGATGACTGAAGATGAGGCTCGGCAATGGATGGCGCAAGTTCCGACCGCAGAGGTGGCTGATGTGCTTTGTCATCGTTTGCTGAAATATCTGCCTTTTGCCGACGCGCTTGTTGCTGCATATGCAGATTCGGAGTCAGATATGCTTAGATACACGGCTTTACGCTTGCAATTCAATCTGTTGCCGTGTAATCTCGATATGGCGCGATTGTATGCGGAGAGAGAGCTGACGCGAAACGCGCTTCTTACGGCTTCTATTGCCCGTGCGCTGCTTGATGAAGTGGAATTTCTGCAAGAGGAAGAGTAAGTTCCGATAACGGACAATCGATACTAACAACAAAGGCTTCACCCTAAAAGGATGAAGCCTTGTTTGTCGATTGCAATAGTGTAACTATTAAGCCTTTTCAGCGGGAGCTACGTTGATGTAGCGACGACCACCCTTACCTTCGGTAAATACTACTACACCGTCAACGAGAGCGTAAAGAGTGTGGTCTTTACCCATGCCTACGTTTTGTCCGGGGTGGTGTACTGTACCACGTTGGCGCTTGATGATGTTACCTGCCTTAGCTGCCTGACCACCGAAGATCTTAACACCAAGACGTTTGCTTTCTGATTCGCGGCCGTTCTTAGAACTACCGACACCTTTTTTATGTGCCATTTCTTTTCGGTTTTAATGGTTATGCAACTACGTCCTTAATCACGATTTGGGAGAAGCACTGGCGATGACCGTTCAAACGGCGATAGCCTTTACGTCTTTTCTTCTTGAAGACGAGTACTTTGTCACCTTTCACGAGGGGACGCTTCACCTCGCAAACTACTTTTGCTCCTTCTACGGTAGGAGCACCAACCTTAACGGCACCGTCGGCATCTACGAGGAGTACACGGTCGAATTCTACTGTGTCACCTTCTTTTACACCTTCGCCGAGGAAGTGTACATACAAGAACTTGTCCTTTTCTGTTTTGAACTGTTGTCCTTGAATTTCTACGATTACGTACATCTGTAATTATTAATTTAACAGGTTACTCCGTCGGGCGAACTGCCATCCGGCAATTTCTTTATCGAGCCCGGTGCGGAAAAATGAGCGGACAAAATTACTCATTTTGGGTGTAATTACCAAATAATCCGATAAAAAAGAATCTCGACAGAGGAAAATTGGGTTAAATATTATTAATCAGAGTATGAAAAGAAGTGCGGTTATTGCAGAATGAAGAAATGTGACTAACTTTGCATCAGTTTTTCATGGTATTAGATTTAAGGTAGAAAGATTATTTGTCGTGAGACAAGTAATTTTTTTTCTTTTATATATATTGCCATTTGACTGAATGGGGTGACACCAACTTGAGTTAACCAAACAACGATAAATAAAAAACCGGCAGCGGGGGAAAGGCTGCCGGCCTGCCGAGTTCCCGTCTCGCGACGGAGCAAACGACAAAATCTGTGTTGCAAATGTAACTATTTATATTGGGAATATAGCAAATCGTTCGGATATTTAACGTAAAGAGAGCAGTTGTGGGCATGACATACGCTGAAATCTACTCTGTTTATTATAATGTGGGCTGCGATTTGTGACGGAAACGATACATGAAGTAGTCGATGGCATCGCGTTGGATGCGCGACTTCAGTATGAAATTTATTGAGAAGTATAGCAGTAATGCAGTGACAGTCTGCAAGATAAGGAGTATTATGGGGGAGAAGGAAATATTATTTATCAGTATTAGCGGTGCAGCGGTGACTATGGTGATTGCTACGTAAGGTATGCAGTCGCGAATGTAGCTCCAAGATGAAAGGGCTGTGATGCGCGATGTTGCTATCAGTGTGACTATGTAGGTGACGGCTGACGCAGCAAGTTGTCCCCACAAAAGTATTTCTATTCCGTTGGTCATATTCCCGTCGGGATTTTCAAACATGTACGGAAGGGTGATTGCTATAGCTATCAGAGCCGCAGCGTCTTTTACCACTTCCATGTAGACAAGCATCCGCGCCTTGCCGAGAGCGAGGATATAGTTGTTGTAAAGAGAGGTGAGTACCGTGAAAATTCCTCGGAGCAGCAGTATTTGAAACAAGATAATCGACGGATCCCATTTGGTGCCGAAGAGCAGGTGGAATATCGGCTCGGCCATCACAATCAGGCATCCTATGGCAGGGAATAGAATATAGGCTGTGAACCGATTCATTTTGCTTACCGCATGTCCGAATCTCTCCTTGTCGTCTTGAAATTGTGACAGTACCGGAAGAAATGACGATGTGAGTATCTGGGTGAGTGAGGTGATGCCCATTTTGCTCCATTTGTCGGCTTGTGTGTAATAACCGAGACTGCGAAGCCCTATCTGGTTTCCGATAAGGAAAGAATAGACGTTGAGAAATACGGTGTTGAGAAACGATGATGTGGCCACCCCGATTCCGACTTTAAAGAATGAGCGGAGCGATTGTGCAGAAAATCTCAGTAGGGGAGTCCAATGGCTTGTACTCCACAGAATTGCTGATTTTACGACTCCGAGAACGATGGTCTGCCATACGATGGCCCATGCTCCGTATCCGGCTAAGGCGAGGTATATGCCGACTGTAGCACTGACAATGAGGCCGATAGAGTTGGATATGGCTATCATCTTTACGTCCATTTGCTTCATCAGGCGGTTGGTCTGCACAATGGCTGTGGCATTGATTATAAATGACAGAAACATCACTCGCGAGAGCGGTATCAGTCGTTGGTCGCCCTGAAACCAATCGGCTATCAGCGGTGCGCCGATGAAAAGAAGGATGTATATGCCTGTGGCAGTGGCAAGATTGAACCATAGTACAGTGCTGTAGTCAAGTCGTGACGGGCTTTTGCACTGGATGAGGGCTGACGAGAATCCGCTGTCGACAAACAGCGATGCAAATGCCTGAAAAACCATTACGGCTCCCACCAGACCGAAATCTTCTTGCGACAAAACATTGGCAAGAACTATGCCGGTGACGGCATACAACACCTGTGATGAAACGCGGTCGATAACGTTCCATTTGATAGTGCGGGCGGTGCGTAGTTTCAGGTCGGCTTCAGCCATATCGGCGTTTATCAGTCTATCGGCTCGGCTTTCACTCCGATTGACATGTTTTTGATTTCAGTGGGTGTGCCTCGGTAATGCACTTTGCCTGAAGCTGCCCCTATGATAGAGAGTTTGCCTGATGTCCAACAGCCGATAGAGCCTGTTCCGGCGAGGGTGCATTTCACATTGCCGGCCTCCATGTCATCGGCCTGAATCACACCGGAACCGGTAGTGTTGTATTTGGCTGAGTCGCATTTGCCGTTGACCACGAGCGTGCCGTTACCGGTGCGGATGTCGGCTTCAAGTGTGGTGACATTAAGGTCGCGAACTACGAGACGTCCGTTGCCGATGAGACGGGCTTTGAAGCGGGGACAAGGTGTTACGGTGATGACTTTTACTGTGGAGTCGCCACTGTTTTCTACGCGGGTGAGGAATTTGGAATATACGGTGACGGTCGGCAGATTGTGATAACTTATGCCGTCGGTGGCTATCTGCATTTCGAGTTTCCCGTTGTTGTTGGTAAACATCAATACGGATGCAAGGTCGGACGTTGTGGTAAACACGGCTTTGCCCGCAGAGTCGGGATTGCACACGTAGTTGACGTTGATGCCTTCGATTACTTTTAGTTCGTAGAACTCCTTTACATCGAGTTCATATCGAGTGGGCGTTTCCGCCCAAGCGGATATGACGGCAGCCAAAACGGCTGAGAATATTGCAATGCGTTTCATCGTTTTTTATGGTTTTGAATGGTTATTTTCGGGTAATATTATTGCCTTTTAAGTTAGTTGTGGCGGGATTACCGTAGTATTCCACATCGCCCACTCCCGAACAATTGGCTTCTATGCTTGTCGAGGCATGGCATTCGATGTCGCCGACTCCGCTGTTATTTGCTGTGACTGAATTGGCTATCAAGTGCTTTGCTTCGATGTCGCCGGTGCCGCTGAGGATATATGATGCCGATTCGGTAGTGCCTTTAAGGTTGATGTCGCCTACACCATCAAGTCGCGCCGATACAGAGCGAGCCTTTATGTCGCGCACGTCGATATCGCCCACGCCGTTAAGCTCGATGTTAAAATCGATGGCGGTAGTGCCTTTGTATAAGTCAATGTCGCCTACTCCGTTGACCACGCACTTTTTAATCGGGCTGTTGGTGTAGATTGTGATTTGCTCTTTTTCAAATTTGTTGTGTCGAGGATTGTTTCCGGTGTGCTTGACGGTGAGTGTAGATCCGTCAATGGTAGCAGCGGTTATGTCGAGCAAATTTGGGGACATATCATATACAATGGAGTTGGTAGAGTCGGCTGTATATATTATGTCGATGTCGACAATTGCGTCGGATACGATGCAGTCGAATGCGCCGAGAGTTTCAGTTTTGCTCACGTTCGCTTTGTTTGAGTCGTGAGTTCCGTTTGCTACTACGCAGCCTGTCAATGTGGCTGCAACGATTAATGTTGCTAATAGTAATTTTTTCATTGTTATAAAGGTGTTAAGAGTTGATTTTATCATTGTTTTCTACCGCAGGGATGATTTCATGCTCGATGCGGTGGAGTATTTCGTCGAGTTCGGCATACGTGTTGGCTCGCAACATCGCTACGCGGGTGTCGCGGAAAAACGGGATGCCTTTAAACAGCGGAGATGCCGCCAAATGGCGACGAATGTGGAGTATGCCTCTCAATTCATCGATATTGTCGATGCTTTCTGTGATTTGGCGTCGCAGAAGCTTGAATTTATCGGCTATCGACAGCGGTTGGTAGCTACCATCGCGAAGCATCTGCTTCATGTCGTGGAATATCCATGGTGCGCCTATCGATGCACGACCTACCATCACTCCGTCCACTCCGTAGCGAGCAAACGCGTCGCGTAGCTTTTCCGGCGAAGTGATGTCGCCGTTGCCTATCACGGGGATGGTCAGACGCGGATTTTCTTTCACGCGGGCTATCATCTCCCAATCGGCTTCGCCGGTGTACATTTGTGCACGGGTGCGTCCATGCACCGTGAGTGCCTGTATGCCGCAGTCCTGAAGTTGCTCGGCGAGTTCGACGATGATTTTAGAGTTGGCATCCCAGCCTAATCGCGTTTTTACCGTTACGGGTATCTTTACGGCATCCACTACGGCGCGAGTTATCGACAGCATCTTGGGGATGTCGCGGAGCATACCGGCTCCGGCTCCTTTGCCTGCCACTTTCTTTACCGGACAACCGAAGTTTATGTCGAGAATGTCGGGCTTGGCTTGTTCGACAATGCGTGCCGCTTCCACCATCGGCTCCGGTTCGCGTCCGTATATTTGGATGGCGGTGGGGCGTTCGGCGGGATTGATGTGCAGCTTTCGGGTGGTGGCCGCTATATTGCGTATGAGGGCATCGGCGGATACAAACTCCGTATAGACCATATCGGCTCCCTGCTCTTTGCATATCAGTCGAAACGAATGGTCGGTCACGTCCTCCATTGGGGCGAGCATCACAGGTTTGTCTCCTAAGTCGATGTTTCCGATTTTCATATTGTTATGCTAATTTATTACGAAGATAGCAAAAATTCGTCATATTATCGTCATAATAGGCAAAATCGCCCAAAAAATCGTTCTCAATCCCCAATATTCATCGTTTAGCAGCCAAGAGTCAGCGTCGAGCAGCGTTCCGGGGCTATCAAGGTGGCGACGTCGAGCAATTCGATCGGAGTGATGGCACGGATGCGCTCTATCGTTTCCGCCGGTTGCGCCACACTTCCATGATATAACATCGCACGTCCCATCGACAGCGCCATCTGTTCGCGATTTTCACTCGCCACGGCAAGTTGCCCGATATATTGCTTTTTTGCGGCTTCCAATGCCCGCGCACTCATCGCTTTTGATGCCAATCGCTCCAACTGCTGCATAGCCAGTCGGCGGCATCGTTTTGTATCGGCAGGATCACAGCCGAAATATACCGTCAGCGTACCTGAATCGGTGTAGATGGCAGTTGTGGCGTCGACGGTGTAGACAAGTCCGCGTCGTTCGCGCAGAGCCACGTTGAGCAGTGAGTTCATCCCCGGTCCGCCGAGTATGTTGGTCAGCAATGCTACGGCATAGCGTTGGTCGGAATACATTCCCGGTATGCGTGCTCCGATTATCGTATGAGATTGATGTGAGTCGATGGAGCGGTGCACATCAAACGGTGCCACCACGGCGGGAATCTCGCGTAGGCGTTTCGGCATCGGATGATTCAATGCTCCGAGATGTCGCTCGGCTATGCGCACCACTTTGTCGGCAGGAGTCGCAC
Organism: Muribaculaceae bacterium; assembly: GCA_045133615.1. Classification (GTDB taxonomy): domain Bacteria; phylum Bacteroidota; class Bacteroidia; order Bacteroidales; family Muribaculaceae; genus M3. Next base: position 1,193 of record JBGUUQ010000123.1, on the reverse strand, counting down.
CTGAATAAAACATCACCATGTTTTCCGGTACATAATATTGGCTGAGGTAGTCGCGACATGTTTCCGGAGTGAATGTAGTCAATGTAGCTTCAACGCCGAGAATGTTGTGCCCGATTGACGAACCGGCATACATCAGGTCGTCGAAGTCGTCGAATACCGCTTCACTCGGAGTGTCGAGATAGGAATCAATTTCGTCGGCCACCACCTCCCGCTCTTTGTCTATTTCGGCTTGCGGGAAGCGTGAATGTGCGATAAGGTCAGCTTGCAGTTCGACGGCGCGGTCGAGATTTCCGTAAGGAAACACCGAATAGAGCGTTGTCTCCTCCTTGGTGGTAAATGCGTTCAACTCGCCACCTACAGCCTCCATGCGGTTGATAATGTGCCACGACCGGCGACGATCCGTCCCTTTGAAGATGGTGTGCTCCACAAAATGTGCCAACCCATAGTGCTCCGGATTCTCGTCGCGAGAACCGGCATTGACCGTCACACCGCAGTATTCCACTTGCGAGCGATGGTGGCAGTGCACTATGCGCAGCCCGTTTGATAGTCGATAGTATGTAATGGGAGTTTCGTTCATTTCATCTGCAAATTTACTGACGGTATCCGATAGGTGCAAAAAAAAATTACTTGTCTCACGACAAATAATCCTTTTACCTTAAATCTAATACCATGAAAAACTGATGCAAAGTTACAACCTTTCTCCAAACCGACAATACTTTGCTTGCGTTTTTGTGATATTTTAACATAAGCCACAGGCGGATTATTTTCATTATGGCGAGACGTGGAGTCATGCGACTGCTATAAAATCGCCAAGATTTGCGGGAAATCGGGGAAAACGGCATTTTAAATTTGCGGGGGAAATAAAAACGCTTTATTTTTGCTTTTGTAATATCGGAAACAGCTGGCCGTGGATGGCGTGTGGTGGGTTACACGTTGTGATTTGCTTTCATTTTAGTATCTTTGTAATATCGGAAACAGCTCGAAGTCGCTCACGAACTTCTTGAACGCGTTGTGATTTGCTTTCATTTTAGTATCTTTGTAATATCGGAAACAGCGCTGTTTTCTATCTTATTGAAGCGTTCCTGTTGTGATTTGCTTTCATTTTCCTATATTTGATGTAGTTTGATTAAGATTCTTTGAGTATCAAACCATTAAGAAGAACTTGCATGAGAATGGGCAATGGATAAGAAATT
>JBGUUQ010000122.1:0-18398 GCA_045133615.1 Muribaculaceae bacterium | reverse complement strand
CAACTTTTGATATCTTTGCAAATAGAAGAAAAATGGTATACTTTTAGATTATTTTTTGGTATACTTTCATGTTATTATTTACACTATTCCAAGTATATTCCAACTCTATAGGATATTTCTTGTCCTTATCTGCATCTTTAGGTAGTCTTAATCTAAAACTTCCTAATGGATATGTTCTTTTAGGTCTGCCCATACTCTTTATTTTTATATATTCAGGAGGATAGTACAAAGATAGTGATATTTAGACAAACAAACTAATGAAAACGTATATAAATGACGGATTTTAGACAAACAAAACCCACCTTTAAAAACCCTAAAAAGAAAGGTGACAAACAAATTAATGTTCATCACCTTTTTGATTATCAGTTACTTAACCTGCTTCAAAGACTTAATATTCGTCCTCATCGAAGAAGAAGTCCTCTTTGCTGGGATAGTCAGGCCAGATATCCTCGATACATTCGTAGGTTTCGCCCTCATCTTCCATTTCCTGAAGGTTTTCTATCACTTCGAGAGGTGCGCCCGAACGCATAGCGTAGTCGATGAGTTCTTCTTTGGTTGCAGGCCAAGGTGCATCCTCAAGTTTTGAAGCCAATTCCAGTGTCCAATACATAATAGTAGTTTTTTAGAAATTTCGATTGTTGGTTTTAAATTTTCCGCAAAAATAGCGTATTATTTTAGTATCAACAATCTTTATTCCAAAATATTTCGTCCACTTGATTGCTAACGTTGTCGTAGCGTGCAAAAACAAACAAGAAATCCGACAATCGGTTGATAAACTTCAGCACATTAGGATCCACATAAGTCACTTCAGCAAGAGCCACAATGCGGCGTTCACATCTGCGACACATCGTGCGACACACATGAGCCAACGCCGAAAGATGCGTTCCGCCGGGAAGTACGAAATTATTCAACGGAGGCAACTCGGCATCGAGGCGGTCTATCTTCTCTTCGATTTTCTGTATATCCTCATAAGTCACACCCTTAGCTTCAGTGATATTGTTTTCGGGATTATCGGTAGCAAGATATGCACCAATGTTGAACAATTTATTTTGGATATAGAAAAACGTCTCTGTAAAATCTGCTGAAATATGAGCCGAAGTACAAAGATGTCCGATACGCGCATTCAACTCATCCACTGAGCCATACGCTTCAATACGAATATCGTTTTTCTTTACGCGCTTGCCGCCTACCAATGAAGTAGCACCTGCGTCTCCGGTTCCGGTGTAAATAATACTCTTTTTCATTGTCTTTTTACCTTTATAATATTGTAATTTCTAAATTCCAAGTACACGACAACACTCTTCGGCATTGTCGACAATATTTATTCGCCCGATAATCGCTTTGTCGAGCAATCCATACGACGACATCACCTCCAATTGCTCCAACAGAGGGTTATACAAACCGCCGCGATTGATCACCACAATCTTTTTATCGGTATCGCCCGTGAATGTAAGATATGAAAAAGTGGAAACAAGCTCATCGAGCGTACCATACCCGCCCGAAAGCACCACGAAAGCATCGCCCAAAAGCATCATACGACTTTTTCGGTCGTTCAAATCGCGAGCCAACAAAGTTTCGGTATTTCTTTCATAAGCCAATGCCCGTCGGGAAACAGGGACTACACCCACCACTCTCGCTCCGGCATCGACCGCTTCAGATGCCACAACACGCATCAATCCTTTTCCGATTCCGCCATACACAAGTTGTGCACCTGCCTTTCCGACACGACGACCTATCAATGCAGCATCTTCTTTATACGTTTGGTCTATATCTTCCTTTGACGAGCAATATACTACAATTTTCATATCCCAACTTTCTTCAGGTTTCGGCTGCAAAATTATGTAAAATTTCCTCGTGCCTACGCATTGTTATACATTCTTAACAATCAACCCGTTTCCCTCACTACAAAAAGGATGGCGGACATTGCCTACTCGCAATATCCGCCATCTATTTGATTTATAACAAAATTACTTCTTTACGATAGCAATCTGAGCATCGTCAGCCGTTGTCCAGTCAAAAGCAATGGTAAGCGTAGATGTCTTGGCATCATACTTCCATCCATTTTTCGACGATTTACGCATCGGCTTGCCATTGAGCGCCACTGTCGAAGGAGCAGTCACACCGGGAAGCTTCATTGTAATATGCTTCACCGCCGGAGCTCCGGGATATGTACCTTCCGCCTTAATATCGATAATTGTTGATGCCGAATTGTCATTACCCGCAAATTTAATCAACTGATATTCACCTTTGACAAGTGATTGAGCCGACATACGATTGTCTTCATACATCGTATATTCCGACTTACCGCCTCTCGGATAATACAGAATTTCATAGCGCGACGCATCGTAGTCGCCGGTATTCTCCATTTTATACACCGCTTGAGGAATAAATGCACCTGCACGGGAAAAAATCGGGAGCACTGCCAACGGAGCGTCATACTCGATTGTCGACTTACCCTCATAAAGCTTTTCAGGATGAGCCATATCCACCCATTGACCATTGGGGAACTTGATGCTGCGCGACGTAGCGCCCTGCTTCATCACCGGAGCCACCATCACATCGCGACCCCAAAGATATTGGTCGGTAATCTTATCCATGCAACCGCAACATTCACCATAGAAATTAAGCGAGCGCACCATCGGAAGACCTTCCGATGCATTTTCGTAAGCGAGAGTATAGTTATAGGGCAACCATTTATAGCGCATCTTCACCAAATCGAGGATAATATCCTGCTGTTCGGGATAGCGATAAGGCTCAGCCACCTGTTGGGCATGAGTACGGAGTATCGGAGAGAACGTGCCGAGCTGGAGCCAACGCACATAAAGTTCCGGGTCTACCGGACAAGCCTCATCTACGGCAAATCCGCCGACATCGTGCGACATATAGCCCAAACCGCTCATACCGGAGTTGAGCATAATAATCACTTGAGGAGCAAGACCGCCCCACGAACGCGACACATCGGTCGACCATGGATATACACTGAAACGTTGCAATCCGGCTGTACCGCCACGCATCAACGTCATCAAGCGGGTATCGGGATATTCATCTTTGAACAAATCATATATAATGCGACTCCATTCATTACCGTATAGATTATGGTATTCGCGAGCCGTTTTTCCATTGTAATGGAATATCGTTTCGGGATGCACTTCAGGTTCGCCCAAATCGCCCCACCATCCGGTCACACCCTCATCGGTAAGTTTCTTGTAACGCTCACGAAGCCACAGACGAGTATCGGGATTCGACACATCAAACATGCCTCCTTCTCCAACCCATATCGTCACTTGGTGAGGATTGCCAACAGAGTCACGACAGAACATTCCTTTCGGAGCCAATTCATTGTAATTGTCAATAGCCTTTCCGTTTCTAAGCACATACGGCTGAGAAATAATCACCGTATTCACTCCGCGAGCCTTCAGGTCGGAAAGCATCTTTTTGTGGTCGCCCCATTGTTCCGGCTCCCACTCCAATCGGCCCATATCCTGCTCTTTTCCATACCAATAGAGGTCGAGTACTACGCCGTCCACAGGATAGCCTTTCATTTTCAGTGTATCTATCACGCCATTGGTCTCATCGGCAGTCTTATAGCCATATTTGGATGTGATATACCCCAACGCCCAGAATGGAGGAAGTTCTTGGCGACCGGTCAGGCGGGTATATTCCGACACCGCCTTACGCATTGACCCGTTACCATTGATAAAATAGTACGAAATCGGTTCGCGACTTTCCGAAGTATATTTCACCGGATTATTCATCACCATTTCAGCAGCCGCATAGTCATCGAAAAGCACGGCATAACCGGCCGACGACACAAACATCGGCATCGTGATGTTCATCTGCGAAATACGTGGGTCAGAACCGGTGTAGCCGTAGTTCTGGCGATTGTACATCACTAGCGTATCGCCTGCAAGATTGAGCGAATGTCCACGCTCACCCGCGCCATAGAACGAGCATCGGCCCACAGTCGAAAGCGACAACGATTGCTTGCCATCGGAAGCCGTACGGACACCACTGTCGGCCAACACATTGCGACCGGCTACAAATGTCACAGCACCCGTCTTGTCATTAAGCGTGGCAACCATTCCCGACTGGGTTGTAAGCACTTGGGTATCGCCCGAACGAGCCACATTTCCGGTAAAAGCCTCCGGCTTAAGCACTGCGGAATAAGACACAGGAGCCACTTCTCCGGGAGCGAGATTAGTCACCTTGATAATATCGTCTGAAATCACGGTAAGCGTCACCGTGCGACCATCTTCAGTGGTAGCCGTCACCACACCGTCGGCTGCATACACAGCCAAAGGCAACAGCAACACGGCACAGGCAACAGTGCGACGCCATAAATCATAAAACTTAATCATGTCGTTATTTTAATAGGTTTGTAATTGCAGTTAAGAAGTGATGCAAACTTACGAAAAAACGCCGAAATAACGAAGTAAATAGGAAGAATCGTGCGCAAAAAAGCCATCTTGTCTCCCGACAAGATGGCCTGACATGTTGTAAGTGTATACAGGGATGTGATATTCTATAATATGGAACAATATCTGCTTAAGATTTGTCTTCAGCAGATATTCGGCACAAAATTACACCATTTTCTTCAGAAACCAACCTTTTTAAACGATTTTTGCACACAAATATCCTTATCTTTGCATCAGCAATAGTTCATTAATGGCAGAAGACAATTTCCACAACAAACTACCCAAGGCATTCGTCGATATGATTGAAGCCGAACCCGCTCTTGCAGGGCTTTCCGAAGCACTGCTATCCGAGCCGTCGGTGGCGATTCGCATCAACCGACGTAAGGGAGATGCCGACGCCAAAGGCACTCAAGTGCCGTGGTGTCCGCTCGGACGATACTTGGACAATCGTCCCTCTTTCACATTCGACCCAACAATGCACCAAGGCTGCTACTATGTACAAGATGCATCGTCAATGTTCTCATGGCATGCCATCAACCACATTTCATCTGCCATAAATCGCCCTGTCCTGTTCCTCGATGCCTGCGCCGCACCGGGAGGTAAAACCACAGCGGCTATCGATGCACTTCCCGATGGCTCGATTGTTTTTGCCAACGAATATGTCCCCTCACGCGCAGTCATTTTGCGAGAGAACCTTATCAAATGGGGCTACGATCGTTGCATTGTAAGCCGTGGCGACACTTCCCGCATTGCAAAGATGGGAGAGACATTCGACATTATCGCCGCCGATGTTCCCTGTTCCGGAGAGGGAATGATGCGCAAAGACCCTGAAGCTGTTGCTCAGTGGAGCATGCGACTTGTCGAAGAATGTGCCGAACGTCAGCGCGAAATCGTCGATAACCTTTGGCTCGCATTGCGTCCCGGCGGCTACCTTATATATAGTACATGTACTTTCAATCGCATGGAAAATGAGGATATAGTCGACTATCTGTGTCGGGAATACGGGGCTGAATCCGTCAATCTTGAAGTCCCCGCCGAATGGAATATCGTATCGGGAATTGACACTCCTCATCACTGCTATCGGTTCCTTCCCGGTCGCATTCGCGGTGAGGGGCTGTTTATGGCTGTGTTGCGAAAGACCGGAGAGTTGCACGACACACCGGTACGCCGAAAAGACCGACCGGCAAAAGGCAAATCCAACCCGATGGAAGACAAAGCAAAAGAGTGGCTTTCTCGCAACACGGATTGGGATATATCTACCGTCGGCGACCGCATAATGGCTATGCCGAAACCCTCCGCCCCCATGCTGTCATCTGCCCTGCGCCATCTCGACATCATCCACTATGGCATACAGCTTGCTACCGTCAAAGGCAAAGACATCATCCCCACGCAAGCCCTCGCCATGTCTACATCGCTCCGTCGTGAAGCCTTCCCCTGCCACGAAGTCGATTACGATACAGCCATCTCATATCTCCGTCACGAAGCCATTGAGCTGACTGACGCCCCTCGCGGCTACGTATTGCTTTGCTATCACGACCGTCCTCTCGGATTTGTGAAAAATCTCGGCAACCGAGCTAACAATCTCTACCCGGCGGAATGGCGCATACTTTCTGCCCATCCCTCCGCGAAATAATTTGGCACGAAATTTGTTACATACTCAACTAAACGCGAAAATATTAATATAAAATCAACAAATATGGAAAAAATACAAACCGGTAAATATGTAGAACTCGGCTACGACCTTTACGAAGTATCTGCCGACAGCCAAAAACTCGTACACCAGACCAATCCCGAAGATCCCGAACGCTTCATCTTCGGAGTAACCCCCGGCATGATTGCACCGCTCGAAAAGGCTGTTGAAGGTCTTTCCGTCGGAGACAAATTCGATGTAACCGTAAAAGCCGAAGAAGCATTCGGTCCGCGCGAAGACGAGCAGATTGCCACTCTCGATCGTGAAATCTTCGAAGTAGATGGTAAATTCGACGAAGAACACATCAAAAAAGGCGCAATCGTGCCTATGATGACCGCCGACGGATACCGCATCAACGGTATTGTCCTTGAAGTGACTGCCGACAAAGTAAAAATGGACTTCAACCACCCACTCGCAGGCAAAGATGTACGCTTCTCCGGCAAAATCCTTGCCGTAAGAGATGCCACTCCCGAAGAACTCAATCCCCAACACGGTTGCGGATGCGGATGCCACGGAGATTGCGGCGACGACTGCGGATGCGACGACCACCACTGCGGTGATGACCACTGCGGTGATGACCACTGCGGATGCGGACACTGATTATAAGCCCCGATTACACTGACTACACGACGGATGGCAGAGAAGAGCCATCCGTCTTTTTTATTTTGGACTTTTGGCGGATTTGATTACCTTTGCAAGGCGGTACCGTAGTGGTGTACCGCCTGCCCTATTATCAACCAAAAGAAAGGAGGGAACCGTGCAAAAGGTAAAACCAAAGAAAGCCCTTGGGCAACACTTTCTAACCGACCTCTCCGTGGCGCGACGCATCGCCGCCACCCTCGACGAATATCGTGGCACTCCGGTCATGGAGGTTGGCCCCGGTATGGGCGTTTTGACCCAATTCCTCCTCACAAAAGAGCACGACGTCACTGTCGCCGAAATCGATACGGAATCGGTAGACTATCTCAACGTGCATTTCCCCTCTCTGTCCGACCGCATCATCGCCGGCGATTTTCTGCAAATGGATTTGAAAAAAGTCTATGGCAATCGACCGTTCTGCGTAATCGGCAACTACCCTTACAACATATCATCCCAAATATTTTTCAAAGTACTCGACTATAAAGACCAAGTCGTATGCTGCTCCGGAATGCTTCAAAAAGAAGTGGCAGAGCGGCTTGCAGCCCCTCCGGGGTCTAAAATCTACGGCATCCTCAGCGTACTGCTTCAGGCATGGTACAAAGTCGAATACCTGTTTACGGTCGACGAACATGTGTTCAACCCGCCCCCCAAAGTAAAATCCGGCGTCATCAAGCTCACACGCAACGACGTCACCTCGCTTGGATGCGACGAACGCACATTCCGCACCGTGGTGAAGACATCATTTGGACAACGACGAAAGACCCTGCGCAACTCTCTGCGAGGCCTTTTTCCTGCCGGCATCCCCTTGCCGGACGACCCGCTCCTCGCAAAACGCCCTGAGCAACTCGGAGTTGAAGAATTTGTCCAATTAACACGTCTCATCACGCAATCGCGTGGCTAAACGCCCGTAACCAATGAAAGAATATACCCCCGATTATCTCGAAAATATCCGTTCCATCATATCCGGTGGAGATGAAGAAGCTGCTCGCCAACTTCTTGCCGAACTGCACCCCGCCGACATCGCTGAACTTTATCAGGACCTCGACCTCGAAGAAGCGGAATTTCTCTACAAACTCCTCGACGAAGAGACAGCAGCCGACGTGCTCGTCGAACTCGATGAAGACGACCGTCGCAAGCTCCTCAGCAACATGCCGGCCGAGGAAATTGCAAAGCAACTCGACCACCTCGACACCGACGATGCCGTCGACGTGATTCAGGAACTCGACGAAGAAGACCGCGAAGAAATCCTCGCCAACCTCGAAGACACCGAGCAAGCCGGCAATATCGTCGACCTCCTCCAATACGACGAAGACACCGCCGGCGGTCTTATGGGTACGGAAATGATTGTCGTTAACGAAAACTGGAGTATGCCCGAATGTGTAAAGCAAATGCGACTTCAGGCCGAAGACATGGACGAAATCTACTACGTCTATGTCGTAGACAACGACTACAAACTTCGAGGAATCTTCCCTCTGAAGAAAATGGTCACTCATCCGTCAGTCTCCAAGATAAAGCACGTGATGGAAAGCGACCCCATTGCCGTAAAAGCAGATACCCCCATCGACGAAGTCGCTCTCGACTTTGAGAAATACGACCTTGTAGCCATGCCGGTCATCGACTCCATCGGACGACTCGTAGGACGTATCACCGTCGACGACGTGATGGACAAAGTGCGTGAAGCCACCGAGCGCGACTACCAATTGGCATCTGGTCTTTCTACCGACGTCGAAACCGACGACACCATTTTCACACAGACCAAAGCACGACTGCCTTGGCTGCTTATCGGCATCGCCGGCGGTCTCGGTAACTCCCTCATCCTCGGCCACTACGAAGGCAGCCTCGCCGCCATTCCCGCTCTTGCAGCATTCATTCCCTTGATTGGCGGTACCGGCGGAAACGTCGGCATTCAGTCATCAGCCATCGTGGTGCAAGGTCTCGCCAATGGCACCCTCGACATCAAAAACTCCGGTCGCCAACTCCTCAAAGAACTCGGAGCCGGACTTGTCAATGCATCCATAATCTCATTGTTGGTATTCATCTACAACATGATTGTCAATCCAACAGAGCACATAGCCACATTGGCAGTATCGGCGTCATTGTTTGCCGTGGTCATCTTCGCATCCGTATTCGGCACATTCGTTCCCCTCACGCTCGAACGATTCAAAATCGACCCCGCACTCGCCACCGGACCCTTCATCTCCATCACCAACGACATCATCGGCATGGTCATCTACATGACCATCTCATGGACGCTCCTCTCCCACTTCGCCGCAATATAAAATCAGATTCCACAAAAGCAGTTATCTGATCTTTATAAAAAGTTTCATCCTAGGAATACGGGAATGATTATCTTGCAGAGATTTGGTATTAAAATTTTTTACTTTAAAAATAAACAAAATAAAATGAAAAAACTTGTATTTGCACTCATACTCGGAATACTATTTGTATCCTGTGGAAGTACTTCAGTAAACAATGAAGCATCTACTGAAGATAGTACTATTGTAGTAGTTGATACAATTGCTATCGACTCTATTATGTAAGAAATTTTCTAGCTTCATTTTAAAAGAGACTAGTAATAGAAAGAGGGCGACTAATTTCTTAGTCACCCTCTTTCTATTATATATCTGTACTATTTGTGCAATCTGCGGGAGTATCAGCCGATTTTGTCAACTTCAAGGTCGCCGTTCAGCACTTCGTGCCAAGGCAAACCTTGCTTTGCAAGCACTTCGAGGAACGGATCCGGGTCAAACTCTTCCACATTGTGTACCCCCGGCTTCTTCCATTTTCCGGTAAGGAACATCATCGCGCCGGTCATTGCCGGAACACCGGTAGTATAGCTCACAGCCTGCATGCCGGTCTCTTTGTAAGCCTCTTCGTGGCTGCAATTATTGTAGATATAGTAGGTCAACGGCTTGCCATCTTTGCCCGTTCCGGAAATACGGCAACCGATTGAAGTCTCTCCGTGATAGTTTTCTCCGAGATCCTGCGGATTGGGAAGCACCGCTTTGAGGAACTGCAACGGCACAATCTTCACTCCGTTATACTCCACCTCATCAATGCGAGCCATACCTATATTCTGAATCACACGCAAGTGAGTGAGATACTCCTGACCGAAAGTCATCCAGAATCGAGCACGCTTGATAGTCGGATAATTTATCACAAGCGATTCAAGTTCCTCATGATAGAGCAGATAAGAATCGCGAGCGCCGATATTGGGATAAGTGAGCGGAGCATGAATTTCAAGCGGTCCGGTAGTCACCCATTTACCATCTTGATAATAACGTCCGTTTTGAGTAATCTCACGAATGTTGATTTCCGGGTTGAAGTTAGTGGCAAACGCCTTGCCATGGTCGCCGGCATTGCAATCCACAATGTCGAGATATTCCATTTCCGAGAAATGATGCTTGGCTGCATACGCCGTAAACACACCCGACACTCCGGGGTCGAAGCCACAGCCGAGAATTGCCGTCAAACCGGCCTTCTCAAACTTCTCACGATAAGCCCATTGCCAAGAATACTCAAAGTGAGCCTCATCTTTCGGCTCATAATTGGCCGTATCGAGATAATTCACACCACACTCCAGACATGCATCCATGATGGTCAAATCCTGATAAGGAAGAGCCACATTGATTACAAGTTCAGGCTTGTGACGACGGAAAAGTTCGCAAAGTTGCTCCACACTGTCGGCATCCACTTGGTCTGTGACAATATTGGGAGCACCGATAGCCTTAGCAATCGCGTCGCATTTGCTCTTCGTGCGGGATGCAAGCACGATTTCTGTGAACACATCCGGATTTTGAGCACACTTGTGAGCCACCACGGTGCCTACGCCGCCGGCTCCGATAATAATTACCTTACTCATTTATCGATTCTTATTGGAACAATTATTTTTTATCGCGAAGCAAATCACGTATTTCAGTCAAAAGCACTTCCTCATTTGAAGGTGCCGGAGGTTCCGGTGCGGGAGCAGGTTCCTCCTCCTTCTTGCGTTTGAGTTTGGCCATCATTCGTATCACCATAAAGATACAGAATGCAATAATCAGGAAGTCAACTATATACTGAATAAACATACCATAATTGATTGTCACTTCAGGCGACACCACCTCCTCGCCGTTCATCACAGCTTCCTGAAGCACATATTTGAATTCCTTAAAATCCATACCGCCGGTAAGCACACCCACGGCAGGCATGATAATATCATTTACGAGCGAAGTCACAATCTTACCGAATGCACCGCCGATTACTACACCGACTGCCATATCGATTACATTGCCCTTCATGGCAAACTCCTTAAAGTCGGTCATAAATTTTCCCATAAATCATGTTTTTAGTGGTTAATATTTTCTTTGGCTACAAATTTAGGCAAAAACTTTGTAATAACCGAATAAAACGCTATCGTCGTATTTTTCTGTTTTAAAAAATGTAAATCCCAATAAATTTATATACCTTTGCACAGCAATATGTAATTATCTTATAATTGGATAACCGTCCATGAATTACACCGATTGTGGAAGATGGTGCTGAAGATGGGATACATTGTAAAAATCATTCAATAAAATATTGACTCTCTAAATAGAAATATAATGTCGCAAGGATTGAATTACTTGGATCGTAACGAGTTTAACTTTGAGCCATCCCAAGAAGTAAAAGATGCCATCCGAAATTTTGATCTCGGAAAATTATGCTTCTATACACGAATTTACGACGAAGGCAAAAAGAGCATCTTTTCAGTCTATCTATCAGAACTTTACGGAATCGACGAACGCCAGATTCTCATCGGATACGGAGCGGAAGACCTTCTTAAGAAAACCGTTCATTACTTCCTGACCGACGGAGGCTCGAAAACGATGCTCATCCCAAAATATTCATGGTGGTACTACAAATCCATTGCCGACGAAGTATCCGGTACGACGTTGCAATATCCCGTGTATGAGGAGGGCAATACATTCCGTTACGATTTCGACGGACTAAAGAAAATGGTAGAGGAAATCAAGCCGCGAATTTTGTTAGTTGCATCACCCAACAACCCCACCGGCAACGGGCTGACTGTCGATGAAATGAGCCAACTCGTAGAAATGATTCCTCAGAGCACTTTGCTCTTGGTCGACGAAGCTTACGCATCGTTCATCTCCAACGACGCATCATATATAAAAAGCCTCATCGAAAAGCATCCCAACATGATTGTTTGCCGCACGCTTTCCAAATTCTACGGATTGCCCGGCTTGCGCATGGGATTCGGATTCATCGGCGACAACGACGAAATGAAGAAATTTGCCAAATACGCCAACATGTATTTGGGCTACGACCGCCTATCGGAAGAAGTGGCTATCGCAGCGCTGAAGAGCGATGCCCATTATCGCAAAATTGCAGCCGTAATGCAAGACGCACGCGATATGTACACCGCCGAATTAGGCGCATTGGAAGGCTTCAAAGTATATGAAAGCCGCGCCAACTTCATCCTGATAAAATACCCCATCGAATTGAAAGCAGCTTTGCAAGCCGAATTTGCGAAAGAGAGCTACAAAGTGAAATTCATGAACGAACCGGGCATCGACTCTCACATGCGCATCACACTCGGACGCGCCGAGCAAAATCGCAAAGTCTGCGATGTCATTTTAAAAATCGCTACCGGAAAATGATTGGCGTTATATTAGCCGCCGGAATGGCAAAAAGACTGCGACCGCTCACCGATATTTGCCCCAAATGCCTCCTCAAAGTCGGTGAACGCACATTGCTCGAACGCACCGTCGATGCGATGACCGCAGCCGGATGCGACGAATTGGTAATCGTCACCGGATATAAAGCCTCAATGATACGCGACTTCATTTCCGAGCACTATCCGCAACGCCACATCACATTTTTAGACAACTCCGACTACGAGAACAACAACAACATCTACTCGCTTTGGATGGCGGGAGAAGTGGTGCGCGGACGCGAATTCCTGTTGATGGACAGCGACATTCTTTGCGACCCGAAAGCCGTACAGCGAATTGCAGCTCAACCCTCATCTGCACTTGCCGTGCAACGTCATGAACTCGGAGAAGAGGAAATCAAAGTAATCATCGATGCCGAAGGCGACATCACGGAATTGAATAAAACCTGCAATCCCGCCGATGCAATCGGCGAAAGCGTCGGTATCGAAAAAATGACATCCGAATATAGCACAGCCCTCTACGCCGAATTGGAAAAGATGATTGAGCAAGAGGGATTAGTGAACGTATTCTATGAATTGGCTTTTGAACGCTTGATTCCGCAAGGACACAAATTCAAGCCGGTCGACACTACCGACTGTTTTTCAATCGAACTCGACACCCCCGAAGACTTCAACCGAGCCAAAGAGATTATCCCCGAAGAACTTTTCTAATGGATTTCAACACCGAGTCTGAAGTACGAAACGGGTATCACGTTTCAGAATTCATGAAGCAAATATGGAAAGTAGAGACCGATTTACTATCCAAATTGCTTGACGTGTGTGAACGATATGGGCTGAGATGTTGGGTCGACGGAGGCACCATGCTCGGAGCCGTGCGCCACGGCGGATTCATTCCTTGGGATGACGACATCGATGTATGCATGCCGCGTACCGATTATGACAAACTCATCTCAATCGGACAGAAAGAATTCCACCACCCCTACTTTTTACAATCAGCCTACTCCGATAACCAATATTTTCGCGGACACGCACAATTACGCAATAGTCTTACGACCGCAATACGTCCGTCGGAAGCATATCGACCATTCAACCAAGGAATATTTATCGACATCTTCCCTCTCGACGGAGTTCCCGACGACCCGCAAGAGACCAAACAACTGAAACATTCCATCCATAAGACCTACAGCTATCTGAAAGCTGCCAATCTCCACATCCTGTATTCAGGGCGTTTAGGTCAGATATTCCGAAAGATACGTTGCAATCGATGGGTAAAGCGAGAAGGATGGAGCAACATCTACGCCGGCACCGAAAACAAGTTGCGACAGACATCTGTCGAGACAGCCGACCGATGGGCGGAATTGTCGTTCAGTGGCGACGATATCGTCTTCGACAAATCTTTGTTTAGCCAAACTGTTTGGTTGAACTTTGAGAATATCAAAGTTCCCGTTCCGGTCGGATATGATAAATTTTTGCGCACCCAGTATGGCGACAACTATATGACACCGATGAAAGCGCCCAACTACCATGGAGAGTTGGTATTCAGCGTCAACCGCAGCTACGATGAAGTTCGCCCCGAAGTTGTCCGCCAATACAAACGCGACACTTTCAGCCGATTGAAAAAGAAACTGTCAAAAAAGAAATAGCATCAATATGGCAACCTACGACTTGGATAAGCTACACGCGAAAATGCTTGGCATATTGTCGATGATCGACAGTGTGTGCGACAAATACGGATTGAAATACTACATCACGGCAGGCACCATGCTCGGAGCCATTCGCCACAAAGGATTTATCCCTTGGGACGACGATGCCGATATCTGCATGCCGCGCCCCGACTACGACAAATTGATTGCCCACGCCGACGAGTGGCTTCCCGAACCGTATGAAATCATCTGCGCCGAAAACGACAACCACTATCCGCAGCCGTTTGCCAAAATACAAGATGCAAGCACCACACTCATCGAGCACGACCACCTCAGATATTTGGGCGGAGCCTATATCGACGTGTTCCCGCTGGACGGGCTACCCAAAAGCAAGTTAGCCCGACGACTTCACATTTGGAGATACAAAAATCTTCGCAAAAAACTGTATTTCACCTATCGCGACCCGTATCGTCACGGACACGGACCAAACTCATGGATTCCACTCTTGTGTCACAAACTCTACACCGTAGAGCAACTACAAGCCGACATACGTCGCTTATTACTCAAATACGACTACGATAGTTCTGAATTGGTACAGGATTTCGACGACGGATATAACGGCGCATTGCAAAAATCCATTTTAGGCACACCGACACCCTACCCGTTTGCCGACATTCAATTGAAAGGCTACGAAGATTTCCACACCTATCTGTCACAAAAATACGGCGACTATATGACTCCTCCCGATGTCGAGCATCAGCGGCAACACGATTTCCACTATCTCGACCTTGAGCATCCGTATAGAGACTTTCAAGACCGTTTTATCCCATAGGGAGTCACAATCGTACGATTCCTCTTTGTTTCACGGCGGATTGCCATATTCCGCTCCCACGCCTCCTTGTTGACGTATGGACGGCTGTGGTCGAGATGAAGCACAATTGCGCGATAGCGAATCTGTTTCGATTTAATTCCGTTGTTAAACATTCGTTCGCCCATTTCGCGATCCTCTCCGCCATACTGCATCCGTTCATCAAAGCCCCCCACAGCCAATATATCCTCTCGCCATCCGCTTGAGTTCATACCGTTCCATGTCGCCTTGGTCGGAGTGATAAAATTCATAAATGCCCCGAACGCCTTGCTTTGTACGAGCTTCGTACACTTAAACGTACGTTTCAGCCCTTGTCCGCGCAGCCATCTCAATCGGAAAGCACGACCATTTCTGATATCATCGTAAGTCAATCTCTCACTGATGTCCATAGGCAATTTAAAATATCCCCCCGATAGGATATATCCTTTTCGGGCATAATGCTTGTGAACAGCCACAAAATCCTGCCGCGCCACACAATCCTGATCCGTAAAGATAAGGTAATCGGCAGTTGCCGCTTTAATCGCCTCATTAAGAATTTTGGTCTTCCGGAAACCGTCGTCCTCATGCCACACATGGCGCAGTGGCAGCATCATCTTAAAACTGTCAATCAACCGGCGGGTTTCATCGTCCGAACCATCGTCGGCAACGATTATTTCATCCGGCACAATGGTTTGGGCACAATAGCTCCACAAAGTTTTTTCGAGCCAACGCGGATTGTTGTAAGTAGAGATAATTACTCCGATACTGAAATTTTTCATGTCGCAAATATAATGCGACAATCCGGTTGTGCAAAATAAAAACATATATTTCGTCCTTTGGCATAAATATATTACCTTTGTTGCACAGAGCATTAAAAACATTCAAGATTAAATTATGAACTACTATATCGAGGTAATCACCGTCAACAAAGCAAAGACCGATGTCGACAGCGTATTCAAGGCTCTTGGATACACCAATCTAACGCCGATGCGCAAAAGCGTAAACCCCGTATCGCGATTTTTGATTAAGCTGATTGGCGTGGTCAGAATATTGACCAACCTGAAAAAAGGCGACATCCTCTTTCTTCAATACCCGATGAAGAAGTTCTACTACATCTCATGCTCGTTGGCTCACTTCAAAGGAGCAAAAGTGGCAACAATCATCCACGACCTCGGTGCATTCCGCCGTCGCAAACTCACAGCAGAACGCGAAAAACACCTCATAAGCAAGACCGACTTTCTGATTGCTCACAACGAGACAATGAAAAAATATCTTATCGAGCAGGATTTCAAAGGATATATCCACAGCTTACAAATATTCGATTTCCTTTCATCAGCTCAACTGAAAGAGTATGCCACCCCTCATACCCCTTGGCGCATTGTCTACACAAGCAACCTTCGCCGTTGGCGCAACGCTTTCATCTACGCCCTCCCCGAAATTATGACCAATTGGGAACTGAGCCTCTACGGACCGGGCTACGAGGATGCCGACAAAGCAATCGAACATGTGACCTATCACGGCAAACTCGACGAAGACCGATTGATGAGCGAAATTGAAGCCGATTTCGGATTGGTTTGGGACGGGGATTCTTTCGACGAATGTAGCGGCGACTGGGGTTCCTACCTGAAAATCAACAACCCGCACAAAACATCGCTATACCTGCGAGCCGGCATCCCCGTGATAATATGGTCACAAGCCGCCATCGCGGAATTTGTACTTGGCAACAATCTCGGTATTGCCGTCGACTCATTGCGCGACATATCTACAGTCCTCGACAAGTTAAGTCCCGATGAATATGCCGTTTTGAAAAACAATGCAGTCAAAATGAGCCGACTTATTGCCGACGGACATTTTGAAAAGACAGCATTCAAAAAAGCGGAAGAGATGCTCTAAGCACATCATTACCGGCATAATGGCTCTTATCCACAGCCATTACGCAACGCGACAAAAGAGACAAGGAAGCTTGAACATGGGGCTTCCTTGTTTTGTCTCCATTTGTATCATAATTCCAATTTAAAATATATACCGTGTTTTTTGCTGAACCACTTCCAGAATTTAGCCCTCGCAGCAAGAGTAAACTCCACCGCTTCCGCCACATCATAACCTCTGACCCGGGCATACTCCTCAATCATCATGATGAAAAATCGTTTCGGGCCCCAAAGACGTTTGAAATTCAGCAATCCTTGTTCGCGTCCCACTTTTCCGAAATGCATACGATTAATATCCACAATCGAAAACTCGAAACTTCCATCAACATTCTGCCTGTATAGGATATTTCCGGGAGAATAATCAAGATGCATCACCTCTTTTTGGTGCATATCAGCCGTAAATCGAGCAAAAGCCACTGCCAACTCCTCATAAGTCCCTTCGGGGGCATCCCCCACATCAAACATTCTGTGTTCGTACGGGCATCTCAAACTTATAAAATAGCAATACGACAATATCCCGCATCTACGTTGCTCGATATACGCCACCGGAATCGGAGTCGGCACTCCTTTAGCCAACAAACGCTCTGGGTAGATATATGCCCGCACACCTTTCGGCTTCCGTATCCCAAAAGAATATACATATTTATTGATACCGCGAGGCGGACAAAATCGCTTCACGTTCAAGCACGTACCGTCAGGAGCAGTGAGATTTTTTATCAGATTTCTGTCTTCATAGACAACCTCACCCTCTCGCTCGAAAATATCCGGAATACTTTCTATATACTCCCTCAGATATTCGTATTTATCATTAATGCGAATCTTCATTTCGGTTCATAAAAATTATCCACTGCAAAGGTACGATAAACCGCTCAAAGAGCATAACATCCTCCGTAATAAAAAATTTTTAACCTTTGTAGTGATAAGTTTTTACTACATAATAGGCTATTTGAAAAAAAAATAGTAATTTTGTGGCGCAAAAAGTAGGGATGTGAGATTCACTTATTCCTACCGATGCTAAGGTAAAAGAAGATATTAACAACCCAATAATTTTTTTATTATTATGACTAAAGTAGGTATTAATGGTTTTGGCCGTATCGGACGTTTCGTTTTCCGTGCCGCTCAAAACAGAAATGACATTGAAATCGTAGGTATCAACGACCTTTGCCCCGTAGACTACTTGGCTTACATGCTCAAGTATGACACTATGCACGGTCAATTCGAAGGCACTATCGACTGCGACGTTGAAAAGAACCTTCTTATCGTTAACGGCAAGAACATCCGCGTGACTGCAGAACGCAACCCGGCTGACTTGAAGTGGAACGAAGTTGAAGCTGAATACGTTGTTGAATCTACCGGTCTCTTCCTTTCTAAAGAAAAGGCTCAAGGTCACATCGACGCTGGTGCTAAATACGTTGTTATGTCTGCTCCCTCTAAGGACGACACCCCCATGTTCGTTTGCGGCGTAAACTTCGACAAATACGTTAAGGGTACTCAATTCGTTTCTAACGCTTCTTGTACTACCAACTGCTTGGCTCCCATCGCTAAGGTATTGCACGACAACTGGGGTATCACCGATGGTTTGA
>JBGUUQ010000121.1:0-22170 GCA_045133615.1 Muribaculaceae bacterium | reverse complement strand
ACCAACTTTTGATATCTTTGCAAATAGAAGAAAAATGGTATACTTTTAGATTATTTTTTGGTATACTTTCATGTTATTATTTACATTACTGGGGTCTCCACACTATGGACACCAGCAAGACTGCCGGTACTTACCACTACATGACCGAAAATGAGGTCATCGTATCGTGGATGGAATACGGCAACACGATGAATATGGGCGTTTGCTACCAGCTCATCATGAAGAAAGATGGTTCGTTCAAGTTCCAATACAAGAGCTACGGCGACTACGCCATCATCTACAATGCTTTCGGTCTTGCAGGTATGGCTAACGAAGACGGCTCTGAAAGCCTTGTAATCCCCGACCGCTTGATTCAATTCAACAATGCAGTTCAATTCACTCCTGTTGTTGAAACCACTCTTGCTCCCAACGCAAGCAAGTCATTCGGGATCAGCGTCGACACCGACAAGATGGCCGGAACTTACAGCGACGTTGTCACCATCAGCACCAACGTTCCTCACTCCGAAACCGTTGAAATCCCTGTCAATGTGACTATCACCGGTGAACCTGTTGCAGTCTATCCGACTGAAACAATCGTCGAAGAACACGTTGCCGGATACTACTCTTATGAAGACCCGATGTGTCAAATGGGCGTAGGAGCTTATGGTCTATATATGACTATCGGCAATATCGGTAAAGCATCTTTCACCGTCACCAATATGTATATTGAAGATGAAACCTACATGTTCCAATATCTCTTATACTATGGTGATGCTTACGATTATTTCGGCAATCTTACCAAAAATTGGGCTGTTTATTGGAACGGCATGAGCGGACCTATCGAAGTAACTACCGAAGGTCTCAAACTTGCTATCCCCGTAGATTGGGGAGTTGCAGGCACCATAGGTGAATACGAAGGTAAGGTAGTTGTTGAAGTTGAAGGACTCAAAGATGTGACCAAAATCGAAATTCCGTTTAAGGTCATCGTCACCGACATTCCTACCGCAACACTCGACAAATCGGAAATCCGCGTTGAAAACGCTGCTCCCGAATATGTAGGTACCGAGACTGTCACGCTCTCTAACCAAGGAGCTTACAAACTCACCTACGAACTCGTTCTCGACCCGACCGGTGAAGGCGAATCTACTGACGACCTCGGCGGTGGTGGTATCATGATGAGCCACAACGTCAACCTCGACGACGAAGCTGCCGTTGCTGCACTCAAAGCCAACCTCAAGAGCGAAATCACCACTCTCGATGTTGCTTCGTCAGACGATGAACTCAACGTCTACGATGCTCCTTCCGACTTTGAGTACAACCGCGCGCTCTTCCACCCGACACTCGCAGGCACATCTGCCCAATCTTATGGAGCAGGCAACCAATATGCTCAATACAAAGCCGCTACCTACTATGTAGCTCCCGAAGACGGCTTCAACATTTCTCACATCTACATTGCAACAACGTTGACCAACATCTCTGATGGCTCAACCGTTTCCAACGTAGACTACACAGTTGAAATCGTTGACGGCGACGACTACGAAAACGGTACCGTACTCGGCAAGGGTTCTGTCCACATCGATGAGATGGAAGGCGCCAAGTTCATGGTAGTTCCTCTCGACAAAGCCGTTTACATGAATGGCGGTCAAGACTTCTATGTTCGCATCACCTACCCCATCGGTATCGAATATCCCGCTTACCTCTCTTATAAGGAAGAAAGCGTGGTATCCAACCGCTTCATGGGTTATGTTGACGGATATGGATGGTTCGACATGGCTTCGATGTTTAAAGACACTTACGGCTCACTCGGCTACATCATGTCATGTATCGAAACCGTTCCCGGCGAACCGTGGGTTAAACTCCTCAACGAGACCACTTCCGGCGAAATCGCTGTAAGCGAATCGATCGACCTCAATGTCCAACTCAGCGCAGCTTCAGCTCCGCTCGAAAAGGGCAACAAGGCTATGCTCGTAATCAAGAGCAACGACCCGAACCAATCAGTAATCAACTTCCCCATCTATCTCGACAAGAATGGCGCACCGACTATCACCGTTCCCACCGGCACTACTCTCGCCGCTGAAGGTTCAGTGACTGAAGTGACTGTCAACATTGCCGATGCTGATGGCGACGACTTTACATTCAGCATGACCGACAACGGCGAAATGTCATCCATCAAGACCGTTGACGGTGGTGAAGCAGTGATTACTGAAAACGAAGACGGCTCTTACACCGTTTCTGGTGCTGATGCTACCGACGGCGTTAACGTGACTGTTGAAATTGCTCCCGAATATTGCTCGGAAGGCAACTACACCCTCACATTCGATGCTACCGATAATATCGGCAACAAAGCTTCGGCTTCGGCTCAGTACACCGTCGCTCACACCAACCGTGCCCCTGTCATCAACGAACTCGGAACAATCCAAGTGGTTGTAGGCAGCACTTCAAGTGTGATTGACTTCAACGATGTATTCACCGATCCTGATGGCGACGACATGACATTCAATCTCTTCGTTTCTTCGAAGCAGATCGTATCGACATTCGTTTCCGGTTCAAGTGTCATCTTCGTTGGTAACGAAGTGGGCACAGTGACTGTTCAAGCAGTTGCTACCGATGCCAACGGAGCATCTACCACCTACACGTTCACCGTTGAAGTGGTTGAAGCTTCCGGAATCGAAGACATCACTATCGCAGCCGAAATCAGCGTTTACCCCAACCCCGTGGTTGAACGCCTCAACGTTGCATGCGACTTCGACGCTGCTGCCGCCAACTTCGCAATCTACAGCCTCAACGGAGCCAAGGTGCTCGATGAGACTGATGACGTGGCTCGCGGTGCTGTCAAGACTATCAACGTAGGAAACCTCGCCGATGGTATCTACCTCCTCAAGGTGACCGCCAACGGCTCTGTGGCAACCTTCCACATCGTCAAGAACTAATCCCTCCGGGATACCAATACCAAGAGGCGCAGTGACACTGCGCCTCTTTTTTTACATAAAAATGCGTTAAAAACGAGTCAAAACCATCTTTTCGCAAATTATTAGTATAAATTAGCGAGGCAATAATCCGTTAATTGCTTAAGAATTACTAATTTTGCCATCGAAATGGGATATAATCTCACCATAGACCAAGGGAACTCGTCGGCAAAAATTGCCATCCACGACGGCAACCGCATCGTGGAAGCCCAACGTATCGAATCGCTCGATGCCGAAACAGTCGGACATCTGCTCGACCGATTTTGTCTCGATGCCGCTATCTACAGTTCGGTTAGCGCATCAGGCAAAGATGTTGTTTCCGCATTGGAAAACCGCGGAATACGCACCATCACACTTAGCCCCGACACCCCCTTGCCTATTGCGATAGATTATAAAACACCGACCACCCTCGGCCGCGACCGCATAGCCGTAGCCGTAGGAGCATTCACAGAGCATCCCGGATGCAACATGTTGGTCGTAGATGCCGGAACAGCAGTCACCTACGATGTAGTGACAGCCAACGGCCATTACCTCGGCGGCAATATTGCTCCCGGTATCGACATGAGGCTATCTGCACTGCACGCCTACACCGAGCGGCTCCCTTTGGTCGACACAAACGGCGACATCCCCCTATGGGGCTATGACACCGCAACAGCCATCCGCACGGGCGCAATGCGCGGAATCGTGGCAGAAATAGCCTATTATCGCAGTCATCTCGGCGACAATGCCTTGGTGATGCTCACAGGAGGCAACAGCGACGAACTCGCCCGCCTCGCCGACTTCCACGTTGAGGTCGATACACATTTGGTAAACAAAGGATTAAACAGTATATTACTCTATAATGAAAGTAAATAAATATCTATTGGCCGCAGTCATGGCGATTGCAGGCATCTTCGGAGCGACAGCTGAGACCAATACCATGTCGCCCTACTCTCGTTACGGTTACGGACTCCTCCGCGACAACGCATCGGCCGCACAACGTTCGATGGGTGGCGTGGGCTACGCTATGAATTCCGGCCGACAAATCAATGTGATGAACCCTGCATCATACGCAGCCATCGATACTCTCACATTCCTTTTCGACATGGGCATCGACTTCACCACTCTTTGGGCACATGAAGGAGGAGAATCAGAAAAAGACTTCGGCGGAGGTCTCGACTATATCACAATGCAATTTCCCCTTAGCAAATATATGGGCGGTAGCGTAGGCTTGTTGCCCTACTCATCCGTTGGCTACTCTTTCGGTTCTGAAATCGACAACGGTTCCAACAGACGTGAAGGTTTGGGAGGCATCAACCAACTTTATGTCGGCGTTGCCGGTCGTCCGTTCAATGGATTCTCTGTCGGAGCCAACATCTCCTACCTTTTCGGAACAATCATCAACGACGTGTATGCCTATACCTCCGGCGGCTCGACCTCTCTGTTTGAGCGCGTGATGGAAGTCAGAGACTACCATCTCCAGTTTGGTGCGCAATACACCGTGAACATCGACAAACGCAATCGCGCCACAGTCGGTGTCACCTACTCTCCCCGCAAGTCGTTTCTCGGACATGCCTATGGCGTGTATTACGATGCAACCGCCGACTACGACAGCGAAGACGGCACCTACAAAGCCGATACCGTGGGCTACAGCTCTCTCAAAGGCAAATACTCACGCCCCGACACTTGGGGAGTCGGCATCAACTACCAATGGGACAATCGCTTGATGGCTGAAGTCGACTTCACCTATCAGCCGTGGGCAAGTGCCAAATATGCCGCAATCGAAGGGTTCGAGCAGACCGACTTCAACGACCGCTGGGAAATCGCCGGAGGTCTTCAGTTCACCCCCAAAATGCGCGGAGGATACTTCCAACGCATCAACTACCGTTGCGGTGCATTCTTCAACCGCGACTACATCAAAATCGGCGACAACAGTCTGCGCGAATATGGCGTATCAGTCGGTTTCGGACTCCCGACCATCACATCAAAGACAGTGATTAACCTCGGATTTGAATACCGCCACCGTCAAGCCAACCCCAACCCGCTCATCAAAGAAGATTACTTCAATATAACGCTCGGAATCAACTTCAACGAACTTTGGTTCTGGCAAAGAAAGATTCAATAATCCCCTCAACGCCTGTGAAATCACTCGCAAGCCACATGAAATCACTTCGCATACTTCCCGTTGCCATTGCCGCGACGGGAATGCTTGCGCTTATAGCTTCATGCAGCAACGACAAAAAAGAATTTGTCAACCGCGAGACCGACGGAGAACTCGTGCCGACAATGATGACCCGCAACGTCGAAACTCTCATATCCGATTCCGGGATTACCCGTTATCGCATCACCACGCCGCTATGGCTCATATTCGACGAAGCGAAACAGCCGACATGGAAATTTCCCGACGGACTGCATTTGGAAAAATACGACAACTTCCTGCGTCGCGACGCATCGATAGATGCAGATTCAGCCACCTACTTCAAAGACGTTGACCTTTGGAGGCTTGACGGGCGCGTCTACATCGTCAACACCGCCGGCGAAAAATTTCTCTCCGAGCAACTCTATTGGAGCAACCGCGACCACAAGGTATATACCGACTCATTCATCCATATCGAACGACATGACCGCATAATCGAAGGCTACGGCTTCGTTTCCAACGACCGTATGACCAATTATTCGGTCAACCGAGTGTCAGGCATATTCCCGGTCAGCGACTTCCGCGGGGGCACCAATGCCGATTCCACCGCTACCGCTCCGGCAGACACCGTCGTAGCCGTGACAAAATCGGTTCAACCGAAGCCTGCCACACAACAGGCGAAACCCGCTCCGTCCGATGCCCGACTCCGTCCGATAAAACCCGACACACAACTGCGTTTGAAACCCAATTCCGATGTAAAATGACACCCGCCGTTTGGATCACAATAACGCTCATCTCCCTCGTCCTCTCCGCCCTGTTTTCCGGCTCGGAGATAGCCTATATATCATCCGACAAAGTCAGAGTCGAACTCGATGTAAAAAAAGGCGGTATCATCAACCGCATCATCAACCTTTTTTACAACCGCCAAAACATGTTTATCACCACCGTTTTGGTCGGCAACAATGTAGTCCTCATCATCTATGGTATGGGGATGTCAGAACTGTTCAACCCATGGCTCGAAACGATTTCGACCAATGAAGCATTCATACTCGCCTCTCAGACCATCCTTTCCACCGGAATCATCCTGTTTATCGGTGAATTTTTCCCAAAAACCGTATTCCGCATCAACCCCAACACCTCGCTCAAAATATTCGCATTCCCCATCTACCTATTCTATATCCTCCTTTACCCGATTACACGCTTCACCGCCTTCCTGTCGAAAGCCCTTATGCGACTTGTCGGTGCACACAGTCAAGACAGCGAACTCGGCATGCTCACCGTAGGCGAACTCAATCAATACCTGCAACGCACCATCGACGACAGCGATCATACACAAGAAGTGGAACACGAAGTCAAAATCTTCCACAACGCCATCGACTTCTCTTCCACCTACCTTCGCGACTGCATGATTCCACGCAATGAAATCGTGGCAATCGACATCGACGAAACCTCCACCGAAGAGCTCAGTCGCTTGTTCACAAGCTCCGGACGCAGCAAAATCATCGTCTACCGCGAAGACATCGACAACATCCTCGGCTACATACACGTAAGCGAATTGTTCCGCCCCGACCACGATTGGCGCGAAGAAATCAAGCCCGTGGAATACGCTCCGGAAACACTCCTCGCCAACAAAATGATGCGCCGTCTGCTAAGCGAAAAACGCTCTATCGCCGTTGTTGTCGACGAATTTGGAGGCACCTCCGGACTCGTCACCCTCGAAGACCTCGTAGAGGAAATTTTCGGCGACATCCAAGACGAACACGACAACCGCCACCTCACAGCCCGCGTCATCGCCGATGGAGTCTATGAGTTTTCAGGACGTATCGAAATCGACACCCTCCGCGACATCTATCATATCGACATTCCCGAAGACGATGAATATCAGACACTTGCCGGCTATCTCCTCACCAATATCGGAGCATTGCCGAAGCAAGGCGACATATTCACTCTCGACGACATAACATTCCAAATCGTCAAAGCCGCCGCCACCAAAATCGAACTCATTCGCATCACTCTCCCCACCCACACCGACGAAAAATAAGCGAAAAATCATCAGTCGAGACAAAAAATCACAAAAACATTTGCACAATTCAAAAATACTCACTACCTTTGCAACGCAAATCAGCAAGGTGCCATAGCTCAGTTGGTAGAGCAAAGGACTGAAAATCCTTGTGTCCCCGGTTCGATTCCTGGTGGCACCACTTGAAAATTAGAGAGTTACAGAAATGTAGCTCTCTTTTTTTATGTTCTTCTTACTTGAAAACGCCCACGGATGCGCAGACTGTGTAAACCAGCGTGTAAACCGTGTCAACCACAGTAAACGTAGTTTGTTACAAGTCGAAAGTGCTGAGTAACAACGAATCACCTCTAATGCTGAGAGTGACAAAAGACAGGAAACGTAAATATGTCAGTTTGGGCATATCCGTGAATCCTGAGAATTGGGACTTCTCAAAGAATCAGCCGAAAGCTGAATGTCCCAATCGTGAGTACATAGAATTGCTCATAGCCGACAAACTCAAGGAATATTCGGCTAAGATTGTTGAGCTGAAAGCTACCAATCAGGAGTTTACATCAACTACTCTTGTTGAGAAAGTCTGTGTAAACCGTGTAAACCGAAAGACGGTAGGTGACTTATTCAGAGAACACATCAACAGTCTGACTGCATCAGGTCGCAAGAGCTATGCCTTATCTATCAAGCAGTTATATAACTCATTGATAGAATTTAACGGACATCTTGATATTCCTTTCGCTGAAATGGATATAGTTTGGCTTAGACGCTATGAAGCCTTTTTAAGAAGAAAGGGATTGGCAGAAAACACAATCGGCATAAGATTCCGTACACTCCGTTCAATATATAATGTGGCAATAGAGGAAGATGTCGTTTCTGCTGAACTTTATCCATTCAAAAAACTGAAAGTGTCGAAACTTCATCAGGAAACAGCCAAGCGAGCATTATCCAAAGAGGACATTGAGCGTGTGCTGTCTTACAAATCCACTAATCGCTATATGCGATTCCCTATTGACATCTTCGCTTTCACATACTACTGCGGAGGAATCAACTTTGTGGATATCGCACACCTGACAAAAGCCAACATTACAGACGGTAGATTGATATACAAGCGACAAAAGACCAAAAAGCTGATAAAGATTCCGCTTCAACCGCAAGCGGTAGCACTCATCGAAAAGTACAGCAACGATGAATCGCAATATCTCTTTCCGATTCTGTCTGACTTCCACAAAACGGATATTCAGCAAGCCAACCGCATCCACAAAGTAATCTCAAAAGTAAACGAGCGACTGAAACAGATTGGTAAAGCCTTGAATCTGCCTATCGCCTTGACTACCTATGTGGCACGCCACAGTCAGGCAACGGTGATGAAACGTGCCGGAGTTTCCACAGCAGTAATCCGTGAGATTATGGGACATAGTTCTGAACGTGTAACGCAGATTTACCTTGACAGCTTCGACAACGAGCAAGTTGATAACGCCCTGAAATCCCTCTAAATGCAGAAATATCCCGTCAGTCATTAAGATGGGCGGGATATTCTTTGTAATTTTGTAGTCTAAAACGATTCAGATATGGAACTTTCAGAATTTCTAAATACACGCAAACCGTTTCCCCCACTTCCTGATGATTATAGAGAATCATCAGAATGGGAGGAAAGCCAATTTTTTAATGCGTGGATAATGAAATATCCTGAAAGCAAATATGAAGAAATTATTGAGCGACTAACATATATTCGCTCATATACATTGTTGTTTCCTGAATTTGACGGAGAACAATGGCAACCGTCACAAGACGCTACAAATTATTATGACAACCGAAAACAACGGATAGAGAAAAGCGGTCTGTCGGAAGATGAATTTAACGAATTTGAAATACTGCAAGAATCTATCTCAGACTTAGGACTATCATCTAAAGCCACTTTCGATTTCATTGTCTTTATATGGCATGAGCTATCCAAGTGGCTCTATCGTGGTACTATTGAGAGAATGGAGGATAGAATCAATAGACTTGTGGCAAGGATTGATGAACACCCCAATGACAGCATGGAACTTGATATAAAGGTTGGTAGCAAGCATTTCAAGTTTGCTAATCAACAATTTATCAAATCTATCATAGCATCTTTTATAAATTCTCGCCTTGAATCAGACAATCAGGTTGAAACCATATATCCGGCAAAGCGAGAGATAGATTATATTCTTGTGCGTACCATTTTGCAGTTCCTCCCTATAAAACATAAAAAACAGAAAAAAGGTACGTTCACACAAGCCGAAAGGAATTTAGGTCTATGTGTTTTGTGGCTTACGGGTGAACTCAACCATAAGAAAGGCGACGACCCCACGGACTACTGCACAAAAGACAACAACGCCACCTTTGACAAACTTATGAGAGATTACAAGGATATGCCCCTCCCCATAATCTCGCCACTATTTTAGAGTAAGAAAAACGCGATAATTCTACGCTTACACAGCTCCGCGGGTTGCTGTAATTTTGCCACCGAAATCAGGAAAGCAGACCACACGTTGTGGCTGACCTATCCCCTGATTCACAAAGCAAAATGAACTACACAATCAATGTGAAACCCGCAACAATCGAAGTGTACAACAACGTAGAAGCCCACAAAGAAGTACGGGCTATGATGGCTCGTGGAGAACGCATGGCGATGTTCTTCGCCCTCGACAAGTACGGTTGTGAAACCGTCAGAATCGAAAGCCGCACCACACAGCGGTTCACCTACCAACTTAACCAAAACAGCCTCAACTGGCTACTCGGCTATCTCACCAACGGTACAACCGAGGACTGCGATGTTGACCCCTCGGTTCCCGTCAAGACCTCGGAAACAAGCGATGACAGCTTCCGCAAGGCTATGCTCATGGCGTTTGTCAATGCCAAAGTGGGCAACTTCCAAACGCGCCCCGCATTCCTTGACAGACCGGGCAGACTGACAACTACCGCAACATTCAAGCACGGCTCTATTCAGTTCTTCACCGAGCGAGATGAGGAGATAGAGAACTTCCTCCAAGAACATAAGCTTATCGGCTAACAACTATCATTTCGAGAATGGGGAGGGATAGAACTCCTTTCCCATTCTCTAAAATTCTCCAATTCAAGAATATCTCATTTTATATAATGGAAAGAAAGGCAGTAAGCATTAGCAGAGGGCAACATCTTAGCGATGTGTACCCGACAATAGAACGGAATACAATTCTCTGTAAGAAGCTTACGGGATTGGGTGCTACATATTCAGAGATAACAGCAAAACGCAATTCCATAATAGTAGTTCCTAATCTTCCGGCTATTACGGGCAAATGCGCAGTACACAAATCTGATAATCTTTTTGGCGTAATGCAAAAGGTAACGACTGATGATGTGGTCAAATATCTTGAAGATACATTGACAAAGAAGAAGTTTATCAAACTGATTGTTACCCCTGAAAGTTTCTATAAGGTAAAAAGTGCCTTTGCAGAGGTAGATATGGATATATATGTCAACTGCTTCATGCTTCTTGATGAGTGCCACAAATTGATAAAAGATAGGGATTACCGTTCCGATATAGTTTTGCCGGTTGAGGACTTCTTCAAGTTCGACAATAAGGCTCTTGTGTCGGCTACACCCATTATTCCGAGCGACCCAAGATTTGAAGAATCCGGATTTTCGTTAGTGGAGATTGTTCCTGATTTCGATTATGTGCAGAATATTCAGTTTATTCACACGAACAATATGCTTGAAGCGTTCAGAAAGATTCTGCCACTTATGGAGGAACAACAGAATCCGAAACGGAGCATCTGTTTCTTTATAAACAGCACAGATATGATATTTCAGCTAATCACCAAACTTGGAATCGCAGAAAGATGTTCGGTTTTCTGTTCGGATAAAAGTGTGGTTAAGTTGAAAGGACTTGGCTTCAAAAAGGCTTATACTGATTGGTCTGACAAACACAAGGCACAATTAATGTTCTTCACTTGCCGATTCTATAATGCTCTTGATATAGAAATGGAGGAAAAGCCTGATGTCGTTTTTGTAAGCGAACCATATTTTGCAGAATACACCATTGTTGACCCTTGTACCGATGTTGTTCAGGCATTAGGGCGATTCCGCAACGGCATATCCTCTGCAACCCATATAGTTTCTACTAAAGACACCATACCGCAACGCACAAGAGAGGGAATCACCGAATTTATAAAAGCGAGTGAACACGCCTACACAATAATCAACACTCTATATAACAGCTCACAATCTAAAGAGGAGCGCAACGCTTTCAGAATAGCATTGGAAGCAATGCCTTACAACAATATGCTCCGATATGGGGAGAAAGACTACTTCGCCATTGATAATTACATTGATGATGAGTTGGTTAAATCCGCTTACAATAATCTTACATCTTTGTTGGCTCTATACGAACAAAGTGGATATTTCAGGATTCTCACGGTAAATAAAGCCATGTTCCGATTCGGGGAGCATGAAAGACTGTCGCTGTTCGGCACAGTAAGATGCACTAAAGACCTACGAAAGAAAATTATTGAGATTCTTGACAATATAAAGGAGGACATGGGAACAACCCTTTTCGATTCATACGTTGAAGAACTGCGAGAGAAAGATTCATTCATAGTTGACGCATATTTCTCCCTCGGCAGAGAGATAATCGAACAGAACCGATACGGTGTCAAGGCTATCCGTGAGCTGATGATTGTCAATGAATACAACAAGAGCCGAAACAGTGACGCATTTATAAAGGCACTCAAAAATTCGTTTGAAGTGGGTAAGAAATACCTACGTTCATTTGTAAAATCCGAATTGATACGCCTACATACCAAATTTGGTGTCAAACACCCCAAGGCTATAACGGCAGAAACAATTAAAGATTACTTTAACGTAATCGATACCGCCCGAATAGGAAACAATAAGGCAATCTATATCATATCTCCAAAAATTTAGAATGGCGTACTTTTTTCTGAAAATCGCTTTTTTATAGGGTGATTTCAGAAAAGGTACACGATTCATAATTTTCTGAATTGACAAGCAGTTTTTTCACTCGTTTTTCGGTTCAGGAACAAAGAAGAACTTTTACCATATGCTGAAATTTTCAATATTCCAGTCTCAATAAGTGTCCTAATAGCGCCCTGCAATTTCATTCTCCGAGTGACATTCCCGACATTATAAAATCTGTCAAGTCAAAACGTACCTTTTTGAGATATTCTATAAATAGAACTTTCAAAGCAAAAAGGTACGACCACCTTAAAACTATCCCCCCTACCATAGATAATGCACTCCTGAAAAAATTTGGAGAGTTGTCTATATCAGAGTTGACCCTCTTTTAACTCCCCCCCTCTCAACCTTAAAAAGAAAAGCGAATATAAACGTAAAAACCATAGTGGAGAATTAACCTATCCAAAATAAAACCGCCTATTCTTATCTGACGGTAATAGTTATCGTCCTTGCAATCAATAACACTTACTCCAATATGGAAACCGCAACCGCATTGGCTACAACAGCCATCACAACCTCAGAACTTAACACCGTAGCAGAAGATGTGCAGTTTGAGGACATCAACGTAACCACCGCTCCCTCCGTAACTTTCCTTGAAGCCAACACATCGGCTATCTCTATCGAGGAACTGACCGTTAACTGTGTCGTACCGACATGGGCGAATCAGGAGCTTACAATCTCTCATCAGGACTTCATCAACACCGTGCATGACGCTGCTTGCAACGTGTTCAGCGGAGAACTCATCAATCAGCCTGAAATTCGTGTGTCGCACATCGTCCGTGGGCGCATTCCCTCCGCACTCGGCAAACGTGCGTCAGAACTCCTTGAATCGGAAAAGACACAGTTCTATCAGCGACTTGCCTTTGCGTTTACCATTCCCTCTATCCACGAAACGATAGACGGTCAACGCCTTGAACTGTGCATAGGAGGTGTGCGCAACTACAACGACCTGAATCTCTACCGTGCCAACCGTGGCGCAGAGAAGTTCTCAGTCTTTATAGGCTGGAGAATGAATGTCTGCTCCAATCAGGTGCTGACAGGACAAGGCGCAAAGATTCAGCTTGAAGTGATGTCGCTCCATGACCTCTACAAGCAGGTGCTTGACTTGTTCTATACGTTCCGTCCGGCACAAGACATTCATCTGTTGCAGACGCTTTCGCAAACTCGCCTGACAGAAACGCAGTTCGCCCAAATCGTAGGGCGCATGAGGCTCTATCAGGCTCTGCCTAACCGCTATCAGCGCAACGTGCCTAAACTCCTGATAACCGACAGTCAGATTAACAATGTCTGCCGTGACTTCTACGCAGATCCGAACTTCGGTGTCAAGGACAACACGATTTCGATGTTCGACTTCCACAACCTCCTGACGGAAGCCAACAAGAGCAGCTACATAGACAGCTATCTGCAAAGAGCCGTCAACGCTACCGAAGTGTCGGTTGGCATCTGCAACGCCATGCACGGCGATTCGCAATACGCTTGGTTTCTTGGCTAAGTGCTTATTGATTCCTGATAAATCGGGCATTTCCCAGTCTTTGGGGAGTGTCCGATTTTCTTTCCCAAGACACTTAATAATCGAGTAAAAATCTTCAATAATTCGGACATGACAACAGATTGCATCGTTTCAGAAATACAACTCAAATACCAACCTCAACCGCTGACAGAAACAATATATGGAGCAAAAGACATTCGTCAGCTCCTTATAAACCGTGTCTTTGACGCTGACACCATAGGCTACAAAGAGACATTCAAAGCTCTGTTACTGAACAACGCCAACAAGATAATCGGCTACACCACCATATCAGACGGAGGGCTGACCTCTACCATTGTTGATGTGCGAGTGATTATACAGACAGCGTTAGTCTGCAACGCCACTTCAATAATCATCACGCACAACCACCCGTCAGGCAATCCACGACCAAGCGGACAAGACGACAGCCTTACAAAGAAGATAAAGGCGGCTTGTGAGCTGATGGATATTCGATTACTCGACCACATCATTGTCACGCCATACGACAGTTTCTATTCTTACTGCGACGAGGGAAGACTATAATCTTATGTTTTAGAGCATACTCCGCTTAATTTCGCATCGCTCCATGCCATAATATCAACGCTTTTTAGTAATTTTGCACTTGATTTCCGAAAGGAAGTCAGACATATTATACAAGAGCGTTATTGAAACTCATCGTTAACTATCGAATTCTCGCAAAATTCTAAGGGACAACGAGGGTGGCAACAACGCTCACGCTTCGGCTATATACTTTCCGCATGTCGGATTCTATATATCCTCTAAGCGTGGGCGGCTGTTGCTTATCCGTCCCATAGGCAAATGCGAGAAGCCTGATAGTTGGATAAGCAAGATACAGTCCTCACGCTTTTGCCGTTTATAACCAAGCCGTTTCAATGGAGGATGAGAAGCGATAGTATAGTATGATACAAAGAATATTCATCCTCGCAAGCATAATGCTCACAACCATATTCAGCTTTGCGCAAACCGCACAGCCACAAATAGAGGGATTTTGGGGTGTTAAGTTAGGCGAATCTGAAAATGCCGTCGTTCGCAAAGTTAGACAATCATATCCTTCTGCTGACTATGCAAGAGACACCAACGGCAAACCATTCAGAGTTAATAATGTCAAGTTGGCGGGATTAGATGTAGATAACTGCAGTTTCAAATTTACAAATGGAATACTATCAGAAGCGAAGTTTACAAAAGCTGTCGGTAGATTTGTAGAAGCCTCGCAAGCTCAGACATACGTTAATTCTCTTGCTCAACAAGTACAAAACGACTATCAGGAATTTTGTGAAGCCATTTCTACAAAATATGGTACACCCAAAGTTTCAGGGCAAACAGTTACATGGACTACGAGCAACGGAAACTCAATCGTCATCAAACCTTTTACGAATACCCCAGGCTATATAATGGATAATGGCACAACTTGGGCTGGAGCCGGAATCTATATTATCTATACTTATGGCAAGAATTCTCACTTAAATGATTTCTAAAATGAAACGCTACCTACTTTTAATATTGTTCGTGAGTGCTTATCTCATTGGTAATGCTCAGAATTATAATGACCTCTTTACCACTTATAAGAGCGTTCAGACACAACCGACAAAGAAAAAGAAACAATCCTCACAAGGCTGTCAGAACAATAACCAATGCGTTACTCAATATGAAGTGATGGACGCTAATAAGTTCTTTCAGTCTGTCGCACCACAGAATACTCAAACCGTCAATGGTGTGTTCCTTAAAGGAGGACAGTTCTATTCTATAAAGCTGAAAGTTGGCATTTCCGGCACAAATCAGAATCAGACTGTCGTAAGCGGATATTGGGACGGTCAGATGTGGAACAATACAACCGCATACGCTTCCCCAATCGGATATGGCGTACCTGAACAAATAAAGAGAGCTTGCACCCATCAAGTCTATCTTCCGGCATTAGGAACAATCTATTTTTAATTGACATGGATAATCAACAAATATTTTTCAATCGAATAGGCTCAATTTGTAGCCATGCAGAGGAAGTGATTGGTACAGACTTATTCATTAAAATTACATTGAATAAGGCAACCGTCAATCCCTCACTAACCTTTCCATCAACAGTCTTGTACCTCAATTCAAGCGGAAAACTCAAAATGTTCCCTAACTATACATTTCAACTTGCTCAACTTAGAAATGATGATTGGGCAGACAAATTCATAGAGGGTTTCATTGCCATTGAGTCTGATTGCAAAGAAATGGTTGGAGTTATCACATCCTCTCAAAATCTGAATTGGTACATTGAATTTGTTACCTCTGTTTATGGAATCCATGCAATAGAACGTAGCGGACAACAAATATTACTCTGATATGTCTGAATTAAGCCACCATATAGGCAATATTGGCTTATTGCTATCTAAACTTGGAAACGAATTGCAGAATCAGGCAGTGTCTGAACAGCCATTGAATATTCATAGTCAGGTTAAACAGACTATGGATAGCCTTACCTACTATCTGCACAACCTCAATTCAGACCTTGACGCTTGCCGATACAACCTTATTAAAGACGGTGAGAGCAATCTGAATCTGATAGAGATAGAATCGTTGAAAGTCGCACTATATCATATATTGAATGGTGACAGCTATACCCATAATGGAGAATCATCAAGTCCGACCGCTGAACTTTATAAAATGATGTTCCTGATTGATTCTCTTTATCGGTTATTGGCTCATGGAGCGCAAGGCTCAAAAGAATATATCTTTGACAAAATAACAGATACAGACCGCTAATTATGTCAGTTGACAATTACAAATATCAATGCGACCATTGCGGACACACGGAGAATCAATGCGAGGGCATATATCTGTTTTCAGATAAATGTTACACAACTCTCCAATGTCCTCAATGCAAAAAGGTTAGTTCAATCTTAATGACAGAGAACGCAACCAAGGCAAAGGATTATCCTCTATGTCCTGATTGCAATGTCAGGATGTCCGAATGGGATAAAACGTGTCCTCAATGTGGTACAAAAATGAAAGTAACAGAATGGATAACAGATACAATATGAAACGAATCGCAGTAGCCCTATCAGTGCTGACGGTCTTATTGTCGGCTTGCTCCACACATCGCAATATGACCGTCAATAACTCTTTATTGATTGGGACATGGGAACAGCCGAATGTTACGTTAGACCTCAAAGCTAACGGACATTACGATTATCTTTATAAAGATGATGGTTACAGCAACAAGCAATCCGGCAAATATTTCGCTGACAAGGATTCGGTAGTGCTTTATGGCTTCTATCCGCAAGCCTATACACCTGAATCTAAAAATGAGCGTTGGACTATCCGTAAACTCACATCTGATTCTCTGACTGTCTATGTTCACAAATCAACAGTAGTGCTGAATGGCGATACTCTCAACACAGCCGGAAACGAAACAGAAATATTCACTCGCAAGAAACGCATTAACTGATATATAAATGTCTTTCATGGCTATATTTCTCCCAATAATACTTATCTGGGCGATAATCGGAGGAATCAATGACAGCAATCGTAACAAAAAGCGTTAAATCAGGATTTCAATAGTCTTATGCTTATTAGTCTTGTGCGGTTACTGTAACGATGTTTTGTGATGTTTGCAAATACATTTAGATGAAACGATTACCACTCTTTTTAATCAGTTTGGCTTTGCTCTATGCTATTGGGTGCAAGAGTAAGCACCACTCAAGGGAATCCGACTCCTTGGCACAATATAGAGATACTATAATCGGCAACTTCGACGGCAATAACATTGACACATTGATTGCAGAGCCTATTGATACGACGATTGACCGCAGTTTATGGTCTTGGAGAATTTACGGCAAGAGCAATACAGTTGATACGCTGATTCTGTCGCAACGCTTTATTGTCAGGCTGATTCAGGAGGGAGATTTAGACGGAAACGGAACTGATGAATTTGGAATAAGGAGAGAAACAGATGCCGGAACATGGGACAACTACTGCATTTATACTTACGACAAAGGTGAGTGGAAATATCTCATAAAACCGATATGGACTTACAGCGACCATTTCTATACTGACCTGAACAAAGGAAAAGATGTTGCTGAAAGAACCAATCAGTCAGGCTATGTGACAGTACGATTCAGCGACATTCGCAATGATGCATTCTGCATAATTGACACCATAATACCCATTGCCCCACACACTATTCCAAGTCAGGAATAACAACGTACATTTTTCAGGAATAATCAAATTTATAAGGCAGAAACGGAAAAAGTACGTTGACTGTCGCAAGATTTATGCCTTGTCAGACCCTCTATGTCAGGGAATTTCGCTAATTTTGCAATAACATCATGGTTACACCTCGCAAGATGCAATAACAAATGACAAACAATCCCAATGATACATATAAAAAAGATTTAGATAGGCTCAAAGACATTCTAAGGGACTATTTGTTACTCTTTGACCCATTTAGATTTAATGACGAGACCTTATGGAAGAAAGTTAGTAAACGTGAATTTAGCACAGCTCACAATATCCACTGCATTATAGTCCGTTTTGGGGCACCATATGAAGTAGAAGCAAAATATGATTATCCAGCTCATAGGCGAATTCCCATATTTTACGCTGGTAAAACGGGGTCTAAAAGTCTTAAGGACTTTTCATTCCCTGTTATCTCCAATAACAAAGAATACTATAACACAATCTTATACCCACGAAATAGACCTTCATGGGATTATAACGAAGTCTTGAGAGGAAAAGGCGTTGAATGTCGTTTAATTGACCATTCGTTCTTTATAATTCGTTCAAGAGATGGTGTAAATAAGTTTGGTAAGAAGAAATCAATATGGGTTATGGTGGCATTGGAAGACAATTTAGAAATAGACTGCAAAATTATTCGTGAATATACCTTAATAGCTCAGATATGGGCATTTAATGCAATACTTTCGCATCCTACAGATTTCGGATTTTCTTCAGATATATCAAAATTTGAAAAATTCTTAAACAAGGTTCTTGAAACCAAAAGGAACAAATATAAAGAAAAGGAAGATTTATTCTTGCCTCGTAAAGAAGAGGAAGAAGAAGAGGATTGGGGCTTCCAAGATGACGGTGCTTATGAGAGAGATTTACAAGATGAATTAGACTATATACGGCAGAATGGCGGAGATTGGATTGATGATTAACCTATCCATTATATGCGCCTATATTGCCATGAGAGAGTAAAAACATTTATTAACAATTACAGTTTGTGTAAACCGAGGTGTAAACCAAGCAAACTGAACATAGGAAATACATTAGAGTTAGCGACTCTTCTGATTTATAAAGTGCCATAGCTCAGTTGGTTGCTTCCAAAAGTGAGCGACAGCGAGCTTTCGGAAGCCGCAGAGAGCAAAGGACTGAAAATCCTTGTGTCCCCGGTTCGATTCCTGGTGGCACCACCTGAAACCTAGAGAGTTACGCTAAAATGTAACTCTCTTTTTTTGTCCATTCCCATACAACCACCACCCCGATGCCAAACTCTATATTGGAATTGGGGGTTCAATTATAAGTCATGGCTCTTATCCTCAGACCATACCAGCCCTCGGATGCCAACAAAATCACCACTTGGCTTAAAAGCGAGTATCTTATGCGCCAATGGAGTGCTGACCGATATGAGCACTATCCGGTCTCTCCGGAAGCCATGAACATATATCATGAACGGTTTATTGACAGACAAGGTTCATGCGCATTAACAATGGTAGACAGCAATGACATTGTGGGATATATCACTCTGCGCACTCCGACAGATGATTCTTCCGAACAACGTTTAGGATTTGTGATTGTAGATGATTCAAAACGTGGCAAAGGATTTGGAAAAACCCTTGTCAGAATGGCGGTTGATTATGCGTTCTCCAAATTAGGCGCAACAAAGGTGTCATTGGGCGTGTTTGAAAACAATCCGGCGGCTATCCGATGCTATGAATCGGTAGGATTTCATCGTTTGGTCAGGCAGGAAGTTGAACGATACGAGTGTTTGGGCGAAACATGGAATTGCATTGAAATGGAGATGTTAAAGAAGTTTTAGAAAAATAAAGGTATATCCACATACCAATGATATTCCGACCTACTGCGCCCGAATATAGAAGTCGAAGATTTTTCCATTTACAGTGTTTTGTATTTCTTATTACGCCATTACGCCAATCGACTCAAATTATCGGCAATGATTGTCTTAAACGCTTCTTTCATCTCGTTAGGCAAAAACGACTGGTCGATAAACTCAACCCATCTATCTTTGACCTTTGCGAATTTAGCAAAGATGTTATTGATGACTTTATCCTCCAACCCTGATGCTTGCATTGAGGTTACGAAATCTACCTTCTTGATTTTGCGTTTCTTGC
Source organism: Muribaculaceae bacterium (assembly GCA_045133615.1). Classification (GTDB taxonomy): domain Bacteria; phylum Bacteroidota; class Bacteroidia; order Bacteroidales; family Muribaculaceae; genus M3. The sequence continues at coordinate 2,258 of JBGUUQ010000121.1, read as the reverse complement.
CGCCCAGAGTCAGTGCCAACTCCTCGGTATCTTCTGGCATAACCAACGTCGTTGAGAGCATATCGTATGCAGGCGTAAGCATATATTTGCCCTGTTCTTTGCTGTAAAGCGAGAAGTTTTTCAGGTGCATATCGGCATTGCCCGTTATCCACGAGAAGACCACCTGCTCCCAATAGTTCACCATATCCAACTTTGGGACAGACGAGAATCGCTGTATCGCCTTTGCAATCTGCTCATACGAGCCTTTGTACTTATGTTCGGTCAGTCGCTCCGTCAGTTGACACATATCCTCCATAGGAAGTTTGTCACCTGTGGCTGTGCGGTCGATACGGCGGGTTATGTAGCACAACTCCCCATCGGCAAAGCGGATAAGACTATGAGGTACAACCTGCAATTTTGCCAACTCCGCAAGGCGCAGAGTCAAGTCCTCCAACTCGGGCAGATGCGCAAATCGGTCGGTCTGCGGTTTTAGAATATATCGTCCCCACAAGCCGACAATGGTGAAACGGTCGGTCTCATTTCTTCCACCCTTGTTAATATCCAACGACAACTTCGCCTGAACACCCGTCAAGGTCGTTTGGCTGCGGATTACCTGCTTGGCAAGGTCTGTCAAGTTCTCGCGTGTATATGGCAATTCAGGAACGCTCTGCGTACCAAACATCTTTTTTGAACAAGCCTTGTGAAAATCCTTTTCACCATTGTTCAACTCCTTGTAACAATAAAGACACTTTGCCATACTACTACTCTTCCTCGATAATTATGGGTTCAACACCTACCGCACCGATGCAGTCCTTGCAACACGCAACGAGCAGCGACATGCGGTCGCGAGCATCTATCTTCCAATTCTTCTCGGCGATATCCAACAGCCAACCTTCGGGAATCAAACCATCGAAAAACGGGAACAACACCTTGTCACGATAAGGTTTATCGCTCAGAGGCAAAGTGAGACTCACAGCCTCGGCATCGTCCGATGTCAAATAATCGGCATCATACTCAAATGTATAGCCGTTCTCATCTTCCGTCAAGATGCCCGCCTTTACGCCACGCAAAAATACAACAGCCTGTTTCATCGCTCATCGGTTTTAGTAAGGGGGATAACGCCCACTTCACTGCCAAAAAGATTCAATATCTGATTTACCTTGTCAAGGCGTAGAGTCTGCTTGCCCTGCTCCAATTCACGAACAAGGCGCAAGCCAACTCCTGACTTTTCAGAAAGCTCCACCTGCGTAAGATTATACTGCTTACGCATCGCCTTCACATATTTTGAAAGTGTTGTCTGCTCCATATATGCAATAAATTATACCCTATCGGGTGCAAATATAGCAACAATGAGTGAGATATATGAAACTTGTTTCAATATATTTCAAAACGAGTGCAAATTATATTCGCGGTTCACCGCAAATATAATGAAAGTTTTTTCATTTTACACCTTATCGGGTATAATTTTATTGTTCATATGCGCATTTTATACCCTATCGGGTATGATCTAATCTTACCACAATAACAGCTTTGCAAACAATCATATAAACCACCCGATTTCTCATTCCTGAATTATAAAAATTGTCAATATTTTCTTTATAATTCAGTTATCAATATATTTGGGTTGTTCATATATATGGCACATCATTCCACATTGTGTATAGAATTACGCCAAAAGCAATAGTTAAGTGTATAAAATCATATCAACCTATCATAAAATAAAGAAAAAGTATTATTTTTGCATATTATATGATGTATTACTATCATGACAAAGAATACAATGGGGACTAAATTGCCCCGAAAGTTAGAGCAGAAAATGCAGATTGTTGGCGAGCAAATCAAACTTGCCCGCTTGCGTCGCAATTTGAGTGTTGCGCAGGTGGCGGAGCGTGCTACTTGTTCTCCTCTCACGGTGTCACGTATCGAAAAAGGTGTGCCCACAGTGGCGATTGGTATCTATCTTCGTGTGCTGTATGCTCTGCAGCTTGATGATGATATTCTCTCTTTGGCAAAGGATGACGAACTCGGCAGAGCAATGCAGGATATGAATTTACCCCAGCGTGAAAGGGCATCTAAAAAGGAGTAATGTGCTATGAAGAAGTTGTATGTATATGCCGATTTTGATTGGCTCAAGGAGATTGAGTTAGTTGGAGAACTTGGCTACGAATCACTTCGTGGCTCAGATAGTTATAGTTTCAAGTTTGCCGATAGTTGGATAAAAAAATATAATGCCATCGTTCTCAGCGATGACTTGAATAACTACCCAGGCATTCAATATA
>JBGUUQ010000120.1:0-14807 GCA_045133615.1 Muribaculaceae bacterium | reverse complement strand
CGGAACCTGAACATACACTACAACCACAATTCTGATATCTGTGAATGACTTCTGAGGAATCATTGATCCAAAGACTCTGTCAGGGCGACAGGCACGCCTTCGACTGTATCTACGACATGTATGCCCGTAGGCTTATGGGGTATTGTCGCTGCTATATCCATAATATGGAGGATGTCGAGGATATGGTACAGGAAGTATTTGTGGCGTTGTGGAATAACCGAGGGAACATACGCAACCGGCAGACTCTCGCACCGCTGCTGCTGAAGTCGGCGCGCAACCGTGTGCTCAACGAGATACGCCGGCGCGTCAATTCTCCGGTATTCGAGGAGTATGTCTGTGCCCGCGAGATGTCGGGGAGCGAGTCGGCTGGAGCAGCTGTCGAGTATTCCGACGTAGAGCGTATTGTGATGGAGGCAATCGGGAGTCTTCCTCCTACCCAGCGGCGCGTGGTTGTGCTGTCGCGTTTCAGCAATCTCTCCAACAAAGAGATCGTTGAGCGTCTGGGCCTGAGCGAGAAGACCGTGAAGAATGCCCTGTCACTCGGGCTGAAAGCTCTTCGCGTCCGGCTGTCGGGTATTGACGGGCTGCATATGCTTGTGCTCATCGTCATTACTGAATTTTTCCGGGATTTATGACTATTATTAAATACGCTCTTATAAGATATGGCAGATAGATCAAATGCGGATTACGACAGGCTGTTGATGAAACTTGGCGACGATACCATAGGCTCCGACGAACTTATGGAGCTTCGTCGTGTGGTCAACAGCATGTCTGATGATGAACTTGACGCGCTGCTCCGCCGCCTTGTTCCCTCAGATGATACCTGTCACGATTGTTTTGGCCGGGATGATATTCCCGACGATGCCATAGCGCGAGTAAAGCAAGCTGTCGATGCCCGTATAGATGAGGAAGAAGAAGCCCTCCATCCGCGCCGCGTTGCGCAGTGGCGCCGGATGGCCGTGGGCATTGCGGCTGCGCTTCTTCCGCTGTTTATCGCCACTACCGCATGGCTCTATCTGCGCGGGCATGAGGCTGCTCCCTCCGGCAATATTACCATCGCAAGCACCGACGGTACCGATATCACTCTCGTCGACGGTTCAAGAGTGTCGCTCAACCGCAACAGCCGTATGGATGTCGCATCGACATTCTCTCGCGCACACCGTACTGTCGACTTTTCCGGCGAAGGCTATTTCGAGATTGCGGCCGATTCGCTCCATCCGTTTGAGATACATACCGGAGATCTTGACGTGCGCGTGCTCGGTACCGCTTTCAGCCTTTCGGCGCCGGCCGATGCTTCGGTGGCAACCGTATCGCTCTATGACGGACGCGTAGAGCTGACTGCCGTCGCTACCTCCGAAACCGTAACCATTACTCCGGGCATGCGTGCGGTATTTGATGCCGGCGCACGGAAATTTACTGTCGATTCAATGCCCGACCGTCAGCTGCCATATTGGGTCAGCAGCCATATCAGTTATACCGATATATCACCCGACTCGCTGGTAGCCAGCGTGGAGACTATATATAATGTAACGCTTGACCCGGCGGTGACTAATGCAATCAATGAACGCTTTACCGGTACCCTTCCCACCGACAACTTCTCCCGCGCCATGAGCATCCTCAGCCGCATATACGGCTTTCCGCTTCCGTATAACTCGGGCCGATAACCTGACGACGGGGCGCTTCTGGAATGATTGACTTGCACCACGCCTCATACGGTACTGTATTTTCATCTCAGATCCCGCCTTGTAAAACGCATCATATCAAAAATGTAATTAAATCTGAAAATATGTTGTAAAACACAAAAATACCATGGGACATTGATTCAGGCCTTGTGTCTTTTTCTATGAGCTGACCGGAAAGTGTAATCGAAGTCGGTTCAAGCTACAAAACACCAATCTTTTATCAATATCAATTTCATCTTATGGACAGTAAATGCACTATTAAGAGACGTGCCGCGGTTATGCTGTGCGGGTTGATGTGTTCGGTCGGGGCGATGGCCCAGAATGCAGCTACCGTGACGCTTAATCTAAAAGGTACCACCATTCAGCATGTGCTAAAGGAGATCGAACGTCAGACCGACTACCGTTGCTCATACAAGCAGTCGGTTGTGGAGGGATGCCCTGAAATCACCATGGAATGCAAGGATATGCCTGTGACGAAAGCGCTCGACAAGGCCCTTGCCGGAACAGGGCTTACCTACGATGTAATGGACGGCAACGCGATCGTCATTCTCAAAGCGGCAGAATCTAAAAAGAATCCCAGGATCATCTACAAGACTGTGAAAGGCACCGTCTACGACGAGACCGGAGAGCCGGCAGTAGGTGTGTCGGTGATAGTGAAAGGCTCCAAGACGGGCACCATGACCGATATCGACGGAAATTATACGCTGACCTCCGTCCCCTCCAATGCGCGTATAGGCTTTTCAATGGTAGGATGCGCACCGCTTGAGATCCCCGCTTCCAACGACAAGGCGCTTGCTTCGGTGCATATGTCGACCGACTCGCGTATGCTCGACGAGGTGGTCGTGGTGGGCTACGGCAAGCAGTCGGAGAAACTTCTTACTACTTCGATATCATCACTTAAAGTCGATGATATCGACCAGGGCAACGATTACAATATCACCAAAATGCTTCAAGGCCGTACTGCAGGCGTAAGCGTGGCCACGGCCAGCGGAAAGCCCGGTGCGCAGCCCAATGTGCGTGTGCGCGGTATTGCCTCCATCTCGGGTAACGCCACACCGTTGTATGTGGTCGACGGTGTGCCCAACGACAATCTTCCATATCTGAATCCCAACGATATCGAGCGCATGGACGTGCTTAAAGACGCATCCGCGACGGCTATTTACGGTTCGCGCGCCAACAACGGTGTGGTGATCATCACCACCAAGTCGGGAAAGACTAACTCAAAGACCACATTCAACGCCAGCGTGAAGCACAGTCTCGGCTGGATCGCCCACGATATCGAGATGGCCAATTCCGCTGAATATGCGCGGACCATACAGCAGGCGGTCGACAACTATAATGTGCAGTTCGACGGGGTAAAGCAGAAAGAAGTGTTTCTTATTCCCGACAACATTGTGGAAACCGATTGGATGGACTGGCTACAGCGTGATGTGGCCCACGGCACTACTGCGAATCTGAGCATGAGCGGCGGCAATGAAAAGACGTCGTTCTTTACCTCGGTAGGCTATAATGATCAGCAGGGCATCCTCCGCAAGACAAGCTTCCGCCAGATAAACGCACGAGCCAAGTTCTCCCATATTATCAGCCGCATATTCAAGTTCAACCTCAATCTTTCAGGATCCTATACCACTGAAGAACTTAGCGAGGAAGGGGAGGGTTCACTGAAGATTATCCGTTCGGCACGCGAACAGCAGCCATGGGTTGGCCCGTACCGCGACGACGGCAGCTATACGAAAGTGAATGTCGAGGTGCTGCGCCATAATCCGGTGATGGTTATTAACGAGGAGGATAATGTCAACCGGCGGCTCGAAGGCATTGCGGTGGCGTCGCTTGAGGTCACCCCGTTCTCCGGCTTCAAGTGGACACCGTCGATAAGCTATTACGGCAAATTCTCCGACGGCAAGAAAAAACTTACTGAAAAGAACGACGCCCGTGGCCAGTCGGCCGGCTGGGCCGCTCTACAGCAGCAGAAGAATACCACCTACCGTATTGTGATTGACAATGTGTTCTCTTACGATAACTCCGTGGGCGATCTCATCTACAGTGCCATGGCAGGCCACTCATATGAGAAATACGCTTACGAGCAGTTTGGGGTGAAGAGCGACAACTACAAGGACAGCGCCTATCCATCGTCAAGTTTCGATCTTGTGAACTCTGGTATCGGAATATATCCCGGAAGTGTCGGGTATAACGCATATGCCATTGAATCGTATTTCGGCCGTATCGCCCTCAACTGGGATAACCGCTACATCCTCAACGCCACGCTGCGTAGCGACGGATCGTCGCGCTTCCCGAAAAACCAGCGCTACGGCACCTTCCCCTCGGCTTCGCTCGCATGGCGCATCGCCAACGAGCATTTCTTCCCCGAAAGTTCTGTCGTCAACGATCTCAAGCTTCGTCTGAGCTGGGGCAACACAGGCTCCATGGCCGGTATCAGCGACTGGGCGGCGATGTCGCTCATCACATCTTCGTCGACTACTTCCTACAATAACCAGTCGGGCTTCAAGGTGGGCAATACCAGCGGAAATCTTACCTGGGAGAAGTCTACCCAGTACAATGTAGGTCTGGATGCCGAGCTGTTCAACTCCCGTCTGCGCTTCAATATCGACGCCTACTATCAGCGCACGAGCGGACTTCTATATAATACGAGCCTGATCGCTACATCGGGATTTACGGGCCGTACATCCAACCGTGGAAAGATCGAGAACCGGGGTCTTGAAATCCTTGCCTCGGGCGATATTCTCACAGGTGATTTCAAATGGACACTCTCAGGCAACATCAGCTTTACGCGCAATAAGCTTATCGATCTCGACGGATCGCTTGATATGGAGATAAAGGCCGCATCGGGTATTGCAGGTGGCAGTTATCATGCCCTTATTGTGGGTAAGCCTGTCAGCGCATACTATATGTACCGTCAGGACGGTATATATCAGCGCGACGAAGAGGTGCCCGCCAAGCTTTATGCCAAGGGTGTGCGTGCCGGTGATGTGAAATATTTCGACAGAGACAATGACGGCGATATTACGGCCGACGACCGTATGTACGTAGGCAAGGTGACTCCCGACTTTACAGGGGGTATTACCTCTACAATGTCGTGGAAAGGGTTTGACCTCAATGTGTTCTGCCAGTTTGCTTACGGCGGAAAGATCTTTGCTTCATGGCGCGGCAGCGGCAGCAATGAAGGAACTGAAAGCCTCGGATACGGCGGCGCGCAGAATCTGAAATACATGAGCGGCGGAAAACTGGTATCGGGCAAGCAGTATTTCAATATCTCGAAACATGTGGCCAACAACTACTGGAACGGAGAAGGAACCAGCAATACAGTGCCGCGTCCGGTGCTGAAAAACACCTTTACCGGCGGCTTTACCAACACTCTTACGTCAACCCGATATCTTGAGGATGCCTCATATTTCAAGATCAAAACAATAACATTGGGTTACACTTTGCCTGAGTCTCTGCTTTCCCACCTGAAGATCAATACGGCACGTGTATTTGTGTCACTCGACAACTTCTTCACATTCAGTGATTATTCAGGCTATGATCCGGAGTTCTCCTACTCATCCTCACCGAGTGCGTCGACCTATGGAGCCGACTTCGGAGAGCAGGCAACTCTCAAAAGTTTCTTATTCGGCGCAAGTTTTAACTTCTAACAATTACAGATCATGAATACCAGACTAATATACCTGCTACTGACTTCGGTAATGCTCATTACCGGATGTTCCGGTGAACTTGAGGATATCAAGCCCCGGCATGCCATACCCCAGGAGGATGTGACAGAATCGGATATGTCCAAGATACTCAACGGTGTGTATTCGACCATGGAGTATTACACGTATCAGCTGTGGTTCAACGACGATATTCAGGGCGAGAATTTTGCCAACAGCACGCATGTCACGCCTATAGCCGACCCGTGCAATATGTCGCCGGCCAATGTCAACTCTTCGATAAGCATATTGGGATACTGGCGCAACTCCTACGCCGCTCTGTATGAGGTGAACTATCTGCTGGGCATGTACGAGCGCTCGGCCAACAAGGATAGCGATTCGATGAAAAGTATCGGACTGGCATGCTATTATTTCCGTGCGTTCATCTATTATCGTCTGGCGTCGCATTTCGGTAATGTGCCGATCGTAAGGGAATGTACCGACGAGATCATACCTATCTCTCCCGAGAAGGATGTATGGGCGTTTGTCGAGGAGAATCTCAATGCGGCAGCGGCTATTGTGCCTGCGTCGTCATCCCGATGGTATGTTTCGCCCGATGCGGTGAATGCTCTGGCGGCGCGCGCACTACTGTTTCAGGGGAAGAAGGCCGAGGCTGCCGTTTACGCACAGAAAGTCATTGACAATACCGCGTACGCGCTTTCTGCTTCGAGCACGGAATTCGGGTCGATATTTCTTCCGGCATCGGCAAGTAAGGAGATAATCTTCGCCTTCATCAACAATACGCGTACATCGAGTTATTGTAACTATGCCGAAAAGGTCAATGATGTCGACGGCAACTGGGATTATTCACCTGCAAAGGAGTGTTTCGACAATCTTTTCTCCGACGATACCTCCGTGGCTCCGCGTAGCGGCGATATCCGTAAGGTCGCTACATTTTCGTCGAATGCAGGCGAGAATAACCGCACCATCAAATTCTCCAACGGCAAGCAGCAGTTTGTCAACAATACTGACTATCTGCATACTCCGGTATTGGTGTCGCGTATCGCAGAGATATATCTTATCGTCGCCGAAGGACTTGGCAAAAGTGGGGGAGCGGCGATTCTTCATCAGTTCCTCTCAAAGCGATATGCTTCGTGTCTTTCGGAAGATGAGATAAAGGCGTTGACCGACCGTGAGTATGAGGATCTGATTCTTGACGAACGGCGCCGCGAATTTTTCGCCGAAGGTATGCGCTGGCAGGATGTGAAGCGTACCGGACGCCACGATCTGCTCAAAACACTCAACGGGCGTACTTATCTTATGTATTATCCTATCCCTCAGGCCGAGATCGACATTGCCGGCACGGCCGCTTATCCTCAGAATCCCGGTTATTGATATGAATGTACTGAAGAAAACTATGGCCTTGGCAGCATTTGCATTCCTGCCGATGACCATGTGTTCGTGTGGCGGCGATGAGGGCCCCTCGGTGCCGGGGGTGCCCGCGCCGCCCCCGGTGGAGCGACCTTCGGTAGCGGAGCTGATAAACACGCTCTGGAACGAGACGTCGTATCTCAACCTCGACAGCCGGCGCAAAGCCGCTATGGATGAGATGCAGGTATATGCCGACATGTGTCCCAACACGGCTTTCAAGAATTATTATGCATCCGTTGATCCCGTCGCCATTGCGGCTATGGAAAATAATTCCATGATCGGATTCCACCATGATGCCCTCAAACGGGTGTTGGAACAGGTGAAGACGGAAGTAGTGCCTGCGGGTACGGTGGTGTTGTGGCAGGTGTACAACATGGGCTATGTCGTGAAGACGCCGACACATACTTTTGCGATTGATCTGAAGCATAAGTTTGCCGAGGAGTTTGCCCCCTTCATCGAGTTTCTGTGTATTACCCATGCTCATGACGACCACTATACCCATGCGCTTGTCGACGCCATGGCTGCCGCCGGTAAGCCCGTCTACTCCAATTTCATCGACAACGGCTATATGATCGGCGGGGCGGCGACAATATCTCCGTGTGACGGCATTTCGATGGAGGTAAAGATTGCCGACCACAACTCGGAGCTTAAAAACTTCGTGGTCAATTATCAGATTGACTGCGGAGCCGATACGGGACATGCCGTGATACTCCATACCGGCGACTCGCATAATCATACGCAGCTCCTCAAGACTCGCGATATCGACATATTCATCCCGCATCTTGCCGTGGGTCTGGATATGGCAAAGGCTGTAGAGCGTCTCGATCCCCGTATCGTGCTTATGTCGCACATACTTGAACTTGACCACCCTGTGGAGAAATGGCGATGGAGCTATCAGTACGGTATCAACGAGGTCGAAAAACTGAACCGCCAGGGGGTATATCTCCCGGTATGGGGTGAGAAGATCACCTATAAAAAGTAGAATCGCTCATACTCATGTAAGTGCGATCAAGTAATAAGTGCGATCAAGGTAAAAATTTGTTTTAGCTCAGGCGGAAAGGCATGCCGATTGCCGACATCCCTTTCCGCCCTCTTTTTTACATAGCTTTATGAAAGGAATAAGACACAAAATAATATACATGCTTCTGGCCGTAGCCGGTATGTCGGCCGATGCCGCTCAGGTAATGACGTGGGCCGATGCCTACGCGATGGCCGACGGGAAGATAGCCGGGCTGACACTTGACGAGAAACTCGGGTTCATGCGCGGCTATTCGGAGTTCTATCTGTATGGCGTGCCCGACAAGGGGATTCCGTATCTCTATCTGTCGGATGCCACGGCGGGTGTCAACATACGGCGTAATCTGCCCGATACCACACTGGTGCGTCAGCTCGACAGGTCGACGGCGATGCCTTGTCCCCATCTGCTTGCCGCTACATTCGATCCCGCCATGGCGCGCGAGTATGCCCGGGCAGTCGGGGAGGAGTGCAGGGCAGGGGGCATAGAGGTACTTCTCGGGCCGGGACTCAACATCGCGCGCAACTCCCAGTGCGGACGCAACTATGAATATTTCGGGGAGGATCCATGTCTGTCGGCTGCGATGTGTGCCGCATATGTCGAGGGGATGCAGTCGACAGGAACCGCCGCATGTCTGAAGCATTTCCTCTGCAACGAGACTGAGTTTTACCGTCGCCGCTCGAATTCGGTTGTTGACTCTCGTGCGCTCCACGAGATCTATCTGCCGCCGTTCAAGGCCGGTATCGATGCGGGCGCTGCCTATGTTATGGCATCCTACAACCGCCTCAATGGCGAGTGGACAGGCCAAAACCGCCTACTTCTGACAGACATGCTCCGCGACACTCTCGGCTTCCGGGGTGCGGTGATGAGTGACTGGAGCTCGGTATATGATACCGAAAAGGTAGTGAAAAGCGGCCTGAATATCGAGATGCCCGGACGGCGCGAGATGATACCGCAGGTGCGTGAACTGCTTGCCTGCGGCACGATTACGGAGGAGGATATCGACCGTATGATACGCCCGGTGTTGGCTACCGGATATGCTTTCGGACTGTATGACCGGCCGAAATACGAGCCGGCGCTACTCGACAGCTTCCCGGCTCATGAGCGCACGGCCTATAAAGTGGCGTCGGAGGGTATCGTGCTGCTGAAAAACGACGGCATATTGCCGCTCGCGAAGGGGCGCAGGATTCTTGCCGTGGGGAGGTATCTCGACGAGGTGCCGCGCACGGGCGTGCATCCTTATACTTCGGCTACGGTCGACGGCTACAACAATGTGACTTTTGCCGATGCATTGCGCGCCGAGTATGGCGACGACGTGGTGTTTGCCGACGATCCTACTGTCGGTGAACTGGCTCGGGCCGATGTGGTGATCGTGTCGCTGGGTACGGAGGACAATGAGTCGTTCGAACGTCCGTTCGCACTGCCGTCCGCGCAGGAACGCCTCGTGAGGCTTGCCGTGGAGAATAATCCGCGATGTGTGGTGGTAGTAAACTCCGGTTCGGGTGTGAGGATGAGTGCATGGAACGACCGTGCCGCCGCCATAGTCTACGGGTGGTATCCGGGACAGAACGGAATGGCCGCTCTGACCGATATACTTTCCGGCAAGATCAATCCGTCGGGCAAACTCCCTATAACCATTGAGCGTGACTTCCGCGATTCTCCGGCATGTAACACGATGCCTCCCGGTGCGCAGTTTTACAACACTACCGACCGTGCCTACAACGAGCGCCTGATAATGCTTTACGATGTGAACTACGACGAGTCGGTGCTTGTTGGCTACCGGTGGTACGACACAAAGGGGATCGCGCCGCTGTATCCGTTCGGCCACGGACTGTCGTACACTACCTTTGAACTGGAACGTCCGCAGGTAAAGGTGAAGGACGGCAACATTCATGTTGAGGTCGACCTTCGCAATAGCGGCAGCCGTTCCGGTGCTGAGGTGGTACAGATTTATACCTCTGAGGATCAGCCAATAGTGTTGCGCCCGGTAAAAGAGCTGAAATCATTTGCCAGGAAAGAACTCGCTCCCGGCGAAAAGGCTCGCCTGAGATTCGATATTCCCGTCTCTGATCTTGGGTTCTGGGATGATAGCGCCTCGCGCCGTGCCCTCAATCCCGGATCGTATACCATCCACATCGCCACCTCTTCCGCCGACATACCCATCTCGCGGCGGATCGTCCTCGACAGTTCCTCTGACTGATGACTCATCAATAATAGATTCCTCGAACGTGTCAACCAACCCTCCCAGTCAGAGTTGGCGAAATTTTGATGATCCGGAAATTATTAATTCTGCTTTGGCAGGCGCGACGTTGCTGTAATGTCGTGCCTTTTCCATAAATTTGCGGTATGGTACGACAGGTAGAGTTTAGGTTGCACGCTTATCCGCGCGGCATTCATTTGATTACAGGAGAGGTGTTGCGGCAGTTGCCGGCACTTCCCGAGACTGGAGTGATCAATTTGCTGATCAAGCATACATCGGCGGCGCTCGCGCTCAACGAGAATGCCGACCCCGACGTGCGCAGGGATCTGCGCGCCATCTTCGACCGCATGGTGCCCGAGAATGCGCCATATTATCTGCATACCGACGAAGGGCCCGACGACATGCCGTCGCACGCCAAGTCGGTGATTGTAGGCTCGACGCTTACACTTCCCGTGACCGACCGTCGGCTCAATCTCGGCACATGGCAAGGGATATACCTCTGCGAGTTCCGCGACTATGGCGGCCCTCGGTCCATTGTTGCTACCGTCATCGGCGACTAACCTATCCGGTATTTATGGGAACAGTTTTTATAGAGACACCGCGCTTGATTCTGCGGGCGTGGGAGGATGAGGACAGAGCGGCTTTTGCCGAGATGAACAGCAGTGTGGAGGTGATGAGATACTTTCCGGCAACACTGTCGGCAGAGGAGTCGGATAGATTTGTAGATCGCATCGTGGCCGAGTTTGAGGAGTTCGGACATGGACTTTATGCCGTAGAGTTGAAAGAGACCGGAGAGTTTATAGGATATGTAGGATTTCATCGGTTTTGTTTCGACGCTCCGTTCTCACCGGGCTGGGAAATCGGCTGGCGCCTGTCGGATCGATTCTGGCACAGGGGATTGGCTACGAAAGCAGCGTCGGCGTGTCTGGATTATGCGCGCACCCACCATCTATTTGATAGGGTCTACTCATTCACGGCAACCCTCAACCGCCCGTCGGAAAATGTGATGAAGCGTCTCGGCATGACCTGCCTCGGCTCCTTCATGCACCCTGCGCTCCCCGACGCTCATCCCCTGAAAGAGCATCGTCTCTATGCGCTTGACCTTTAGACATTATCTTAAAGTAAGCATCCTTTAAAAATGTGCAAATGAAATTTTTCGACAGCCGATTTTGGCTATTTGAATTAGCTACCGTTATTGTTCCCGCAGTAATATTCTTTTGTTGCCCTTATTTTCTCTATGGTCCCAAAGCAAATTTTATGATGTATGTGCATGAGGCTTTTGATTATATGTTAGGATATATTTTGCCATTTCCGCTTGCCGGCATACTTTCCTGGCATTGTTGGAAAAAAAGGTCGAGATTTGCATTAATTGGCTGGTTGCTATTAATGCTTTTACCTGTCAGTATTGGCCTTTTGGTGGGTTATGATTATTTCTTTTGTGGCGGCTCCGGATTGGATAAAGTCTTGTATGGTATAATCGTTATGGGTATATTTGGTGGAGTGCCGATGCTAATTAGTGTTGTGGTATTGGGATTAATCGGGGGACGACTGATCCATCGGCTTCCTAAGTAGTTTTGACGGACAATCCCACTTGCCCTTAAAAAGCTTTGGTGTGGCGTAAGCGACCGATGAGCATTATGCTATCCGTGGGCAAATTGCAAAATGACAGCGGGTTACCCTCTATTGAGGGCGTCTTGTCGAAATAGATTTTAAGGGATGGCGGAGTATGATAATTATTGATTAGAGGATGTCAATTCCAAGACAATATGCACCGATAAATATAATGCCGACGACGATTGGCAGTACGGTATATGCGAAAATGTGAATAGTTCTTCCCGTTTTTTCACCGTATGTCTTTTTCATTGTCTCTATTTTTCCAAGTCCTTTGGAATCTTTGAATAATCGCAGATAAAGCGTGAATAGGCCATACAAAAGTGCGAAGATACCAAAAATCAATGATGTCATAATCTATATTTAGTGTAACTGTGTAAATACTATATTTTATATTATCAGTCAATTTGTTGAATGACTTTGCAAATTTAGCAATTAAATTAATCCGCGCTAATATTATCCCTATTTTCTTTACGAAGTGGTAATAATGTCATTAAACCAGCATACAGTGAGAGGCAAGAGGAGAAATCGGGAAGCAGATTGCTTTATTTGCCCTTTTCAGTACCTCTCTAACTGTGCTGTTTTAGAACCAATTAAGATAGATCTTGAACTCATTTGGGAGTTGCATCACTGGATATAAGAATCATGAAAACCAATCGCAACTTAATCAAAAAGAGATAATTGTTGGAATACACTATTATTAAAACGTTGTGAAGTAGTTTTAATTCCCTTATCGTTACACAACTGAGCCAAATCAAGCCTCATTAAAAGGCTTTTAGTTACAACTCTTTTTGCATCTTTGAAAACCAATGATTGCAATAAAGAACATATTTCATTACTGTTAAGTGCATTTAAGATGCATTTTGCTTCTTCTAAGTTGTCAAAGTCAAGCTGATAACATGTGTCGTCCACCATGATTGGCTTTCCATCAGTCTGTGAAACTAAAATAAACTTAACGGACTTATAGAGAGAGGAAACAATAATTTTATAGGGTTTGAATGAATAATCTCCTATCCCAAAAATGCTAAACTTATCTTTCCCTTTATAGATACTACTTTTTCTACCCGAAAACACATTTTCATATTTAGACAAATATGAAAATGCATGAGGATGTGAATATTTCAATTCCGAGGTGTTATCTCCAACTCTTCGTTGTGGCACGATTATAAATTTTCTAAATTGATTTTCCTGATAGTTATTTATATCCGAACTTTTTAATAACGGGTAAATCAAATCATCCTCTATTTGAACTATTTCTCCTAACCCATTGGTATACTTGCCATTCGAATGAGTCAGTTCTAAGATGGCAGCACAGTCATGTTTAATGCCCGATCTCCATATATAAGAGGATTTTTTATCATATCTTGAGACGGCTTTATATGATTCTGTATTGGAGACGAAAGAGTCATCTACCCATCCATATTGCTGAATATATGTATTTGAATAAAAATCAGAAACGTTGCAAATAAAAGATGGTGTACATCCAAATTGGGCAAAAAAGCATGATGCATCTACTGAAACATCGAACTCTATAGATGCGTCAATTAATCGCTGTTCAATATTTCCAAGATGTAGCCTCTCGGTATGCTGTTTAATTAAGATGTTTCGAATTACAGAATTTTTTAGAAGGAATGAGATTCCTCCGGTATTTATTTCTGATAAATGCAACAATTTTAGCGATATATACTCGCTTATGTCAAAATTGCTTTTACCTGTTATAGCATCAATACCTTTTAACTTGAAAATATTACTTTTGAATGGAATATTCTTAGAGTTGTTCTTCCCTTGAGTGCTGTTAGTTACCCATGGCGGATTTCCAATAATAGCCATGTTCCATCCCATTCTTTTGCTTTTCTCAATTATGGGTATAAAATCAAACTCAAAAAAATCTGTATTATAGATGTAAATATCGGGATGGCTCTGAGAAGGAGAAGTCAAGGCATTCAACAGTATTTTCAGCTTTAATTCAGATGCGTATTGACGATTAATCTCTATGGCATAAAACTCTTTAATATTCTGAAATTTTCTCAATGCAGATAATACAAAAGCTCCAAGTCCGCATGTAGGTTCTATTACTATATCAGGACTTCCAAATTTGGATAGATGAATATCACATATTTTTTCTGCCAGTGACATTGGTGTTTGCCAATCACCATAAGACACCCTGTCTTCACATACGATGGATGTATTTATTTCAAGAATAGAAATAAAATCAATTTTATCTTGCTCTGAAGAGAAGTAGTCAACGATTCCACTAAGTGACCTAATTATGGAATTGGCTTCAGTGTAATCTGTATTGTGAATGCGATTAATCAAATTTCTCATTTTGAAAACTTGATTATCTGTTCTATACCATCGACGTTATCCGTCATAGCCACAACTCTTCCATACTGAAGTCTCCATTGGAGAGCATTAGATATTGTTAAGTATCCGATTTGTGGAGGATTTTTCAAAATATCGCCAGCCATGTTATATTGGGTCACTTCATCGCTTGGAATGTTATGTTCTACCAAGAATGCAAAAACATCATCCTGATTGCCTTGGTTTGATATTATTTTATGTAAGCCTGTGGTAGTTTGGAAATCCGCTGTTCGACTTTTATCGATAAAACTGCATGATACAAAATCCAACATACCCTTCTTTGTATTTGAGTCATCAAATTTTCTATAAACAAAGACGAGAAGGTTGTATCCTAACCCAAAGATTTTTTGTTTGCTATCCTTAAAAGGGCAACTCGATTGTGGTTGTTTTATAGATGTAACCTTAATATCCGTGTTGATAGATGGTAAATCCAATCCATTGGCAGAATTACCAACTTTAATTTCGTAACGTTCTTCGAGAAATTGTTGGAAAAGATGCTCAACAAAAGTACCAATAGCCTTTCCGTCTGTAACGCCAAAAAGTTCGCTTTTATATACACCCGAATTGAGCAAACAAAATCGTTCTGCTTCTGTGATTAATGATTTGATGGTAAGTACTTCCTTCATATAGCAAAATTAGTGATAATATTTAAAACAAGCAACCATAGAACCATTTTTAAAACATAGCACGTGAACTTATTAACAAGTACGTCAATGAGTTGGGTAGCTATTGGAAACGAAGACCGTGGGGAAGATTGCTCTTCTCCACGGTTAGGTGTACCCGGACCCGGGATCGAACCGGGATGGATTGCTCCAACGGTGTTTGAGACCGTCGCGTCTACCGATTCCGCCATCCGGGCATGG
>JBGUUQ010000119.1:0-1597 GCA_045133615.1 Muribaculaceae bacterium | reverse complement strand
CCGTCCATCAGCCAGGATTCAACCACAAAGGTATTAAGCATCTCATAAAGGGGGTGCAATTAATGGCAAAAAATATTAGCTTGCTGGGGGCCAGTTACCCGGCAGTTCCGGCGGTGACCTTGCCCATCACGGGCGGGGGAACCGCTAAATTTATTGATGAAGACGATGTGATCACATATCGGACGGGAACCACGCCCCCCGCGTCATCGCTGGGGGAAGATGGGGACATTTATTTGCAGGTGATTAACTGATGGCAATTGTACAGAAAAGCATTAGTTCATACCCGACAGATTATACGACATCAGGATCTATCAACGGCACACGATACCAAAACGCGATAGGCAAGGGCGCAGACACGGAGGCAGTTTCCGGCAACGATTATGCTTCCGGCGGATCATCATCAACGGCGCATATTGACTATAGTTTTGAATTCGCGGATATCCCGGAAGATGCAGAAATTATAGAGGTATCCTGTCAGGTAAAGGGGCATTTGGAGAATAAAAGCCGGTCAACGGCGAACCTTCAATTGTACGCCGGAACCGTTGCAAAAGGTTCCGCAAGCAAGTTTTCATCGACATCAGCTCAAACTATCACGTTAACGACTGGAACATGGACACGGGCAGAGATCGACAATCTAAAATTGCGGTTTACGATTGGCTATTATGGCGGGTTAGTGAACGGCGCAACGGTGACGGTTACATACAGTTATAATGATGTCACTTATACGATTACGATTAATAATTCGACATCGGCAACCGTCAGCGCGGATCCGGCGGAAGTTTCGCCCGGTCATTCGTCCACCATTAAAGCAGACCGCATCAGCGGTTTAAGGGTGACCGATAACGGGACAGATATTACAAGCCAATTCGAAGAACGCAGCGACGATCCCGAAAGCTATACGGTTGAAAATGTCGGGCAGTACGGATTCGATCTTGAAAGCAGCGGCTATTATGTGAGCAACAACAAGGGCATCAGCAAAACGGCGGCGGTTTGCCGGGTTAATATTTATGTTCCTGTTGCGGCAACCGTGACATTTACATTTATAAACTATTCCGAAGAAGGATACGATTTCGGAGTGTTCGGGAATGCTGATGTCGCATTAAATCATAATTATTATCCGGCGGGTAAAAGCGGCGCGGAAATATCAGATGATAGTTATCGGTTAGCTTGCAACACATCGACATATAATAACAGTTCACAGCATACGCTTTCATATAGCATAAGCGCCGGGGAACATTATATTGATGTCAAATATTCAAAGGATGACGCCAGCGACGCGCACAATGATACCCTTCAATTCAAGGTTGCTATATCGCTAGATGAGCCTTATTCGCCGGTCCCTTATTATGCTTATGACATCACCAATATTCAAAGCAACCATACTATTATTGTCGTTTCCAGCGGTGATTCCGAACACTTATTTGTAAAGAAATCTAACGTTTACAAAGAGGCCATAAAAGCCTGGAAGAAGCAGAGCGGAACATATACCGAAATACCGATAACGGATGTATTTTCCGCAGATAAAAAATATGTCTGCGGCGATTAATAAGGAGGTAAAGATGGAGAACACAAACAAAATCACCGAAAGAAGTGCAGA
>JBGUUQ010000118.1:0-19555 GCA_045133615.1 Muribaculaceae bacterium | reverse complement strand
GTGCTTATTTGATAAAAATGTAGTAAATTTGCAGGCAGAATTGAAATTGATAGTAGAGATGGCACAAAAACCTTCTATTCCAAAGGGTACGCGCGACTTTTCACCCGCCGAAATGGCAAAGCGCAATTACATTTTCGATACAATCCGCGACGTGTTCCGCCTTTTCGGCTTTAAGCAGATAGAGACTCCCGCGATGGAGAATCTGTCGACTCTTATGGGTAAATATGGCGAAGAGGGCGACAAGTTGCTTTTCAAAATACTTAATTCGGGCGACTTCCTCCGCGGAGCCGACAAGGCGTTGATTGACGCAGGAGATTGCGTGCACCTTACGTCGCAACTTTGCGAAAAGGGTCTTCGCTATGACTTGACTGTGCCGTTTGCCCGATATGTGGTGCAGCATCGTGCTGAATTGCAGTTCCCGTTCAAACGTTTCCAGATTCAGCCCGTATGGCGTGCCGACCGTCCTCAGAAAGGACGTTATCGCGAATTTTATCAATGCGATGCCGATGTGGTCGGTTCCGACTCGCTTGTCAATGAAGTGGAGTTGATTCAGCTTATCGATGAGGTGTTTTCACGATTGAAAATCAATATTACCATCAAACTCAACAATCGCAAGGTCCTTGCCGGTATAGCCGAACTTATCGGTGCTCCCGAAAAGATTATCGACATCACAGTTGCCATAGATAAGATAGACAAGATTGGCATTGACAATGTTAATGCCGAACTTCGTGAAAAAGGATTGTCGGAAGATGCTATTGCGGCTCTCAATCCGATACTTTCGATTTCGGGAACTCTCGACGAGCGATTGGCTCAACTCGATGCCGTTCTTGCTCCGAGTGAAACCGGTCGCAAGGGTGTGGAAGAGCTTCGCGAGGTGATTTCAGGTGTGATGGGATTGGGGCTTCGTGCCGCGCTTGATCTCGATGTATCGCTTGCTCGTGGTTTGAACTATTATACCGGAACCATCATTGAGGTGAAGGCTCAGGATGTGCAGATTGGTAGTATCACCGGCGGCGGGCGTTATGACAATCTTACCGGAGTGTTCGGACTTGACGGAGTGTCGGGTGTGGGTATTTCGTTTGGTGCCGACCGTATCTACGACGTGCTCAACGCGCTCGACTTATACCCCGACAATGCTTCGGCAGCGACTCAAGTGATGTTTACCAACTTTGGCACGGCAGAGGCTGCTGCATCGATGAAGATGATAAAACAACTTCGAGCAGCCGGTATCTCGGCAGAGATATACCCCGACTCCTCGAAGATGAAAAAGCAGATGGGCTATGCCAATGCTCTTGCTATCCCGTTTGTGGCTATTGTGGGAGAAACAGAACTTGCTGAGGGCAAAATGATGCTTAAGAATATGAACGCCGGAACGCAGCAGCTTGTCACTGTGGAAGAGGCTATCGGCATCATTAACGCTTAGAACGAAAATTGACACATCATACTTACGCGGCGGGCATAATTATGCTCGCCGTTGAAGTTTTGTCGCTTTCCAAGATTCATCTCTGCGGCGAGTTGTAGACGCGGTGTCGGATTCCAGAATAGGTTGACGGCTCCATACAGCCCGTATTTGTAAGCATCAACGGCTACCTCATGTTCCGGGAGGTAACGCATTTCGCCCATCACTACGCTTGCAAACAGATTGGGACGGAAATTGTATTGTAACGCGCCGTACCAACCTAATGAGGCTGGTGTGTACATTTTACCTTTTTCGTCGGGATTGTCGATAAGGTCGAATTTATCCATTTGCAAATCACCGGTGAGGCTGCCGTATCCTCTACCACCATTAACTGTGGCGTAGACAGTGAGAGGCTCTACGGGACGGAAAACAGAACTTAACTGCAAGCCCCATCCGATTTCATTGCGGTTGGTTTCGGCTACAAGATCGCGATAAGGGAGTACGCGCATGATACCCGACACTCTCACGTGTTGCCCCGTTCCCCATTGGTATTGGGCAAATGCGGCTACATTTGGAAACCAATCACTGATGGAGGATGTTGAGGTACCATCGGCAGCCACACGGCTATCGGGCGATTCGAGAGAAGCTGCTACCACCCAATTACGTCGGAAAGTGTGCATCCATCGCAGAAGTACGGCTGTGGTTTGCACTTCGGCATTCGGCCCTTGTGCATCTACTACCACCGGTTGACTTGCGAGGTCGCTGAATGTCGATAGGGCATAGCCTACGGTCCAATCGTTTACAGTGGCATAGGCCTTTTTCATGTGGAAATCACGTGACTGATAGCCGTCGAAATTACATTCGATGTAGAGTTGATACTCTCCGAGACGATGGTTGCGACCTATAACGCGGAAGAACATTGCTGTTCCGGCAGGTGTGGTGCCGAGATGGCGACGTTCGGCATTGTCGGCAGGAATGGAGATTGCGTAGGGGATAAAACCGTTGTAAGGTATCACGCCGCCCCAATCATACCATCCTCTCATTCTGACGCATCCACCGATACCCATGGCGAGCGATGCGTCCTTGCTCATAAACATGAAGTAGGGGGCGCGTGGGTCTTGAAGATGACGGAATTGGTCGTAATAGAACGAGTTGATACGTGCACGAACCGAGTCATTATTGGCCATAGGTCCATCGCCGAAATAGATGAGTTGATGACTGAGTTTAAGGGAGTCGAGTTGTTGTTCGACCGGACTTTTTGCTTCGATGACGATAGTCGAAGCTGTGCATAAGAGTAAAAACAGTGATTTGAGTTTCATAATATTCCGATAAGTTTTTTAAGTCATAAACTTATAACAAGAATATTTCAGATTGGTTTTCCTCGGTGAAAATTATATGCACAGATGTGTGGAATAGCGATTTTCTTAAAAATGAAAAAACGAGCGCGGTATCAACGTTGATACTGCGCTCGGATTGTAGGTTGTGTCGTTTTGAAAAACGTGATTATTTGAGATTGTCGCGTACACGTTCAAGGTAGGCCTTCATGGCATCGGAGTCGCGACGGCTTACGATGTCTTGCAAATCGGCGAGCTGTTGGCGTATCTTTTCAAGTTGAGAAGGGGTATTGGGGTTGAAAAGTATTTCGCTTAGCAGATAGTCGTCTTCGCTCATAAGTCCGCGGGCGATAGCCATGTGTCGCTTGAATGTGGTGCCCGGAGCGTCTTGATGCTTCATCACACCGGCAAATACAAGTGTAGATGCGAAGGGTATCGAAAGGGAGTAGGCGATGGTTTCATCGTGTTCTTGGAAAGAATATTCTTCGATATGGAGATGCAACTCATTGTATAAATCTTTGAAGAATACTTTGCCAAGGTGGTCGCTTTCGGAGATGATGATGGCATTTTCGCTGCTGAGGTTGCTGAGTGATGCGAAGGTGGGGCCGAACATGGGGTGGGTGCTGACAAACGGGTGTCCCGCTTGAGCGTAAAACTCCGGAAGACCGGTCTTCACCGATGCAATGTCGCTGAGAATTGTCGACTTCGGAAGGTGAGGCAACACGAGATTGAATGCATCGAGGGTGTATTTTACCGTGGCGGCATTGATAACCATGTCGGGAGCAAACTCGTCTACCTCATCGAGCGAACTGAAACGTCGGCAGTTGAACGTGAAAAGTAACCGGCGCGGGTCGGTGTCGTACATTGCCACGTCGTGTTTCATTGAAAGCACGTCGCAGAAAAACGACCCCATTTTGCCGGCACCTATGATGAGAATCTTCATTGTCGCAGTGATTTATTGAGCACGGTCGTTGAGCACTTCGATCTGTTGACGCACAGATTCTTCGTGGATGGCTGAGAGCACAGTCTTCATGAAGGCGCCGCTCATGCCCATCTCTTGTGCGAGTTTCACACGTGATTGCATGATGTCGTCGTAGCGACCGGCTTGAAGCACGGGCATGCGGTGCTCTTTCTTGTATTGTCCGATTTCTCGCGATACGCGCATACGCTTATTGAGTACTTCGAGCAATTCGTTGTCGAGGCGGTCGATCTGTTGACGGAGCAGAGTGAGGCTCTCGGTTGATTGCTTGGAGTCGCGGAGCACGATGGTGTTGAGGATGAAATTGAGGATTTCGGGTGTCACTTGCTGGCTTGCATCGCTCCATGCGCAGTCGGGATTACAGTGACTTTCGACGATAAGTCCGTTGAATCCCATATCGAATGCTTGTTGTGAAATCGATGCCACGAGTTCGCGTTTACCACCGATATGGCTGGGGTCGCATACGATGGGGAGGTTTGGGAAACGGCGGCGAAGTTCGATGGGGATGTGCCATTGAGGCATATTGCGGTAGAGGTGTTTACCGTAAGAGCTGAATCCGCGATGTATGGCTCCAATGCGACGGATGCCTGCATTATAGATGCGTTGCATTGCGCCAATCCATAGTTCGAGGTCGGGATTGACGGGATTTTTTACAAGTACGGGCAAGTCGGCTCCGGCAGCTTGGAGAGCGTCGGCGATTTCCTGCATAGCAAACGGATTGGCCGATGTGCGAGCACCAATCCACAAAATGTCGATACCGGCTTCGAGGGCGGCTTCTACGTGCTGCTTTGTAGCGACTTCGGTGGAAGTGTACATTCCGGTCTCTTCTTTAACTCGTTTGAGCCATTGGAGACCTTCTACGCCTACACCTTCAAATCCTCCGGGTTTTGTGCGCGGCTTCCAGATGCCGGCGCGGAATATTTTAATGCCGTTGGCTGCGAGTTCGCGTGCGGTTTCCATTACTTGTTCTTCGGTCTCTGCGCTGCAAGGACCGGCGATGATGAGGGGCTTTTGCGGGTCGATACCCTCCAATACGATAGGTTGAAGTTCTTCCATTGTAATGATATGTTTTTAGTTGTTTGTATTATTCATTTCTTTGATGCGTTCGAGAGCCCGACGCATATTTTGTTCGGTGGCGCATAACGATATTCTCACGTAGCGTGCTCCGTTGCTTCCGAAGATAAATCCGGGGGTGATGAATACGCGGGCATCGTAGAGTACGCGGTCGGCAAGTGCTTCGCTCGATTCGACCGATTCGGGAATCCGTCCCCAAAGGAACAGGCCTGTCTGTTGAGGATTGAACGAGCAGCCGAGTTCTGTCATAATCTCCTCTGCAACTTTGCGTCGTGCGGCATAGCAAGCGTTGACATCGTCATACCATTCTTTGCCGGTCTCAAGACCTTTGACCGCAGCGAGCATCAACGGACGGAACTGTCCGGAGTCGATGTTTGACTTCACTTTGAGTATCCATGAGATGAAAGTGGGGTTGGACGCCAACATCGCCACGCGCCATCCTGCCATGTTGTGGCTTTTACTCATCGAGTTCATTTCGATGGCTATGTCGCGTGCGCCTTCCACTTGCAGCAGGCTCATTGGACGGTCGTTGAGGATAAAGCTATATGGATTGTCATGAGCGATGACAATGTTGTGGCGTTTTCCGAAATCGACTATGCGTTCAAATAGCTCCATTGTGGCGGGTGTGCCGGTGGGCATGTGTGGATAGTTAATCCACATGAGCTTAATGCGGTCGAGCGGCAGACGTTCGAGTGCATCGAAATCGGGCATCCAGCCTCCCTCTTCGGTGAGGTCGTAGGTGAATATCTCGGCTTGTGCCAATCGGCTTACTGATGTGTAGGTCGGATAGCCGGGGTTGGGAACGAGGACGCCGTCGCCGGGGTTAAGGAATGTCAGCGACACATGTAATATACCCTCTTTAGAACCGATAAGCGGTTGTATTTCTTTGTCGGCATCGAGTTCTACGCTGTACCATGTTTTGTACCATGAAGCGAATGCTCGGCGCAGTTCAGGGATTCCTACGTATGGCTGATAACTGTGAACGTTGTCTTTGCGGGCTTCGTTGGCGAGTGTATCAATCACGTCGGCATGAGGGGGACGGTCGGGTCCGCCGATACCGAGCGATATTATGTCCTTGCCCTCGGCATTGAGCCGAGCTACTTCGCGAAGCTTCTTTGAAAAGTAGTATTCTTGAATTTCCGACACGCGGTCGGCAGGAACGATTGTTGTCATGATGGTTGTGATTTAAATTTCGCAGTCGATATATTCGCCGAGAATACGGAAGTCGTTGATAAGCGGGCGCACGGCATCGATGGATTGACGATAGCGTACGTAGCTGTCGAATGTCAGGTCGACATAGAAGCGATATTCCCATTCACGCCCGATGATGGGCAATGATTGTATCTTCGACAGATTGATGTCGTAGAATGAAAAAATCGTGAGAACTTTCGACAATGCTCCGTGGGTGTGGGGCAGAGTGAATACAATCGACGATTTATTGAGCTGTTCTTCTCGCGGACGCAATTCGCCGGCTACGAGCGGGTCGGCAATGATGAGAAAACGAGTGAAATTGCGCTTGTTGGTCTCTATGCCGCGTTCGAGGATATTGAGTCCGTAGAGGTTGGCGGCATATTCTCCGCACACGGCGGCATGTCCGTCGAGCTGCTCTTCGGCGATCTCTTTGGCAGAGCCTGCGGTGTCAAATTTTTCCACCATCTTGAGGTTGGGATGATGGCGGAGGAATTGTTCGCACTGCATCAATGCCATCGAGTGAGAGTTTACTTCAGAAAGTTCATCGATGGTCTGTCCGGGCAGAGCAGCAAGCACGTGGGATATGCGCATTTTGTATTCTCCTACAATCTGTAGATTGCTTCGGCGGAGCAACTCATGGTTTTGCAGCAAGCTGCCGGCAATGGTATTCTCAATGGCGAGAATGCCGATGAGCGAGGCGTCGTTGTCGAGCACGTCGAACATTTCGGGGAAAGAATCGCATGGAATTGTTGTGATTTCTTCACCTTTGAAATACTCTCGCGCTGCCGCGTCGTGGTAGCATCCTGCTACGCCTTGTATTGTCACTCGTTTGTTCATATTCGTCGATTCGATTGATATAAAACAAAAAATCCCGCTGTGTTCAACGGGATTCTATATCTTGTGAATTACTATTCATAATTGGTTACGCACATAAAATCCCGTTTTTATTCACCGAATAAAAATAATAAGAAAAATAATATGCGTAAAATCGTGTCATATTCTTACTGATTGTGATGCAAAAGTACAAAAATGTTTTTATTCTGCAATATTTTTTGCAATAAAATTGGCATTTTTCTTTTAAAACGCTTATCTCGATGGCTATCTATTTCGTTTTGACCTATTTAGTCAAGCTCGACGATAGTGATACCGGCACCGCCGAATTGGACATGCTCGTCGCGATAGCGTTTCACTCCTGCCACAGTGTCTAAGTATTGGCGCAGGTATTGGCGCAATGCTCCGGTGCCTGTGCCGTGGAGTATCCGCACTTGCTTGGCGTTGAATTGGATGGCATCGTCGATGAAATAGGTAATGGCTTGCACGGCTTCTTCGACGCGCATGCCGCGTACGTCGATTTCCTGTTTGAATTTGAGTTGGCGGTCGCGCAGGCTGTCGGCTGTAGAAGAACTGACGAATGATGATGATTTTGCTCCGCTATCCACTTTGGCAAGCGAATGTTTCAGTCGCGATGTTTTTACGGATGTTTTCAGCATGCCGAATGCCACCACTGCATTTGTGCCTTGAATTTCGAGTACCTTGCCGGGGGTGCCTTGTCCGTCAAGTTTCACGGTGTCGCCTACCGAGATCGGACGATTGTCGGACTGCTGTGCCGGTTTTGGAGTCGGTTTTTTATTGCTTTTGGGGGCTTTGTGAAGTAGCGGGTGCTCGTTGTTTCGCTCCGATTCGGCGAGTTTCTTTTTCTCTTCTTGTAGTCGACGACGCGCCTCAAGAGTTTTCTCCTTTTCGGCTTGTGCACGCTTGATGTCGTGAATAGTGCGCTCGATTGATGCATTGCTGCTATCGAGAATGCGTTGAGCCTCCTGTCGGGCTTCAGCTATGATTTCGCGACGTTTTTCGCGTAATTGCGAAGCATCCTCTTCATAGCGTTCGAGTACCTGTTCGAGTTTTTTCTCTTTTTGGCGTATGGCAGTGCGCTTGTTTTCCCAATATCTTTTGTCGCGTGTGATGTTGAGAAGATATTTGTCGAGGTTGATGTAATCGCTGCCCACTATTTCTTCTGCATCGGCGATAATGTCGGTCGGAAGACCTATTTTGCGGGCGATTTCCACTGCAAACGAACTTCCGGGATTGCCGATTGACAGACGGAACATCGGTTGCATCAAATGACGGTCGTAGAGCATCGATCCGTTGATAAGTCCGTCGGTGTCTTCCGCAAAGTTTTTGAGATTTTGGTAGTGGGTGGTTATTACACCCCACATCGATAGTATGTTGAACTGCTTGAGGATGGCTTGGGCTATCGCTCCGCCGATTTGCGGCTCCGTACCTCCGCCAAATTCATCGATGAGGACGAGCGAGCGGCTGTTGCCGTTGCTGAGAAACATCTTCATGTTGCGCAGATGCGAACTGTATGTACTGAGGTCGTCTTCAATCGATTGGTCATCGCCTATATCGACCATGATGTCGGAATAGATGCCGAGGTGAGAATTTTCGTAGAGGGGTGGCAGCACTCCGCATTGTGCCATGTATTGCACTATTCCTACAGTCTTCAGACAGACGGATTTTCCGCCTGCATTGGGCCCGGAGATGATGAGTAGCCGTTGGTTTTGGTTGAGGGTTATGTCGAGCGGCACTATCTCTTTTCCTTGGCGGCGAAGCGAAAGAAGAAGGAGAGGATGGGTGGCATGATACCACTCGATGCCGGTACTTGGTTCTACGACTGGTATACGCCCGTCGATCTCTTGGGCAAAGCGTGCTTTGGCATGAATGAAATCTATTTCGCCAAGTATTGCATAGCTGGCAAGCATATCGTCGATGTGCGGTCGCATTTCGTCGGCGATAGCTATTAATATGCGTGTTATTTCGCGTCGTTCCTCCATTTGGAGTTCGCGAATGCGGTTGTTTGCCTCTACGATTTCTGCCGGCTCGATAAAAATCGTTTTACCCGATGCCGACTCGTCGTGTACGATTCCGGAGATTTTGCGCTTGTGCATCGGAGCCACTGGGATTACCAATCGTCCGTCGCGCATCGACGGCTTCGTGTCGGCTTCGATATATCCGGCTGCAATGGCTGCTCCCATCACGCGGCGCATTGCGGAGTTGATAGAGCCGGTAGTGGCAGCGAGTGAGCGACGTATTTCAGCCAGTTCGGGAGATGCATTGTCCTTGATGTTGCCGAAACGGTCGAGCACTCGTTCTATCATGGTGATGACCATAGGAAACGGTGTCATCGTCTGTGCCAATTGGTCGAGTAGGGGATAAGGGGAGATCCCTTCCTCATTGCGGTGAACGCGGAAGAAAGCGGCGATGTCGACTATCGCACCGAGCGATTGGCGCACACGTAGCAATTCCGAAGCCGGAATGAAAGTGCCGGGGATACGGATTGTGGTGATGGCCTCGGTCACATCATGCACGTTGTCGAGCGGAAACGACTCTCCGCTACCGAGAATGGCAAGCATTTCGGCAGTCGATGAAAGCAGATAGTTGACAGTGTCAAAATTATCGGAAAATTCCATATCGTCGCAAAGGCGGCTACCAAGCGATGATACGCAATGAGCTTTTATCAGGTTTCGGATGGTGGTAAATCCGATTTTGGATTCAAAAGTCGGCGGATAAATCACATTAAATCTATTTATTGAGCCACAAAATTACAAAAACCTTGCGTAATAATGAAACTCAAGCTGCTAAAGCAGTATATTGTCAAATAGGATGATAGGGGAATCGGGAGGGAAAATCAACAAAAGATGTGAAATTATTGTTATTAGGATGTGAAAACGCACTAAAGTTTCAATGTTTTAAAATAAGATTACTATGAAAGTTTCAAGTTTGAGTTATTGGGGACAATCCAAGTATTGGTGGGTGGTCCTCGTAGTGGGGTTAATGATGATGGGATGTGGCTTCACCTATTGGTTTTGGCCCGTGGCCGGATATGCAGCTGCGGCACGCATATTCGGATGGTTGCTCATTGCTGTCGGAGTAGTTCAACTGATGGTGTCGTCGGGCCTCCATCGACCACGAGGGTGGGGATGGTGGCTTGCCGGAGGCGTCATCGATATATTTATCGGATTTATGCTTGTGAGAAGTTTGGTGTTATCGGAATTGGTATTGCCATATTTCTTGTCGATAGTTTTTCTCTATTGGGGTGTAATATCGATAATCGATGCGTGCAATCTCAGCGGTAAGAAATATTGGTGGCTTCATTTGATAAATGGTATCCTGATGTTGATCGTCGGCTTTTTCTTCATTGAGGCCGGTTGGATTCAGGATATGATGTTAGTGAGTTTTCTCACATCGGTAGCTTTTATCTATTGGGGTATTGCCCTATGTATGATAGCCTACAATTTCCGTCCCGGAAGAGACTTGTAGCCGGCATGAAGCGAATGCGCGGAGGGCGAAGTCGTCAGGCTTCGCCCTTTGTTGTAAATGTTAATAATGCACATTTTAGGGGCGACTAATTGGCAATATTAAATGATAAACGCTATATTTGTGGTAGTTTTATTGAACGAAGATTAAACTATTTTCGGATTGTTTAGTCAAATTCATAAGAATAATTAAAAACTATTACTATGAGTGTAAAAAGAGTATTTGTTGTGACAGCACTATTGGCCGGTAGTGTCGGACTCCTTAGTGCTCAGAGTTATTATGACGATGACATCTATTATAATCCGTCGAAAGAAGTGAAGCAGAAGACGGTAAAGAAAGTGACGGCACCGAGCAAAACGGTTGTCGACTATCCGGCTGCCGATACTTACACGGTGTATAATACCGGCGAGGTGCGTGATGTGGATGAATACAATCGTCGCACGCCTGCCGAGGTGGATACTGCCTCTATTTCTCAAGGTGAAAATTTTGAATATACGCGCCGTATTGAGCGATTCTATGACCCGCA
The DNA here is from genome assembly GCA_045133615.1 of Muribaculaceae bacterium. Taxonomy (GTDB): domain Bacteria; phylum Bacteroidota; class Bacteroidia; order Bacteroidales; family Muribaculaceae; genus M3. The sequence continues at coordinate 8,735 of JBGUUQ010000118.1, read as the reverse complement.
GGTTGTGGTATCTCTCAACGACCCGGAGTTGGTGGAATATTACTATGCTTCAGCTCAGCCCGAAGTCAATATCATAGTCGGTTCAAGTACGTTTACCGACCTGTGGCTGATGGATTGGGGTTGGTATTCTCCGTATTCCTATAGTAATTGGATGTGGAATTCATGGTATTGGGGTTATCCTTACTATGGATGGAGAGGACCGAGTTGGTATTTCGGTTGGTACCCCGGACCATATCCCGGACCGTATTGGCATCCGAGTTACTATCCCGGCTATCGTCCCGGACCGGCTCATCCCGGAGGTGGCAATCGCCGTTGGGCATCAGGAACTGCCGGAGGTCGTCGGACTGTCGGGCCTCGCTACAACAGCGGTAGAGGAGACAATGGGTATCGTCCCGGCAGCAATTCCGGTTATAAGGGAGGCAACAATCGTCGCGGACAAGGGACTTGGCAGAATAATTCGTCGAATAGCCACGACGACAGCCGTCGTGGCTCATATAACTCCGGAAACACCGGCAGTCGTGGAAACAGCGGATTTTCGTCAGGCGGTAATGGCGGAGGTCATCGCGGCGGATTTGGCGGTGGTGGTAGTCGCGGTGGCGGCGGAAGCCGAGGCGGCGGTCGCAGATAGTGTTCGGTCAAACATTGTATTTACTTGAATTAAAAAAGAGAACAATCGATATGAAAAGAAATATTTTAATAGCCGCTATTGCGGCGACACCTATGCTGCTTTCGGCGCAAAGTGCCGCGGAGGCGTATCAGATGTCTCAACCGGATATGAAAGGTACGGCTCGATTTATGGGTATGGCAGGTGCTTTCGGTGCACTTGGCGGCGATCTTTCCACTCTCAACCAAAACCCCGCCGGTATCGGTGTATATCGAAGCAGTGAGGTGGGGATTACGTTTGATATCGACATGCAATCGACTAAGACATCGGCACCCGGAGCATCGGTAAGCGATGATCAGACAAAGGTGTATTGCAATAATTTCGGATACGTGGGAACGACGATGCTTAGCAGTGAGGTGATGCCTGTATTTTCGTGGGGCGCAAGCTTCTCTCGTGTACAGTCGTTCGACCGTGTATATCGCGGTAAAATACCAACGCTCAATGCTTCGTTGAGCAATAATATTGCAGCCTCAACTAATAATGCTCGCCTGACACAAGCTGATTTGCAATACGTACCCGGCAGTTTCGATCCTTATATCGATCCAATCGGACCGAGCTATTATGCCCCGTGGCTGAGCATTCTTGCTTATGATGCGTATGCGATTGTTCCTACGGCCGATGGCGACAGTTTCAATGGTATTGTCATGCAACCGGGGGCGTCAGGTGATGCTTCTTTTGTCAATCGCGAACGCGGATATGTTGACGAATACAGTATCAATTTCGGTGGAAATATCATGAACACCGTGTATTGGGGTCTTGGCTTCGGTATAACCGATATTGACTATAAGTCGGAAACATATTACGATGAAGCATGGTCGGGAGCAACTATTGTTTCAGCCGATGAGCGCGGTACCGAAACCGGCAATGCTTACTATGGATTGGAAAACTTTCTGCACAATTACGGTACGGGTTTCAACATGAAGCTCGGTGTGATAGTGAAGCCTATCAATGAACTTCGTCTTGGTCTTGCAGTTCATACTCCTACATGGTATTCGATGACAAGCAATTATTATGCTGCAATGGACTTCGATTATTCGTCGGGATTGAGAGGGTATAGTGAGACCAATGATGGATATATATATAGTGAGGAGTATAATTATCGCACTCCTTGGCGTTTGATAGCCAGTGCAGCCGGTGTTATCGGGGGTCGCGGTATCATCAGTGTCGATTACGAATATGTCGATTATTCGTCGATGTCGTATTCAAACGATTGGGACGAATACGATGATTTCAACTCCGACATCGAACGATATTATAAAGGGATGAATATCGTGCGTATCGGAGGAGAGTATCGAGTGACTCCGCAATTCAGTGTACGTGCCGGTTACAGCTACCAATCATCGCCCGTCGAAGCACGTGTGGCTGATGGCGACGAATATGTCTATACCGCAGGAACACGTCCGTCGTACACATTCGACAAGACTACGCAATATATCACTTGCGGTCTCGGATATCGTTACAAAGGGTTCTATGCCGATATGGCATACGTGCATAAAAACCGAGAGAGCACATATCATGCGTTTTCATCGACAATGGACGGCTCAGTTATTATCGACCGGTCTCCGGAGGTGTCTCTCAAAGACAACAATAATTCGCTCGTATTTAGTGTGGGCTACAAGTTCTAAGAATTTTTTGTAATTTTATAGCGTAAAAAGGATAGCGTGATTATGCTATCCTTTTTTGTGGATATTTATGGCAGATATATTACAGGAAATAGACCTCGATAATCCGGAGTTTCAAAATGCGTGGAAGCTCATCCAATATACTCGTCAGTCGGTATTTCTCACCGGAAAGGCGGGTACGGGTAAGTCTACGTTTTTGAAATATATCTGTTCGAAGACAAAGAAAAATTATGTGGTGCTGGCTCCAACCGGCATTGCAGCCGTAAATGTGGGTGGAGTCACGATGCACTCGTTTTTCCGCATCCCATTCAAGCCATTGCTCCCCGATGACCCTGAATTTGCCGTGAGTCGATTGCGCTCGCGTATGAAGTATCCTAAAAATTTAATTAAACTTATCCGAAATCTCGAATTGATAATTATTGATGAGATTTCGATGGTAAGAGCCGACATCATTGATTTTATGGATAAGGTGCTCCGGGTGTATAGCAACAATATGCGTGAGCCGTTCGGGGGCAAGCAGTTGCTGTTGGTCGGTGATATATTCCAGCTTGAACCGGTGGTGACGGCCGATATGCGCGATGTGTTGCGCAGATTCTATACGAACAGTTACTTTTTCAGTGCTCAGGCATTTCGGGATATAAATATCGTGCCGATTGAATTGCGCAAAGTATATCGTCAGAGCGACGGAGATTTTATCGAATTGCTTGACCGGGTGCGTGAATGTCGGGTGTCGACATTCGACATTGCTCGGTTGAATAGTCGTGTCAGCTTGCAAGAATCGAGCGATAAAGATGACCGAATGGTTATGACGCTTGCTACTACGCGCGACAAGGTGGACGGTATCAATGAGAGTCGGTTGGCTGAATTGTCGACCCCTGAAGTGATATATGAGGGGACGGTGTCGGGCGATTTCCCTGAAAGCTCGTTGCCTACGCAGATGGAATTGACTCTTAAAGTCGGAGCGCAGGTAGTGTTTATTCGCAATGACCAGTCGCGGCGGTGGGTGAACGGCACAATCGGAAAAGTGACGTGTGCCCGAGCGGATCTTCTCGAAGTGGAACTTGAAAATGGCAATACGCATGTGGTGGAGAAGATGGTATGGGAAAACGTCCACTATGAATACGACGAGAAGTCGAAGAAGGTAATCGAAAAGGTGAAGGGTGCATTTACTCAATATCCGTTGCGTCTGGCTTGGGCTTTGACGGTTCACAAAAGTCAAGGATTGACTTTTAATAATGTGATTATCGACATGGGACGCGGTGCATTCAGTGGCGGGCAGGCTTATGTGGCGCTCAGCCGATGCCGCAGTTTCGACGGAATGGTACTGCGCAGTCCGTTGTCGCCACGCGATATATTTGTCAGTACGGCTGTCAGTGCTTACAGCCGTAGCTTTAATGATAGTCGGCTTATCGACGAGGCTTTGAAACGTGCGCATGCCGACGATTGCTATAATCTTGCAGCCAAAGCTTTCGACGACGGAGATGTGGTGGGCGCGTTCGACAAATTCATCGAGGCTATGCGCTCGCGCTCGGAGTTGGGTAATGATGTGGCAATGCGGTTGGTGAGACAGAAGATGATGATGATACCTCGGATGCAGCAAGAGTTGGAAGCATATCGGACGGAGGTGGCGCGCAATGCCGAACGATTCCGCAGCTTGGCTCGCGAATATGTGATGATGGGTGATGACTGCTTGCACGATGGTGATGCCATTACACCGGCTATCGCCAACTATGACAAGGCGTTGTCGTTGAGTCCCGATTATATTGAGGCATGGTATGGGAAAGGGCTTGCGTTGTCTACTGCAGAGGACTATGATGCTGCAATCAAGTGCTTTGAAAAGATTGTCGAATTGGATGAGACGCATTACAATGCTCTATTCCAACTTGGCAATATCCATATGCGTCTCGGTGACTATCCGCTTGCTCTTGATTGGTATCTACGGGCTTTGTCGGTCAATGAGACCGACCCGGCAATTTATAATCGTATTGCCGACTTGTATGAAAAAGTAGGGGAGAATACAGCGGCAGAGGAGTATCGAAAGCAGGCACGGAAATTGCGTTCGCGTCGACGCAAAAAATAAGCCCCGAATCGCATTTGATTCGAGGCTCGTTTATGATGCGGATTGTGTGATTAACGGGGGAGAACATTGACGCGAAGGTGATTGTATGCGCGTTCGGCCTTGTCGCGAGCCGCTTCTACGGTTTCATCGGTAGCAAGGATTACACCCATTCGGCGGTGTCCGTTGAGTTCCGGTTTTCCGAATATGCGCAATTGTACGCCCGGCTCGGCGAGTACTTCTTCAAGATTGTCAAACTCGATTTTGTCGGAATCGCCTTCAACGACTACTGCGCGAGAGGCCGATGGACCGAGAAAACGAATGGCGGGAACGGGGAGACCGAGGAGCGCACGGGCATGGAGTCCGAATTCGCTGAGGTCTTGAGAAATCATGGTGACCATTCCGGTGTCGTGAGGACGCGGAGAAACTTCACTGAAGATAACTTTGTCGCCCTTGATGAAAAGTTCTACTCCGAAAATACCGTAACCACCGAGAGCGTCGGTGACTTTACGTGCTATCTCTTGTGCCGAAGAACGCGCAGTATTGGTCATGGGTTGAGGTTGCCATGAATAGCGATAATCGCCGTTGACTTGGATGTGTCCTACCGGTTCGCAGAATGTAGTGCCAGAACAGCTGCGCACGGTGAGAAGCGTAATTTCGTAGTCGAAATCGATAAATCCTTCGACAATGACACGTCCGGCTCCTGCACGTCCGCCTTCTTGGGCTTCACGCCATGCGGCATCGATTTGGTCGGCACTTTTGATTGTGCTTTGTCCGTGTCCGGATGAACTCATGATAGGTTTTACTACGCAAGGAATACCGATGACGTTCACCGCTTCGCAAAATTCTTCATATGTCGAAGCAAAGCGATAAGGGGATGTAGTGATACCCAATTCTTCGGCGGCAAGACGACGGATGCCCTCACGATTCATCGTTAGCCAAGCAGCTTGAGCCGTAGGAGTGACGTGGTAGCCTTCGGCTTCAAGTTGGCGAAGGGTGTCGGTAGCGATAGCTTCTACTTCGGGGATAATATGGTCGGGCTTTTCAAGCTCGATTACTTTTCGTAGAGCTTCACCGTCGAGCATGTTGAACACATGGCTGCGATGAGCTATTTGCATAGCCGGTGCATTGGCATACTTATCGCAAGCCACAACCTCCACACCATAGCGTTGGAGTTCGATTGCCACTTCTTTTCCAAGTTCTCCACTTCCCAATAGCAACGCCTTGCGTCCCACCGGGGTCATCACTGATCCTATTTTTGCCATAAACAAATATTTTTACAAAGGTAACGAATTATTTCATATTCCGACACTTCGGAATAGGTAATTCATTTACGCAGAAGATATAAAGTATTTTTAGCGGCGATTTTTTTTCGCGGGAAAACATCACTCTGTCGACGAAAGATAGATTACATCACCTTCTTAAAAGGTGCTTGCCAAAAGCAAGAGCCTTTTCTCATATTTTCGTTATATTTGATGTAGTTTGATTAAGATTCTTTGAGTATCAAACTATTAAGAAGAACTTGCATGAGAATGGGCAATGGATAAGAAATTGCCAACTTGTTTTGTTACACTATATTCCTCATGCTTTTCAAACAACTCTTTTCTGAGTGCAAAGATACAGTTTTTATTTCAATTATTAGAATTTGACTCCCTAAATCTATTCAAGAGACAAAGAAATGACATAACAAATTCGTAGCCGAGTTCACCAAACCACAGGCAAAGGTAACTCGTGTTCTTCTCGTCCATGCAAGGTCAAGCCCTGCGGGTGTCGTGGAAAAATCATCCTCACCCCGTAGGGCTTGCAGTATTTTTCCACACAACCTTGCATGTCCGGAACACGACCTTTTATAGCCTGTAGTTTGGGAACTCCGGCTACGAATAGCCGGACTAACAAGAAATATAAGATGTTATGTCACAAGAAAAAAGGTACACATATGAAACACTCCTGCCTCTGAATGTTTCATACGACTATGACCATATACTGACGCAGGAAGATGTCGATACGGTCAATGCGCTTGTAGAGGTAATTGAGAAAACTCGTTCAGAGTACTCCCCCAAGATTGGGGATAGAGTTGTCTATATTGAGAAAGGAGGTGATTATCATCACCGTTCCCTAATCGAAAAGAAAGGAGAACGAGGCCTCTATGCATATATTCCTTTCGTATGGGAAAGCGATAACAATATCGCTCTTGATGTAAGCGGTGGTTCATTCCATTGGGTAGATCCGGACAAATTCAAATTTGTAGAATGGATTGAGGCAGACTTTAAGAAATGGGGACATTGCGGAGCAAGAGCAAATGGAGCAGTCAAATTTAAGGCTAAGGTTCCTTTATGGACTTATACCGAGCCTAATCCTCTCTATGGTAACTTCACTACTAAGGATTGGAAGAAATTCTACCTGCGTAAGCGTGAAGTTCCTGATGCTTGTAATCTCTATGATGGTTACGAGATAGCCTTTGGGAGTGAAGAAGAATTGCAAGAGTATGTAAAAGACCATAACGGAACAATATTCACCTGTAATGATCCCACCCTATTCGTCCTATGGTGCTATAAGCGTCAATTTGAGTTCCGGCCTCTTGATGAGTGGAACAAGATAGATGCTGAAGCCGTCGAACGAAGATTATCATACCGATCTGAACAGGTCAAGATAGTCAAGGATATGGAAAATCATATCACAACATTCTATCGCATCAAATCAGAATGAGCATTACTAATCTTTAACTCTAAGCATTATGCAAGCAGTATTCAACAACAGTCAAGCAGTCGGTCACGTTGACCTGTTATCGGGTATCTTAAAGGTACAAGTGAGAAATGAAGACAAGATTACGGAACAAGACCGTATCTATTGTCAGAACCAGCAGGACGAGCTTTACAAGACGCTCGACCAGATTGATTGGTGGTACAACATCTTTAAGGCGGAAGCCGACAAGTATGAAGGTAAAATCAAGTTCAAGAATGAGGAGAACGGCAGTAACACCGTCCGCAGTTATCACGATTATTACAACAAGGAGAAGGAGGACTATACTCACCACGAGTTCAAGCCGTTCCAGATTATGAACGAACTTGTAGGCAAGAACCATAGTGCGGTACAAAACTTCATTAACCGTATCATCGGTTACTTCAACAACACCTATAAAGTCTCTGTCGTAGCACCAAAGGTTGATGAGAAGACTCTGACGATGGGTTTCCGCCCTGTTTACAACACATACGTAGATGTCGTTATCGAACATCTCGGAGGCAAGAGTTTCCGAGATACTGCAGAGGAAGAGTTAATCAAACGGTTTTTGAATACTGTAAGACCCTCTTGCTGGAGCAAGGTCAAGCCCGAACTGAAGAAAGACAAAATCATCTTTCCCGATATTGTGACTTGGGATTCTATCCATTATGAGTATTATAAAGAGTATGACTTCGCTTATGAAACCAATAACGATGTGTGTCGTTTCTGCGAAGGTATTGCCTATGGTGCAGATGATGTGCTTTGTGGAAGTATCGATATGATTGTCGGTCTTGACACCCGCAATGTCGATATATCCCGCTGGTATGACCTGACAACGACCAATGCCGTAAGCATCAAGTTCTACGCCAATAGACGCATAGATGTCAAGTTTAAGGACAGTGCAGCTGCTGAGAGTTGTTTCAAGCGACTCAGATTAGGTGAAATCAAACTGAGAGACGAGAACTGATGATAACACAAGACAGGTGACGCTCCGTAGGCTATGCTTGCGGAGCGTCTTTCGTATCTATCCACTTCAATCATTACAGCCATGTATGCCATCATTCCCCAACAGATACCGCAGAGCAAGCGTGCGGAAATCAACGAGAAGATTCTGTTTGCCATAAATTCAGGCAAAGACCTCATTCCTGCGGAGAGTATATACAACTGCTATACGGGCATCGGAGGACTGGAGCATCTCTGCCGAGTCGTCGATAAAGAGGTACTGGTTCACGATGTGGTTGCAGGTGAGCAACACCCCAAGGGGGGCGGCGAACGAAAGGTGGCAGTCGCTACGGTCGGTCGAAAGACGCTCGTAGCGTCGTGCATCAGTGGCCATGCTTGTAGGCAAATCCTCGGGGTCGGAAAGAGTGTGCAGGCAGAGGTAGTTGTCGCCAATCTTCATCTCGCCGGCTCCCAGTGCGATGTCCTGCAAGCAGGCGGTATCCTCCTGCGAGAGCGAGAAGTATTTCTCGATGATACCTGCCGAAGACTCTGTGCCGGTTATCTCGTCGCCCGCAAGTCGGGTGAGCGTGATAAATCCACTATCGTTGATGATACGCTCGAACTGCCCGCAGCACTCCAAGAAGCCGTTTACCGCCTCCTTTTCCTGCATCTCCTTCGGGATGATAAAGCCACGGGTAAGGGCATTGAAACTGCTGGTTGTGCGGCTATGCTC